>NZ_JBIUZD010000003.1:140534-731431 GCF_044744885.1 Streptomyces sp. NPDC087215
CGCGTCCCCGCCCACGGGGGGGGGCCGCCCCGAACCCGGTGGTCCGGGGGGGCCCCCCCCCAAGCGGCGACGCCCGCACGCTGCCACACTCGCCGATGAGGCGTGCTTTCTCCTGCCCTACTCCGACAGCCTCCGACGCGACGGGCGGCCCGGGGAATTCCCCGAAGCGGACGGGTGGGATGAATCTGCGGACTTTTGCCGCTCGCCTTCCGCATGGTGGGGCGATTTCCTGCCCGCAATCCGCCGATGGGAAGAGCTGACCGAACATCCTGCACCCGCCCCGACCGAATTGGGTCCGCGCGGCGGAGTCCGGGTCACTGCTGCTTTCGCCGAGTGGCTTATGGGCATTCCAGGGTGGGTGACCGAAGTTCCGGGGCTCACACGGCGCGAGCAGCTTAAGGCCATTGGCAATGGCGTGTGCCCGCCGCAGGCTTACGCGGCATTCAGGCATCTACTTATTCATAGCGATATCAGGGGGACTCATGGGGAAGCGCGGAGTAATCACGGACTACGCGAGCGACGAACTGTATCCGGGGGATCTCGTCGCCTATGCGGCGAGGCAGGGGAATCGGGTGCGTCTCGCCGATGCGATCATCCGACGCGTGACGACGCGAATGGAAGGCGGTCGGCTCCGGCCGATGCTTCTTGTCCGTCCGACGGGAATCGAGAGCGGATTCACTAAGCGCCGGTCGATGCGCTCGGAATGGATTTCCTCCGAACACGTCCGACTCATCATGCCGGACGTGACGGGCGAGCGGGACACGCAGGACTGTATACGGGGGATCAATGGAACTGACCATTTCTGCGGACACGGCACCACCGATCGGTGATATCCGCCGGCTCGGCGAGGGCGACACCGTACGGCTGCGCCCGGACTACCAGCGACGCCCCGACTGGATTCGGTATCTCGCTGCGGCTGCCCATGCCATGGGGCGGGGCGCACGCATAGTACAGGGGGAAACCGATGGCTAATCCGAACAAAAGCAAGGGGACCGCGTGGGAGAGCGCGGTGCGCGACCACCTAAACGCGTTCCTCGGCCTGGTAGACGAGCGCGGGAAGTTCCTTGACCCGATGGACGGCGCGAACGTCCGCCGAGCCGCACAAGAGGGCGCGCGGGACGTGGGCGATATCCACGCGGCCCCGTTCGTGCTGGAAGCGAAGAACACCGCAACCCCCGCCGTGCCGACGTGGATTCGACAGGCGGAGGTCGAGGCAGGGCACGCGGGATTCCCGTACGGAATCGTCGTCCGGAAGGTGCGCGGTCACTCCGTCGCCATGGGCCGCGTGCATGTGTCGGTTCGGACGTGGACCCGAATACGGCTCGCCCTTGGGATGCCGACGCAGGAATTCGCGGCGCTCTATGGGTGGTCGGTCTCGCTGCGCGGGCTCGACACGTCCCGGTGGTACTTCACCACCACCGTGGGGGACCTCGCGCACCTGGTCGGCGACTACCGCCGCAACGTCCCCTCGGGGGTGTCCCGTGCGGTTCGCTGATCTGCTCGGGCGGTTCTCGGGGGTGTCCGGTGAGGCGGACGGCGGGTACTCGGCCCTGTGCCCCGCCCACCAGGATTCGCGCCCGTCCCTCCGTATCTGGCGGGGCGAGGACGACAAGGTTCGGCTGACGTGTCGTGCCGGCTGTGGCACGGCCGATGTGATCAGGGCCGTAGGGCTCGACTGGTCGGCGCTCTTCGATGCGACGGGCCCCGGCTCGGTCGTGCCCGCCGGACGCCCCGACCCGGTACCCCCTCGCCTCATCGCTGGCCTCGCCGCGTACGTCGACCGCACGTCGGCTGCCCTCGGCGACTGGTCGGCGGAGTGGTCCGGGCGGGCTCGGACGTATCTCGCCGACCGGTTCGGCCTCGATGTCGAGACCGCCGTAGACCTCCGCGTCGGGGTGGACTTCGGCGACCAGGCCGAGGGGTACGCCTACTTGTCTCGGCAGTACCGCGCGCATCCCCGGATCACGGTGCCGCTCTGCGGGTGGGATGGGGTGGCACGGGGTCTCCAGGGGCGCGACATTGGCGGGGAGTGCTCCGCACGCTGGGTGTCCCTCGCCAATCCACGCGGACACCACTGGGCCCTGTGGGGCGTACTGCGGGGCGGGGGCGGATACGGGACCGTCCTGGTCACCGAGGGGCCCGGGGACGGGCTGACAGCCGTGGCGTGCGGCTATGACGCGGTGGTCATTCGTGGGGCCTCCCTTGCCAACTCACCTGATCTAGTGGCTGAGTTGGCGGGCGAGCTACGCGGGCGCCACGTTGTGCTGTGCGGCGACAACGACCGCAGCGGCACCGGGTTCTCAGCTCGCCTCGCCGAGGGGCTGACCGCGCACGGGGTCACCGCGTACGTGCTCGACATCCCGCACCAGGGCGACGACCTGACCGACTGGCGTGCACGGGACCCGAACGCGTTCCCCGCCGAGCTGCACCGTGCGGTTCGGGAGGCCCGTCCGGCGAGGGACACCGCCGAGCGGGAGGCGGAGGCCCGTACCGTCGAGCTGGCAACGCGCACGGGCGCGGACACCGTGTCCCGGGACCAGGGCGCGGAAGCGGCCGAAATCCTGGCCAAGCTGGTCGGTACCTACGGTGAGAGCGACGCCATGAACTCTCACGCCCTGGTGGCGTGGTCCGGGGGCCGCATCCGGTACGCGTCCGGGCTCGGGTTCTACACGTGGGACGGGCGGGTGTGGGTGCGCTCGGATATGCGGGTCCGGCAGGAAATCCACCGCATGGGCGCCGCTCTCGTCCTCGCCGGACAGAATCAGCTAGCACGCGGATTCACGATGACGTCCCGCATTGACGCACTGCTGACCGAGCTTTGTTCCGTCCCTAATGTCAGCATCGGTGCCACCGATTTTGACGACCGTCCCGACCTGCTGAACTTCCGGAATGGCACGGTTGATCTCCGTACGGGCCTGCTTCGGCCGCACGACCAGGCCGACCTACTCACGTACGCACTCGATATCGACTACCGGCCCGACGCACCCTGCCCGCGCTGGGAGGCATTCCTACAGGAAATTTTCCCCGGGATGCCGGACATGCCCGCGTACATCCAGCGCATGATCGGGTACGGAATCACGGGACACACTGCTGAACAGACATTCAGTGTCTTTTGGGGAAAGGGCGCCAACGGAAAGTCTGTACTAGTCGACACCATCACATCAGTATTCCGTGCCATCGTACGCACCACTCCGTTTTCCACATTCGAGGAACGCAAGAGCGGCGGAATCCCGAATGATGTTGCAGCGCTACGTGGCGCCCGGCTCGTCATGGCCTCCGAGGGCGAGGCGGGAAAGCCCATGTCGGAATCGATCCTTAAGCGCGTTACCGGTAAGGACATGATTTCGGCGCGGTTCCTCCGGCAAGAGTTTTTCGAGTTCAAGCCTTCCTTTCTGCTGCTGCTCGCCACGAACCACAAGCCGAAATTTCGGTCGCAGGATGAAGGGCTTTGGCGACGGGTGAAGCTGGTCCCGTTCAAGCGGTGGTTTGCGCCCGCCGAGCGTGACCCCGAGTTGGACACGAAGCTACTCGGCGAGGCGGAGGGCATCGCGGCATGGGCGGTGCGCGGGGCCGTCGACTGGTACCGCGAGGGATTGAGAGACCCGCAGGTCATCACGGGTGCGTCACGGGAGTACCGCGAGACGTCAGACCCGCTCGCGGGTTTCCTTCCGGGCGTCCTGGAGTGGGCCGACGAGTCCGTTGTAATGAATGGCACGGACGCTTTCAATCTCTATCGTGACTGGTGCGAGGCGGAGAACCTTCCCGCTAAGGAGCAGTGGACCCGCCGAGCCTTTTACGAGGCAATGGAGGAGCGCGGGGCGGTACGGAAGCGCACCAACAAGGGGATTGCGCTCGGCTGCCTGCGTGCTGCCGAGGAGACCCCCGGGCAGACCGGACCGGGGATATTCGGATAACTGCATAGCCAACCGATAGGGGGCGTTCACCTAGCCAAGGTGGGCGCCCCCTTTTTTTGCTTTCTGGGGGACGAATGATTGAGCTGCGACACCGAATAGCCGGTGACACTGTCACGGTGCACGTGCCTGAGACGCCCGAGGATCTGCAAAAGTTCTGGGAGTGGCTTTTACCGGGCGAGGGCACGGGGGCCCATTGCCGTTGACACTGAGACCACGGGTCTCCAGATATTTGCCCCGACCTTCCGGCTCCGTACGGTGCAGTTCGGCGACGCGCACGACGCGTGGGTAATCCTGTACGAGCGGGGCGGGTACCACGAATTTTACGCGCGGGAAGCGCTGCCGAAGATCCGCGAAATCCTGATCCACAATGCCGCGTATGACTGGCTTGTCCTCGGGCAGTGCGCCGGAATCCCTTTGGAAGACCTCGCACCGTGGACGACCGATACCCGCATCCTTGCGGCACTCATCGACCCCCGACAGCCTTCCGAGGGCGGGGCAGGGACGGCGCTGAAACCCCTATCGGCGAAGTGGGTTGACCCTGCGGCACCGGACACCCAGGGCGGATTGACGAAGGTTTTCAATTCCCTCGGTTTCACCAAAGAGACCGGGTGGGCGGGAATCCCTCTCACTCACCCCACCTACCTGCTGTACGCGGGTCTCGACGTCATTCTGACGGCCCGTCTCGCACCCGTGCTCCGCGCCGAGCTGGCGCGCGTCGGCGTCCGCCCCGACCTGGTGCCGTACGAGCATGAGCTTGCCCGTATCTGCGCCACGATGCAGCGCACGGGGCTCCTGGTGGACCAGGAGTACGCGGGGCCGCTCTCCCGCCGGCTCGCCGAGGACGCCGAGCGGTACGGGGCGGTGGCTGCCCGGTACGGGGTCGCGTCGGTCGGCAGCTCTGCGCAGGTGGCGGAAGCACTCGCAGGCATGGGCGAGCAACTGACGGAGCGAACCGACTCCGGCGCAGTGAAGGTAGACAAGGCTGTCCTGTTGCCCCTCGCGGACCTTGACCGGGACTGGCAGCGCATCGGGGCACGAGACCCGAACGCGCTCGCCGACGCGGTGCTGAGAGCGAAGCGCGCAGCGAAGTGGGGCACGACGTACGCCGCGCGGTTCATGAACAGGGCGGACGCGTCGGGGCGCATCCACCCGGCGGTGTCGCCCCTCGCCGCACGCACGGGCCGCATGTCGGTGTCGGACGGGCTGCACAATCTGCCGAGCAGTGAGTATGTGATCCGCCGGGCGATTGTCGCCGAACTCGGGCACGTCATGATCAGTACCGATTTCCAGGCTGTGGAAATGCGGGTCCTCGCCGCTCTCGCCAAGGTGCGGCGCATGACAGACGGTTTCGTCCACGGTGGCGACGATTTCGACATCCACCAGTTCACCGCGCGACTGATTAAGGGCGACCAGGCCACCGCAAAGGACCGGAAGGTATTCAAAGGCGCCGGTTTCGGAAAGGTGTACGGGGGTGGCATCCGCACAATTTCCCGTCAGACAGGTGCGGCCGAGGACGAGATTGCACGGGCGGTCGCTGAGTACGACCGCGTATTTCCGGAGATCAAACGGGCGTCGGCACGGTGGCAGCGGGAAGCGCGCCGAAACGGTGGCGTTCTGATCTCCGCCACGGGCCGTCGACTCCCGCTGGACCGAGACCGAATGTATGCCGTGGTCAATTATGCCTGTCAAAGCGCTGCGCGGGATCTGCTCGGGCAAGCAATGCTGAATGTCGATGCTGCGGGTCTGCTGCCGAATTGCCTTTTGCCTATTCACGATGAGCTTCTGGTGTCGGCTCCGCGCGAGGACGCCGAGGACGTTGCACGCGAGATAAAGCGGTGCATGACCATGAGCCTGTACGGCGTCCCGATCGTGGCCGATGCGGAGATCGGCGGGCGCTCATGGGGGTCCCTGTACGGCGCGGACTACTAGCTCAGTGCTCTGACCTGCACGGATGTGATCGGTGCGCCTGTGCGGACTAACGATCATGGGGGAGGGTTGCACGCTCTTTGGTCACGAATCGCGCAATGACGATCTCTCAGATAACGGCTGCGTGCCCGATCCGGAAGGTATGCCCGATTAGGCGAAGATAACGCACGAATGCATGTCATTGCCCACTGCGCGGCCCCGGCCTAATTTCGAGGTCAGCAGCGACGCACGGCAATGCGCAAGCCCCGTCCTGCTAATCCGGGACGGGGCCTTTTTAATGCCCTGATGCAAAGCGCATTGCACTGAGAGCACGGGACACCTATGCCCGTACTCCGTCCCGGAATCCTCCGCCCCTCATTCCAGGGGGCACCACCCGAGTACGGAGCGATTCCCATGACGCATTTCACTGCTGAGATGATCGCAGCAGCCAAGGAAAACGACCTGTCGGCGATCACCGCTCTTATATCCGAGACCGAGGATCTAGTGACCCGCCGCGCGTCCGATTATGCGACCAGCGACGGGTGGACGGATCACGCCCTCGCTGACGATCTCGCACAGGTCGGCAGGGTCAGAATTTGGGAATCCGTCGCTAAATTCGAGGGTACGGAACCGGGCGAATTCATGGCCTTTATTTCCAGGGCCTTGCATTCGGCGATGACCGATCACCGCAGGGAAGAGCGGTTCCCTGGGGTGGATGTCGGAACCGTCCGGGACTTCCGCACGGCGCTCATCCTCGCAGGGGGCGACCCGTACGAGGCTGCTCGCGTCGCCGCAACGGATGCCATGGGGGCCCGCAGGATGGTCCCGGACCGGGCGCGCGCTGCCCTGCTGTCGTGGCTCGGCACGGATCGTATAGACAGGCCCGTGACCGGCGAGGGGGAAGACGTCGTCACCCTCGCGGATGTGATCGCGGATGAAGTCGGTGTTCCCGTCGACTTGCTCGACCCGCACGACGCGGCGACGGTCAGCCGGCGGACCATTCGTAAGCAAGTCCACGCAGCACTGGGCAAGTTGAGTGATCGGCAGCGCCACGTACTCAAAGCCGATCACGGGATTGCCCCGGTCGGCTGCTATGCCAATGAGCCCTTGGCGCTTGCCTCCGACATGGGCTTGACCCTGGAGCAGGTGCGCCACGCCCGCCGGTTGGGCAAGTCGCGGTTTGCAGGGGTGTACCTGGCGGAGACCGGGGAAGCTTCGGGGGCCGCGTGACCGCCATCCTGCCCACCCGTGACGGGGGGACAGTCACGGTCACCCGCCGGGGACGTCTGGTCGATATGCACGTGCGGGACGCCGAGGGCCGAACGGTCGCCACGGTCGTCCGCCCCGCCGACCAGGCCGACACGCTGCTTTCCGTGGCTTCCCGACTGCAACGCCAGTTCCAGGTTTGAGCGTTATCCGGGCCGTGTCTCAAACCAGACCCAGGGGTTTGGTACTTGCTCTGACCTGCACCTTTTGCAAAAAAGGTTCTTGCCCGTGACCGTGCCGTGTCCTAATATCGACGCCAAGCGCAAAGATGCGCCTGAAAGTGGGGGGTACAAGTGACATCCGGAAGGACCGACACCAACAAGATCATCACGGGTCGCAGCTCAGCCGTGACCCTGAGTGTTCAAATTTTCGAGAGCGAACCCGGCGGTTTGTTTCAGCGGTGGGCCCCTGAGGGGTCCGTCCCGTCCTACTCGGCCGTGGTCGGCACTGAGAGCGCGCTCGCCGCTGCCCTCGCCCTGTACGGGGCACGCGTCGCCGCTCTGGTCGAATCGCTCGCTGACACGACGTGGCGGATCATCGCCCGGTGCCTCCCCACGGGTACCACGGTCGGCGAGTGGACATGGGTGCGCAGCGCCGAGACGGGCCGATGGGTGCCGGCTGCGGAGCCGTGGTGCGTCTGGGACGAGATGCGGCGCGTGGAAGCGCTCGACAGAGCGACCCGACGCGCCGCCGAGCTGGGGCACGCGGCATGACGACGACGTTCGTTGACGGGTACGACGACCGAGACAGCGCGTACGCGTCCGCCTTCCGCCCCGCGCGCATCCTGGTCCGCGCCCGGTTGTCCGACCGGTACGGCATGAGCGTGCACCGCATGAAGGGTGGGTGGGGCGTCTACCTCACCGACCGAACACCCGACCGTCCCGCACCCGCCACGCTGCGCCTGCTGCCCTTCCGCAGCACCCCCCACCGCGCAGCAGCATGAAACGGCCCCGCCCTGTACCCAACTCGGTGCAAGGGCGGGGTTTGTCATTTCCGGCTAAGTGAAAATGCCCGCTCGGCAGTCTGCCGGGCAAGCGAATTACCACGATACGACGAGAGAAGGGGCGGGATTCTCCTCACTTGCTCGTCAATTCTCCCCGAATGAATAGCAGGATACCCGTCAAGTGCAGAATCCCATGTAGCGCAAGCGGCTTCCAAGTGACCGATTGCGAGCTGCCGTTCAGCAAGTAGCGCACTGAATTTGATTTCCGACCGCTTGCTATCCGTGGAGTCTCGGAGTCGGAAATGGTCATTCAGAGACTCAACGCTCCCCTTGGTGTCGCCCAATGCGTGCCGCACTTCTGCGGTCGCATAGGCGAGAGTGGCAGAACTGAATCCACCAAAGGTCCCCATTTGGCTTTCCGCCTGGTTAACTGCTCGCTCTGCCTCGCGCAGACTTACAAGCGCATTATTCTTTTCCCCTGCGAGGGCATATGCGTGGGCCTGTTGACCTGCCATGAATGCTCGCATACGCGGAGTTGATTCCGGTGCTGCTTCTGCGGCTGCGTTCGCTAGTCTTGCCGCTGGTGTTCCGTGACCTAGGCTCGCGGCTTGTACGGACATGCCGCGCAGGACATGACAGTACGTGTTGTGGTCCCCTGCTGCACCAGCGAGTTCAAGGGATTTCACGTAATACTGCTGGGCCCTACCGTGCGCTCCCTCATCAACCGCCATCCATCCGGTCAGGTAGCAGAGGAATGCAGCGGCGGACAACATAGATTTGCGTGTCTCGCTGGATGCGTCTGCGTTCATGTACGGGGTGACAGTGTTGACCAGGAAAGCAGCAGCCATGGGGCGCGCATACCGGCCGCCGAAATCACCATCCAGGTCTGAAAGGCGGTCAGTCATCGCCCTAACTGCCTGAACCTCCGATTGCCCAATACGGATCTTTGGGTTTCTCTGGACCGCTTCCATTCGTCCCACCACGTCCCGCCAGTCGGGAATGGTAAGCGCGACGGAAAATAGTCCCGCGCCGAGAACGCCACGGCGTGAGGGGTCCATGTCTTGCCTCCCGAGTTCTAACAACCCTTCAACGACATTCGCGTGACTGTTGGGCTCTTTTAGAGGTTCCGGGAATCCCGCCTCGGTGTGCGTGACGGGGCGGAGCAGTCTCCGGGCGAGTGCTTCCAAGATCAGGGGCCGAACATCGGGTTTTGGCAGATGCCCCTTTAGCCACTGGTGCACCGAGGGTTCCCGGTACCGCAAGGGTGTTCCTCGCTCCGTGCCTAGCCGGTTGACCTCCTGGGCGAACTGCCGCAGGGTCCACCCGCTCTCTCGGTACAAGCGTTCCAGTGTGATGTTCGGCTGTGGTGTCAACGGCCCCAACTCCCGTGCCATGCCCTCTTAAAGCTCTTAAACCTTGCCCACTTCCCAACGGTACCGCTGTGCGTGGTCGGACGGTTGCCTAGTGCGAGCACGGAGTGTGCCGCATCGCCGACCGAGTGACCCAGAGGGAAGGTTGATCATGATCAGTTCCACGTGGGTACCCGTTCTCAACGGGTACGCGGTGGACACCAGCAACGGCCATCCCCGCCCCGGAAAGATCGTCCGGACGGATCACGAACTGTTCATACTGCGCCCGCCCGGTGGTGGCGCCGAGTGGCCTGCGTCCCGTCAGTCCCTCAGGGAGCCGGACATCACGGAGCGGGGGGAGATCCGCACGCTCATCACGCCCGTTCCCGAGGACCGACCGTGACCGCGCTGCCGGGGGGACCGGTTCCCGCCTACGTCGCCGAGGTGTATGCGGAGTGGCCCACCGAAACCGCGTACGCCACCGCCGCTACCCGCCTCGCCGTCCATGAGAACACCGACCCGAGGCTGGCCCTCCGATGGCTCCGGAGCGAAGCGCGCCGACTCGCGGACCGCATCGACCCCGCCCCCAAACAGGTGAGTTGGGGGCCGCCGCGCGCCTTCCGACCGGTCACCCCATCTGGCCCTAACTCGGCTGCGATACTGCGGAGTTGGGCGAGTTCCGAGCGTGCTGCGGAGGACGTCCTTGAAGTGCTGGGGACACGGCATCCCTTCCGTGCCGCATTCCCTGATACGGGCGCCACCTACGTCCTAAGTGTCTGGTTCAGCACCGCCCGCACCGAGGACGTTCGGGAACCTCCGTCGGCCCCGGTAGTGCAGCGCGTCGGCACTCTCGCGGCCCCGCTGTACGCGGACGCTACAGACCCCCGGAGATAGTCATGGCCCCTCTCAGCCCCGCCCACGAACACGCGCTCGCGCAGAAAGACATCATCATCCGCCGGTACGTCGACAAGAAGGTGTCCGCGCGCCGGTTGGCCGATCAATACGGCGTCGACAACGGATGGCTGGGGCGTCGCCTCGATGAGTGGGGCGTGGTCCGCCGAACCAGGCCCACTCGCACCCCCGCCCACGAGCGCGTGTTCGCCGAGAAGGACGCGATCATCCGCCGGTACGTCGACAAGAAGGTGTCCGCGCGCCGGTTGGCCGATCAATACGGCGTCAGCCCGTGGTGGCTCATCCGACGTCTCGATGAGTGGCGGGTCCCCCTCCGCCAACTCCGGGCGCCGTGTTCCGCGAACTGCGCGTCAACACTCTCGCGGCCCCGCTGTACGCCGACGCCCACTGACCCCCTGATAGCGGCCGTCAACGCGACCACGGACGCACCCGCCGCGCGCATCGTGCAGCACACCTAGACCCCCGCCCCTGCCGCACAGGCCCCGCTCTCCAGGACAGCACGGGGCCGTGACTCGCTCTGCGGCGGGGGCGGGCACCACTTCCGCATCCGGGGAATCTCCCGAGACCGCCGGTACACACATCACGGTCGGCAGTCTCACGGATGCGGTGCTCGGTCCGGCGTAGCGACGGGCCGAGCGCACTTCCCCGCGCCCGACCGGGCCAGGGACCAACGAGAGACCGGAGAGACCATGCCCACCGCCGAACCGATCACCGAAGACCCGGCCGACACCGAGCCGGCGAGCGAGCCGACCGACGAGCCGGACGGCATCGGGCGCCAGGACGACGACCAGGCCGACGCCAGCGACCCCCACGCACAGGTGCAACTCGTCGCCTAGCGCGTCCTCTCAGACCCCGACCCGACCGGCCCCAACCCTGGCAGGTAGACCGATCGGATCGGGCACCCGTGACCTAGCCACCGAGGGGAGGTGACGACATGGCCGCCAGTAGCCCCGGAGACACGAACCCGGACGGAACAAAGGGTACGGGCATGGGCCCCCGCCCGACGAAGCCGCCGCCGCCGGACGCGCACTGATTCCGTACCGCGACGGTCGCGCGGGTCGTTAGTGACCGAGCAACCTGATACGGAGGCGAGTCAATGATCTTGATCGGCTGCGGTTTCGGACTCAGCGAAACCGATGTCACCACCTGCGAGGCGTGTTGGAAAGCTCCGGTGCAAGCGGTGAGGCACCGGACCGACGACGCGCCCCGTGACCTGCTGTGCGGGGCATGTGCGGAAGCCGGATATCCGATCCGCACGGACCTGTTCCCCCCGTTCGGCATCCGAGGACTGACAACCAGGAAGGTGAACAATGGGCAAGCACAAGGCACCCGGACCCCCGCAAATGCCCCCGGACCCCGGACCGGAGGCGCCTAAGCCTGCGCCGAAGAGCCCTCCCGGAACCCCGCCGGTCTAGCTCCGGCAACCTGACCCCGGTACGGCGGACGCTCCCCCGCCTCTGCCGTACCGGACCGTGACACCTCCGACCGGACAAGCCCCGGGCAGAGGCAGCCGTGCCGCATCTGAGTCGACGGTCTCAGGCCCTCGGCCCCGGTCCGCCCCATGGCGGGGTGCCGCTCCCCCACTGGAGCGGTGAGGGTGTCACACCCGCCCCGTCCGTACGCTGCCCCCTGCGGCGCACGGGCGGGGCACTCTCGTCTACCGACCCGAGGACCGACAGATGTTGCAGTGCACTGCCGTGCGTCGCCGACCCGTCAGATTCCCCGACCCCGACTCTGACACCAACGTGCCACCCCTCACCGACCATTACGCAGCGTGCGAACTCGGCGTAGGGCACGACGACGACCATGCCGCACTGGTACGTGTCGACGACGCACAGGGGTGTTGGTTGCGCTGGCAGACGGACACAGGCCCCGTCACGTACGACCTGGTGTCGTGGTGCACAGCCGGAATGGAATCCGGGGCCCCGTGCGTCTTCTTCGCGGGGCACCCCCTGGGCCACTCGTTCGAGGTGACCGACCCGACGAGCGAGGCGTACGCGGCGGACATCCTCGCCCACCCGGAGAGGTACGGAGGCGCGCCGGCTGACTCGGAAGACGACTAGACGTCGGCCTGGTCGTCGTCCCGGCGGTCAGCCACAAAGGAGCCCATGCCGGGCGTGGTGGTGATCCAGCCGGATTCCCGAAGGTTCTTGGTTGCCTTCCGCACGGTGTCCCGGGCTACGCCGAACTCAGCTTGCATGGCCACTTCGGAAAGGTGGTACGCGGTCGGATACTGCCCGCTCCGGATACGGCTCCGGATCAGGTCTGCGATCTGCTGCCACTTCGGGCGGGTCGGGTCGAACTCCACGCTGCGGACCCTACCCATCCCCGTACACGTCTCTCCAGTGGCCTATACCCGCCCACAGGCATGGACACGGGTATACAGGCTTACTACTCTGCACAAAGAAAAGCGCCCCGGCGGACCGCTGTAACGGTCAACCGGGGCTCCGCCTATCAGCTAATAGGAGCTGACAGACAATGCGCGATCTTACCGCCCACCTGTTCCTCTTGTTCCTCGGACTCGGTTTCGTGACCGTCCTCGCGGTCATCCTTACGGCCGTCCTCGCCACGGCCCCCCGACGCCCCGGACGCCACTCCGCCGCCCACCTCGCCGAGCAGACGGCGCCCGCACCGGCCCCCGTGTCGCCCTGGTCCCGCCCGTGGACCGGCCCCACCAAAGAGGAAGCGGCGGAGATCTTCCGGCAGGAAGCGAAGCGGTCCCGCGTCATCCGCGAACGGCGCACCGCCGCCGCCCTTGCCACCCTCGGTGTGGACTACGCCTACGGCTACGCGGGAGACCACTTCGAAACCCTCTCCACCCTCGCCGCTGCGGGCGTGACCGCATGACCCGCGACGCACTGACCGCCACGACTCCGACCCGCGCGGGAGCGCTCTGCGTCGTCTGCGGCACATGGACAACCGTCCCCGTCGAACTCGGCTACATCGAGCGCGTCAGCGGGCCCGGAGTGACCCTGTGGGGGTGCCCTGCCGAGCTGACCACCGCGAGCCCCGCACCCATGCCCGGAGAGGTCCAGCGGGGCGCGTAGAGCCCTTCCGCTGGCAGTATCGACACCACAGAAGAAGGAGGGGGCAGTCATGGCCCTTGCATCACGAGAGCGGTACCACCTGCACGCGGAGTTCGCCGAGGAAGTGTCCAAGACGTACGCCGACATCGTGTGCGAAGCGTGGGGGATGGTTCTGCGGATGCAGGCCGGCGGAAGTCCCGCCCGCCAGAAGAGCATCCGGCAGATCGCGGAAGGGATGGAACGGGCGGCGGTGATCGTCACCAAAGGGCACGACTACCTCACCGAGACACTGACGCCCGAGGACCGACTCAAGCGGGATCGCAAGCGGTACGAGGTCGCGTTCCTCGCCGATGAGGCGGACCGCAACGCACCCGCGTAGACACCCCGCAGAACGAGCCCCCACCCGGACCCCCTTCCGGGTGGGGGCTCCCCCGTTTTCGGCCCCGGTGCGGGTCTGTCTCGCTACCGTGCCCAGCATGGCCATCCTCAGTTACACCGACATCGCCCGTGACCTCTTTCGCCGGACGGAAACCGCCATCGCTGCCATCGCTGCCCTCGCCGTGGACACCGGCATCACGTTCCGCATCAGCGACATCGTGCAGCGGGTAGAAGACGAGTTGCCCGAGGGGTACCCGGACAGCTCCAACGGGGCGCACCCCCGCCGGGAGATCATCGCCGAAATGGCGCGCGACGCCTTGTCGGGCGAGGCGTACGCCGACTGACCGGAGGCAGCAAAACGCCCCGTTCGGCCATGTGCCGTGCGGGGCTTCCTGTTTCTCTGACCTGCTGACTTTTGAGCTACCAGGCTGTAGGTTCGCCGAGGGTGGTGGTCATCAGGATCGCGCCGCCGACGCCCATGCCCGCGCGGGCGGCGATCAGCTGGCCCGTGGAGTCGGCGAGTCCGGCGGCGAGCGAGCCGAGGCCGAAGAGCGCGAGTCCGATCGCGAGCAGCTTCTTGCGTCCGTAGCGGTCGGCCGCGTTGCCCGCCGTCAGCAGCAGTCCCGACTGGACGAGCGAGTACGCGTTGATCATCCACTGGATGTCGGTGGTGGTCGCGTGGAGTTCCGAGGTCAGCGAGGGGATGGCGACGCTGAGCACGGTGTTGTCGAGCAGCACGGTGAGCTGGGCGAGGCAGATGACGCCGAGGATCAGCCAGCGCTGCGGATGGCCGCCGCCGGTGGACGGCTGTGGGGTCGCGGCGGTGGTCGCCGTCATGGCAAGACTCCTTGTACGGTGTACGGGACCGGGCTCGTACACCGTACAAGAGTCTCTCTTACGCCGTACAGGGATTACTTCGGACGGGTCAGGTCGTAGAAGGTGGCGCCGCCGATCGTGACCTCCTCGAAGTTCTCCGCGACCCACGAGGAGATCTCCGAGCCGCCGCCGGGACCTCCGCCGAAACCACCGGCCCGGCTCCGTCCGCCGTCACCCTGACCTCCTTGGCTTCCCTGGCTTCCCTGGCTTCCCTGGCTTCCCTGGCTTCCCTGGCTTCCCTGGCTTCCCTGGCCGGCCTCTCCGCTCCGGCCGCTCGTGCCGCCCTCGCCTCCGCCGATGAAGTAGTGGATCTCTCCTTGGGCCACGTACTCCTTGAACCGGGCGAGCGTCGGGGAGGGATCGCTGCCGTTGAAGCCGCCGATCGCCATCACGGGTTTCTCGGTGGCGAGTTGATAACCGGCCGCGTTCTGCGCGCCGACCGTGGCCGCGACCCAGGTGTAGGAGTCGGCGTCCACGAGGAGGGCGGCCCCGGCCTCCGCCCCGACGCTCACGCCGTTGAGGAGACCGCCCATGCCGCCGCCCCCACCGGGCCCCTCGCCCCCGGCCGTCCCGGGAGCCGTGCCCGGGGACATGCCCGGCGGCATCCCCTGCGGCCCGCCGCCACCGCCCGGCACCTGCCCCCGCGCACCCTGGTCCTGGTCCTGGCCCTGCCCCGGCATCCCCGGGAACCGCGCACCCCCCTGGTTCCGGCCGCCGCCCTGGAACCCGTACGGCAGCGCCGTGCCCCGGCCGCCCGGCCCCCGCATCCCGCCGAACCCGGCCCCCGCCGGACCCGCCGTCACGATCGAGCCCCGGTGCCCGGTGCCCACCGTCGCCAGGGTGTACGCGAACGGCCCCGCGAGGCCCGCCGCGAGAGCGAGCCCCGCCGCGCACAGCCCGATCCGCCGGTCCACCCGCCCGGCGAGCAGCAGCCCGAGCACCGACACCAGACCCACCACCAGGACCGCCCAGCGCAGCCACGGCAGCCACTCCGGCGTACGGCCCAGGAGCACCCAGCCCCAGTACGCGGTCACCCCCGCCGTCACCGCGAGGGTCACCGGGGCGAACAGCCCGGTGCGCTCCTCCCAGAGCACCGCCCCGCCCATGCCGACGAGCGCCGCGAGGTACGGGGCCAGGGCCACCGTGTAGTACTCGTGGAAGATGCCCGCCATGAAGCTGAACACGGCCAGCGTGACCAGCAGACAGCCGCCCCACACCAGGAACGCGGACCGGGCCGTGTCCGTCCGGGACGCCCGCCAGGTCACGACGAGCCCCGCGACGAGCAGAACGAGCGCGGCGGGCAGGAGCCAGGAGATCTGACCGCCGACCGAGTCGTTGAACATCCGGCCGATCCCGGTCCCGCCCCAGCGGCCACCGCCCCCACCGCCCGGACCGCCGCCGACACTGCCGGTCTCCTCGCCGTTGAGGCGCCCGAGACCGTTGTAGCCGAAGGTCAGCTCCAGGAAGCTGTTGTTCTGCGAGCCCCCGACGTACGGACGGGAGGACGCGGGCCACAGCTCGACCAGCGCCACCCACCAGCCCGCCGACACCAGCAGCGCGAGCCCGCCGAGCGCCAGCCGCCCCAGCCTGCGCCCGACCCCGCCCGGCGCGCACACCACATGGACCAGGGCGAGCGGTGGCAGGACCAGAAAGGCCTGGAGGGTCTTCGCGAGGAACGCGAACCCCAGCGCGACCCCCGCCGCCACGAGCCACTTCGTCGCGCCCCGGTCCTCTTCGAGGGCGCGCAGCACCGCGTACACCGCCACCGTCGTCAGGAGGGCGAGCAGCGCGTCCGGGTTGTTGAAGCGGAACATCAGCGCGGCCACCGGGGTGAGCGCCAGGACCGTGCCCGCGAGCAGACCCGCCCCCGCGCCGAACCGGCGCCGGACCGCCGCGTGGAGCACGCCCACGGTGGCGACGCCCATGAGGACCTCGGGCACCAGGATCTGCCAGGACCCCAGACCGAAGAGGCGGACCGAGAGGGCCATCGGCCAGAGCGCGGCCGGCGGCTTGTCGACGGTGATGGCGTTGGCCGCGTCGAGCGAGCCGAAGAAGAAGGCCTTCCAGCTCGCGCCGCCCGCCTGCACCGCCGCCGAGTAGAAGGAGTTGGCGTAACCGGAGGCGCTCAGGTTCCACAGATAGAGGACCGTGGTCACGGCGAGCAGCCCGAGGAGGGCGGGCCGGGCCCAGGGCGCGTCCTCGGCCCGCCCCCGCCAGAGCCGGGCGGCCCGTCCGGGGGCGGGAGCCCCGGCGGACGGCGGGGTCACGGGCGGGGTGCCGACGCCCGGCGCCGGGAAGGGTGTCGTCGTCATCGGCCGTTCCTTGCGGTGGACCGCTCGGGGAAGACCCAGAGCCGGAAGAGGAGGAAGCGCAGCACCGTCGCCGCCAGATTGGCGACGACCAGCACGGCGAGTTCGGTCGAATGCCCGGGATCACCGGTCGCCGTGTCGAGGGCGGCCAGCGATCCGCTGGTCAGGGCGAGACCGATGGCGAAGACCACGAGGCCCTGCGCCTGGTGACGGACCGCCCGGTCCCGGCCCCGCACCCCGAAGGTGAGCCGCCGGTTGGCCGCCGTGTTGGCGACGGCGGAGACGAGCAGGGCTGCGGCGTTGGCGAACTGCGGGCCGAGCCCCAGCCGGAACGCCGAGTACAGGGCCAGATAGAAGAGCGTGGACAGCGCCCCGACCACACAGAAGCCCACCAGCTGCCGGGCGAGACCGCCGGGCACACCGTTCAGCTCACGGTCCCGGGGATCGTCCCCGAAGGGCCGGGCCAGCCGGTCGAGCGGCAGCGAACCCGTGGCGAGGGCCCGCCCCACCCGCCACACGCCCTTCAGGTCGTCGGTGGCCGTCCGCACGATGCGCACGGTCGACTCGGGGTCGTCGACCCAGTCGACCGGCACCTCGTGGATGCGCAGCCCGGCCCGCTCGGCGAGCACCAGCAGCTCGGTGTCGAAGAACCAGCCGGTGTCCTCGACCATCGGGAGCAGCCGTTCGGCGACGTCCCGCCGTATCGCCTTGAACCCGCACTGCGCGTCGGAGAACCGGGCGGCCAGCGAACCGCGCAGGATCAGGTTGTAGGCGCGCGAGATCAGTTCCCGCTTCGGCCCGCGCACCACCCGCGAGGAGCGGGCCAGCCGGGAGCCGATCGCCAGGTCGGAGTGGCCGGAGATGAGCGGCGCGACCAGCGGCAGCAGGGCGTTGAGGTCGGTGGACAGATCGACGTCCATGTACGCCAGGACCGGCGCGTCGGAGTCCGACCACACCGTCCGCAGCGCCCGCCCGCGTCCCTTCTGTTCGAGGCGCACGGAGCGCACCTCGGGCACCTCGGCGGCGAGGGCTGCGGCGAGGACCGGAGTGGAGTCGGTGGAGGCGTTGTCGGCGACGGTGATGCGGAAGCCGTACGGGAAGGTCCGGGAGAGGTGTTCATGGAGCCTGCGGACGCAGGGCTCCAGGTCCTTCTCCTCGTTGTAGACGGGGATCACCACGTCCAGGACGGGCCGTCCGGCCGGATGCACCGGCAGGTGCTCCCGGGCGGGAAGCGTGCCGGACAGGGGCCCCGCGATCGTTGGGGTGCGCATACGGGGACCCTCGCCGGGCCCGCTGTCACGGCTGTGTGATCAGCCTGTGGCCCGCCTGTGAGCGGGGGGCGCCCGGGAGCAGAACGGTGAACACGGTCCGGCCCGGGGCGCTCTCGACGCTCACCTCCCCGTCGTGCGCGAGGACCACCGCGCGGACGATGGCGAGCCCGAGCCCGGTGGACCCGGCGGTGCGGGAGCGGGAGGCGTCCCCGCGCGCGAACCGCTCGAAGACGGTGGGCAGCAGGGCGGGCGGGATGCCGGGGCCGTCGTCCTCGATCTGGACGGCGACGGTGTCGGGCCCGGGGCGGACCCGTGCGGTGACCCGGGTCCCGGCCGGAGTGTGGGTACGGGCGTTGGCGAGGAGGTTCACCAGGACCTGGTGGAGCCGGGCGCCGTCGGCGGGGACGGAAGGCCCGCCGTCCTCGGGCAGTTCGAGGCTCCAGCGGTGCTCGGGACCGGCGGCGCGGGCGTCGCTCACGGCGTCCACGACCAGCGGGACGAGGTCGGTCGGCTCGTACGAGAGGGGGCGTCCGGCGTCCAGCCGGGCCAGCAGCAGCAGATCCTCCACCAGGCCCGTCATCCGGGTCGCCTCCGACTCGATCCGGCCGAGCGCGTGCCGGGTGTCGGGCCCGCACTCCTCCCGGCCGCGCCGGGTCAGCTCCGCGTAGCCCCGGATCGAGGCGAGCGGGGTCCGCAGTTCATGGCTGGCGTCCGCGACGAACTGCCGCACCCGGGTCTCGCTCTGCTGACGTGCGTCGAGCGCCGAGTGGACGTGGTCCAGCATCCGGTTGAGTGCCGCGCCGACCTGACCGACCTCGGTCCTCGGATCGGCCTCCGCCTCCGGGACGCGCTGGTGCAGCGCCACCTCGCCGCTGTGCAGCGGCAGCCGGGCGACCTGACGGGCGGTGACGGCCACCCGCCGCAGCGGGCGCAGGGCCACCCCGACGAGCACGCTCCCGGCGAGCGAGGCCGCGACGAGCCCCGCGCCGGTGACGCTCAACTCGACGACGACCAGGGTGGAGAGGGCGTCCTCGACCCCGGCGAGCGGAATACCGGCGAGGAAGGCGCCACGACCGCCCTCCGCGAAGACGACCCGGTACGAGCCGAGTCCGCCGGGCAGATCCACGGTGTGCGGCTCGCCGTCGCGCGGGACGGCGTCGAGCGCGGCCCGCTGGGCCCCGTCGAGCCCCTCGATCGGGAAACGCGGGCCCTCCGTCCCGCCGCTCCCCGCGACCTCCGTCGAATACCCGGCGGAGGAGACGCCGTCGTCGCTCAGCACGGCGCCGAGGCTCCCGATCGGGACACCCGGCCCGCCGAGGAAGGCGAGCGGCTCCCGCTCCGGGGCGGGGCCGGGCTTCGGCATGACCACCGGCGGTCCCGCCGCCCGCTGGGCCAGACCGTCGATCTGCTCGTCGGCCTGGGCGTAGAGGTACGAGCGGAACGCGATCGCCGTGACCGTGCCGATGACGGCCGCGACGACCGCGATCAGGGCTACGGCGGCGACGACGAGCCGGGTCCGCAGCGACCACGGCCGCCGCCCCGACCTGGCGGACACCGCTGGCTACTCGCCCGGCTTGATGAGATATCCGGCCCCGCGCCGGGTGTGGATCATCGGCGCCCGGCCCGCGTCGAGCTTCCGCCGCAGATAGGAGATGTACAGCTCCACGACATTGGCCTGGCCGCCGAAGTCGTAGGACCAGACGCGGTCGAGGATCTGCGCCTTGCTCAGCACCCGGCGCGGATTGCGCATGAGATAGCGCAGCAACTCGAACTCGGTCGCGGTGAGATGGATGGAGACGCCGCCCCGGGTGACCTCGTGACTGTCCTCGTCCAGCGTGAGGTCCCCGACGACGAGCACCGACTCGCTGCGCGCGAGCACCGCCCCCGACCTGCGGACGAGTCCCCGCAGCCGGGCCACGACCTCCTCCAGGCTGAAGGGCTTGGTGACATAGTCGTCGCCGCCCGCCGTGAGCCCGGCGATCCGGTCCTCCACGGCGTCCTTCGCGGTCAGGAACAGCACCGGCACATCGGGCAGCTCCCGCCGGATGCGCCCGAGCAGGCTCAGCCCGTCGACATCGGGCAGCATGACGTCGAGGATCACGGCATCCGGCCGGAACTCACGCGCGGTGCGCAGGGCGGCGGTACCGTCCCCGGCACTGCGCACCTGCCAGCCCTCGTACCGCAGGGCCATCGAGAGCAGCTCGGCCAGCGATGCCTCGTCGTCGACGACGAGCACACGGACGGCGGTTCCGTCGGCACGGAGCAGATCGGCACGGGTGCCGCTTCGGGTGCTCGTGCGGGATGTGGTGACGGTCATGGGCCCACGCTCTCGGCCGCCGCTGAGAGGCCCCTTGCCCTTTCCTGTGAATTGCCTGAGAAACAGCCCTGAGGTTTCACGTGGAACGACGGCCTCCCTGTTTCACATGCTTGTTTCACGTGAAACAGCGGACCTGCGGACTCGGGGGCGGCGGGCCCTCGGCGTCAGGGAGAGCGGTGAGCCCCTGGCGTGAGCTGGAACAGCGCGGCCCCGTTCTCGTACAGGACACCCCGGAGCCAGTCGTCGCCGAGCCCGAGGCGCTCCAGGGCCCGGATCTGATGCGCGTACGGATACGGGATGTTCGGGAAGTCGGAGCCGAGAAGAATGCGGTCGCCGAGGTCCACGAGCCGCTTCAGCTCCCCCTCGGGGAAGGGCGCGAGCCGCTCGCTGAAGTCGGTGAAGGCCATGGTGGTGTCCAGGAGCACGCCCTCGTACCGCTGCGCGAGATCGAGGAAGTCCGCGTACTCCGGCATCCCCATGTGGGCGATGATCACCCTCAGCCGGGGGTGCCGGGCGAGCAGCCGGGCCATGGGACCGGGGCCGGTGAACGGGCCCGGCGCGGGACCGGAGCCGCAGTGGACGACGGTCGGGGTGCCGTTGTCGGAGAGGGTTCCCCACACGGCGTCCAGTCGGCTGTCCGTCGGGTCGAAGCCGCCGACCTGGAGGTGCGCCTTGAAGACCCGGGCACCGGCGTCGAGCGCCCGGCGGACGTACCGGTGGACGCCCGGCTCGGGGAAGAAGGTCGCGGTGTGCAGACAGTCGGGGGTGCGGGCGGCGAAGTCCGCGCCCCAGGCGTTCAGCCACTCCGCCATGCCGGGCTTGTGCGGGTAGAGCATCGCGGTGAAGGCGACCGTGCCGAAGCCGCGCAGGAGCGCGAGCCTGCGGTCCTCCTCCTCTCGGTAGGTGATGGGCCACTCGACACCGGTGAGCGGGCCGACGCCGTCGAAGTAGGACCAGACCTTGTCGAGGACGTTCTGCGGCATGAAGTGCGTGTGCACATCGACGAGCCCGGGAATCCCGAGCCGTTCGACGAGGGCGGGGAGGTCGGTGAGAGCGGGGGCTGGGGGGCGGGCCGAGGCGGGGTCCAGGTCCGGGCCTGCGGCCGGGTCTGGGACGGGATGGTGGTCCTGGTCCTGGTCCTGGGCGGGGGTGTGGTCCCTGTCCGGGACATCGGTGCGGGTCCGGGGGCTGTCGGAGCTCCGGTGGTCGTCGCCCCCGGCGCTGCCGCTACTCGCGCTCAAGGCCGTAGCTCCGCTCGACCCTGCCGATGTGGACGCTGTAGCTCTCGTACCAGTGCTCCCGCCCGTACTCCTTGGCCGCCCGGTGCTCCGCGTCGAGGCGCCAGGCGTCCAGCGACTCCAGATCGCGGAAGTAGGCGACGGTGATGCCGATGCCCCCGGGCGTGCGGGCGGACTCGTAGCCGAGGAAGCCGGGGACCGCGCTGACGACCTCCTTGAGCCGGGAGGCGGTCTCGGCGTACCCCTCCGGGGCGTCGGGCCGGACAGAAGTGAACACGGCGGTGTAGTAGGGCGGTTCGAGGCCCGCCACCAGCTGGGGAGTCATGTGATCACCCTCGCCGGGACGGGACGCGGATGTCCACGCCACCCCGGGAAAGGGATCCAAGACTTTACGAAGGAGGACACGGCGACGGAGCCGACGGCCGGGCACCGGCCGCCGGGGCACACGGGAAGCGCGGACCCCGAGGACGGCGGCCCGGCGGGCCCGCCGGGGCCGGGCGGGGCCGGGCGGGGCCGGGCGCGGCTGGGCGGAGCCGGGCGCGGCTGGGCGGAGCCGGGCGGGGCGGGCGAGCCCGGCGGGGCCCGTCAGAACAGCTCTCCCTGGGCACCCGGGTCGGCGGCCGGGACCGCCACCGGCGACACCGGAACCGAGAGATCCTCGTCGTCCCCGGCGCTCCGGAGCGCCCACCCGCCCATCAGCCGCGTGTCCAGGGCGAGACAGCGCCCGTCGGGGACCAGCAGATGCAGATCGGGCCCGGCGGCGGCCAGCAGCCGCCCGGTGACGACACCCCCGTCGGCCAGCTCGGTGACCGTGCCCGCGAGCGGCGGCAGACCGTCGAGCCCGAAGGCCCCCGCGTGGTCGTGCGGCACCCACTCCAGGGGCTCCAGGGTCTCCGTCCAGCCGCCGACCTCCCGCGCCCGCCGGTACAGCTCCAGGACCTCCGCCGCCCGCTCGGGAGCGGGCGGAAGCGCGTGTCTGACCGCCCGCTTCCGCTCGTACGCGACCCGGTCGGGCACGCCCAGGGCCTGCCGCAGCACCTCCTCGGTGCGCCGGGCGGCCATCAGCGGCCCCCGCCCCAGCCAGCCGAACGTGACGGCGCCCTGTTCGAGCAGCCGGGTCGCGCCCCGCGTCTCGGCGGTGATCCCCACCTTGGTCATGCCGGGCCCGAACCAGGCCAGGTACACGCGGTACGGCCGGGGGTCGTCGAGAAAAGTGTCGGCGGCGACGGAACGGGCCCTGTCGAGCCGGGCGCACTCGGGGCACCGGCCACCGGTGGACCGCCCCGGAACGGCCGCCCCCATGGGGCACGGGTTCTCCCGCGCGCCCGGACAGCGCCGTACTCCCACGGCCCGGAAGGCCAGCCGACGCCCCCGGACGAGCGGGCTGACCCGCCCGCCCCGCCACCGGAGGCCTGGGGTCCCCCCGGCCCAGCCGATCCCCCGGCACCACCACTCCACGACGCCCGTCCCTCCTAAGCTCCCCGGATGTCCAGTCTCCGGCACATCCGTTTCCAGTCCCCGACGAGGAGCCCGCGGGGCCACCGGCCCGGGGTCTTCGGCCTGGCCAACGCGCTGGCCCGCGAGGGCCTGCTCTCGGCCGAGGAGTACGCGGTCTGGCGGGCCTCGAACGACTGGTACGACACGCACGTCCCGAACCCGTCGACGGTGGACCCGACGGTCTACGACCCGGCGGTGAACCCCGGCGCCGCCGCCTGGTTCCTCCCGACGGCGACCGAGGCCCTGGCCCGGGTCGCCCCGTACCTGCGCATCCTGCGGGACCACGGGGTGCCCTGCGTACGTCTGGAGTCGGCGGACCCGGGCCGGATCGTGTACGCCGACACGTACCAGGTGGTGGCGGTGGCCCCACCCGGCGAGGGCGGGGCGTAGAGCCGGGGCCGGACGTCGTCCCCTACGACCGACCGCCCGGAACAGACCGGATGGAACAATCCGCCCGGAACAGCCCGATCAAGGCAGGACAGTCAAGGCAGGACAGTCAGGGCAGGACGGTCAGGGCAGGACGTAGATCCGGGCTCCGTCCGGGTCCGGTTCGCCGACCTCCCTCATGCAGCCCCGCTCGATCAGGAGCCGTACACAGTCCCGTACGCGCTCGCAGGAGAGCCCGGTGCGGCTCGTGACGTCCTGCGGCCGGTAGCGGACCCCGCCCCGGACGAGCGCGGGCGCCAGGCAGCTGGCGACCGTCCGCATGTCGCCGGTGATCGCCCAGGACTCGACGAGTTCCTGCGGGTCGAGCATGACGACGGCACCGGTGCGCTGGCGGGGCACGGCAGGCCGCACAAGGGAGTCGGCGACCCTTGAGAGGCTGTGCCGCGTCTCGCGCAGCAGCTCCGCGTACTCGGCGTGCTCGACATGGGCCGCGGCCCGCTCGTCGAAGCGGCCCTCCAGCCGGACGAGGACGTCGAGCAGTTCCTGCGGCAGGACGAACCCGGCGTACACGGGCGAGGGCCGGAGCCCGTAGCAGCCGGTCCGCTGCACCGAGGCCACCACCTCCGCCGTCCACGCCCGGAACGCCGCCGCCTCGGGCCTCCGGCACACCCCGACGAGCTGCACGAGTCCCCGGAGGCTCACCATCCGCGTCGAGGCCCTGATCCCCGGCCGGCCGAGGAAGTCCACGCCGTCGGTGAGCTCCCGCGCCGACGCCAGGCACTCCGGAGGGAGCGCCACGGTCCGCAGCACCTCCCGGCTCCCCCCGTAGCCGAGCCTCTTCGCCACGTCCACCACCGGGAACCAATGGCCACCGTCGGGCGCGGTCAGCCGCCGCAGGGGTCCGCCGGTGGCGACGTGCGCCAAGTCGTCGATGTCGATCGCGTCCATCGCTCATCACCTCCGCCACGCAAGGTAGGCCGAGGGCATATTCAACTGACATTCAAATCAGACAGGTTCACCCAAAAGGGGAGGCCTCCCGAGGATTCCCGGGAGGCCTCCCCACCGTCAGGGCCCTACCTGGCGACGAACTGCGTGAGGATCGCCTGCACCTCGTAGATGTCGACGCCCTTGGTGAAGGTCTTCTGCACGGGCAGCTGGCTGCCCGAGATCCAGATCTTCAGCTCGGCGTCCAGGTCGAAGGTGCCGGCGGTCTCGACCGCGAAGTGCGTGATGCTCCGGTACGGGATCGAGTGGTACTCGACCTTCTTGCCGGTGATGCCCTGCTTGTCGACCAGCACGAGCCGCCGGTCGGTGAAGAAGATGGTGTCGCGGATCAGCAGGTACGCGGCGTGCACCTGCTCCCCCGGCCCGAGCAGCCGCGCGTAGTCCTGCTGCGCCTGCGCCGGGTCGATCGCGTGCGCGTTTCCGAAGAGTGCCATGTCCCTACCCCCATATGGTGAGAAAGAACGATCATCCGATCCGAACCGGTATGAGGGCAAGAGATCGGCCGGACCGCGTGCCGGAACGGCCGATTCGCCCGAAAACGTGCCGGAACGCCGAGCGACCCCGGCCTCCTGATGGAGGACGGGGTCCCGGGACGAGCCCTGGCGTGCGCTTGCGAGTCGGTTCAGTTCGGGTCGGGTCGGGTCGGGTCGGGTCGGACCTGATCAGATCTGACCTGATCGCGGTTTCAGATCGGGTCGGATCAGAAGGTCACGGTGCCGCCGTTGCGGTTGAACCAGCCCTTGAAGCCCCAGTTGATCCAGCCGCCGTCACCGGTGTTCTTGAAGGTGCCGCCCGCGCCGAAGATCCAGACGCCGTAGTAGACGCTGCCGAACTTGACGTTGGCGTAGAGCTTGACGCTGCCGAGGCTGTCCTCGTACCCCTGGCTCAGGTTGAAGACCATCACGTTGTACTGCCCGCCCGCCGCGTCGAAGACCTTGTCGACCGCCTGCTGGACGAAGGTGCCGCGGTCGTCGGTGTTGATGCTCTTGATCGCGCTCTCGACGGCCGCCTTGTACGGGGCGTCGCCGTGCATCGTGACGATCGGGGCGATGCCGAGGGCGTTCATCTCGCCGGGCTGGGCCGCCTGCGCCGCGGCGGGGGCGGAGGTCGAGGTGCGGGCCTTCTCGGGCCCCTTGTCGGCGGCCTGGGCCGGCAGCGCGGCGACGGCGGTCATGGCGAGGGAGGCGAGGGTGACACCGGCGAGAGAGGTCATACGGCGCATGATGCGAACTCCTGTTCGAATGAAAGGAAAGGGTGAGGTGCGGAGGAGGAACGGGGAGGGGAGGGAGGAGAGCTCGGGGTGATGCCGGGTCACCAGGACCGGTGGAAGGTCACGTTGTTGCCGTTGCGGTCGAACCAGCCCCTGAAGGCCCAGTTGATCCAGCCGCCGTCGCCGTGGTTGGTGAAGGTGCCGGACTCGAACACGATGACCCGGTAGGTGCCGTAGTCGCTCTTGATCCGGGCGTCGAACTGCACACCGTGGAGGTTCGTCGAGATGGAGTTGGCGTTGTTGATGACCATGACGTTGTAGCGCTGGCCGGCGTCGTAGAAGGCGCCCTCCATCAGGGACTTCACGTAGCCCTCGCGGTTCTGCTTCTTCTCCAGGGCGGCCACGGTGATGTTGTAGACCTTCTCCGCGAGACCGATGACCGCGACGATGACCTCGACGGCGACCGCGAAGCCCTGCGTCTTCGGCGGGGCGAGCTGCCCCTTGAGCCCCGCCGTGTTCACGACCGGACCGGGAGCGGCGTACGAGGCCGGGGCGGGGGCGGCGGACACGGAGGCGGCGTACGAGGCGGTCGAGGGCAGCAGGACACCGGCGGCGACGACGGCGCTGATGACGGTGAGGGCGGCGCGCTTACGGTTCTTCATCTCGGATTCTCTTTCTCTCGGTGTTCTCGTGGAGTGGATTCGAACGAATTTCTGACGAACTTCGGACAGATCCCGGACGAATTTCAGACGGACGGGATTCGCCAGAAGGAAGAATGTTCTTTCGGGCAGCGAGGAGTGCCCTTTCGGTCATGCCGATCGATGCGGCAGACCCCGATGATGGGAAGCGAATATCGAGCTTCGGGCAATTCGCGGAACCATGGTGCCGTCCGGGAAACCGGGATGCCACGTCACCAGGAGGTGGTGAGGTGATCGAGTACGTCGTCGGGGGACGAGCGACGGGGACGGCCGGGCCGGGGGGCCTCGGAAGTCCTGCGGTCCGTCAGCCGCCCGACCGCGAGGGCCAGGGCGAATCCGGCCCCGATCCCCAGGAGCGCCGCCAGCCGCAGGGACCTTCCTGTGGCTGCCGTACCGCTGCCGCACGAGGCGACGAGGCGGCTCCCGCCCGGGGTGTACGGGGGGCGTGAGATCCGGCGCGAGCGGTGGACCCCGGTTGTTCCATTGGTCACGTGAGGACTTTCGGGCAGGTGGTGGCGGGGCTGCTCCACTCGGTGTCGTCGGGCTTGTTCTTGCATTTCTCGACGGCCTGGGCGGAGATCCGACCGGATTCCCCGGCGGAACCCAGAGCGGAGGACACGGCGCCGGCACCGGCGCCGACCATGCTCACCGTCAGAGCGGCGGCGCACATGAATCGCATGAGCTTCATCGTGTTCTCCCTGGTCTGGTTCCGGTTTCCCGGGGTTTCCCTCTTCGGTGATTCAAGAATCGCCCGGAAAGAATGGCGGGACCAGAGCGTCGAGGCGTCATCAACGTGCCTGGCACCAAAGAGAGGGGGGTAAACATGACCAAACCGATGGAAAGCGATGCCCTGGACGGCCCTGACAGCGGGCCCCCGGCCCCGGAATCCCCGAATCCACCCGGACGACGGCCGGGCCGACAGCAAAAGGACACGGAGCGGACGGACCCCGGGAAGAAGAACGGGTCGAGGAGCACGGCCCCGGCCCCGGCTCCAGACCCGACCACGGCCCCATCCCCGACCACGGGCACGGGCACGGCCACACCTCCGCCCCAGCCCCCTTCCTCTTCCCCCTCCCCCTCCCCCTCCCCCTCTCCCTCTCCCTCTCCCTCTCCCTCTCCGAAACCGTCGCCCGAGGACTTCACCCTCACGGACGGCTTCGACACCACGACGGTGGGGCTCTACTCCCACCTGCTGCGCCACGGTCCCGCGCCGCTGACCGCCCTGGCGGGCGCCCTCGGTCTGTCGCCGGAGCGGACGGGGGAGGCGGCCGCGGTACTGGCCCGCCACCGCCTCCTCACCCACGCGAAGGAGGAGCCGGAGGGCCCCTGGCACGCCATCAGCCCGTACGCGGCCGCCGCCGAACTCGTCGGCCCGGAGGAGAGCAGACTGCGCCGCCGGCTGGAGGCCCTGGAACGCGCGCGGGCACGGCTCGACTCCCTCGCGCCGCTGTACGAGGACGCCCGGCGGGGCGGCGGGGACTCGGCGGCGGTCGAGACGGTGTCGTCACGGGACCGGGTGATGCTCCTGATCGCCGACGCGGCGGCCCGCTGCACGAAGGAGGTGCTCACCGTCCAGCCCGGCGGCGGACGCCCGGTGGGACACCTGGAGCGGGCGCTGCCCCGGGACCTGGAGATGCTGCGCCGGGGGGTGCGGCTGCACACGCTCTACCAGCACACGGCCCGCTACAGCCCCGGGACTCAGGAGTACGTGGCGGCGGTGATCGAGGCGGGCGCGGAGGTCCGGACGCTGGGCGAACTCTTCGGCAAGATGGTCGTGTTCGACCGGGCGCTGGCGTTCCTGCCGGTCTGGGACGACCCGGACGCGGCCGTCGTCCTGCGCGAGCCGTCGGCGGTCGCGTTCCTCTGTTCGGTCTTCACCCACGCCTGGAACCTGGCGGAGCCGTTCTCGACCTCGTACACGACGACGACGTCGATCCAGCTGCGGGACACGATCGCGGCCCGTCTGGTCACCGGCGCGAAGGACGAACAGATCGCCCGCAGACTGGGCATGTCCCTGCGCACCTGCCGCCGCCACATCGCCCAGCTGATGGAGGAACTGGGCGCCGAGAGCCGCTTCCAGGCGGGCTACCTCCTGGCCCTCCGCTCCCGGGACCCCTCCCACACACCCCCGGAGGCATCGACGGGCCCGTGAGACCGGCCGATCACGGCCCCCGAGGCAGACCGCCGGGCGGTTACGGACCACGGAGGCCACGAGGAGGCGGTGGCGTACCCCCGCCACCGGACACCGGCCCACCATCACCTGACCGAAGGACAGCGACCCAGCCCCCGGATAACGCAAGAGGCCCGGACTCTCGTCCGGGCCTCTCACCTGTGTGCACTCGGCAGGATTCGAACCTGCAACCTTCTGATCCGTAGTCAGATGCTCTATCCGTTAAGCTACGAGTGCTTGTTCTGTTTTCTGTCTTTGCTCTCCGGCCTTTCGGCCCGTTCGCGGCGACAGGAAGAACATTACATGACTGCCGCCGTCATGTGAAATCCATTGGGTGCACCCCTTGTGAGCTGCGAAAACGTCGAGGTTCGCCGAGGGGTGAGACGGCGTGGCGCGGGGGTCCGAGGGGCCGGAACCGGACGGGAAACGGCTGGGAACGAGCGAAGCCCCGGCCTGGTGGGGCCGGGGCTTCGGGTGGGGCGGAGGCGGAGGGATTTGAACCCTCGATGGGCTTTAAGACCCAAACCGCATTAGCAGTGCGGCGCCATAGACCGGACTAGGCGACGCCTCCATGCATCGCGCGCTGACGCGTGCGGTGCGTGCAGATGATGACACAGGCGAACCGTGCGCCACCAATCGATTCTCACCGTACTAGTCCTCCGGGGTCGAGGGCAAAGCCCCGCGAGCCTCTCGTGGCGCCCTCGTGGCGCCCGCCCGGCGCCCGCCCGGCGCACCCCGGTTGCGCAACGCCCCGGCCCCCGGAGCGTTAGACGGGGCGGGCACGCGTGCGCCCCGCGCCCGTCGTCCACGCCGCACCCCTCGTCCCTGGAGACCGCCATGCTGCGCAGCTTCGCCACCCTCGCCACTCTCGCCACCACCGCCGCCGGGACCTCCGTGCTCGGTCCGCTGCCTCCGCTGCCGCTGTTCTCCGCGCCGGACTCGCTGACCGTGACCGTCTCCCAGAGCGGGAACCCGAGCGCCGACGGCACCTTCGACCTCACCTGCGACGACCGGGCCGACGGGAACCACCCGGCCCGCGAGGACGCCTGTGCGCGCCTCGGACGCCTCGCCGAAGAGGGCGCGAACCCGTTCAAGGAGGTGCCCGCGGACCAGATCTGCACCCAGGTGTACGGCGGTCCCGCCCTCGCGCACATCACCGGTACGTGGCAGGGCCGTAGCGTCGACGCCCGGTTCTCCCGCGCCAACGGCTGCGAGATCGACCGCTGGGAGAAGCTGGAGCCGGTCCTTCCGCTCGTGCGGGGATGAGCGGGAGGATGGGCGGGGGACGAGCGGGGGACGAGCGGGGATCAGGGGGCCGTGTCAGAAGGCCCGCTCCCGGGCTCCCTTAGACTCCCCTCAGTGACAGGCCGCGGCCCGAGGGGCAAGATGGGGCCGGCCGGTCGATCGGCAAGCACGTAGCAGTGCGTCAGGGAGGAAGCGTCGTCGTGAGCAGCAGGCCATCCCGAGGCGCTGCTCGCCTCGCAGCCATACTCGACGCCCTCCCCGACGGCCTGGTGCTCGTCAACTGCAACGGCACGGTCGTCAACGCCAACACCATCGCCCTCGGCATGTTCGAGACGCCGGGCACCGCGCTCGTCGGGCGCGGGCTGCTCGACCTGCTGCCCGCCTTCGACTCGCGGCTCATCCCCGGTTCGATGCGCCTGCCCGAGGCCGCCGACGAGCAGGGCCGTACCAGGCCCGCCCGGATGGTCGCCCGGCGCACCGACGGCAGCGAGTTCCCCGCCGAAGTGACCAGCGCCAGCCTGGAGGACGGCCGGGAGGCCTACGACTCGTACGGCGGCTACACCGGCGACGAGCTGCTCATGCTGGTCGTCCGCGATCTCACCGGCACCCTCGACACCGAGGCCGAACTGGCCCGTTCGCAGCGGCAGACCGAGATGATCCTGCGGGCCGCCTCCGAGGGTGTCGTCGGCACCGACACCGACGGCCGGGTCGTGCTGGTCAACCCCGCCGCCGCGCAGATCCTCGGCTACCGCGCGGGCGAGCTGGGCGGCCAGGAGCTGCACCCGCTGATCCTGGCCAAGCGGTCGGACGGCGATCCCTTCCCGTACGAGGAGTCGCCGCTCGCGGACACCCTCAAGTCGGGGCGCAAGCACCGGGTGCGGGGGCAGGTCCTGTGGGCGAAGAAGGGCGACCGGGTGCCGGTCGACCTGACGACCGCCCCGGTGCGCGACGGCGACCAGCTCGTCGGCGCCGTCATGACCTTCACCGACCGCAGGCCGTACGAGCAGCTCGTCGAGGAGCACACCGCCGAACTCGCCGACCGGGCCGAGCGCGCCGCCGCCGAGCGGGAGGCGCAGCAGGAGCGGTACGCGTCCCTCGCGGCCCGGCACGAGCAGCTGACGGCCGTCCTCGCGCATTCGCTGCGCGGGCCCCTGGAGGAGCTGCGCACCCAGCTCGGGACCCTCGCCGCCGACGACGCCGGGCAGCTCTGGCCCGAGGCCAACCAGGTCCTGCACCATCTGGCCGCCGGGTACGCGCGGATGACCTCGCTGGTCGACAACGTGCTCGGCTACCAGCGGCTCGACGCGGGCGCGGAGAAGCTGGACAAGCACGTCGTGCTCCTCGACGGGGTCGTGACGGCGGGCATCGACAGGGCCGTGGAGCTGATCGGGCCCGGCCGGGCCCAGTTCGCCGTGCACGCGCCGCCGATCGAGGCCGAGGTGGACGCCGTCCGGCTCGGGACGGCGCTCGCGCACCTCGTCGCGGACGTCGCCGGGGTCGACGCGACCGGCCGGAGCCGGGCCGCCACGGGGGGTTCCGCCCCCGCCGACTCCACCATCGTGGTCGCGGCGGCGCAGCGCGGTGACGTCGTCCGCATCGAGGTCCGCGGTCCGTACGCGGGTGGCGATCCGGTCCACGGGCCGGTCGTCCGGGGCATCGTGGCTCTGCACGGCGGTGTCGTGCAGACCCATGAGGTGCCGGGGACGAGCGGCGGCGCGTACGTCCTGGAGGTGCCGCTCGGCTCGGGCCGGGGCACGGTCACTCCGCCGTCAGGACCCTCAGGGCCGTCAGGACCTTCCGGGACCGGCCCGCGGCCGGGGCGGCGCGAGGCCCTCGCCCTGCCCGCGCAGGCCTCCCCGGCGGTCCCGCGGCCCACGGCCCGCGACTCCGCCCCCGGCGGGCCGGGGATCTCCGCCGGGACCAGCGCTCCTGACGCGCTGTCGGGTACGGGTACGGGCCCGGGGACAGCCACCGTGCCGGGCCCGGCGCCCGGTGCCGTCGCGCTCGTCGGCGATCCGTCCGAGGCGCCCGGGGCCGAGGCCTCCGGCGGGGGGCGGCGACGGGCCCGGCGCGGCTCCACCGACGCCTTCCTGGAGAGCCCGGTCGTGTCCGAGGGCGCCGCCGGGCCCAGTGGCCGTCGCCGGGGCCGTACGGGCGACACCGCCGAGATGATCCCGGCCCAGCAGAACACCGCTCCCCCCGGCGCCGAGCCCACCGGGCGGCGGCGCGGGCGGCCCGCCGAGGGCGCCGTGGTGACCGCCGCCGAGGGCGCGCAGGGCAGGGCCGCGCTCGGTGCCGCCGTGCCGCCGCAGGGCGTCCCGGTGGAGCCGCAGGGCATGGCTCCGGGGCCGTCCGGCCTCGCCCTGGAGCCCCCGGCCGTGCCCGGCCACGCTCCCGCTTCCGCCCTCGCGCTGCCCGCCGTGGCGTCCGAGCCGTCCGAGCCTCAGCCGAGCGGGCGCCGTCGCCGTGCCCTCGCCGCCGCGCAGGAGCGGGCGGCGGCGGCCGACGCGGGGCCCCGGACGCCGTTCGCGCTCCCGCCCGCCGACACCGGCCGTCCGTCCGACGCCGATGCTCCCTCCGGCATCGGCCGTCCCGCCGAAGCCGAGCGGACCGCCCACGCGTCCCCGGACCCCGGGCCGGTCGGTCCCGTGCCCGCCCCGGGGCCCGGGGCCGCGTTCGCCGGTCCGTCGCCGGTCTCCGCCGAGGAGCGGCACGAGGCCGTACGAGGGGTCCCCGGCGCGGACCACACACCTCCGCAGCCGCATCCGCACGTCCAGCCGCAGGAGACCGGGCCCGGTGGTCACCACCGGGCCGTGGCGCTGCCGCTGCCGGAGCCGTACCAGCGGGCGGAGCCGTATGCGGGCCAGGAGCCGGGGAACGGTGCCGGGTCCGCGACGGGCACCGGTTCCGTACCGCTGCCTCCCGAGCTGCCGATGCCGCAGGACTCCGCGCAGGGACGTGCGTTCAGCGTCCGCGCGCTCGGGCAGGGCGGGCCCGCCGTCCGCCCGGCCGGGCCCGTGGCGCCCCCGGCACCCGTGGCACCTCCGTCCGCCCCGCCGTCCGGAGCCGTTCCGGCGGCTGCCGGCTCCCCGGCGCCCGCCTCCAACGGTTCGGGGCGGCGGCGCAGGCTCGCCACTCCGCCGGAGGTCGATCCGCCGGTCCCTGCGGCGGCCCTCCCGGGCGTCGGCGGTGCCCGGCCGCAGTCCTCGGTGCTCGCGCCCGCCGCCCCGGTCTCCGAGGGGCGTTCCTACGCCATAGGGGCGCCCGCCGAGGGTTCCGCCGAGGGCCCCGAGCCGCTGGACGGGCCCGGTGGCGCCGTCGAGGTCGCCAACCGGCCCGCGCCGCGCCCGGTCGACGACGAACTTCCGCCGGAGCCGCTGGACAACCCCCGGCGGCTGCTCGTCTGGCCCGCGCCCGACGTCTCCACCCAGCAGGCGCTGAGCGACCGGGGCTACCGGCCGGTGATCGTGCACTCCCGCGAGGAGGTCGACGCGCAGATCGCCGCCTTCCCCGCCGCGCTCTTCGTGGACCCGCTGACCGGCCCCATCACCCGTACCGCGCTCCAGTCGCTGCGTCAGGCGGCCGTCGCCGCCGAGGTGCCGGTGCTGCTCGCCGCCGGGCTCGGGCAGGCGACCCGGGAGGCGGCGTACGGCGCCGATCCCGCCGTGCTCCTCAAGGCGCTCGCGCCCCGCGACAGCGAGCAGCACCCGTCCAGGGTCCTGCTGATCGAGGAGAACGAGGACATCGCGGAGGCGCTCGCGGCCACCCTGGAGCGGCGCGGGATGCAGGTGGCGCGGGCCTCCTCGGACACCGATGCCGTCACCCTGGCCACCCGGACCCGGCCGAACCTGGTGGTGATGGACCTGATGCAGGTGCGCCGCCGCCGGGCCGGGATCATCGACTGGCTGCGGGCGAACGGGCAGCTCAACCGCACCCCGCTGGTCGTCTACACCTCGGCCGACCTCGCCGCGCAGGAGCTGCCGGGGCTGTCCTCGGGCGAGACGGTGCTGTTCCTCGCGGAGCGCTCGAACAGCACCGAGGTACAGGCCCGGATCGTGGATCTGCTGGCGAAGATAGGCACCAACTGACGTTCCCGCGGACGCGGACGCGGGCATCGGCACGGGCGCCGACACGGACGGGGTTGTCTGCGCGGACGCGGACGTCGGTGCGGACGCGGACGCGGGGAGGGCTTCGTCACCACGAAGCCCTCCCCGCGTCCGTCCGACCACGGCCGGTCCCGGTGCCCCGGTCCTGGCGTAGGCCCGGGTCAGGTCCAGGTCCAGGTCCAGATCCAGCCGCCCGGCCTACAGCTCCGTCACGTCCAGTTCCCCGTCCGCGTACTGCTTGCGGATGACCTTCTTGTCGAATTTACCGACGCTCGTCTTCGGTACCGCCGGGACGATCGCCCAGCGCTCCGGGAGCTGCCACTTCGCGATGCCGCCCTCGGCACCGAGGAAGGCCCGCAGCGTCTCGTAGTCGGCGCTCGCGCCCTCCTTGAGGACGACGGTCGCGAGCGGGCGCTCGCCCCACTTCTCGTCCGGGACGGCGACGACGGCCGCTTCGGCCACCGCCGGGTGGGCCATCAGGGCGTTCTCCAGTTCGACGCTGGATATCCATTCGCCGCCGGACTTGATGACGTCCTTGGCGCGGTCGGTGAGGGTGAGGAAACCGTCCGGACCGATCACGCCCACGTCACCGGTCTTGAGCCAGCCGTCCGCGCTGAACTTGTCCTCGGGGCGCAGCGGTTCGCCGTCGACGCCGTTGTAGTACGCGCCCGCGATCCAGGCCCCGCGCACCTCCAGCTCACCCGCCGACTCGCCGTCCCAGGGCAGGTGGTCGCCGCCGGGGCCGACGAGCCGGGCCTCGACGCCGGTGGGGAAGCGGCCCTGGGTGACCCGGTAGGGCCACTCCTCCTCCGGGGTGAGCCCGGCGGGCGGGTGCGCCATCGTGCCCAGCGGGGAGGTCTCCGTCATGCCCCAGGCGTGGCAGAGCCGGACGCCGAGCCGGTCGTACGCCTCCATCAGGGACGGCGGACAGGCCGCGCCGCCGATGGTGACCTGGGCCATCGAGGACAGGTCGCGGGGGCGGGCGGTGACCTCGGCGAGCAGACCCTGCCAGATGGTGGGAACGGCCGCCGCGTGGGTCGGGCGCTCCCGTTCGATCATGTCGGCGAGCGGGGCGGGCTGGAGGAAACGATCCGGCATGAGCATGTTGATGCCGGTCATGAAGGTGGCGTGCGGCAGGCCCCAGGCGTTCACATGGAACTGGGGGACGACCACGAGGGTGGTGTCCCGGTCGGTCAGGCCCATCGACTCGGCCATGTTGACCTGCATGGAGTGCAGATAGATCGACCGGTGGGAGTAGACCACGCCCTTGGGGTCGCCGGTGGTGCCGGAGGTGTAGCACATGGCGGCGGCGGTCCGCTCGTCCAGCTCGGGCCAGTCGTAGGTGGTGGCGCGGCCCGCGATCAGCTCCTCGTAGTCGTGGACGCGCGGCGCGGCGCCGTCCAGGACCGACCGGTCGCCGGGACCCGCGACGACGACGTGCTCGACCGTCGGCAGGTGCGGCAGCAGCGGGGCCAGGAGGGGCAGCAGGGAGCCGTTGACGAGGACGACCCGGTCGGCGGCGTGGTGGACGATCCACACCAGCTGTTCGGGGGGCAGACGCAGGTTCAGGGTGTGCAGGACCGCGCCCATGGAGGGGATCGCGAAGTACGCCTCGACGTGCTCGGCGTTGTTCCACATCAGGGTGGCGACCCGCTGGTCGCCGGTGACGCCGAGTTCGTCCCGCAGGGCGTTGGCCAGCTGATGGGCGCGCGCTCCGGCCTCCGCGAACGTGCGGCGCTGCGGTTCGGGCTCACCCGTCCAGGTGGTGATGGTGGACTTCCCGTGGATCGTCATCCCGTGCTTGAGGATGCGGCTCACGGTCAGCGGTACGTCCTGCATGGTGCTGTACACGGGGCGTCCTCCCGGTGGGCGCTACGTGGCAGTAGGGGTGTGCAGATTCTGCGCACGTACCGCGCGGTATGTCACTACCCGGGAGTACGGAAATTGCCAGTGATCACTGGCAGCAGCGGGAGCGCTACCGTACGGGAGCCAGCTCGGGGTCCTCGCGGAGCTTGCCGAGCGCCCGCGACACCGCGCTCTTCACCGTCCCGACCGACACCCCGAGCACCTCGGCCGTCTGCGCCTCGCTCAGGTCCTCGTAGTACCTGAGGACGACCATCTGCCGCTGGCGCTCCGGGAGCTTCAGGACCGCGCGCCACATCGCGTCGTGCAGTGCCTGCCGCTCGGCCGGGTCCGGTTCGGGCAGCCCGGTGGGCTCGGGCAGCTCCTCGCAGGCGAACTCGTCGACCTTGCGCTTGCGCCACTGCGAGGTGCGCGTGTTCAGGAGCGCCCGGCGCACATAGCCGTCCAGGGCGCGGTGGTCCTCGATGCGCTCCCAGGCGACGAAGGTCTTGGCGAGCGCCGTCTGGAGCAGGTCCTCGGCGTCGCACGGGTTCGCCGTCAGGGAGCGCGCGGTGCGCAGCAGCACGGGCCCGCGCGCCCTGACGTACGAGGAGAAGGTCGGGTACGACGCGTACTGCGAGGCACCGGCGCAGACGGGGCCAGAAGGTGGCGGAGTCATGGCTCCACGCTAGGAGGGGAGGAGCCTCCGGCGGATCGGCCCCAGGTCCCGAACCGTCGTCCGCCTCAGGTTGTAGGGGTGGGGAAGGCTCCACCTCCTCTGGGTGGAGAGCCGTAGGGGCCGCGTCAGGGTCGGACCCCGGCGGGACGGGGCCCCGGGGGGGGAGGCCGGGGCCCTTTCGGGGTCCGGACCGGGTCCGGACCCCCGGTGCTCCCTGACCCGGCCGGAATCGGCCCGCCCGCGGGGACGGCCGGGACCGGCTCCCCCGCGAGCACGGCCGGGGACGGTCCCCCTGCGAGCACGGCCGGGGACGGCCCCCTCATGGGGACGGCCGGGACCGGTCTCCACCTGATCCACGGTCCGGGACGGGGACGGACTCCGTGTGCTCACGCTCCGGACCGGTCCCGGGGTCCGCGTGCACACGGTCCGGGACGGGGTCGGCCCGGTGCTCCCGGACCGTCAGACGCGCGGCCGGGGTGATCCGGGCGACGGGCGCGTCCACCTCGTCCCGGTCGATGACGAGCCGGTGCCCGCCGTACGTCTCCGCCACATCGCCCTCGTACTGGTGGATCCGCGCGTGCGGCCACGCGTGCGGGTCCAGGACGTTCTCCGTGTACAGCGCGGGCCCGCCCCGCCAGCGCGCGAACCAGATCACGTCCGGCAGGTCGGCCGTGCCCGCCCGCCGCTGCGCCTCGATGTCGCGTACGCCCGAGTCGGCGCTGCTGTAGAACCCGGCCAGATGGCCGAGCCGCCGGACCTCCCGGTTCCAGGCCCGTACGAAGGAGAGGGTGGTCGCGGCGCAGTGGGCGTCGCCGGAGCGGTACGACTCGATGTCGAGGTACAGCGGGCTGCCCGCGTCCAGGCCCAGGGCCCGCGCGGCCCGCACCGCGTCGCCCGCCTCCCGGGTGCCCTGGCCCCAGGGGTCGGAGCCGAGGGCGAAGGGCCGCTTGGCGGCGGAGAGCACGCACGGCGCCTGGGAGCCCACGAAGATCGGCAGCAGCCGCCAGCCCATGGTGTGGACCTCGGTGACCCACGTCCGGTCCAGCTCCCGCTGGCCGGGGCAGCCCCGGCCCCTGCCCCCGAAGTAGATGCCGACGGCCCCGTAGGGGGAGTCCTGCCAGGCCCTCATCGTGGCGAGGGGCGGCGCCTCGCAGGTGTCGAAGGCACGCCCGGTGAAGTGGTCGGCGGCGACCGCGCCCCGGACGGGGGAGGCGGGTGTCCCGTGCGCCGGGGGCGCGAGTGCGGCTCGGGCGTCGTACACCGGGGGGACGACCGGGGGCCGGGCCGGACCGGACCCCGCCCCTTCCCGTACGGCGGAGGCCGGGGCGGGTCCGGAGAGCAGCGCCGCCCCCGCCAGGACGGTCACGAGCGCGGCGGCGAGGGCCCGCACGCGGGAGGACGCCGGACGGCCGGACGGCGGTCGCGTGGGCGCCGGGGGCTCAGGGGATGTCGGGGGCCGGGCGCGGTCGGGCGGTGGCGCGCCGGGCTCCGGGACTCCGGTCGGGGCGGGGGCGGAGACGCGGGCCGGGTCGGGGTTCCCGGTGCGGGGCACGTCGGCGTGCCCGGTGCGGGCCGGACCGGCGCCCCGGGTCCGGCGGGGCTCGTCGGGGCCCGGGGCCCGGGTCGGGTCGGCGTTCACGGTGCGGGGCGGCTCGTTGTCCATGGCGCGAGTAAAAGGACCCCCGCCGCCGCCCGGCCACTCCGGAGGCCTTCGCCTCAGCCGTCCGTGCCCAGGATCAACCCGGACGTAGGAACGCCCGTACCGGCCGTCACGAGGCTCCGGGCCGCCCCCGGCACCTGGTTCACCGAGGTCCCGCGCAGTTGCCGCACCGCCTCCGCGATGCCGTTCATGCCGTGCAGGTACGCCTCCCCGAGCTGCCCCCCGTGGGTGTTCAGGGGCAGCGCGTCCGCCGCGACGAACCCGGCCGCCTCGCCGGGCCCGCAGAAGCCGAACTCCTCCAGCTGCATCAGCACGAACGGGGTGAAGTGGTCGTAGAGGATGCCCACGTCGATGTCGGAGGGGGCGAGCCCGGACGTCCGCCAGAGCTGCCGGGCGACCACGCCCATCTCCGGCAGCCCGGTGAGACCGTCCCGGTGGAAGCTGGTCATCGCCTCCTGCTTGCGTCCGGCGCCCTGTGCCGCCGCGAGGATCACGGCGGGCGGGTTCGGCAGGTCACGGGCGCGCTCCACGGAGGTCACGACGACCGCCTGCCCGCCGTCGGTCTCCTGGCAGCAGTCCAGGAGCCGCAGCGGTTCGGCGATCCAGCGGGAGGCCGCGTGGTCGGCGAGGGTGATCGGCTTGCCGTGGAAGTACGCGGCGGGGTTGCGGGCCGCGTGCCGCCGGTCCGTGACGGCGACGTGACCGAACACCTCCGGGGTCAACCCGTAGGCGTACAAGTACCGTTGGGCGGCCATGGCGACCCAGGAGGCCGGGGTGAGCAGCCCGAACGGCAGCTGCCAGCCCAGTGCGGCGCCCTCGGCGGAGGGCTCCCGCCGCTGGACGCCGGAGCCGAAGCGGCGCCCGGAGCGCTCGTTGAACGCGCGGTAGCAGACGACGACCTCGGCGATCCCGGTGGCGACGGCGAGCGCGGCCTGCTGGACGGTGGCGCAGGCGGCCCCGCCGCCGTAGTGGACGCGGGAGAAGAAGGACAGCTCGCCGATGCCGGACGCCTGGGCGACGGTGATCTCGGGGTTGGTGTCCATGGTGAAGGTGACCAGGCCGTCGACGTCGGCGGGGGTGAGCCCGGCGTCGGCGAGGGCCGCGCCGACCGCCTCGACGGCGAGGGACAGCTCGCTGCGGCCCGAGTCCTTGGAGAACTCGGTGGCCCCGATGCCGACGACGGCCGCCCGCCCGCCGAGCCCGTCCCGGTGGCGGACGCTCATTCCGGCACCTCCACGGTGACGGTGCCGGTGACGTGGTGCCCGAGCCCGTTGGCCCCGGTGATCCTGACCCGGGCGGTGTCCCCGTCCACCTCCACCACGGTGCCGGTGAGGACCATGGTGTCGCCGGGGTAGTTGGGGGCGCCGAGGCGGATGGCGACCTTGCAGAGGACCGCGCGGGGGCCGAGGCGGTCGGTGACGTACCGCCCGACGAGGCCGTTGGTCGTGAGGATGTTCATGAAGATGTCCGGGGAGCCCTTCTCCCGGGCCAGTTCGGCGTCGTGGTGCACGTCCTGGTAGTCGCGGGAGGCCACGGCCCCGGCGACGATCAGGGTGCGGGTGATCGGCACCGTCAGCGGCTCCAGTTCGTCCCCGGGTTTCACGACGGCTCTCCTTCCGCGAGCAGGTCGCCGAGTTCGGCGAGGAGTTCGGTGCCGCAGCCCAGGTACGCGTCGAGCTGCCGGCCCCACAGGAAGTGCCGGTGGACGGGGTGGTCGAGGTCCGCGCCGGTGCCGCCGTGCAGGTGCTGCCCGGCGTGCACGACCCTCTTCCCCGCCTCGGAGGCCCACCAGGCGGCGGTGAGGGCCGCCCCGGAAGCGGCCAGGCCCTCGTCGAAGCGCCAGGCGGCCTCGTAGGCGGTGACCCGGATGGCCTCGGTGTCCATGTACGCGTCGGCGGCCCGTAGTTGGACGGCCTGCCGGGTGGAGAGCGGGCGGCCGAACTGCTCCCGTACGGAGGTGTGCTCGACGGCCCTGGCCAGCGATCCGGCGCAGACGCCCGCCTGGAGCCCGGCGAACGCGGTCCGCGCGGCGGCGAGCACGTCCGCGTACGCGCCGGGGCCGCCGAGCCGCTCCCCCGGGGCCCCTTCGAGGACGAGCCGCCCCGCCGACCAGGGCGCGGTGAGCTCGACGGGTTCGGTCCCGGCCGCGTCCTCGACGCGGACCAGCCACAGGGCGTGCTCCCGGTCCGGTACGAGGACGTGGGTGGCGTCCCCGAGCCAGGGGACCCACGGCACGGTGCCGTCGAGCAGCGCGTGCGGGTGCGCGTGCGCGTGCGGATGCGGATGCGTGTCGGGGAGTTCGCGGGCGCCTTCGTCGGGGAGTCCGTGGGGCCCTTCGTCGGGCCGCCGCGCGCCGGGGGACCCGTCGGGCCGTCCTCCCAGGTCCCGGCCGAGCGGACCCTCGGGCCCGTTCCGGCGATGTCGAGGCCCTCCGCCGGGCGGCCCGTCGTGCTCCGCGACCAGCGGACCGGCCGGGCTCCCGGCGCGGGCCGTGACCGTGCCGGGCGCCGGGAACGCGCCCGTCACCACCGTCGTACCGTCGCGCAGTCCGGGCAGCAGCCGGGCGCGCTGTGCCCCGGTGCCGTGCCGGGCGATCGCGAGGATCCCGTACGCGCAGGTCACGGCCAGCGGCACCTGGGCCGTCACCCGCCCCTGCTCCTCCAGGAGCAGGACCAGGCCCAGCAGCCCGGTCTCCTCGACGGCGGCCGGGAGCCCGGCGGCACACAGCGCCTTCCACAGCTCGGCGTCCGTGCCGGTGCCCGCCGCCCTGAGCCGTTCGTGGGTGGCGAGGTCGGTGAAGATACGGGCGGCGAGCTCCCGTACGGCCGACTGCTCCTCGCCGGGGGTGAAGTCCATGTCAGCGCTCCCCTTCCGCGTCCGCGCCCGTGTCCGCGCCCACGTCCGAGCCCGCTTCCGTTTCCGTTTCCGGGCGGAAGACGGGCAGTTCCAGGTCCTCGTCGACCCGCAGGAACTCCAGCCGCACCGGCATCCCGATCCGCACCTCGTCGTGGGGCACCCCCACCACGTTGCTGATGATCCGTACCCCTTCGGCGAGTTCGATCAGACCGACCGCGTACGGCGGATCGAAGGCCGGGAACGACGGGTGGTGCATCACCACGTACGAGAAGACCGTCCCCGCGCCGCTCGCCTCGACCGTGTCCCACTCCCGCGAGCCGCAGTCGGCGCAGCCGGGCAGCCAGGGCAGGCGGAGGGCCGCGCAGCCGCCGCAGCGCTGGACGAGGAGCCGGTGCTCGGCCACGCCCGCCCAGAAACCGGCGTTGTCCCGGTTGATCACGGGGCGGGGCCGCCGGGGCTTCGGCTCCGGTTCGGGGGGCCGGGCGGCGGGCGCGTACTTGAGGATGCGGAAGCGGTGGGTGCCCGCGAGTTCTCCGGCGGCGCGCACATCGGTCCTGGTGGTGACGAAGTAACCGGTCCCGAGCTTCGTCGTCTTGCGCCCGGACACGGACTCGATGACCGTGTCGAAGGTGATGTCGTCGCCGGGCCGCAGCGGGCGCAGGTACTCCTGCTCGCAGTCGGTCGCGACGACCGAGGTGCACCCGGCGCCGTCGAGGAGCGCGAACAGCTCGTCGTGGGCCGACGCCCGGCCGGTGTGCCCGGAGCGGCCGGTGCGCCCGGAGAGCCCGGTGTGTCCGGTGTGCTCGGTGTGTCCGGTGTGCTCGGTGTGATCGGAGAGCCTGGTGTGCCCGGAGAGCCCGCCCATCGTCCAGGCCTGGAGCATGGTCGGCGGCGCGACGGCCCCGGGGCCCCGGTAGGCGGGGTGCTCGTCCCCCACGGCCTCGCACCAGTGCCTGATCATGGGCAGGTTGACGGGGTCCTTCCCGGTCACGCCGACGGCGGCGGCCCGCCCCTCGAACGCCAGGAGGAGGGGGTGGAGGGGGTCGGGGTCCCGTTCCGTCTCCCGGGTCACCGGCGGCTCCTCCCCTTCATGCCGAGCCGCATCATCGCGACGATCTCGCGCTGCACCTCGCTCACGCCTCCTCCGAAGGTGTTGATCTGCGCGGCCCGGTTCATCCGCTCCAGTTCGCCGCCGTCGAGCGCTCCCGGCGAGCCCGCCCGGACCGTGCCCGCGCCGCCCGCGATCTCCTGGCAGATCCGGTAGACCTCGACCGCCGACTCCGTCCCCGCGAACTTCACTCCGCTCGCGTCCCCCGGGGCGAGGCGGCCCGCGCCGACATCGCCCACCAGACGCCAGTTGAGCAGCCGGGTCGCGGCCAGCCGGGCGTGCGCCTCGGCGGCGCGCAGCCGTACCCACGGTTCGTCGATCCGGCGGCGGCCGGTCGCCGGGTCGGGGATCCGGGCGCGGTCGAGCGCGGCGGCGAAGAAGTCCTCGGCCTGCATACCGATCGCGGCGAGCGCGACCCGCTCGTGGTTGAGCTGGTTGGTGATCAGCCCCCAGCCGCCGTGCTCGGGCCCGACGAGGTTCCCGGCGGGGACGCGTATCCCGTCGTAGTAGGTGGCGGTGGTGGTCAGTCCGCCCACGGTCGTGATCGGGGTCCAGGAGAAGCCGGGCGCGTCGGTGGGGACGAGGACGATGGAGATGCCCCGGTGCGGGGGCGCGTCGGGGTCCGTACGGCAGGCGAGCCAGATCCAGTCCGCGTTCTGGGCGTTGGAGGTGAAGATCTTCTGGCCGTCGATCCGCCAGGAGTCCCCGTCGCGGACCGCCCGGGTCCGGAGGGAGGCGAGGTCGGTACCGGCCTCGGGCTCGCTGTAGCCGATGGCGAAGACGATCTCGCCGCGCAGGATGCGGGGCAGGAAGTGGCTCTTCTGCGCCTCGGTCCCGTAGGCCATCAGGGTGGGGCCGACGGTGTTCAGGGTGACCATGGAGACGGGTGCGCCCGCTCGGTAGGCCTCGTCGAAGAAGACGAACTGCTCGTCGGGACCCCGGCCCCGGCCCCCGTACTCCTCGGGCCAGCCGAGCCCGAGACGGCCGTCCGCACCGATCCGGCGGAGCAGCCGGCGCTGGGCGTCGATGTCGGTGGCGGGGGGCGGTCCTTCGGGCATCAGGTCCCGGAAGTACGCGCGGAGTTCGGCGCGCAGCCGCAGCTGCCGCCCGGTCGGGGCGAGGTGCACGGAGACGGCCTCCCGTGGGACGACTGAGATTTCTGACTGTCCGTCAGATTCCCTTGCCGTGTCAAGGTCGGGGACCGGGGGCGTGGGCGCCGGAGGGCGGGGCGAGGGGCGAGGGACCTGGGGGCCGGGGGGACCGGGGAGGGCTGGGGGGCTGAGGAGGGCTGGGGAGGGCTGGGGAGGGCTGGGGGCGCCGCCGGGGCGCGAAGGGCGGGCGCGAAGGCCGTCGTGGCGCCGGACCCGGCGGTGTGGCCGACCGGGCTCAGGAGGGCGGGACGACGACAGCGCGGCGGCCCGCACTCCGGTACCGAAGTACCTTCGTGCGGGCCGCCGCTCACACCACGGTCACGCCCCCCATCGGGCCGGATTCCGTGCTGCCGGTCACCACCACGGGTGGAAGTTGACCACCGCGTTGGTCTGGGAGATCTGGGTGAAGGCGGAGCCGTTCACGCTGGCCGTGTTGTTCTGGTTGGAGGCACCGGCGCCGGTCGCCACCTGCTGCGTCGTGGTGGAGTTGCCGTGGTTGTTCCCGCCCACGCCGCTGCCGATGACGCTGGCGACGCTCGTGTTCGATCCGTCGTTCGCGAACCCGCCGTTGTCGGCCTGGGCCACCCCGGTGAAGAGCGCGGCGGCGAGGGGCAGGGCGGCGGTGGCGGCGAGAACGCGGACGGTACGGATGCTTGCCATGTCTGTTCCTCCGGGAACTGAAAGCGGGTGCTGAGGCACGGAACTGCGCGGAACTGCGCGGAACTGCTGTGAAGCTGTGAAGTAAGGCCATTCCCAAGGCAGTTGGCCGACCGCCCGGTGTTTTCTGCTCGACGTCGCGAGTCCAGAGTTGCCCACCGAATCCCTGGCGAACCACCCCGGAGCGCCCCATTCCCCCGCAAGCGTGAGGACAAGTCGATAAACCCGGTCAGCACAAGAAATGCCCGGCTCACCGGAATGGAGGAGTCCGAGTGCGGGCACGGCCGTTGCGCCGCAAGAGCGGAAGCGTTTCGGCAGATTTCCCGCCAACCGCCGATTCGGCGGAATGTGACAGCGAGTCCCGGGCCGAGAAAAATCAAACGGATCTGCGAAATCCGAAAGAACTCCTACTTCTGGCCCGCCCGGAGGACGGCGGCCTCGAAAACGGCGTACGCCGGAGCGTCGAAGAGCACGAACCGGACCTCTTCCACATCGGTACGGGCCGCCAGCACCGTCTCGACCGCGATCCGGGCACCGTCGTCCAGGGGCCAGCCGTAGATCCCGGTGGAGATGGCGGGGAACGCGACGGTCCGGTCTCCCGACGCGTCCGCGACCCGGAGGGATTCGCGGTAGCAGGAGGCCAGCAGCTCGGAACGGTCCTCGTCCCGCGACCAGACGGGACCGACCGTGTGGATCACGTGCCGGGCCGGGAGCCGGCCCGCCGTGGTCGCCACCGCCCGATCGGTCCTCAGGCCCTTCCCGTGGTGGGAGCGGCGCAGCGCGCGGCAGGCTTCGAGGATCTCGGGCCCGCCCGCGCGATGGATGGCGCCGTCGACCCCGCCCCCGCCGAGCAGGGAGGAGTTGGCGGCGTTGACGACGGCGTCGACGGTCTCGCGGGTGATGTCCCCGCGCACGAGCACGATCCGCACCACGACGTAACCCCCGACTTCTCTCCGTCGGGCTTCGAACCGCCCGGGGTCCCGTCGAGGCCCCGCCCGAGGCCCCCATTGAACCCGGAAAGCCCTCAGGGGCGCCCCCGGATTTCCACCTCGGGGGCGCCCCTGAGAAGGAGGCCGCGCGACGCCGGAGACCGGGCGCGGAAACCGGCTGACGGTGCCCACGGACGGACCTGCGGAGCGCGAAGCCCGGAGAACAGAACCGGCCCACCGACCACGACGAGGTCCGCCGCCTCGCCGAGAACGACCGGCCGCCCTCCCGCTACGGCTGCGGGGACGAGGGCGGGGGCGGGGGCGGGGGCGGAGTCGGGGGCGGAGTCGGCGGGTCCTGCTGCGGGGTGCCCGTCCCGCCGAGCTGCTCCTTGAGCTTCTCCTGGGCGGTGTCGACCTGGCTGCTGTACTTGCCCTGCGTCTTCTGGTCGACGAAGTCACCGGCCTTGTCGATGCCCTGAGAGGCCTTGTCCTCGTGGCCCTTCAGCAACCCCTTGAGCTTGTCCAGCACAGACATCCTCCGGCCCTCCTGCTTCAGCGGCTCGAACCCTCCCAGCATCGCCTTCCCCCGCGGATACCGCATCCGCAGGACACCCACGAACCGCCGGAAACCCTCGCCCCGCGCATGAGTCCCGAGCCACGACCCCCGAGAAGCCGAAACCCGCCGCCGACACCCAGAAACCCAGAAGAGCTCGAACGCCCCCTGACGGGTCGGAACAACCCAGGCCCCACAAGAAAGGGGCACCCCGTGAGACGGGGTGCCCCTTCCGGTCAGCGCGACGGCTGACCTGGTGCGGTGGGTGTGGGATTTGAACCCACGGTGACTCGCGCCACGACGGTTTTCAAGACCGCCTGTCGTACAGCAACCATTGCCACTGCGACCTGCGCGTTCCCCACTCCGAGATCTCTGCGTGGCTTCCCTGGCCCGCACCTGGCCCACGAGGCCCCGAAACAGCCCCTTCTCAGGTCTGCATCCGCTGTCCGCTCGCGACCGGCATCCGGGGCCGGGCGACCGCTGGAAGAGAGGTTCACATGGCCGAGTCATCCGTTCTGCTCCCCCGATACGCTGGCTACCACCAGCCGACGATCCGGGAGTGTGCGCCGAGGATGGGACCCAAGACGCAGAAGGTCTACGAGACGATCCGCTCCTGGATCGAGTCGGGCCGCTACGGCCCCGGCGACAAGCTGCCGTCCGAGCGGGCGCTGAGCGCCGAGCTGGGGATCGGCCGTACCGCGCTGCGTCAGGTACTCGCCCGTCTGTCCAACGAGCACTTCATCAAGGCACACGACCGCAGCTCCTACCGCGTCCTCGGCAGCGAGAGCGTCCCGACGCCGCCGGAGGTGGAGCCGTGGAAGATCCACGGCTCCCGCCACATCTACGAGAACCCGTGGGTGAACCTGGAACTGGTCGACGTCGAGCCCCCCGGAGTCGACCGCTTCGAGCACCATGTCGTCCGACTCTTCCGTGTGGCGATCACTGCTGTGGTTGATGACCAGGACCGCGTACTCATGCTGTGGCGGTACCGCTTCGTACCGCAGCAGTGGGGGTGGGAGCTGCCCGGCGGAATCGTTGACTCGGGCGAGGACGCGGCCACGACTGCGGCCCGCGAGACCGAGGAAGAGACCGGGTGGCGTCCCGGCCCCGTCGAGCACATCGTCAGCTACCAGCCAATGATCGGCATGGTCGACTCACCGCACGAGATCTTCGTGGCCCGTGGAGCCGAGAAAGTTGGCGAGCCGACCGACGCCGAGGAGGCCGGGGAGATCGCTTGGATCCCCCTCGACGACATCCCGCGCCTGATGGCCGATGGCAAGCTCATGGGCTCCGGCACGCTTGTGGCCTTGCTCCACATCCTCGCGACCCGGTCTAGAGGCGCCCGGTAAGGAGCTCCACACGGCGGCGGTACCGCACGGACCCCGTGCGGTTCGCCAGCAATCGCGCCTTCTGGAGATGCGACCGCGCCTCGTCCAGCTCCCCGCGGGCTAGGTGCGCCTGGGTGAGGTCGCAGTGGATGCCGGAGTTCGCGCGTACGAAGGTCTCATCGGCAGTGCGGAGAGACGCGTACAGCTCCTCCATCGCTGAGGCGTCTCCGAGCTTGACCAGGACATTTCCCCGCCACCGCGACAGGTGATCGGTGTTGAGGAAGATGCTCAGCATGTCGGCATCGCGTACTTCGCCGTCGCCCGGCAGAAGCGCCGTCGCACGCTCAAGCGCTGCCCTCGCAGCCGACTCCATCTCTGAACCGCCAGCGGCAGCACACAGTTCGGCTTCTGCCGCCGCCAGCCATGCCCTCAGGCGAAGTGACTGGCCTTCGAGATGGGTGCGCTGAGCGTCCCGCACTAGCTCGACTGCCAGCTGAGGCCGACCGGCGTCCGCAAGCACATACGCCTGCTCACCCATGGCGTGCGCCAGGTACAACGGCGACTCGGCATCCTGAGATGCCTTCTTGGCGAGCTCATACCGACGCCATGCCCGATCCACGGCCCCAGCGTCCAACGCCTGCCAGGCGGCAAGGGTGGATGCTCCCGCGAGGGCAGTTGCGATGGGCCGTCGTACTCCCGGCCGCACGGCGAACGTCAGCGCTTCCTCCATCGCAGCCAGATGGCCGTTCATCTGGTCAACCAGACCGGTCGCGCCCATCTGACGGTCCATGGTCCGGAGTAGCTCAGTCTGGGCCAGGAACGACGGAACCATGGACTCGCTCAGGCTGCCTGCCGCGTCAATTCGGCTCAGCAGATCCGCGTACCCGTCCGCCTGCGGCTGCTGCGCTTCGGTCTCACCCCGCAGTTCGGCATCCGTCGCGCCCAGAAGCGGCCGAAGGATCGCGGCATACCGGTCCGTGATGGTGCGTCGACCGTTCTCCCACTCAGAGATATAGGTCTTGAGACTGGCCGCAGCAGCAATGTCGAGTAGCCGTTGCTCCGCAACCCGCCGCATCTCGTGAACCAGTCGATCCTGCGACCAACCTCGTGCGGTTCGGATCGCTCGTAACCCCTGCGCCACGCCGCCTCCTGTAAAGCCCCAGGTGAGAGCACGTTAACCCCCCTGAGGTTAACCCCAGTTGGCTACCGAAGCACCGCGCTTGGGCCGTTCTCTAGAAGAGCACACCAACAACCCACCTTCCGAAGGGGTTGCATCTGGTGCGCACCAGATGCCATTCTTCTGGTGCGCACCAGATGGACCCGAAGGTTCGGAGGGTGTGCACGAGAGGGCCCTCTTTGGGCTGCTCTCAGCGCCCGGAGAGCCCCGTGTAGGCGGATCGGCTCCAAGGAAGCGACTGCTGGCTTGAGAACTGAACAGTGGACACAGAACGACAGGCATCTGCGACAAGCCGCAGGCCCTGCCGCACGAGCAGCAAGCACCTTTTCCCAGGCCGCCCTTGCGGGGCGGACAAGCGATCCGTACGTGCGGTGAGACAAGGGCAAAGATCGCGAACGAACTACGCATGTGCATGTCCGCCCCGTTGGAGGCCGACGTGAAGCGAAGACCAAGGGCGCCCCAGTGCTGGACCGGCACGGACGGCGAAGCCCGCTGAGTCACCTGACCTCCGCAGCGCTGCTGCGGCCGGTTGCCTCCCTTGCCCGTCCGGGCCCCGTTCGCGGGGCTCGTACGGGCGGGGTTGAGGGGAGCCGGAGTGCTCCAACGGCTGAACCCCCGGGGCGCCTACCCCGGGGGTTCGTAGGGCCGTTCCTCTCAGGAAGGAAGACCCATGAACCCCATCATCACACTCCCCGCAGACGGCGGGGGCCTGGCGTTCGGCGGTGAGCCGTCGGATGCGGAGCTGGACGCGATCGAGCAGGAGTTGCCGCTGATCCTGGCGGCGGTCGACCTGCTCGACGCGGAGATCATGATTCTGGACTGTCCGGCGACCGTGCTGGACGCGCTGAGGATCCGGCGGGCCCGCCGCCGGGTGCTGGCGGCTCGCCGGGACCTGGCCAACCGCGCCGCCGCGATGCTGTCGGGTGGTGCGGCGTGACGCACATGGCCCGGCTGGTCAGTCGTTCCACGGGCCTGTGGGTGCTGTACGTCGTCACCGACGACGCCCGGCCCTCGACCTGGCCCACCGTCTACCTCGCCCGAGCGTCGGCGCCGACGTGGCCGGAGCGGCTGGCGTTCCTGGCCTCGCTCGGCTACGAGCCGGTCGAGCCTGGGGCCGCCTGGGAGTGGGAGGAGCTGTCCGGGCCGGACGACTACCGCGTCCGCCTGTCCGCCTCCCTCCCGGTCCGCCCCCTCGCCGAGGAGGGCGCCTCGTGAACGCTCCGAGGCTCGCGGATCTGTCCGCGCCGCTGGCGGCCCTGCTCGTCCTGGGGACGGAGTTCGCGCACCTGCCCGCTCCCTGCGTCCACGTCTCGGAGGTCTTCCCCGAGCGGCTGGAGCTGGCGTTCCACCACGACGACTTCGCCGCGTTCGAGGCGTGGCGTGAGGCTCTGGACATCAGCCCGGAGGGCACTGTTCACCACGTTCAGGGTGACGGCTCGACGGCCGTGCGGATCGTCCACGGGGCTGTCGCCGGGGCTGATGTTCAGCTGATCGGTTTCGCGCCGATCCCGGCTCTCGTGCCGGTCGGCGCGGGGTCGGAGGCGGCGGAATGAACAGTGTTCAGATCCGTTCAGCCGAGAAGGCACTGAATGTCGGGACGTGGCTGATCGTGTGCGGGGCGATGCTCTACTCCGTCCTCACGGTCACCCCCCTGATGCGGGCCCACACCCCGGACGGGTGGAAGTGGACCGCCCCCATCCTCCCCATCGTGGTCGACGCCGCCGTCGTCATCGTGGTCCGCCTCGACTCGGTCCTGGCCCGGTTGGGCGGGGACGGCGGGCGGTGGCCGGTGGTGCTGCGGTGGATGACCGGGGTCATGACCCTGGCCCTGAACACCGCCGACTCCCTGCTGAAGAAAGACCTGGTCGGGGCCGCTGTCCATGCGGTCGCACCACTGCTGCTGATCGTGACGGCGGAGACCGGCCTGGCCTACCGGCGGGCCATCAACGCCGCCCAGGCGGTCGCCGCCGAGCGGGAGCGGGCCGAGCGCCGTCAGCGGGAGGACGAGGCCCGGCAGCGCGCCGAGCAGGCCGAGACAGCCAGCCGCGAACGGGCCGAGGAAGCCGACCGGCGGGAACGCGAGCGTCGTGACCACGAGGCCACGCTCGCCCGTGAACAGCGTGACCACGAAGCACGGCTGGCCCGTGAACAGGCCGCCCGGGAAACCGCCCGCGAGCAGGCGGAGCGGGACCGGACCGAGGCCGCCGAGCGGGCCGAGCGAGTAGCCCGTGAACACGGCGAGCGGATCCGTGAACAGCAGCGGGCCGAGCGTGAACGCCGTGAACACGCCGCCGCCGAGCAGGCCGAGAAGGAGCGTCGCGAATACGCGGAGCGGGTCGAGCGTGAACAGCGCCAGGCCACCGAGCGCACCGCCCGTGAACACGCCGCCCTCCTCGCCGCCGGACCCGCAGCCGAGAAGCAGCCCGAGGCAGTGGCCCGCCAGACCGTCGCCGCCGCCTTCGCGGCCGGGCTCCCGGTCCGCAGGGCTGCCGAGCTGTGCGGCTGGTCGACCGGCTGGGTCACCGGCCACTACCAGGAACTCCGCCACACCACCCCCGTCACCGCCGCCGTATGAGCGGCACCGAAGGAGCCACCATGAGCACCGGCACCGAGACCGAGATTGTGCAGTTCACCGCCGACATCGTGTGTGTGCGGGGCGGGGACGTCCTGCTGATCGAGCGGGGCTGGCCGCCGTTCCAGGGCCGTCTCGCTCTGCCCGGCGGGTACGTCGATCCCGGGGAGACCGCACGCGCCGCCGCCGTCCGTGAGCTGGCCGAGGAGACCGGCATCCAGGTGAGCGAGCCGGATCTGACCCTGGTCGGCCTCTACGACGCCCCCGGCCGGGACCCGCGCGGCCGGTTCGTGAGCGCCGCCTTCATGGTCACCGTCCCCGCCACCACCACCGCGCGGGCAGGTGACGACGCCGCCGCCGTGTGCTGGGTCCCCTTCGACGCCCCGGGCCTGCTGGCGTTCGACCACACGGACATCGTCCGCGAGGCACAGCGCAGGACTCCGACGATCGCCACCAACTCCAGCTCTGTGAAGGGGATTTGATATGACGCGCAGTCAGAGGCAGGGCACCCACGCCTACGTGATCACCCTCCAGGGCGGTCCGGACGGTGGTGTGTGCACCCTCCAGGGCACCCACACCCCGCGCGTGGGTGAGACCCGCTTCGACATCCTCATGCAGCTCCGGGCCGACGCCGCCCGCTCCCACCGGGAGATGGAGGACGCCGTCGTCCTGTTCTTCTCCCTCGACCGAAACACCCTCTGACCCGCACAAAGCAGGGCCCGGCCGCTTCCTTCCACAGTCCCGGCCGGGCCCCCTAACTCCCCTTAAGGGAGGTAGCAAGGATGACGGACATCAGTACCGAGCCGGTAGTGGGCACCGTCCCGCCGCCCACTCCGCCGACCGTCCCGCCCCCTGCTCCGGCTCCGGAGCAGGGGAAAGCGAAGCAGGGTCCGGCCGGGGTCGCACATACGGCGGGCGGGTGGCCCGTGGTTCCGCTGGCCACCACCAGCGTCAACACCAGCGTGGGCACGGTCGCCGCCGCGACGCTCGCGGGCGGCCCGGCCGGGGCCGCGCTCGCGGTCGCCGGGGCGGCCCTCGTCGGCAGCGCCGTCCTGGCCCACCGCGCCATCCGCCAGCGCACCGCCAAGGCCAAGACCACCACCAAGGCCGGGGCCAAGGTCCCGACCCCCAAGCCGACCCCGAACCCGAGCCCGTCCCGGCAGCCGAACAGCTCGCCCCGCGCGGGCGGGCAGCGCTCCGCCGGCACCTTCCCGGGCGGGGCGTCCCGGGGCCGTACCGGCTCGACGGGGACGTCCGCGTCGGCGGCGCCCCGGCAGCAGCAGAAGGGCAAGCTGGGTCAGGTCCGGGACCTGCGTCAGTCGGCCCGCTCGACGGCCGGGGCCGCGACACGAGCCGACCGCCGGACCGCCCAGACCCAGGCCCGCCGTCAGACCGCCGACAACCGCCGCACCACCACTCCCACCCCCCGCCAGACTGCCCGCACCCACATCCCTTCCGCCTCCCGCGATCACAAGGCCGGTGGCTCCAACTCCCCGAAGAAAAAGCCGGGTTCGGGTCTGGGGGCTCGGGTGGGGGCGGTTCGTGACACGGCTGTCCAGCGGGCCCGTACGGCCCGGGACCGGGCCGCCGCGCGTTCGGTCGATGGTGCCCGGGACACGACCCGCTCGGCAGTCACCGCCCGCCAGAAGAAGGCGATGACCCGAGCGGTCCGCAAGCGGGCCCGGCGGGACCTGTGGCGCTCAGCGGCCCGCACACAGGGCCGTCGCCTGCTCGCCGCACTGTTCGCGGCGCCGCTCGGCGTCCTCGGGCTGCTGACCACCCCGCTCGGCCGGAAGCTCGGCATCGGCTGGCTTCAGCACCCCGGGCGCCGGTTCTACCGGCGCCTGATGCGCACCGCCGAGGAACAGCAGGCCACCCGGGACACGGCGATCCGTGAGCGGCGGGCCGCCGCCGAGGCCGCGATCGACGCCGACCTCACCCCCGAGCAGCAGATCAGCGACACCGTCGAACGCCCCGCATTCCTTCTCCCCGCCACCCCGTCGTCTCCGCTGGAGGTTGTGAACATGTCCGGTTTCAAGTTCGAGGAGGCCGCTGCCGAGATGGAGACGGCGGCCCGTACCTACGAGCCCGACACGGCCATGGAGATCCTGGACATGGTCGAGGGTCTGCCCGAGGCCCTGACCAGCGTGGCGAACACCTTCCGCATCCTCGCCGAGCGCTCCGACTCGGAGTTCCCCCTGGAGAAGGCCGTCGCCGCCGCCTTCGACGACATCTTCGGCGCCCTGCTGCACGCCGTCGACGCGGCCGGAGACGTCGCGCCGCTGTTCCGGCAGGTCCACGCGTACGACATCGCCCGCCACACCGACCCCCGCAACGGCCCCGAGGCCGAGAAGGGCTGGAACGTCTGATGACCACCACGACCCCGAAGGACACCACCACGTCGGGGCCGGTGTGGGACTGGGCTGCCGGTCACGGACCTGTGACCGGCGCCCTGTCCGCCACCACCGGCGCGTTCGCCCTGGCCACCACCGGCGCCGCCACCGGGATGCCGCCCACATGGGCGCTCGCGGTCGGCGCGGCCGGGGCCATCGGCCACACCGTCTCCACCCTCCGCGAACGGCTCTCCGCCCGCACCGTCGCCCTGCGCGCCTCCTCCTGGCTCCTGGGCGCGGGGTGGACGACGTGGGCGGTCGCGACGGGGCCGCTGTCCTGGGGCGCGATCGGGTCCCTCGCCGTCCTCGGCGTCGGCATCGGCACCACCGCCCGCAGCGCGGCCCTGTTCGAGGACGGCCGCGAGCTGGAGCTCATCGCAATCGCGGACCGGCAGGTCGCCGCCGAACTCTCCGCCGAACGCCGCACCCTCGCCGCGGAATGGGTCGAGCGGATCCAGCGGGTCGCGGGCATCACGGTGACGGTACTCGCGATCGAGAAGTGGCCCACGGGCACGGGGTTCACGATCGACGCGGAGCTGCCCGGCGGCACGACCTACGACCAGGTCGCCAAGGAATCCGCCCGCCTGTCGGCGGACGCCCGGCTCCCGCACGGCTGCACCGTCGCCGCCACCCCCGGCATCCACCAAGGGCGCGTCCTGATCGACGTCGCCACCGTCAACGTCCTGGTCAACGAGATCCCCTACCCCGCCGACTACAGCCCCCTGTCCATCCACACCGGCCTCCCCTGGGGCGTCCGGGGCGACGGCCGGGACGTCCTGGTCTACCTCCGCGAACAGTGCGCGCTCATCGTCGGCCCCACCGGCTCCGGCAAGACCAACATGGTCCACACCGTCCTCGGCTCCTTCGCCCGGTCCGGCGACATCCTGAGCTGGGTCATCGACCTCAACGCGGGCTCGGCGGGCCTGCCCTGGGTCCGGCCCGCTCTCGACGGCGACGGCACCCCCGGCCGGGAGACCCGCCCCGGAATCGACTGGCTCGCCTCCACCTACGACGAGGCCATGCTCATGCTCGACGCGGCCCTGCGCCTCGGCAAGCACCGCAAGGTGTTCTACCAGGGCCTGATGGCGCAGACGAACACGGACCTGCTGCCTGTCTCCGCGCAGATCCCGCAGGTCATGATCCTGATCGACGAGGGCGCGGAGATCCTCGCCAGCTCCGACCCCCAGATGCGCAAGCTCGCCGAGCGCATCCTGGAGGTCATCCGGCTGCTCCGCTCGATGGGCGTCCGCACGGTCCTGACCGCGCTCGGAGCCACCAGCTCCGTCCTCGGCAACCTCATGATCCGCCGCGAAGCCAAGGCCCGTGTCTGCCTGACCGGCGGAGAGGTCGAAGGCATGGACCTCAGCAAGGTCTTCCCGGGGACGCGGGGCCTGCGGCCGGACCAGGCGCCGTACAAGGGGGCCGGGTTCATCGGCACTCCCGAGTCGGCCCCGGGGCTGTTCAAGAGCTGGCGGATCACCCCGCACCAGATCGCGGACATCGTCCGGGCGACATCAGCGCTCCACCCCCGGCTCGACGAGGCGTCCGCGACCGCCGCCGGACCCGCCTACGCCCGCCGCTGGGACACCACCCGCACCGCCTGGATGCGCACCACCACCCCCACCGCCGAGCAGCCCGCCGACCGGCCCGGCCGCGAGACCCCCGGCCGAACAGGCGGCGGGCTCAACCTCTCCGCCCTCCGCAACACCCCCACCCCGGCGGCGGGCGGGCCGGACGAGGACACGCTCGCGGCCGAGTTCATGGCCCAGATCGACGCCCAGTTCGGCACCGTTCCCGAGCCCGCCGCCGACCCGTCCGAAGACGACGACCGGCCGCGCGGGCTGAACCTGACCGCATTCCGCAACGAGCCGTCCGGCGGCCCGGAAGGCCCCGACTGGCTGCCCGCCGCCGTCGACGCGATCCGGGCCGCCGGACCCGAGGGCATGAAGCCCTCGGCCGTCGCGGACGCGGTCGCCAAGGACCGCAAGACAGTCCGGGCGGGACTGAAGGCGGCGGCCGAACGAGGCGAGCTGGTCTACCGGGACAACGGACCGCACTCCGTCTACGTCCACCCCGACCACGCCTAGAAGGCTCCACAGAGAGCTACTGGGTACTGGGTAGTGGGGCGTCGCCCCACTACCCAGTAGACGCCCCAGTAAGGCACACAGGGCCTTTCAACAGGCACTTCTACTGGGGACCCCACTACCCACTACCCAGTAGCGCACCCCACTAGAAACCACACAGCGTCACCCAGCCCGGCGGGCGGCACCTCACCACGAGGCGCCGCCCGCCGCCGTCGAAGGGACCGCATTGTGTACGAACAGGCCGCGTACGAGATCACCACCGCCCACCCCTGGAACCCGCCTCCGACGCCCGTGATGCGGCCGGTGGTCCTGCCCGCCGACATCCCGCCAGGCGTCGAATGGGTCACCCTCCCCAACGGCGTCCGCACCCTCGCCTACACCCACCCCACCCCGCCCCCGCACATTCCGCTTCCGGCGCCGCAGCCCATCCCCGCGTGGGCCCGGACCACCGCCCTGCTCGCCCCCACCGTCGGCGGCGGGATCGCCGCCGCCGGGATCGGACTCTCCTACGCCGCCCCGGGACTGATCGCCATGAGCCACGCCCTGTGGTCCGCCGCCGCCCTCGTCGTCGCCGCCGTCACCGCCGTCCCGATCCTCCTGCGCACCGCCCGCCGCACCCCCGGAGCGGGCCCCGGGGCGGGCGGGGGGACCACGACGCACATCACGCAGAACATCACCGCCAGCGGCATGTTCGGCCGCGCCAACGGCACCATCAACCACCCCTGAGGAGAACCCGTTGACCAGCATCCGGATCACCTCCTACGGCACCGGACACCACGACACCCCCACCGCCCACGACCCGGTCGTCGTCGACACCACCACCCTGCACAACCCGCCCGACGACCCCGCCGTCCGCGCCACCCTGACCCAGCTCACCGGACGCCACCCCGACGTCGTCGCCTACGTCATGGCCACCCCCGGAGCCACCCAGCTCCTCGACACCACCCGACGCACGGTCGAGCGGCGCATCGCGGACGGCGAGCAGCACATCGACGTGCACGTCCACTGCTACGGCGGCCGACACCGCTCCGTCGCCCTCGCCGAACTCCTCACCACCAACCTCACCACCCACGGCCACCACGTCCAGGTGAGCCACCGGCACATCGACCGCCCCATCCTGCCGTCGCGCACCACCACCTGAGGAGAGACGAGATGCGCCTGCGTATCCGCCGGGCCGACTGGCCCCGTCCGGCCCTGGTCCTGACCGACACCCCCCTCCCCGACTGCCCCGACTGCGGCGGTGAGGGCGGTTACGCCTACGACTACGGGGACGAGTCCGGCGAGTACGCCGGTACCGACTGGGACTCCTGCACCTGCTGGGACGACACCCGCTGCTGGATCCTCCTGCCCCTCCCGCGCCTGCCCCGCCGCCGCACCCCGGCCACCGACCCATGGGGACCCAGCGGCTACAGCGACGAACCCCCCTTCTGAGGAGACACGTTTGACCACAGACCACCGCCCCTACATCGACGACGTCGTCCTGGATCTGTCGATGCTCAACATCACGGTGACAGAACGCGAGTTGGCCGACACCCCCGTACGGTCGGCCAGCCTCACCGCCACCTGCAGCGTCACCTACCGCGCCACCCAGGTCGTGTTCGGCTGGACCGAGGAAACCGGCTGGCAGGTCACCCTGGGAGAGCAGCCCGCCGCTCCCCTGCTCGACACTGTGCTCCCGCGCGGCGGCGCGCTCGCCAGGGCCGTCATCGAACTGATCCTGGGCGACACCCCCCGCCGCGACGCCATCCCCCCGTACCGCCACGTGGGTGACAACGACGACTTCGAAGCCCAGCTCAAAGCCCGCCACCCGAAGCCGTACGAGCCCGAGAACATCACCGATCCCCGGCTCGACCGGCTCGACGAACTCCTGGACACCCTCCTGACCGCCTACACGCAGGCTGCGGACGGCGGGCCGCTGCCCACCCCCGCCGACGCCCAGCAGACCGCCGCCGACGTCCGGGCCGCACTCGCCGACGTCCACACGATGCGCGAGCAGCTGCTCCGGGCCCGCTACCTCAGCGCCGGAAACGCATGGGCGGCCGGACAGCGCTCGGGCCGCCGCGCCGCCAACCGCCGCTACTAGACCCCACCCCGCCCCCACCCAGATACGCCGAGGGCGGCCCCCATCCAGCACAGATCCGGGGCCGCCCTCATCCACCAACTCAACAGTGGAGGTACCAGCATGACCCATGCCGTCCCCATCCGGCGAGACCGGCTGAACACCGCTCTGGACGCGGCTGCACGCGGCTGGCCGGTGTTCCCGCTCCGGCCCGGCGACAAGCGGCCCGCCGGGCACTCCGAGGAGCGGTGCCCCGGCACCGGCCGTTGCGCGGCCGGTCACCGCACCCCGGAGGAGCGGGCCACGACCGACCGGGCCCGGATCCTGGCCGCCTGGACGCACACCCTCTACAACGTCGGCCTGGCCACCGGCCCGGCCGGACTGGTCGTGGTCGACCTGGACCTCCCCAAGGCCGACGCCCAGGCGGCGCCCCCGCAGTGGGAGGGGTTCCGGGACGGCATCGAGGTGTTCACGGCCGTGTGCGAGCGCTCCGGGCATCCCGTACCGGCCGACACCTACACCGTGCGCACCGGGCGCGGCGGGCTGCACCTGTACTTCGCCGCGCCTGAGGGAAAGCGGCTTCGTGGGAGCGCGGGGCGTCTGGGGTGGAAGGTCGACACGCGAGCCTGGGGCGGGTACGTGGTGGCCGCTGGAAGCGTGGTCAACGGCCGGGCGTACGAGGTCGTCAACGCGGTGGACCCGATCCCCCTCCCCACGTGGCTCTGTGACCTCCTCACCCCGCCGCCCGCGCCCGCTCCCCTGTCGGTGTCCGCCGTGCGGGCCCGGGTCGGGCGTGCGGACCGGTACGCCGCCGCCGCCTTGAGCGGTGAGCTGGCGAAGCTGGCCGCCGCCCCGGACGGCGAGCACAACCTGACCCTCTACCGGGCCGCGTACGCGCTCGGACGCCTCATCGCGGCCGGGGGCCTGGCGGAGCAGGAGGTCACCGACCGGCTCACCGAGGTCGCTCTGGCCAAGGGTCTGGCCGCGTCCCGGGCTGCGTCGAGCATCCGCGACGGTATCCGCCGCAGCACCCGCAACGCCCTGGCAGGTGCCCAGTGACCGCCCACCTCCGCTCCGCCGGACCGGCCTCGGCCGCCCCCGGCGGTAGGGCGGGAAGGGTCGTCGCCGAAGGCGTCCTTTCTGGTTCTGAGCCGCGCCCGGTCGACGGGCCGAGGGTCCTCGCGATGCTCCGGATCGGTCTGGCCGGTCGGAACGCGGTGCCCACCGCGCACTCGTGGTGTTCCTGCGGCCGGGACCTGCAGGCGTTCGGGCATCAGCAGATCGCCCGGCTCGCCGATGACCACGCCCGGCACCGCGACCGGTGCCCGCTGCTCGCCCATGGAGAGGAAGCCGCATGAGCACGCACGACTCGGAGCTGTGGGCGGGGTTCGAGGAGACGAGCGCCGAGGACATCGCCGGGCCTGTGTGGGACGAGCCCGTACCGCTCAACCCGCGCGGCCAGCTCCCCGTCTTCCCCGTGGACACGCTGCCTGACTGGCTCGCCGCCATGACCGCCGGTGTCGCCGAGGAGACCCAGACCCCGGTCGACCTCGCCGGGTGCCTCGCGCTCGCCGCCATCGGCACCGCCGCCGGCGGACGCATCACCGTGACCGTGCGCGGGCAGTGGAGTGAGCCGGTCACCCTCTACACCGCCGTCGCGCTCCCGCCTGGGAACCGCAAGAGCGCCGTGTTCGGGCTCATGACCAAGCCGCTCCTCGCCGCCGAAAAGGCTCTCATCGAGCTGACCGCGCCGCAGCGGGCCGAGGCCGCCGCCGCCGCGCGGATCGCGAAAGCCGCGGCCGAGAAGGCGGAGAAGCTGGCCGCCAACGCCGACGCCGACAAGCTCGCTGGCCTGACCGCTCAGGCCATCTCGCTGTCCGAGGCGGCCGAGCGGGCCGTCATCCCGGCCGAGCCGCAGCTCATCGCCGACGACGTCACCGCCGAGAGCCTGACCACCCTCCTCGCCCAGCAGGACGGACGGATCTCGATCCTGTCCCCCGAGGGCGAGATCTTCGAGATCATCGCCGGACGCTACTCCGGCGCCCCGAACATGGGGATCTTCCTCAAGGGCCACGCGGGCGACATGGCCCGCGTCAACCGCCAGGCCCGGGACTCCCAGTACATCGAGAACCCCGCCATCACCATGGGCCTGGCCGTGCAGCCGGACGTCCTGGACTCCATCGGGCAGATCAAGGGCGCCGACGGACGCGGCCTGCTCGCCCGGTTCCTCTACTCCAAGCCCGCTTCCCTCGTCGGCTACCGCAACCTCACCCCCGAACTCCTCAGCCCCGACACCGCCGACACCTACGCCCACAAGCTGGGGCGCCTGGCCCTGACCCTCGCGGCCTGGACCGAGACGGCCGAACTCACCCTCAGCCCCGAGGCCGACGCCGTCCTCCTGGCCTACCAGCGCGTCACCGAGTCCCGTCTCCGCAAGGACGGGACCCTCGCGCCGATCACCAACTGGGCCAGCAAGAGGGACGGCGCCGTCGCCCGCATCGCCGGTCTCCTCCACCTCGCCACCCACCCCGACGACGCCTGGACACGGCCGATCGCCGCCTCGACGATGGCCGCCGCCACCCGCCTCGGGGACTACTTCACCGCCCACGCCCTCGACGTGTTCAACGCCATGAAGGCCGACCCCGCCCAGGGAGCCGCCCACACGGTCCTGACCCACCTGAGCGAGACCCGCACCGCCGCCTTCACCAAGCGCGACCTCTTCCGCGCGATGCCCCGCAGCGAGTTCCCCGCCATGGGCGACCTCGACCCCGCCCTGGACCTCCTGGAGGAACACGGCTGGGTCCGCCAGCAGCCCCCGCCGCCCCGCACCACACGCGGCGGCCGACCGCCCTCCCCCCGCTACGAGACCCACCCCCGCATCACCCGCGCCGCCTGAAAACCCCCGAACCCGCTGACAGAACTGACAGAACCTCCCGACCAGCCACCTGACCTGCGGAAACGAGCACTTCTGGAGCTCTGACAAAACCTCCGGAAACTCTGACAGAACTCGAAAAACCTCACCCCCGGGTGAGCCGTCCGGTCTGACAGAACCCAGGTTTCCGAGGTTCTGTCAGAGTTTTTCGAGGTTTTGTCACAACGGCCGAACCGGCCAAAGCAGCAGGTCAGATGCCATACAGCGAGGTTCTGTCAGTTCTGTCAGTACTTTCCGGGGTTCTGGCACCCCGGATCGAGCTGAAGGAGCCCGATTCATGGCCCGCCCGCAGATGCTCAAGCTCCCCGAAGTCCTCACCGAACTCGGCATGAGCCGTGCCGCCTTCTACCGAATGCGCGCCCGCTCGCAGGGGCCGCGCCTCATCAAGCTCCCCAACGGCCAGCTCCGCGTTCGCCGTTCGGACTTGGACTCGTGGTTGTCCGGGTGCGAGGAAGCCGCCGCCTGACCCATCCCGCAACGAGGGGGTCCACCAGTGGTGGGCCCCCTCACCCATCTGGAGAGACATGCTCACGTACGACGTGGAATTCTGGTCCATCCGCCAGCGCCGTCGCCCGAAGCCGTTCGAGCTGCGGTGGCGGGTCGGCGAGCGCAAGCACTCCAAGAGCTACAAGCTCAAGCCCCAGGCCGAGGGCCGCCAGACCGAGCTGATGTCCGCCCTGCGCAAGCGGGAGCAGTTCGACGAGGAAACCGGCCTCCCGGTCTCCGAGCTTGAGGTGTTGACCGCACCCACCTGGTACGAGCACGCCACCGGGTACGTGCTCATGAAGTGGCCGAAGGCGTCGGCCAAGCACCGCGCGAGCATCGCCGAGACGCTCGCCACCATCACGCCGGTGCTCGCGTCCAGCTCGCGCGGGGCCCCGACGCCGCCCGTCCTGCGGATGGCTCTCTACGGATGGGCCTTCCGCGCGGTGCGGGACGAGGGGGGCACGCTGCGGCTGCGGCACCAGGTCGAGGAGCCACCGGCCGAGGTCGCTGCCGCGCTCGCCTGGATCGCCAAGCACACGCACAAGATGACCGATGCTGCCCGGTCAGACCGAATGCGCGCCGCCCTGGACGCTATCTCGGTGAAGCTCGACGGGAAGCCTGCCGCTGACAACACGGTGAACCGTAAGCGCATGGTGCTGAGCAACGTGCTGCGGTACGCCGTCGAGCGGGCGATCCTGCCCACGAATCCCCTGGGAAGGGTGGACTGGACGGCCCCGACAACGGACGACGAGGTCGACTTCCGGTACGTCCCCAACCCGAAGCAGGCCGCTGCCCTCATCGGAGCCGTGCGGCAGATCAGCGATAGGGGCGAGCATCTGGCTGCGTTCTTCGGGTGCCTCTACTACGCCGCCATGCGTCCATCGGAGATCGCGGCCTTGCGTGATGCTGACTGCACGCTGCCGGAGACCGGCTGGGGCGAACTGGTCCTCGCCGGGAGCCGTCCCGAGGTCGGCTCCGGCTGGACGGACGACGGGAAGTCGTACGACGAGCGCGGCCTGAAGCGACGAGCGCGGAAGGCCACCCGCCCCGTACCCATCCCTCCGGTGCTCACGGCGATGCTCCGCGAGCACCGGGAGCGGTACGGGGTCGCGGCGGACGGCACGCTGTTCCGGGCGGCCGAGGGCGGTCGAGTCCGCTCCACGGAGTACTGCGCGCTGTGGGATGCCGCCCGGTTCAAGGCCCTCTCGGCAAGGGAGGCGGAGACACCCCTCGCCGACGTGCCGTACTCCCTCCGCCATGCCGGGGTGTCCCTCTGGATCAACTCCGGCGTGGACCCGGTGGAGGTCGCCCGGCGGGCCGGTCACAGCCTCACGGTCCTCTTCCGGTTCTACGCCAAGATTCTCCGGGGTCAGCAGGACAAGGCGAACGCCCTCATCGAGCAGGGGCTCAACGGTGGCTGAGCCGTCGATCCTGGCCCGCGCCTGGCCCACACGTGCTGGTCAGGACTGGGATACCGGCGAGCCGGGGTGAGACAGGGTGAGCACAGGGGGCGGGCCCCGGATTCCGGGACCCGCCCTCTGACCTGCCACTTCCCTGACCTGGCGGTGGGTGTGGGATTTGAACCCACGGTGACATCGCTGCCACGACGGTTTTCAAGACCGTTCCCTTAGGCCGCTCGGGCAACCCACCTTCGCTTCCGGCCGCTTGGGGCGGAGCGGGCTACAGCGTACCGGGTGGGGGGACGGGGCGGGGGCGGGCGGGGCGATCTTGCGGTGGTTCCGGTGGTCGCGTCCCGCATGTCCCGGGTGCGTGAAGATCAACTGAAACGCCGGGTTAGAGTCCCGTTCGCAACGTCTCCGCGTTTCTTGAGAAGAACTGAGGTCCCCAGGGTGCAGGGCACGATCGACGGGTTCAGCTATGGCATGGTCACACCCCTGGTGGGCTATGTGATGGCCTGTCTGGGCAGTGCGCTGGGACTGCGCTGCACCGTGCGGTCGCTGGCGCACGGGCGGACCCGGAAGCCCGGGTGGCTCGCGCTCGGAGCCGCGTCCATCGGATGCGGGATCTGGACCATGCACTTCATCGCCATGCTGGGCTTCCAGGTGCGCGAGACGCGCATCACGTACGACGGGACGCTGACCTTCCTCAGCCTGCTCGTCGCCGTGCTCGTCGTCGGCGCGGGTGTCTTCACCGTCGGCTACCGGGGCGCCCGTCCGCTGCCGCTGGGGGCCGCCGGTCTCTTCACCGGGCTCGGCGTCGCGGGTATGCACTACCTGGGCATGGCCGCCATGCGGATGAACGGCGCCGTGTCGTACGCCCCCGGCGTCGTCGCCCTGTCGATCCTCATCGCCGTCGTCGCCGCGACCGCCGCCCTCTGGGCCGCCGTCTCCGTACGGGGCTTCGCCGCCAGCCTCGGCGCCAGCGTCATCATGGGCGTCGCCGTCACCGGGATGCACTACACCGGCATGGCCGCCATGGACGTCCGGGTCGAGCACGGCGCCCACGCCACCATCGCCCCCACCGGCACCACCGCCTTCGACGTGCTGCCGCTGCTCGTCGGCCCGCTGATCTTCCTGGTCTTCGCCGCGGCCGTCGTCATGCTCGACCCGATGCTCATCATGGGGGACGACGAGCCCGGCGCGCGGCCCGTCCAGCGCCTCGACATCGGCGACCTCCAGTCCACCCTGAACGCCGACAACAACTGGGGCGCCACCGGCTCGTACTCGTCCACGGGACAGCGGCAGCAGCCGCCCGGCCGGTAGCGACGCCGAACGGGAAGGCACCGGGGCCCGCCCGGTGCCTTCCCGTTCCCGTACCCGCTCCGCACGCGCCCGCGTGCGCCCCGCTCAGCTGTCGCCGGTGCGCTCGCCCAGGACCACCGTCGCCGTGGACGTCTTGCCGTCCCGCTCGTAGGTGACCTTCACCGAGTCGCCCGGCTTGTGCGTCCAGATCTCGCTGATCAGCGTGGGACCGCTGTCGATCTGGTGCCCGCCGAAGCCGGTGATCACATCGCCCGGCTTCAGGCCCGCCTTCGCCGCCGGGCCGTCGGCGGTGACCGAGGGGGTGCCGCCGGAGCCCTGGGGCGCGATCGTGGCGCCCTCGCCCTTCTCGTTCATCGTCACCGTCGCGCCGATCACCGGGTAGACCGGCTTGCCCGTCCTGATCAGCTGCTGGGCCACGTTCTTCGCCTGGTTGACCGGGATCGCGAAGCCGAGGCCGATCGAGCCCGCCTGCGACTGGCCGAAACCGCTGCCGGTCGACTGGATCGCCGAGTTGATCCCGATCACCGCGCCACTCCCGTCGAGCAGCGGGCCGCCCGAGTTGCCCGGGTTGATCGACGCGTCCGTCTGCAGCGCGCTCATGTACGAGTTGCCGCCGCCGTTCCCGTCGCCCGAGGCCACCGGGCGGTTCTTGGCGCTGATGATGCCCGTCGTCACCGTGTTGGACAGACCGAACGGCGCGCCGATCGCGATCGTCGAGTCGCCGACCGCGACCTTGTCCGAGTCGCCCAGCGGCAGCGGCTTCAGCCCCTTCGGCGCGTTCGTCAGCTTCAGTACGGCCACGTCGTAGCCCTGGGCCCGGCCGACGACCTCGGCGTCGTACCGCTTGCCGTCCGGGAAGGTCACGGAGAGCGTGCCGCCCTCCGCCGCCGACGCCACCACGTGGTTGTTGGTGACGATGTGGCCCTCCTGGTCGTACACGAAGCCGGTGCCCGTACCGCCCTCGCCCTGCGCGCCGCCGGACTTCGCCTGGATGGTGACCACGCTCGGCAGCGCCTGCGCCGCGACCGCCGCGACCGTGCCCGGGTCGCGCTTGAAGGCCGCCGGGGCGTCGCCGGAGGAGACCGTCGTCGAGCTGGGGCCGTTGTCGCCGCGCTCGGCCGCCCAGTAGCCGATGCCGCCGCCGACCCCGCCCGCGACGAGCGCCGCGACGAAGACCGCAGCCACGAGACCGCCGGTCCGCCTGCGCGGTCCCGAGGGGACCGGGGGACCGGGCGGGAGCGGGGCGCCCCAGGCCGGTACGGCCGGCGGGGGCGGCGGCCAGCCGCCGGCCGCCGCTCCGGCCCCCGCGCCCGCCGCCCCCACAGCGACCGGTTCGGGGGCCGGGGCGGCCGGGGCGGGAGCGGGAGCCGGGGAGGGCGCCGCTGCCGGGGGGACCGGGGCCGAGGAGGAGGCCGGGGTCGTCGGCAGGGCTCGGGTCTGCTCCTGCTCGCCCGCCGACGACACCGGCGGGGGCTGGGTGGGCTGCGGAGGCGTGGGCAGGGGCCGCGTCGGCTCCGCGGCCGACGGGCCCGACGCGGCCGACGTGTCCGACAAGCTCGCCGGGTACGTCTCGGTGGCCGGGTCAGGGGTCGTCGGGAGGGGCTCGGTCAGGTCCGGGGTCGCCGCCGAGGGGGGCGGCGGAGGGGCGGACGGGGCAGCCTGGTCCGCCGGAACCGCCGTGCCCTCGTTCTCGGTGCTCACAGCTCGCTCTCCTCGTCGACTACGCGGGGTGGGGTGTGGGTGGTACCTGCGGGGCCACCTGCTGGCTCCAGGGTGCTGCACCAGCTTTTCCCACAGGACGTCAGGCCACCGTAAGCCGTAGCTGTGCGTTCGCACCCCCACTTTTACATACGGACAGAACGGACAGCCTCCGGTGTGCCCGCCCCGCCCCGCCAATGGCACCATGACGCCGTGACTCACGCACGGCAGCACCCGCCCCGCGTCCCCCTCCAGGTCGTCGCCCACCGTGGAGCATCCGAGGACGCACCGGAACACACCCTGGCCGCCTATGTGAAGGCCATCGAGGACGGCGCCGACGCCCTGGAGTGCGACGTACGCCTCACCGCCGACGGACACCTCGTCTGCGTCCACGACCGGCGCGTGGACCGCACCTCGAACGGGCGCGGGGCCGTCTCCGCGCTCGAACTCGCCGATCTCGCCACGCTCGACTTCGGCACCTGGAAGGGCCGCGAGGACTCCGGCGAGAGCCCCGACCGGCGCGACCCCGGCTCCACCTCCGTGCTCACCCTGGAGCGCCTCCTGGAGCTGGTCTCCGACGCCGGGCGCCGGGTCGAGCTGGCCGTCGAGACCAAGCACCCCACCCGCTGGGCGGGCCAGGTCGAGGAGAAGCTGCTCCAGCTCCTCGGCCGGTTCGGGCTCGACGCGCCCGCGTCCCCCGAGGAGTCCCCGGTACGGGTCATGAGCTTCTCGGCCCGTTCCCTGCACCGGATCGCCGCCGCCGCGCCGACGCTGCCGACCGTCTCCCTCGCCCAGTTCGTCTCGCCGCGCATGAGGGACGGAAGGCTCCCGGCGGGCGCGCGCATCGCGGGCCCCTCGATCCGGATCGTGCGGCACCACCCCGCCGTGATCCTGCGGCTCCGGAAGGCGGGGCACCAGGTGCACGTGTGGACAGTGGACGAGGAGGAGGACGTGGAGCTCTGCGAGCGCCTCGGGGTGGACGCGATCATCACCAACCGCCCCAAGCAGGTGCTGGCGCAGCTGGGCCGCGGCTGACTCCCGCCCCCTTCCCCGCCGCCCCCGCGCACCCCCTCCCGAGGCGTCTCCGTGCCCTTCTTCCCCTTGTGCCACAAGGGGTGAGGCCCGTACGGGGGTGTGCACCGGCGCGTTCCGTACGTACGCGATCGTCACGAGTGCCTCATCCCACGCGGATTGGCCGGTTTCCGGTCCAGTCCAATGGGGCATCCACACGGTGGCGTGGGGCAAAGGAGGTCTCGGGGGTGGCGTTGGTGGTGGCACAAGAGGTGCCCACGTCGTCGAGCATGGCCGTACCCCATGGCCCTGCGGGCGTGGGAGAAGCGCGGCACCGGATGCGGGACGAGCTGTACCGCAGCGGGGTGTCCGACGCGGTCGTGGACGACGCGGTCCTGATCCTTTCCGAACTGCTCAGCAACGCGTGCCGGTACGGCAGACCGCTGGGGCGGACGGACCGGGGCGACGGGGACGTACGCGCGGCCTGGCGGGTCGACCGCTCGGGCGGCCTCAGGGTCGAGGTCACCGACGGGGGCGGTCCGACGCGACCCGTCCCGTCGACCCCCTCGGTCACCGCACGGGGCGGACGCGGGCTGAACATCATCAGCGCGCTGGCACAGGACTGGGGCGTACGGGACAACGCGGCCGGCGAGGTCACCGTCTGGGTGGTCGTCACCGAAGGACACCGCCGCGAGGACTTCGCTACGCGCGTCGGCGGCGGCTCGGGCTTCGACTTCCTGGACGCGTACGACGATCTGGACTGAGCGATCTGGACTTGAACGGTCCGGAGAGCGGGCGGACCGCTTTCGATCCGGACCGAAAGGTCTGGGCTGAGCGGTCTGGGCTGAGCGGCCCGGACCGAAGCGGTCCGGACCGGGCGATCTGCACAGCGCTGCCCGGACCGAAGCGGTCCGGACCGAGCGGGCCGGGCGCCCCGCAGCGGGCGGGCGGGTGGAGGCGCGGACCGTACGACCGCCTGCCGTACGACCGCGTGCGGTACGGGATCAGGCATCGTACGAGCTCCGGCACCGGGCGAGGTCCGGCATCGGGCGAAGCCCGGCACGGTACGAGGCCGGGTGCCGGGGGCCGCCGCCGGGCGAGGCCCGGCACCGTACGGTCCCTGGTCACCGGCCCGTACGGGACCGCCCACCGGCGCCGTCCCCGTGGCGCGGGCGGCGGCCCGCCTGAGAGGTGGCGGTGTCCCGTGCGGCTAGGCTCGCGGCCGGAACAGCCACCGCACCGCCGCGATCGGGAGAAAGCCACACCATGGCCAAGAAGCGCCCCCAGACGAAGGCCGGCAAGACCGGCCAGGCACAGGTCACGAGCGGGGAGATCCCGGTCGTCGGCGCGCGGGAGCCGTGCCCGTGCGGTTCGGGCCGCCGGTACAAGGCGTGTCACGGCCGGACCGCCTCGCACGCCGTGACCGAGCTCGTCCAGCGCCCCTTCGAGGGCCTGACCGGCGAGTGCGACTGGGTCGCGCTGCGCGAGCTGGTGCCTGCCGCGACCGTCCCGCTCACCCTGAAGGACGGCCTGCCGGAGGGCGTCCCGTCCGTGACGCTCGCGACCGTGCTGCCGATGGCGTGGCCCGCGCTGCGCCGCGACGACGGCTCGGTGCTGCTCGCCCTCCAGAACGACTCCACCTCCGGCGACCTCGCCCGCGACCTCGCCGACACCCTCCAGCGCGCCCTGGTCGCCGAGCCGGGCACCCCGGTCCCCGGCCGCCGCGTGCCCGCCGAGGGCCCCCGCCTCCAGGACCTGCTCGACGCGGACGCCGAGTTCGCCCCCGAGGTCCACTCCGGGTTCGAGTTCTGGATCCCGCAGTCCGCCGACGGCGCCGACCCTGAGGTCGCCGCCTCCCTGGAGCGGGCCAACGCCGCCGCGATCCCGACCGTCAAGCTGACCGGCGTCGACTCGGCGTACTGGTGCGAGACCCCGGACAAGAACCACCTGCGCTGGGTCATGCCGTACCCGGAGGAGAAGCTCCTCGACGCGCTGGCCCGCCTCCAGGCTGCCGGTGGGACCTCGATCGGCGAGGAAACCCGTCTCGTCGGCTCGTTCCGCGCCCACGGTCTGATGGTGCCGGTCTGGGACCTGCCGACGTCGATGACGGCGGAGGAGTGCGAGAAGCCCGCCGCCGAGTTCGCCGAGCGGCTCGCCGCGGCACTCGCCTCGGACGCCCCGCTGACCGCCGAGGAGCGGCGCGCCCGTGGCGGCCTCACGAACCGTCAGGTCACTCTCAGCTGATACCCCGGGTGGTATCGGTCACTGACAGACCGATCAGTCGGTGACTTCCGCCACAACATGGCGGTGGCACGGGTAAATCCCTGTCCGAATAACCGAGATCGAATTTGCGAACAGCAGATCTCTTGTTACCGTTCTGGAAGCCCGGTCGCTGGTGCATCCCCCGTCGCCAGCGATCGGGCGTTTCCATGCCCTCTTCCAGCCACTCCGGCCGGGGGACGGATTCAACTCCCTTGGCCGTCCGCCGCGTTGCTGCCCGCCCGCAACAGCAGCGGGGTGCTGTCCCCCTCGCCCGCACCGGCGAATTCCGCGACCGCCGTATGGGCCGTCGCCGCACCGCGACCCCGCTCCCTCGGCGTCTCGCAGCTCCCGGGTTCGTCCTGCGCCGGGACCGCGCAGTGGACCTGCACGGTCCGCCCGCCGGGGGTCATGAGGGTCAGAAACGCGTCGAGATCCTGTCCCGAGGCGTTCCGGTAGTACGTGCGCGCCCAGAGGTCGGGTCCCTCGGACAGCACGCAGGTCTGCGCCTCGACACCGTCCGGGGAGGCGAGTTCCGGTCCGCAGCGGGTGACCCGCTCCGGCAGTTCCGCCACGGAAGCCCCCGAGGCCGCGGACCCTCCCGGAGCGAAGGCCCCGGAAGAACCGGCGGGACCGGCGGGACCGGAAGCCCCGGCCGAGTCCGCGGAGCCGGAGGAGTCGGTCGTACGGGGGACCAGGCCGAGTCCCGTCAGCAGTCCCCCGGGCTTCGCGTCGGTCCCACCGGACCCATTGGTCCTACTGGTCCCACCAAACCCATTGGTCCCGACGACCCCACCGGTCCCGACGGCTTCAGCAGCCTCACCGCCCCCACCCGTCGCTCCCCTCGCGCTCGCCCGGACGCCCGGTTCGCCCGTCTGGCCCGCCATCGCGACGAACGGCAGCAGGACGGCGGCCGTGACGACGGCACCCAGTCCGACCACACGAAGGTTCACCGGGCTCATGCGCTCCACCTGCCCTGCTCGGCCGGAGACCGCGGCCGGAGATCCTGAACGGTGGGCCGAACATAGCGGCGCCCGGCGGCCGTCCCGCCGGGCGCACGCCCGTTTCCCCGGGAAGTCGGCGCCGGACGCACCCGTTCGGGTGAACGCCCCGCGCCCCTCCGGAGCACCGCCGATCAGTACGCCAGTCGGCTCCCGCCGCCCGGGGCGCTGGTGCTCGCCTCCACCAGGGCGTCGACCACCGCCTCCACGTCCGGCAGCCACGGCCGGGCCGAGCCCGCGAGCGGGGCGCGCTCCCACCGGACCTGGCCGGTCCCGGTCACCGAGGGCGGCAGCACCAGATAGCCGCCCTCGCCGTGGAACCGCAGCGAACTGGGCACGCTGTCCTTCGCGTACAGCAGCTCCCCGAGCCGTTCGAGCCCGTACGGGGCGACGAGGATCGACCACCGGGTCGGGGTCGCCACGACCGGGCCGAGGCGCATCCCCGTCGCGTCGAGCGCGGCGAGCGCCCGCGCGCCCGCCACCGCGGGCAGGCTGACCGCGCAGGGCGCGCCGCCGCCGGTGGCCAGGAGCACCGGGGCGTCCGGGCGCCTGGTCCACCACCAGCGGATCATCCGCTCGTCGGTGGTGGCCGCGAGGAGGACCGGTTCGTGGGGGTGGGCGCCCGGCACCACGCAGTCGGGGTCGGGGCAGGCGCAGGACCGGACCGGGGGCACGGGGGCCACCGCCGCCGGACCGGCCGCCGCCGGGCTCGGGTCCGGGGTCTCGGCGGAAGGGCCGCCGACCGTTCCGGAAGGACCGTCCGCGGTGCCCGACGGGCCGGGGGCACCACCTGCGGGCTTCGACGAGCGGGAGACACCGCTCCCGGTGCCCGACGGGCCGGAGGTGCCGTCCGCGGTGCCCGACGAGCCGGGCGCGCCGCCCGTCACCGGGCCCGCGGCCCTGCTCGTGGCCGTGCGGGAGGTCGCTCCCAGACCCGCTCCCGGCAGGACGGGCCAGCCCCATTCGACGCCGAAGGCGACCGCCGCTTCGAGCCGGGCGGTCCTCGCCTTGCGTCGGGACCGGAGCCTGCGTCGCATTCCGAGGATCTCGCGCATGAGCGCTCGTTCCTTTCCGTTGAACGCCGAATCCACATGACACCATGTGCAGGACACTTCACTGTGCGTATCAGCGCGTACCGGGTCGGCGGGGCGCCGGCCCCGTCGATGCGGGGCCGTCCGGGCCGTGTCCAGGTGGACCACGTGGAACCGGGTGGAGCAGGGGTCGGATCCAGGTGGCGCCAGGTCAGAACGAGGTGGAGCCGGGTCAGCACCAGGGGCGGGTCGGAACAGGTTCCCCGCCACTCGGTGACGGGCTGCGGCCTGCGGCATGAAAGACGCCGGGGTCCCGCTTCGCGTTCCGGGACAGCGTCAACTGCCCCTGCCTGTCATCGACTACGTACCCAGCACGCTCGGAATGACGCGCTTTCAAACGACGCCAGTCGACCGCAAAAGGTGCACACTGGGGGCAATTTTCAGCCAAGTTCCCAGGGAGTTCAACCCCTGTGCGCGACCTCACGGACACCACAAGTCCCGGGGAGACAATGCTGGACATCGTTCGTCTTGTGCGTGTACATGTGGATACATCGAGCGGCTCATGATGACGTGGGGGTTTGCGATGCTATGGCGCCAAACGGACCGGTCGGAAAGCCGACTGCCATGAGTGCCCCGCACTCACCGAAAGTGGCCGGAATCAATTCCACTGTTCCCGGCCCCCCGCAGACTGCGTCACCCCTTCCCGGGGTCCCCCCGGCCGCGGCACCCTCCGATCCGGTCCCGCCGCCCGGCGCGCTGATCCAGGACCGGCTGGCCGCCTGGGTCTCCGACCTCACCACCCTGCACGAACTCACCGAGCGCCTCATCAGGACCTCCTCGCTCGACGAGGCCCTCCGCGAGGTGCTCGACGCGGGCGCCGCCCTCGTCGGGGCCCGCCGCGGCATGGGCGTCCTCGAACCGGCCGACGGACTCGGCCCCACCGCCACCCTCGGCCTCGGCCTCGCCCACGCCGATCTCGGGATCATCGAGACCGTCCCCCGCGCCACCAGCAGTTACGGACGCCTCCTCGACGGCCTCCCCGACCCCGCCCGCCCCGAACGGGTCCCCGACCCCATCACCATCCGCGACCTGCGCACCGAGGAGGGCCTCGACCCGCGCCACCGCGAGGTCGCCGCCCGGCTCGGCTTCGCCGCCAGCTACGCGCTGCCCCTCGCCACCGAGGAGACCGGACGGCTCGGCGCGGCCGTCTGGTTCTACGACGAGCCCGCCGAACCCGACGCCCGCCGCCGCCACCTCGTCGGGCTCTACGGACGCTTCGCCACCGAGCACCTCGCCCGGCTCCTCCAGGTCGAGCGGGCCCGCCTCCGGCTCGGCGCCGTCGCCGAGGAACTGCTCCCCAGCAGGCTGCCCCGCGTCCCCGGTGTCCGGCTCGCCGTCCGCCACCGCACCGGCCCCCGGGGCGGCGGCGACTGGTACGACGCGCTGCCACTGCCCGAGGGCGCCCTCGGGCTCTCCGTCGGCTCCGTCACCGGGACCGGCCCCGGCGCGCTCGCCGCCATGGGACGGCTGCGCGCCTCCCTGCGGGCGTACGCGGTGATGGAGGGCGAGGACCCCGTCGCCGTCCTCTCCGACCTGGAACTCCTGCTCCGGCTCACCGAACCCGCACGCTCCGCGACCGCCCTCTTCGCCTACGCCGAACCGGACCGGCGGCGGATCGTCCTCGCCGGGGCCGGGCACGCCCCGCCGCTGATCGTGGGCGAGCGGCGCACCGAGTTCGTCGAGACCTCGCTCTCGGCCCCGCTCGGGATGCTCTCCTGCTGGGAGGCGCCCAGCGTGGAGCTGTCCCCGGCACCCGGAGAAACGGTGCTTCTCTACACCGACGGGCTGCTGCGCCGTACCGGCGAGCCCATGGACCGCGCCTTCGCCCGGCTGCGCGCGGCCGCCGCGAGCGTGCCGAAGGCGGACCGGGACGACCCGGGGGCGCTCGCCGACCACGTCCTGCGGACCCTCCTCCCGGACGGTCTCGACACCGGCGCGGACGGGGAGGACGTGGTCCTGCTCGCCGCCCGCTTCGCCTGACGCGCCCCGGCTCGGGCCGCCCGACAGCGGTGTCCGGCGCCCGGCACGGCCCGCTCCGCGCACGGTCCGGACAGCTCGCCGCCCCCTTCGGCCGAGGGGTGCGGACCCGTGAGGGACCAGGCCCGGAGCGTGACATTCCGGTAATGGGCCTTCCGGCCCTGGGACCCCTTCCGTACGACCGTACGATGGTGAAGGTTCAGTGTCGTACCAGAGGAGGCAGACCCGTGGCCGAGGAGCTCACGCCGGAGACCCCGGAAGAGACCGAAGAGCAGGCGATCAAGCAGCGGAAGAACGGCCTGTACCCGGGCGTCTCCGATGAACTGGCCGAGAACATGAAGTCCGGCTGGGCCGACACCGAGCTGCACGGACTGGAGCCGATCGCCCAGGCCGACCGCACCGCCGAGCGCCGCGCCGCGCTCTCCGCCCGCTTCCCGGGCGAGCGCCTGGTGGTCCCCGCGGGCAATCTGCGGACCCGGTCGAACGACACCGAGTACGCCTTCCGGGCCTCCACCGAGTACGCGTACCTCACCGGCGACCAGACCCCGGACGGCGTCCTCGTCCTGGAGCCGACCGCCGACGGCCACGAGGCCACCCTCTACCTGCTGCCGCGCTCCGACCGGGAGAACGGCGAGTTCTGGCTCGACGGCCAGGGCGAGCTGTGGGTCGGCCGCCGCCACTCCCTCACCGAGGCCGAGCAGCTCATCGGCGTCCCCGCGAAGGACGTCCGCGAGCTGACCGGCGCGCTGCGCGAGGCCACCGGCCCCGTCCGCGCGGTGCGCGGCCACGACGCGGGCATCGAGGCGGCCCTGACCGACAAGGTCACCGCCGAGCGCGACGAGGAACTGCGCGTCTTCCTCTCCGAGGCCCGCATCGTCAAGGACGCCTTCGAGATCTCCGAGCTGGAGAAGGCCTGCGCCGCCACCGCCCGGGGCTTCGAGGACGTCGTGAAGGTCCTCGACAAGGCCGAGGCCACCAGCGAGCGCTACATCGAGGGAACGTTCTTCCTGCGCGCCCGCGTCGACGGCAACGACATCGGCTACGGCTCCATCTGCGCCGCCGGTCCGCACGCCACCACCCTGCACTGGGTCCGCAACGACGGCGACGTCCGCTCCGGCGACCTGCTGCTGCTGGACGCGGGCGTGGAGACCACCGAGCTCTACACCGCCGACATCACCCGCACCCTGCCGATCAACGGCCGGTACACCGAGCTCCAGCGCAAGATCTACGACGCCGTGTACGAGGCGCAGGAGGCGGGCATCGCCGCGGTGAAGCCCGGCGCCGCCTACCGCGACTTCCACGACGCCGCCCAGCGCGTCCTCGCCGAGAAGCTCGTCGAGTGGGGCCTCGTCGAGGGCCCGGTCGAGCGCGTCCTCGAACTCGGTCTCCAGCGCCGCTGGACCCTGCACGGCACCGGCCACATGCTCGGCATGGACGTCCACGACTGCGCCGCCGCGCGCACCGAGGCCTATGTCGAGACCACCCTCGCGCCGGGCATGTGCCTGACCGTGGAGCCGGGTCTGTACTTCCAGGCCGACGACCTGACCGTGCCGGAGGAGTACCGGGGCATCGGCGTCCGGATCGAGGACGACATCCTCGTCACCGAGGACGGCAACCGGAACCTCTCGGACGCGCTGCCGCGCCGTTCCGACGAGGTCGAGGCCTGGATGGCCGCGCTGAAGGGCTGATCTCCGCGTACGTTGGATCCGAGGGGCCCCGTCGACCGACCGGCGGGGCCCCTCGCCGTGGTCCGGCCCGGCAGGGGCCTTCGGCGCCGATCCGGCGCGGCAGGGGCCCTGTGCCGTGGGCCCGCGCGCCTTCGTGGCGCGCCTTCGCCGTGATCCCGCGCGCCCGGTCCGGTCCCGTGCCGACCGCCCCCGTACGTCCGCCCGGTCCGGGGCGCCCGGTCCCGCCCCGCCGCGGGGCGGTCAGGCCAGGAGCAGGGAGGGGCTGTCCTTCCACTTCAGGATCTTGTCGAAACTGACCACCGCGCCGCCCCGGCCCGACCGGTTGCCGAAGTGCACATGGTCCGCCAGCTCCGCGATCAGCCGCAGCCCCCGGCCGTGCTCGGCGTCCGCCGGGGCCGCCGGGACCCCGGCGGGTCCCGGTTCCCCGCCCGGACCGGGGAAACCGGGCCCTGAGTCCGCCACCTCGATGCGGCAGGTCTCGCCGTCCAAGTACGCCGTCACCCGGTAGGCCCTGCCCCCGGCGCCGCTCCCGTCCGTGCCGCCCCCGCCGTGCTCCACCGCGTTCGCGCACGCCTCGGTCAGCGCGACCGACAACTCGTAGGACACGTCGGGGTCGACCCCCGCCGTCTCCATCGTGCCCAGCAGCAGCCGCCTGGCCAACGGCACGCTGGCGGCCTCCCGCCGCAGATGGAGTGACCACCAGATGCTCATGCTCCAGCCTCCCGGCAGCGGCTCGACATACCGATACCTATTGCCAGGCGGGACCCTTCGTAAGCGCCGAAAGGCGTCAAGAGCGCTCGTTCGGCGGATGCACCGCACCGGTGAGCCGGTGTATGTCGCCCCGAAGACCTCCAAGCGCCCCAAGAACGACCTTACGGACCTGCCTCCTGACGGTGGGGGCCGTGGTGCGATGATGGGCCCGCCATGACTGCCCCCGCGCTCGCTCCACGGCTGCTGAGGGCCGCGGTGTTCACCGCGGTCTGTGTCGTGCTGTCCGCGCTCGGGCACGCCCTCGCCGCCTGTGCGGGCATCGCCCTGTGGACGCTCGTGGCGGGCTTCCTCGGGGTCTTCGGGGTCACGGTCCTCTTCACCGGGCGCGAGCGCTCGCTCGGTTTCGTCGTCGCCGCCCTCACCTGCGGACAGCTCGGTCTGCACGTCCTCTTCGGTCTCGGACAGCGTCGGCTCACGCTCGGCCCCGAGGCCGACGACGCCCTCGTCCGGATGGCCGCCCGGTTCGTCTGCGGGGCGGGCGCCGCGGCCCTCGACCCGGCCGACGCCGCCCGGATCGTCCGCGACGCCGGGATCGACCCCGCCACCACGGGAACGGGCGCCGGAGCCCATCTCGGGCACACGGCCGTCGCCGCCTCCCCCGCCGGGGAACTGGTGCCCGGTCTTCCGATGCTCCTCGGACACCTGCTCGCCGCCCTCGCCACGGGCTGGCTGCTGCGGCGCGGCGACCGCGCCCTCGTCCGGCTCGTCGAACTCTCCGAGCAGGGCGCGACGGAGCTCGCCGAATGCGCCACGGTCCGCTCGCTGCGGGCCGCGCTCCGGCTCGTACGGACCCTGCTCCGCGGTCTGTCGGCCGCCCCGGTCGCGGGTCCGGCGCGGGCCGTCCGGACCGCCTTCGACTCCTCGCCGCCACCGGTGGCCGAGGCTCTCCAGCACACGGTGATCAGGCGCGGCCCCCCGGCCGCCGACTGCGTCCTCGCAGCCTGACATCTGCGTCCCCGCAGCCTGACACCGCTCGCCGCGGACCGCTCGGCACGAGTGCGACCGCGATCGTCCGTACGCCCGTGGAGGTTCCTTCCTCCGCCCGGCGCGCCGGACGCCACCCCTTCTCTCCTCGCTGGAGTGTTTCTGCCATGACCGTTCTCCGCGCCTCCTCCGCCTCCCGGGTCTCCACCTCCCGCTCCCGGACCTCGGCCTCCCGGGTCGCCCTCGCCGGTGGCATCGCCCTCTCCTCCGTCGTGCTGCTGTCCGGCCCGGCGTTCGCCCATGTGAGCGTGCAGCCGCAGGGCGAGGCCGCCAAGGGCGGCTACGCGACCGTCAACATCAAGGTCCCGAACGAGCGCGACGACGCCTCCACCGTGAAGCTGGAGGTCAGCTTCCCGCTCGACCACCCCCTGGCCTCCGTCATGCCCCAGCCCGTTCCCGGCTGGAAGGCCGAGGTGACCAGGAGCAAGCTCAGCAAGCCGCTGGAGCTGCACGGCAAGAAGATCAACGAGGCCGTGTCCAAGGTGACCTGGACCGCCGACGGTTCGAAGATCGGCCCCGGCCAGTTCCAGCAGTTCCCCCTCTCCCTCGGCCAGCTGCCCGAGGACGCCGACCAGCTCGTCCTCAAGGCGATCCAGACGTACGACAACAAGGAGGTCGTGCGCTGGATCGAGGAGCAGAAGGAGGGCGCGGAGGAGCCGCAGAGCCCCGCCCCGGTCCTGAAGCTCTCCGCCGCCTCCGAGGACCACCACGGCGGCGCCGCCCCCTCCGCGTCCGCGTCCGCCGGTGCGGACAAGAAGGACGGCAAGGCCGGTCACGACGGCCAGGAGACGGCCTCCGCCGACTCCTCCGACACCACGGCCCGGATCCTCGGCGTCATCGGCATCCTCGCCGGTGTGGCCGGTGTCGCCTTCGGCGTCCTCGCCGGTCGCCGCCGCTCGGCCTGACGGCCGCCCCTCATCCAGCACACCCGGAAAGAAGCGGAAAGAACCAGCATGTCCGCAGAGAAGACATCCCCCCCGAAGTCCGGTGACGCCGCCGAGGCCGCCCGCCCCGGTCGGCGCACCCCGCTGATCGTCGCCGCGGTCGCGATCGTCGCGGCGATCGGCGTCACCGCGGCGGTCGGCCTCGGCGGCGACGGCGACAAGGCGCCCGGCGCGGGCTCCGGCTCGGTCGCCGTGGTCTCCGGCGGCTCCGACTCCACCAAGGCGGCCACCGTCCTGGACCGGCCGTTCACCAAGCCGGACCTCGTCCTCACCGACACCGAGGGCAAGCCGTACGACCTGCGGGAGCGGACCAAGGGCAAGCCGACGCTGATCTACTTCGGCTACACCCACTGCCCCGACGTCTGCCCCATGACGATGAGCAACATCGCCATCGCCAAGAAGAAGCTCCCCCCGGCCGACCAGGAGAAGCTCCAGGTCGTCTTCGTCACCACCGACCCCGAGCGGGACACCCCGGCCTCCCTCGCCAAGTGGCTCCCGGCCGCGGGCGACGCGTCCTTCACCGGTCTCACCGGCGACTTCTCCACCATCCAGGCGGGTGCCCGCCAGATCGGCATCGGCATCGACCCGCCGAAGAAGCTGCCCGGCAACAAGGTCGTCTCCATGCACGGGGCCCAGGTGGTCGCCTTCTCGCCCACCACCGACCAGGGCTACGTCCTGTACGGCGAGGACACCGGCATCGACGACTACGCCAAGGACCTGCCGAAGCTCATCAAGGGGGAGAACCCGTGATACGCCGCACCACCACCCTGTCCGCCGCCGTGGCGCTCGCCGCCGCTCTCGCGCTGACCGGGTGCTCGTCCTCGTCCGACGGCGCCGCGGACGGCAAGCCGAAGCTGGAGGTCAGCGGCGCGTTCATGCCCCAGCCCGTGATGGACATGGCCGGGGGCTTCCTCACCGTCAAGAACACGGGCGGCACGGCCGACAAGCTGACGTCGGTCACCAGCCCCATCTCGGACGACATCACGATCCACGAGACGAAGAACCAGAAGATGCTGGAGGTGAAGTCCTTCGACATCCCCGCGAACGGCGAACTGAAGCTCTCCCGTGGTGGCAACCACATCATGTTCATGGAGCTGAAGCAGAAGCCCAAGCAGGGCGAGAAGGTCAGCATCGAGCTCCATTTCGAGAAGTCCGACCCCATCAAGGTCGACCTTCCCGTCGAATCCGCCGGCCACAACCCGCAGCAGCACTGAGCGAGTTGACGTAGTTCAGACAGAACTGACGGAGTGACCCAGAGATGACAACCACCGCCCCGCGCCTCGGCACCGCCCTGGCCCGGCTGCTGATCCTGGCGGCCGCGCTCCTCGGCACGCTGCTCGCCGGTGCCGCACCCGCGTCCGCGCACGCGGCACTGACCGGAAGCGACCCGAAGGACGGGGCGGTGGTCGTCACCGCGCCCAAGGAGGTCAACCTGACCTTCTCCGAGCAGGTCGCCATGAGCCCCGACTCGATCCGGGTCCTCGACCCGGCGGGCCGCCGGGCCGACACCGGCGAGATACGCGACCTGTGCAGCGGCGCCATCGTCCGATACGGGGTGGGGCTCCGCGCGGGTCTGCCCGACGGCACCTACACCGTGGCCTGGCAGACCGTCTCCGCCGACAGCCACCCCATCTCCGGCGCGTTCACCTTCTCCATCGGCGCCCCCTCCACCACCTCCGTCGCCCTGCCCGACCGGTCGGCGGACGGCGGGGTCGTCGGGACCCTCTACGGTCTCGCCCGCTACCTCTCCTACGCCGGTTTCGCCGTCCTCGTCGGCGGCGGAGCCTTCGTCCTGGCCTGCTGGCCGCGCGGCGCGAGCGTCCGGCCGGTCCAGCAGACCGTCGTACGGGGCTGGCTCACCCTCACCGGCGCCACCCTCGTCATGCTGCTGCTGCGCAATCCCTACACCGGCTCCGGCGAACTCTCCGACGCCTTCGACCTCGCCGGTCTGAAGGCCGTCCTGGAGACCAAGACCGGGGCCGCGCTCACCTCCCGGCTGCTGCTGCTCGGCGCGGCCGCGCTCTTCGTGGCCGTCCTCTTCGGCTCCTACGCCCGGCGCACCGACCCGAAGGAGAAGAAGGACCTCTCCTTCGGCCTGGCCCTCGGCGGCACGGTCGTCGCGGCGGGAATCGCCGGCACCTGGGCGCTGGCCGAGCACGCCTCGACCGGCATCCAGCCCGGCATCGCCATGCCGGTCGACATCCTGCACCTGCTCGCGGTCGCCGCCTGGCTCGGCGGTCTGACCGTGCTGCTGGTCTCCCTTTACCGCACGCCGCACGTCGACCGCTCGGCGGTCGAGCGGTTCTCCCGGGTCGCCTTCGGCGCCGTGCTGGTCCTCGCGGCCACCGGGCTCTACCAGTCCTGGCGCCAGGTCGGCTCCTGGTCCGCGCTCACCGGGACCCGCTACGGGCAACTGCTGCTCGTCAAGATCGGTCTGATGTGCGTGCTCATCGGCATCGCCTGGATCTCGCGCCGCTGGACCCGCCGCCTGGCCGACGCCGAGCCCACCGGGGAAGCGCCCGAGAAGCCCGGTGCGGCCGAGAAGCCCGGTGAGGCCGGTGAGGCCTGCGGTGCCGAAGAAGCCTGCGGTGCCGAAGAAGCCGGTACGACCGGGGGCTCCGAGGAGACCAGGAGGCCCGGGGGGACGGTCGACGAGACGGCCGACGAGACGACGACGGAGACGGTCGGCCCCGCGACGGACGAGGCCGAAACCGATCCCGAGCGGTCCGCGCAGCTCGCCCGTCAGCGGGTCGCCGTCGCCACCGCGCGGCGCAAGCGCGAGCGGGACGCCGACCCCGAGCGGGCCGGGCTGCGCCGCTCGGTACTCACCGAGGCGGCCGTCGCCGTCGTGCTCCTCGCCGTGACCACCGTGCTCACCTCGACCGAACCCGGCCGCACCGAGGAAGAGGCGGCACGGAGCGGCAACGTATCCTCCGGTCCCGCCGCCGTGCCCGACCGGCCCGTCGACATCCGGCTGCCCTTCGACACCGGCGGCGTCGAGGGCAAGGGCATCGTCCGGCTCAGCCTCGACCCCGGCCGCACCGGCGCCAACGCGCTCCACCTCTACGTCGAGCGCCCCAACGGCAAGCCGCTCGACGTCCCCGAGGTCAAGATCGCCCTCACCCTGGACGCGAAGGACATCGGCCCGCTGCCCGTCGCCCCCGACCGCATCCAGACCGGACACTGGAGCGCGAGCGGCGTGCAGATCCCGATCTCCGGCGACTGGCGGATCCAGGTGACCGTCCGTACCTCCGAGATCGACCAGACCACCGTCGAAAAGAACGTGAAGATCGGCTGATCCGTGACCGAGAACGACAACCTTGAGATCTCCCGGCGACGGCTGCTGGGCACCGTCGGCGCGGCGGGCGCGGCCGGACTCGTCATCGGCGGGGCCGGTGGCATCGGGATCTCCACGTCCGGGTCGGACGACGACGCGGGCGCCAACGGCCCCGGAGGCTCCCCGGCACTGACCTCCGTCGGGGCGACCGAGGTGATGTTTCACGGGAAACATCAGGCGGGCATCACCACACCGCTCCAGTCCCGGGGCCATCTGGTCGCCTTCGACCTGGCACCGGGCGCCGGGCGCAAGGAGGCCGTCGCCCTGCTGCGCCGCTGGTCGGCGACGGCGAAGGCGCTGATGGCGGGGAAGGCCCCGACCGGAGACACCGGGATCGCCCTCGACGCGGGCCCGTCCTCCCTGACGGTCACCTTCGGCTTCGGCCGGACGTTCTTCGACCGCACCGGGCTCGCCTCGCGGCGGCCCGCCGCCCTCGACCCGCTGCCCGCCTTCTCCGCCGACGCGCTGGACCCCCGGCGCTCGGAGGGCGATCTGTGGGTGCAGATCGGTGCCGACGACGCCCTGGTCGCCTTCCACGCGCTGCGCGCCGTCCAGAAGGACGCGGGCGAAGCCGCCCGGGTCCGCTGGCAGATGAACGGCTTCAACCGCTCGGCCGGGGCCACCCCGAAGCCGATGACCGCCCGGAACCTGATGGGCCAGGTCGACGGCACCGCCAACCCGAAGCCCACCGACCCCGACTTCGACCGGCGGATCTTCGTCCCTGCCGGAGCGGCCGGGACAGCCGGAGCCACCGGAGCCACCGGAGCCACCGGGGCCGAGGAGTGGATGGCCGGAGGCTCGTACGCGGTGGTGCGCCGCATCCGGATGCTCCTCGACGACTGGGAGAAGCTGCCGCTCGACGGGCAGGAGAAGGTGATCGGGCGCCGGAAGTCCGACGGGGCCCCGCTCACCGGCGGCTCCGAGATCACCGCGCTGGACCTGAACAAGTTCGGTCCCGACGGACAACTGGTCATCCCGGACAACGCCCACTCCCGGATCTCCGCCCCCGAACAGAACGGCGGGGCGGCCATGCTGCGCAGGCCGTTCTCCTTCCACGACGGCATCGGTCCGGACGGGGCGCCGGACGCCGGGCTCCTCTTCGTCTGCTGGCAGGCGGACCCGCTCAGGGGCTTCGTCCCGGTGCAGCGCAAGCTCGACCGGGGCGACGCCCTGTCCGCTTTCATCCGCCATGAGTCCAGTGGCCTCTTCGCGGTCCCCGGCGGCCCGGCCCAGGGCGAATACGTGGGCCAGCGCCTCCTGGAATCCTGAGCGTCCCGGGCCCACTAGGGTGACGGTATGTCCGCCACCCGGTACACGTATCTCGGCCCCGAGGGCACCTTCACCGAGGCCGCGCTGCGTACGCTGCCCGAGGCCGCGACCCGGGAACTCGTCCCCATGGTCTCGGTCCCGGCCGCGCTCGACGCCGTACGGAACGGGGAGGCCGCCGCCGCACTCGTGCCGATCGAGAACTCCGTCGAGGGCGGGGTGACGTCCACCCTCGACGAGCTGGCCTCCGGCCGCCCGCTGATGATCTACCGCGAGGTGCTGCTCCCGATCGCCTTCGCCCTGCTCGTACGGCCGGGGACCAAGCTGTCGGACATCAAGACGGTCACCGGTCATCCGGTGGCGCAGCCGCAGGTGCGGAACTGGCTGCGGGCGCATCTGCCCACGGCCGTGTGGGAGTCGGCCGCCTCCAACGCGGACGGGGCCCGGCTGGTGCAGGAGGGCCGGTTCGACGCGGCCTTCGCGGGCGAGTTCGCGGCGGCGACCTACGGCCTCGAAGCGCTGGTGACGGAGATCCACGACGCGCAGAACGCCGAGACGCGCTTCGTGCTGGTGGGCAGGCCCGCCCGTCCGGCGGCTCCGACCGGCGCGGACAAGACCTCGGTGGTGCTGTGGCAGGGTGACGATCATGCGGGTGCCCTCCTCGAACTGCTCCAGGAATTCGCGGTGCGCGGGGTGAACCTGATGCTGATCCAGTCCCGGCCCACGGGGGCGGGGATCGGGAACTACTGCTTCGCCGTGGACGCCGAGGGCCATATCGCGGACCGCCGGGTGAGCGAGGCGCTGATGGGGCTCAAGCGGATCTGCCCCCAGGTGCGCTTCCTCGGCTCGTACCCGAGGGCGGGGGTCTCGGTCGAGCAGGTGCCGCCGCTGCGGCGCGGTACGTCGGACGAGGAGTTCACTTCGGCCTCCGACTGGTTGGCGAGGGCCCAGGACGGTCGGGCTTGATCCGATGATGGACGAGCGCTCCCGAAGCCGGGAGCGCTCGTCCACAGGTGCGAACCACTAGTCCTACCTGCGTATTTTCAGTTACCCGCAGCAGTTATCCACAGGCGCCCTCTTCAACCTGGGGACAAGTCGACAGCTCGCCCCGACAAGGTCGACAAATCGCCCTAGCCACATCCATGGCAGGGGCATCTGTCCACAGCCCCTCATCCATGACTTCGTCAGCACCACTCATCACGCCAACTCGTTGGAGCGAGGAGTTCCCACCCAAATGAGTGGCTCAATAGCGTTTGATCACGGAATTCCCAGGCTCGAAGCGGGAAATCCCCATGATGTTCTCCGTAGTCCACAGATCTTCCGCACAGCCTGTGGATAACTAAATGCATCAGCCCGGATCTCGACATTCCCACGGGCCTCAAAAGGGATGAAACGGTACACAGGGCATCCCGTGTGACAACACGCGTGACGTTATCCGGTAGGGGCCCGCGAACACGCACCGGTAGCCTGGTGGGGTGATTGACCTTCGCCTGCTCCGTGAGGACCCCGACCGTGTTCGCGCCTCCCAGCGCGCCCGTGGAGAGGACGTCGGCCTCGTCGACGCCCTGCTCTCCGCCGATGAGCGGCGCAGGTCGTCCGGCGTCCGCTTCGACGAACTCCGCTCCGAGCAGAAGGCGCTCGGCAAGCTGATCCCCAAGGCCTCTCCCGAGGAGCGCGCCGAGCTGCTCCAGAGGGCCGAGCAGCTCAAGGCCGACGTCAAGGCCGCCGACGCCGAGCAGAACGACGCCGACGAGACGGCCAAGTCCCTGCTGCTCAAGCTCGGGAACATCGTCCACACGGACGTCCCGGTCGGCGGCGAGGAGGACTTCGTCGTCCTGGAGACCCACGGCACCATCCGCGACTTCGCGGCCGAGGGCTTCGAGCCCAAGGACCACCTGGAGCTGGGCGAGGCGCTCGGCGCCATCGACATGGAGCGGGGCGCCAAGGTCTCCGGCTCGCGCTTCTACTACCTGACCGGCGTGGGCGCCCTCCTGGAGCTCGCCCTGGTCAACGCGGCGATCGCGCAGGCCACCGAGGCCGGCTTCATCCCGATGCTGACCCCCGCGCTGGTCCGCCCGCGCGCCATGGAGGGCACCGGTTTCCTCGGCCAGGCCGCGGAGAACGTGTACCACCTGGAGAAGGACGACTACTACCTCGTCGGCACCTCCGAGGTCCCCCTCGCCGCGTACCACATGGACGAGATCATCGACGCCGACAAGCTGCCGCTGCGGTACGCGGGCTTCTCGCCCTGCTTCCGCCGCGAGGCGGGCACGTACGGCAAGGACACCCGGGGCATCTTCCGCGTCCACCAGTTCGACAAGGTCGAGATGTTCTCGTACGTCGCGCCGGAGGACGCCGAGGCCGAGCACCAGCGTCTCCTGGACTGGGAGAAGCAGTGGCTGACCGGCCTCGGGCTGCCCTTCCAGGTCATCGACGTCGCCACCGGCGACCTCGGCGCCTCCGCCTCCCGTAAGTACGACTGCGAGGCGTGGATCCCGACCCAGGGCAAGTACCGCGAGCTGACCTCCGCCTCGAACTGCGACAGCTTCCAGGCGCGCCGGCTCTCCGTCCGTATGCGGGACGAGCAGGGCGGCAAGAAGACCGTGCAGCCGCTGGCCACCCTGAACGGCACGCTGTGCGCCGTACCGCGCACGATCGTGGCGATCCTGGAGAACCACCAGCTCGCCGACGGCTCCGTGCGGGTGCCCGAGGTGCTCAGGCCGTACCTCGGCGGCCGTGAGGTCCTGGAGCCGATCGCCAAGTGAGCCCCTTCCCCTACCGCCTGGTCGCGACGGATCTCGACGGGACGCTGCTGCGCGCCGACGAGTCCGTCTCCGGCCGCACGCGGGAAGCGCTCGCCGCCGCGACGGCGGCGGGCGCCGCGCACATCGTCGTCACCGGCCGGGCGGTGCCCTGGACCCGGCACATCCTCGACGACCTCGGTTACGAGGGGATCGCGGTGTGCGGCCAGGGCGCGCAGGTCTACCACGCGGGCGAGCACCGGCTGCTGACCTCGCTGACCCTGGACCGGCAGCTCGCCGGGCTCGCGCTCTCCAAGATCGAGGCGGAGGTCGGCCCGGTGGCGCTGGCCGCCAGCCGGGACGGTCTGGAGGGCGAGGTCCTGATGGGCCCCGGCTACCAGGTGCAGGAAGGCCCGCTGCCGTACGTCCCGTACGAGGACCCGGCGGAGCTGTGGGCGGCCCCGCTGACCAAGCTCTACCTCCAGCACCCGACCCTGACGGACGACGAGCTGACCCGGGCCGCCCGGAAGTCCGTCGGCAGTCTCGTGGACGTCGTGATGGCGGGTCCCGGCATCGTGGAGATCCTGCCGCTGGGACTGAGCAAGGCGACCGGGCTCTCGCTCGCGGCGCGGCGGCTGGGCGTCAAGGCGGCGGAGACGATCGCGTTCGGCGACATGCCGAACGACGTCCCGATGTTCGGCTGGGCGGCCCACGGCGTCGCCATGGGCAACGCGCACGAGGAACTGCGCGCGGTCGCGGACGAGGTGACCACCTCGAACGAGGAGGACGGCATCGCCGTCGTCCTCGAGCGTCTGCTGGCGGGCTGACAGCCCGCCGGAGACCTCCGGAGCCTGGTGGAAAGGGGAAGGGGCGGCCTCGCGCGGACCAGGTCCACGCGCTCGAAGCGGCCGCCCCTTCCCTCCGGGAGATCCCCCGTTCCTCCCGCACAACTAGTGTGCGACGAGACCGTGTTCGCGGGCGACCGGTTTTCCGCGGGTGAGCGGATAGCAGGCCAGACCGATCGCGAGCGAGATCAGATGCCCGAGGTCGGTGTACGTACGGTCGGTGACGAACGGTACGACGAAGAAGGCCACCGCCCCCATCAGGTAGAACCAGCGCCAGGGCCGGGCCAGCCGGTAGGTGAGGACGCCCGCGGCGGCGGCGAGCCCGTAACTGACCCCGATGTCCACGACGTGCGCCATGCTGCGCGGGACGTCGTGGTGGCGGATGGCGGCCAGAACGACCTGCTGGCTGATCAGGGTCGCCGCGATGTGGGCCGTACCGACGGTGAAGAGCCATCTGGGGGTCCCCAGCCAGCGCTCCACGGGGGCGTGGAGCAGCTCGAACAGCACCGCGTACAGCAGCAGGTCGGCCGGGTTCTCGATCCAGAAGGCGCTGCCGAGCAGGGCGCGCACCGGATGGTGGGACAGCTGGTGCAGATTGCTGCTGTTGCGGTGGAGGAGATAGGTCTCCAGGCCCTGTGGCGCGAGGGCGATGACGAGGCTGGTGATCGCGATGATCAGGAGCCAGACGTGGGTGCCGGGTGACGAACGCACCCACGACCTGATCGGTCGGGACGGTTCGCCACCCGGTGCGGATCGGCTCGTTCCGCTGTTTCCGTCGACTCCGTCGTTTCCGTCGACTCCGCTGGTTCCGCTGGCTTCGGTCGGCACCCTTCAGTGCCTATCACCCGGAGCCCGGAGAAACTCAGAAATTGATCATGTGTCCGGAAATGCCGTGGATCGCTTCCTTCACGGCCTCGCCCAGCGTCGGGTGGGCGTGGACGTTGCGCGCGACCTCGTGGACGGTGAGGTCCCACTGCTGGGCCAGGGTGAGCTCGGGCAGCAGCTCGGTGACGTCCGGGCCGATCAGGTGGGCGCCGATGATCTCGCCGTGGGTGCCGTCCGCGATGATCTTGACGAAGCCGGTGGCGTCGCCCAGACCGTGCGCCTTGCCGTTCGCCACGAACGGGAACTTGGCGACCTTGACGTCGAAGCCCTTTTCGCGGGCCTGCGCCTCGGTCCAGCCGAAGCTGGCGATCTGCGGCTGGCAGTAGGTCGCGCGCGGGATCATCGGGTAGTCGAGTTCCATCGTCTCGGCGTCCCCGATGGTCTCGGCGGCGATCACGCCCATGGCCTCGGCGGTGTGCGCGAGCATCAGCTTCGCGGTGACGTCGCCGATGGCGTAGATGTGCGGCACGGAGGTGCGGCAGCGGCCGTCCACGTCGATCGCGCCGCGCTCGGTGAGGGCGACGCCGGTGGCCTCAAGGCCGTAACCGGTGACGTTCGGCGCGAAGCCGATGGCCTGCAGGACCTTGTCGGCCTCCAGGACCTTGCTGACACCGTCCTTGCCGGTGACGGTGACGCGGACCTGCGGGCCCGACTCGTCGATGGCCTCGACGCGGGTCGAGGTCAGGACGTCGATGCCGAGCTTGCGGTACTGCTTCGCCAGCTCCTTGGAGACCTCTTCGTCCTCCAGCGGCGCGATCCGGTCGAGGAACTCGACGATCGTGACCTTGGTGCCGTAGTTGCTGAGGACGTACGCGAACTCGATGCCGATGGCACCGGCGCCGGCGATGACGATCGACTTCGGGGCGTCCTCGGCGAGGATCTGCTCCTCGTACGACACGACGCGCTCGCTGCGGGCGGTGCCGGGGAGCAGCCGGGGGGTGGCGCCGGTCGCGATGACGCAGTTGTCGAAGGTGATCGTCTCCGAGGTGCCGTCGGACTTGGCCACCTGGAGGGTGTGCGCGTCGAGGAAGGTGCCCCGGCCGTCGAACTCGGTGATCCCGTTCTTCTTCATGAGGAAGTGGACGCCCTTGACGCGGCCGTCCGCGACCGAACGGCTGCGGCGGAACGCCTCCGTGTAGTCGAAGGAAACCGTGCCGTCGACCTTGATGCCGAAGGTCTTGGCCTCGTGCTGGAAGATGTGGGCGAGTTCGGCGTTGCGCAGCAGCGCCTTGGTGGGGATGCAGCCGACGTTCAGGCAGACCCCGCCCCAGTACTTCTCCTCGACGACCGCGACCCGCTTGCCCAGCTGGGCGGCGCGGATGGCGGCGACGTAGCCGCCGGGGCCAGCTCCGAGTACGACGACGTCGAAGCGGTCTGACATGACTGACTCCCGAGGGTGGTGAGGGTGTTCGGTCCGCGTACGGCCCCACAGTAGTCGGGAGTGCCCCGTCCAGTCAGTTGTAGGATGACTGGGCAACCGGGCAAATGAAGGTGGGTCGGCATGGCTCTGAAGGCGGCGGGACGGACCTCGCTGGTGGACTCCGTGGTGGAGCAGCTGCGGGCCCAGCTCGCGGGCGGGGAGTGGGCGGTCGGCGACCGCGTCCCGACCGAGCACGAGTTGGCGCAGCAGCTCGGCGTGGGCCGCAACACGGTCCGGGAGGCCGTCCGCGTCCTGGTCCACGCCGGTCTCCTGGAGTCCCGCCAGGGCAACGGCACCTTCGTCAGGTCGCACGCCGATCCGGCCGCCGTGCTGCGCGGGGTCCGGCACGCGGGCGCCTCCGACGTCCTGGAACTGCGGATCGCCCTGGAGGCCGAGGCCGCCCGGCTGGCCGCGGCCCGCCGGGACACCCATGACCTGCTGCGGCTGCGGGCGGCCCTGACCACCCTGCGCGAGGAGGGCGACCGGGACGCCGACGCGGACCTCGCCTTCCACCTCGCGGTCGTCGGCGCCACCCACAACACGGCCTTCGTCGAGGTCTACCGCTTCTTCTCGGCCCAGGTCCACGAGGTCCTGGTGGAGGCGCTCGGCGACCAGGAGATGCCGCCGGTCGACATCGACGCCCACGAGGCGCTGGTCACCGCGATCGAGGCGGGCGACCCGGAGGCGGCGGAGCGCCAGGCCCGCGAACTGCTCCGGCTCCCCATGGAGACGGTCGCGGCACTGACGGACCACTCCCGATGAGCACGGGAACCCCGACGACCGGCCCCGGACCGGGCCCGGAACTCGATACGGGCACGGGCGTAGGCATAGGCATCGGCGCGGTGGGTGTCGGCGGGCCGTCGCTGCTCGTGGACGCCGAGGCCGGGACGCCGGAGACCACGGCGGGTGCGGCCACCCGGCGGGCCCTGCTCGCCCACCCGGCGCTGCTGCTCGTCGGCATCGTGCTCGCCTCGCTGAACATGCGGGTCGCACTCGCGAGCGTGGCGCCCCTGGTCGGCGAGGTGTCCGACACCTTCGGGCTCTCCGCGACGGCGAGTTCCCTCGTCACCTCGGTGCCGGTGCTCTTCCTCGGCGTCGGCGCCCTGGTGGCACCGTGGCTGGGCCGCCGCTTCGGGGCCGAACGCGTCCTCTTCGCGGCGCTGCTCCTGCTCGCCGTCGGCATCCTCGGGCGGCTGCTGCCCTCCGCCGCCGCGCTGTACGGCGGCGGTGTCCTCGTCGGCACCGCCATCGCCCTGCTCAATGTGCTCATGCCGGGCCTGATCAAGCGGGACTTCCCCGACCGGGCCGCGGCGATGACCTCCGTCTACACGGGCGCGATGATCGCCGGAGCGACGGTCGCGGCGGCCGCCGCCGTGCCCCTGGAGAAGGCCCTGGGCGGCGGCTGGCAGGCCTCGCTCGGCTTCTGGTCCCTGCTCGCCGTGGTCGCGGCGGTCGCCTGGCTGCCCCAGGTCCTGATCGCCCAGGGCCGGACGGGCCGTGCGGTGCGGGCCGTCCCGGCCACCGGGGCCGCCGCCCGCCCGGTGAGCGTCTGGCGCTCGGCCCTCGCCTGGCAGGTCACCCTGTTCATGGGGCTGCAGTCGCTCTGGTCGTACGTGCTGATCGCCTGGATGCCGACGATCTTCACCGACCACGGGATGAGCCGCTCCACGGCCGGTGTCGTCTTCGCCTTCAACAACCTGATCCAGGTCGCGGGCGCCTTCGTCGTACCGCTGCTCGCCGGGCGGATGCGGAGCCAGCGTCCGCTGGTCGTCCTCGTCACCACGCTCGTCGCGGCCGGATACGCCGGTCTGCTGGTGGCCCCGCTGGAAGGGGCCTGGCTCTGGTCGGCGGTCCTCGGGGTCGGCCAGGGCGGTGCGGTCGGGCTCGCCCTGACCCTGATCGTGCTGCGCTCCGGGGACGCGGCCACCGCCGCCCGGCTCTCCGGGATGGCACAGACGGTCGGCTACCTGCTCGCCGCCGCGGGGCCGCTCGCGGCCGGTGTCCTCCATCAGGCCACCGGCTCCTGGACCCTGCCGATCTGTGTGGTCCTGGTGGTCTGCGCGGCCGCCCTCGGTGTCGGGCTGCTCGCCGCGCGGGACCGGGTGGTGTGAGAGGGAAGCGGTGCGGCTCCCGGTGGGGCCTACCGAGGTGGTGACCCGGAGGTTCGGAGCCGTACCGCTTCCGTCTCTTCCCCCCGGGCCTACTCCTCGCCCGCGAGAGTCAGTCTGTTGAGCTTGTGACCGGCGAACCAGGTCGCCGCGACGGTGACCGCCGCGAGGAGCGCGATCGCCGTCGGCAGGCCGACCTCGGAGCTGACCAGGCCCTCGCCCGTGACCTTCTCGGCCAGGGCCAGCGCCCACTGCTGCACGCTGAGGGTCTTCGCGCCCGCGATCAGGGAGCCGAACAGGGCCTCCCACACCAGGGCGTAGACCAGGCCGATGACGACCGCGTGCCTGCTGACCGTGCCGAGCAGCAGGAACACCGCGCTGTACGTGATGGAGGCCACGAGCGCCGCCACCGTGTACGCCACGGCCACCTGCTGGCCGTTGCCGTTGAGGATGAACCCGGCGAGGAACGTCGGCACCGCCGAGAAGACCATCGTCACCGAGACCGCCACGATCAGCTTGGTGAAGATGATCGAGTGCCGTTTCACCGGCTTCGACAGCAGATAGACGATCGAACCGTCGTCGATCTCGGGCCCGATCGCGCCCGTGCCCGCGATGACACCGATCAGCGGCACCATCGTGGCCAGGGCGAACCCGCCGAGGACATCGGCCGCCACCTGGTCGTCCGCCCCGTTGAAGAGGCGGACCGCCACCGCGATCAGCAGCAGGATGGCGGGCAGCAGGAAGAGGATCAGGGCCCTGCGGCGGCCGAGGAGGGCCCGGTAGGTGAGCCGGGCGACTGTGGGGTTGTACATCGGTCAGGCTCCTTTCAGGCCGCGACGAGGTACGAGAAGACCGATTCGAGGGACTCGTCCGAGGGCGAGACCGTCAGGAGCCGGATGTCCCGCTCCCGTGCCACCTTCGGCAGCAGCTCCGTGAACCGTCCGAAGTCCACCGCCTGCACCCGCAGTCCGCCGTCCGCCAGGTCCACCTCGATGCCCGCCGTGGACGGGTCGGCGATCAGCGCGGCGGCGAGCGCCCGGTCGTCGCTGGAGCGGACCAGATAGCGGTGCGGCCGGTCCGTCATCAGCCGTCGGATCTTGCGGAAGTCACCGGAGGCCGCGTGCCGTCCGGCCACGATCACCTCGATGTGCGAGGCCAGCTGCTCGACCTCCTCCAGGATGTGCGAGGAGAACAGGACCGTGCGCCCGTCCGCGCCCATCCGCCGCAGCAGGTCCATCAGCTGCATCCGCTGGCGCGGATCCATGCCGTTGAACGGCTCGTCGAGCAGCAGCACCGAAGGCTCGTGCACGAGGGCCGAGGCCATCTTCACGCGCTGCCGCATCCCCTTGCTGTACGTGGAGATCTTGCGGTCCTGCGCGTACTCCATCTCGACGGTGGCCAGCGCCCGCTGCGCCTCCTCGGCGCCGAGGCCCTGCAGTTCCGCGTTGGCCAGGACGAACTCGCGTCCGGTCAGGAAGTCGTACATCGCCTCCCGCTCGGGCACCACGCCTATCTCGCGGTAGACCGACTCGTTCCCCCAGATCGACCGGCCGTCGAGCGTGACGCTGCCGGTGGAGGGGTCGAGGAAGCCTCCCATCATGTTGATCAGCGTGGACTTCCCGGCGCCGTTGGGCCCGAGGAGGCCGGTGACGCCCGGACCCACCGTCATCGTGACGTCGTTCACGGCCACGACGTTCCCGAACCAGCGGGACACGTGGTCGATGGTGAGGATGCTCATGGGCGCTGCCCAATCCTTGGAAGGGTGGTGGCGGGCGACGGGACGCCGGTCGGGCGCGGCCCGTTCGACGGGAGGGCGGTCACAGGCCGACCTTTCGGTAGCGGCGCATCAGGATGCCGTAGGTACCGGCGATGAGCGCGAGGACGACCAGCAGATAGACCGCGCCCGCTCCGGCACCCGGTCCCTCCCCTCCGGGGAAGGAGGAGGGCGCCCCGAGGAAGGCGGTCTGCACCCCGTCGATGAGGGTGATCGGCGAGAACAGGCCGAGCCAGGTGATGGCGTCCGGGTTGTCCGTGCCGTACGCGATGCCTTGGAGGGTCGAGACCGCCCCGTACGAGATGGTCAGCGCGGCGATCACGGCGGCGACGCCGAAGCCCCGGCGCGGGGTCAGGGCCGCCATGACCAGCCCGATGCCGCCGAAGAGCAGCGAGAGCAGCGTCACGGACACCAGGCCCTGGCCGAACATCTGCGTCTGGGTGCCGAAGTCCATCTTGGCCAGCAGCGAACCGATCCAGAGGATCACCAGCGGCACGGACGTCAGCAGGAAGAGCGCCGAGGCCATCGCGGCGAACTTCGCGAGCACGTAGTCCCCGCGCTCGATCGGGCGGCAGAAGTACAGCGGGACCGTCCGGAACCGCAGGTCCCGGGAGACCGACTGCGGCGCCTGCGAGGCCAGGTAGATGCCGATGACGAGCTGGAGGAAGATCGCGTACTGCGTGTACTCCAGCGACAGCTTGCTCTGCTTGGTGGCGACCGCGACCGCGACGATGATCAGCGCGGGCACGCACATCACCCCCGCGAGCAGCATCGGCAGGACCTTCGACTTGGCGCTGCGGCCCAGGCCGTAGGCGCCGCGCAGCGACTGCGAGAACAGCGACCTGCGCGCGTACGCCCGGCCGAGGCGGGGGCCGTCGTAGGACCGGTATCCGATGTTGTGGATGCGGGTCGTGTCGGGAGCGCCCTGGGCGGGCTGGGGGAGCTGGGTGCTCATCGGGCCGGCACCTCCTCGTGCTGCGGGGCCGCGTCGGGGCGGAAGACCTCGGCTATGTGGTGGCGGCGCTGCTCCATGCGGACCAGGCCGAGGCCGAGACCGGCGACGGTGTCCCGCACGAGGTCGTACGTCTCCTCGCCGGGGGCCTCCAGGAGCAGGATGTGGCCCGCGCCGGGCAGGCCCTCCTCCACTCCCGCGTGGAGGGTCACTCCGGCGGTGGTGAGGGCCGCGCGGAGCGCCGCCGTGCCGTCGGGGTGGGTGTCGGAGTCGGTGACCTCGACCGCGAGCGTCGTGGTCTGCCGGGTGAAGTCGCTGGTGGAGCTGGAGCGCAGCAGGCGTCCGCCGTCGATGACGACGACGTGGTCGCAGGTGCGCTCCAGTTCGCCGAGGAGGTGCGAGGTGACGAGGACGGAGATGCCGAAGTCCGTCCAGACGCGGCGGATCAGGCCGAGCATCTCGTCGCGGCCGACCGGGTCGAGGCCGTTCGTCGGCTCGTCGAGGAGGACCAGTTTCGGGTCGTGCACCAGCGCCTGGGCGAGCTTCACCCGCTGCTTCATGCCCGTCGAGTAGCCGCCCATGGGGCGGTAGCGCTCCTCGTACAGGCCGACGTGGCGCAGGGTGTCGGCGGTCCGCTCGCGGGCGGCGGTCGCGGGCATCCCGGACATCCGCGCCATGTGGACGACGAACTCGGTGGCCGAGACGTCCGGTGGGAGGCAGTCGTGCTCGGGCATGTATCCCACGCGCTCGCGGATCTGGGCGCCGGAGGTCCGGACGTCCAGTCCGAGCACCTCCACGCGGCCCTCCGTGGCGGGGGAGAGTCCGAGCAGAATCTTGATCATGGTGGACTTGCCGGCCCCGTTGGCACCCACGAGTCCGGTCACACCGGGCCCGATGTCCAGGGAGAGCCGGTCAAGAGCGGTCACCCGGGGGAACCGCTTGCTGAGGCTTTCGGTCGCGATCACAGTCACGATTCGAAGGTAGTGGTGTGTGCCACAGGAGTCGTCAGCCCAACGGCTCGATCCTTCTCCGACCAGAGGAGTACAAGCCAGTAGGGGAGGTCGCGACGAAAGTCTTTCGCCTTCGGGGTTTCGGGCGGCGGGAGTACTGCTTCCGGCCGCCTTTCCGAGGGTTTTCCACAGGCCGTCGTCCGACCCCTTGACGCAGCCGCCGGGCATTGTCACATTCATCGGTGTCAAGTTACGGACGCGTAGCGCGGTCGGGTGCTCACACGGGACGGCGGATGGCATGGCCTCAGCGGTGACAGGGGAACTCGCGGCGGAGCTGCGGGGGTTCAGGGAAGTGCAGCGGCTCTCCTACGAGTGCGCGGAGGCCGTCGCGGCGCAGCTCAGGCCCGGGGTGACCGAGCGCGAGGCCGCCCGGATGCAGCGCGAGTGGCTGTACGCGAGAGGGGTGCGGGACTGGTTCCACCGGCCCTTCGCCTGGTTCGGGGACCGCACGGCCTTCGTCGACTTCAAGGTGCCGCTGCAGTTCTTCCCGACGAACCGGCCGCTGGAGGCGGGGATGCCGTTCATCCTCGACATGGCGCCGGTCTACCGGGGGCACACGGCCGACATCGGCTACAGCGGCTGTCTGGGGCTCAACCCGTTGCACGACAGACTGCTCGCCGACCTCAGGGACCACCGCGAGCTGATCCTGCGGGAGGTCCGCGAGCGCCGCACGCTCCGCGAGATCTACCAGGACGTCGACCGGCTGATGGTCCGCCAGGGGTACGCGAACCGGCACCGGGCCTATCCCTTCGGTGTCATCGCCCACAAGATCGACCGGGTGCGGGAGCGCCGCTGGTCGCCGACGGTCTTCGGGTTCGGCGCCCAGGCGCTCAAGGGCCTCGCGGGCGACGCCCTGCACGGGCACCGGGACGGCTGGTCGCCGCTCTGGTCGCCGTACAAGTTCTCCGACCATCCTCCGCAGCCCGGTCTGTGGGCGGTCGAACCGCACCTCGGGTTCCGGGGTACGGGCGCGAAGTTCGAGGAGATCCTGGTCGTCACCGACTCCGGGGACCCCGAGCAGAGCGCTTTCTGGCTGGACGACGATCTGCCGCACGTGCGGCGCTGGAACGAGGGGGCGGTCTGATGGGGCGCGACGACCTGACGGCGGGGAGCGGCGGCGGCACGACCGGGCCGGGGCGCCTGGCGTCCGGGCCGGGGAGCCGCGCTCGGGGGCCGGGTGGCCTGGCGGGGGCGCGGGAGCGGTGGGTGCGGACCGGCGGGATCGAGCTGTGCGTCGCCGAGCTCGGCGAACCGGACCGGCCCACCGTCCTCCTCGTCCACGGCTACCCGGACTCCAAGGAGGTCTGGTCGGAGGTCGCGGTCCGGCTCGCCGAGGACTTCCACGTGGTGCTCTACGACGTCCGGGGCCACGGCCGGTCCACGGCTCCGGCGCCGCTGCGCGGCGGCTTCACCCTGGAGAAGCTGACGGACGACTTCCTGGCGGTCGCCGCCGCCGTCAGCCCGGACCGGCCGGTCCATCTCGTCGGACACGACTGGGGGTCCGTGCAGTCCTGGGAGTTCGTCACCGTCGCGCGCACCGAGGGCCGCATCGCCTCCTTCACCTCGATGTCCGGGCCCTCCCTCGACCACTTCGGGCACTGGATCAAGCGCCGGATGACCCGCCCCACTCCGCGCCGGGTCGGCCAGCTCCTCGGCCAGGGCGCCAAGTCCTGGTACGTGTACCTGCTGCACACGCCCTACCTGCCGGAGCTGGCCTGGCGGGGCCCGCTCGGCAGGCGCTGGGCGAAGGTCCTGGAGCGGGTCGAGAAGCTTCCCGCCGGTGACTACCCGACGCCTTCGCTGCCGAGCGACGCGGCGCACGGCGCCTGGCTCTACCGGGACAACGTCCGGGCCCGTCTCGGCAGGCCCCGCCCCGACGCGTACGCCCACGCGCCCGTGCAGCTGATCACACCGACCGGGGACGCCTTCCTCTCCGAGCGGCTCTACGACGACCTGGGCACCTGGGTGCCGGACCTGACCCGGCGCACCCTGCCCGCGAAGCACTGGGTGCCGCGCACCCGGCCGGACCAGCTGTCCGCCTGGATAGGCGCGTTCGTCCGGGCCAACGAGGGTCCGGCGGGGCGGGTGGCGGAGGCGCTCGCCGGGACGGCGGCCGGGGGCGGGGTGAGGCCGGAGTACGCGGAGCGGTTCGGCGGGCAGCTGGTCCTGGTCACGGGGGCGGCCAGTGGCATCGGCCGGGCCACCGCCTTCGCCTTCGCGGAGGCCGGTGCCCGGGTCGTCGCCGTCGACCGGGACGCCGAGGGCGCGGGCCGTACGGCCGAGATGGCCCGGCTGATCGGCGCACCCGACGCCTGGGGCGAGACGGTCGACGTCTCCGACGAGCAGGCGATGGAGAAGCTGGCCGCGAAGGTGGCGAGCGAGTACGGGATCGTCGACGTCCTGGTCAACAACGCGGGGATCGGGCTCACCGGCTCCTTCTTCGACACGACGAGCGAGGAGTGGCAGCGGGTCCTCGACGTCAACCTGTGGGGCGTCATCCACGGTTGCCGGTTCTTCGGCGCCCAGATGAAGGCACGCGGGCAGGGCGGTCACATCGTGAACACCGCGTCCGCCGCCGCGTTCCAGCCGTCCCGGGCGCTGTCCGCGTACAGCACGTCCAAGGCCGCGGTGCTGATGCTCAGCGAGTGCCTGCGCGCCGAACTGGCCGACCAGGGCATCGGAGTGTCCGCGATCTGCCCCGGGATCGTCAACACCGGCATCACGGCGACCACGCGGTTCGCCGGGGTCACGGACGAGGCCGAGGAGAAGCGGCGCCAGAAGAAGACGTCCCGGCTGTACGGCCTGCGGAACTATCCGCCGGAGAAGGTCGCGGACGCGGTCCTGGGAGCGGTCCTGCACGACCGGGCTGTGGTCCCGGTGACCCCCGAGGCCCGGGGTGCGCACCTCCTGTCCCGGCTGAGCCCGGGAGTGCTGCGGGCCCTCGCCCGGTGGCAGCCGCCGACGTAGGGGGCGGGGGCGCGCGGGCCGGGGCGCGGTCACGCAAGGGCCGGGGCCGGGGCGCTTCCGCGCGGGGTCGGAGGTGGTGGCACGGTCGTACGATCCCTTGCGGGAGGGCCCCGCGACGGCGGGGTGGAACGAGCGGTCGGTGGGAGCGGGTTTGTCCGAGCAGTCAGCACAGCCGGAGTACCGGATCGAGGATCTCGCCCATCACAGCGGGGCCACGGTCCGGACGATCCGTGCCTACCAGGACCGTGGCCTGCTGCCCCGACCGGAGCGGCGGGGCAGGTCGAACGTGTACGGGGACGCCCACCTCGCGCGGCTCCGGCAGATCGCCGACCTCCTCGACCGGGGCTACACCCTGGCCTCGATCAAGGAACTCCTGGAGGCCTGGGACACCGGCCGGGGTCTCGGCGGGGTCCTCGGTCTCGTCGCTGAGGTCCACGGCCCCTGGACGGACGAGGAGGCGGCCCGCATCTCCCGCGCGGAGCTCGACGCCCGCTTCGGCGGCGCTCCGGACGAGGCGGCCATCCGGGAGGCGGTCGAGCTCGGCGTGCTGGAGCGGATCGGGGACCGGGAGACCGAGGAGTACCTCGTACCGAGCCCCCAGGAGCTGGCGGTGGCGGTGGAGTTGTACGCGGCCGGGGTTCCGCTGCCCGCGATCACCGGGCATCTGAGGGAACTTCGGGATCAGGTGGAGCACATCGCCTCGCGCTTCCTGGAGTTCACCACGGAGTACGTGTTCGCGCGCTACCTGGAGCACCGGCCCCCGACGGACGCGGACGCGGTCGAGGCGGCGGCGATGGTGCGGCGGCTCCGCCCCCTCGCCCAGCAGACCGTGGACGCCGAACTGGCCCGCGCCATGCAGATTCTGGCGACTCGTCACCTTCAGTTGCACCTGTCGCCCGAAGCGCCTCCCGCGAAGGACGACGAACCGCGTTCCGTACCGCTTCCGGCCGCCACCATCAGGGGCGTTCAGGAGCTGACGGGCCCCGACGGGGTCGCCGCCTTCGTCGCCGCCGCCACCGAACGAGAAGTACAGAAGAGAACATTGGATGCACTTTGCTCAATAGAGAATGAAAGTGTAGAAGTTGGACAAATGCCGTGAAAAGTGGCGCTCGTTGTCCACAGAGAAGCCAACTTGCCTGTGGATAAGTCGGGTTGGCTGTGGACCAAACCTGCTCGGGTGAAAATTGATGGAACGAAGCGATCGGGCTCCGGCATCCTGACGGGATGCATCCCGACCGGAAGGACCGAGAGCGCTCGCCGGACGAGCTCCGCAGGGTGGACGAGCTCCGCAGGGTGAAGGTCTCGAAGTACCTGTCCAAGCACCTGCGCCACCAGCCCGAGCGCATCGGCATCGTCCTCGACGCCCACGGCTGGACCGAGATCGACGCACTGCTCCGGGCCACCGAGCGGCACCGTTTCCCGGTCAGCCGCGAGGAACTCGACCTTGTCGTCGCCGCCGACGACAAGAAGCGCTACGCGGTCGAGGGCACCCGCATCCGGGCCAACCAGGGACACACCGTCGCCGTGGACCTGGAGCTGCCGCCCTCGGAGCCGCCCGCGTACCTCCACCACGGCACGGTCGCGGACCGGCTGCCCTCGATCCGGGACGAGGGTCTGCGCCCCATGGCCCGCCACCATGTGCACCTCTCCCCCGACCGCGAGACCGCGACCCGGGTCGGCGCCCGCCGGGGCCGACCGGTGGTGCTCAGCGTCGACGCGGGTGCCATGCACCGGGCCGGACACGTCTTCCACGTCAGCGCCAACGGGGTCTGGCTGACCGACGCCGTCCCACCGGAGTTCCTGCGCATCCCGGACTGAGGCAGGATCGTGCCCATGGCACATCCGCACCTGCCCAGCACAGAGGCCGCCGTCGTCGCGCTCCGGGACATCGCCCGGGAGTTCGGCCTGGAGATGAGCGTGACCGACGACATCGGCGCCGACCAGACGTCCCGGCGCACCTCGTCCGGCGCCTTCTCCGTCCTCGACACCGACGGTTCGCTGCCCCACGAGGCCTTCGTCGAACTGGGCGGCTCCCCCTCGGTCGACGTCCAGATCTATCCCGAGGACGACGCCCGGATCACCGTGGACGGCGTCGAGTTCGCCGATGTGCCGCGCGACGCGGTCCCCGCCTTCGTCCGCTCCGTCCACGGCGGCCTCGCCCATGTGAAGGGCCGGCTCTTCCCGCCCGGCTGGTGGCTGGTCGTCCCGCTGCCCGGCGACGAGACGTACAAGGAACTCGTCCCCGGTGTCGCGCTGACCCCGTGGATGAGCGGCCGGACCCGCTGACCCGGACCCGCTGACCCGAGCTTGCGGACCGGCGCCGACGGGGTCGGCCCCGACCGGCGCCGATGTGGAGGCCTGTGCCGGGGACGGACGGCGCGCGTAGGGTGACGCCATGCGCTTGAGTACGGTGATCCTCCCCATCCACCGGTGGAGCGAGGGCCAGAAGACCTGGCGGCGGGCCGAGGACCTCGGATTCCATGCCGCGTACACCTACGACCACCTCTCCTGGCGGACCTTCCGGGACGGCCCGTGGTTCGGCGCCCTGCCCACGCTCACCGCGGCGGCGACGGCCACCGAACGCATCCGGCTCGGCACGCTCGTGACCTCGCCGAACTTCCGGCACCCGGTGACCCTCGCCAAGGAGCTGATGTCGCTCGACGACATCTCCGACGGCCGGGTCACGCTCGGCGTCGGCGCGGGCGGCAACGGCTTCGACGCGACCGCGCTGGGCCAGGAGCCGTGGACGCCGAAGGAACGGGCCGACCGTTTCGCCGAGTTCGTGGCACTGCTCGACCGGCTGCTCACCGAGGAGTCGGTCACCGAGCACGGCACGTTCTACTCGGCCGACGAGGCCCGGAGCATCCCCGGCTGCGTCCAGCGCCCGCGCCTGCCGTTCGCGGTCGCGGCGACCGGGCCGCGCGGGCTGAGGCTGGCCGCGCGGTACGGGCAGGCATGGGTGACGACCGGTGACCCGAAGATCTTCGAGGAGGGCACCCCGGAGCAGTCGGTGGCGGCCCTGCGCGGTCAGATCGAGAAGCTCGGCAAGGCCTGCGCCGAGACCGGCCGCGAGGTGGCCGCGCTCGACAAGGTGCTGCTGACCGGGTTCACCCCGGACCGCAACCAGCCGCTGGAGTCCGTCGACGCCTTCGTCGACTTCGCCGGTCGGCACCGTGAGATCGGCTTCACCGAGATCGTGATCCACTGGCCGATCCCCGACTCCGACTTCGCCACCGACCAGGCGGTGTTCGAGCGGATCGCCACCGAGGCCCTCGCCCAACTGGGCTGATCCACGGCGCACGGGACCGGACCGCCGGGTGGCTCGTACCGTAACGTCACGCCCGCCCGGCGGCTCGTACGCGTGTCATCGCGCCCGCCCGGCGGTCCCCCCGTACGTCACCCGGCGCCCGGCGCGTCGGGTGAACCGGCGCGCGCGGTGCCGGGACCGGACGGGCCCGGTGAAGACGGCGGCCTTCCATGGCCCACGACGCCGACCAGACTCGCCAGGACATCGCCGACCAGCACCGGTTCACGGGCGGGATGACCCGCGCCCGACCCCTCGCACTCCGGGCAGAGCACCATGCCGAGGCTCCCGACCCACATCCCGTACGGGGCGCCGCAGGAGTCGCACATGTCGCTCAACCATCCCGAGTCCATGCCCCCGCCCCCCTGAGACGCCTCCCATTCTCAGAAGTCTTCCCCGCCACGGCGAAAACGAACGGATGTTTACGGCCACGGCCGCGTAGGGACAGACCGTCCCGCGGCGCCGGGTGGCCACGTCCCGGGATTCCGCGGTTCAGGGCCCCGCACCGCTCAGCCGCGCCCCGGCCGCTTCGGCAGACCTCGGTAGCCGGGGTGCACCCCGGGCGTGAGCCCTTGCTGTTCCGCGACCCGGCCGAGCAGATCGGTCAGCCGGGCCCGGTCCTCCGCGTCCAGCGCCGCGAAGAGGTCGTCCTCGTGCGCGGCGGCCACCTCCCGTACGCCCTCAAGAGCCCGTCGGCCGCCCTCGGACACGTACAGCTCGTGGTGGCGACGGTCCTCGACGCTGCGGCGGCGCTCCACGAACCCCTTGCGCTCCAGATTGTCGATGAGCGCGACGACCCTGCTCGGCACGACGCCGAGGTCCGCCGCGAGGGAGCGCTGACTCCTGCCGGGCTCCGTGGCGATCATCCGCAACAGACCGACGTCCGGCGGCGCGAGGCCGAGTCCGCCGACGCGCTCACCGAAACGGCCGGCCGCGTGCGCCCCGAGCTGGGCCAGCAGAAATGCCCCTCCGCGCGGGGGCGGGGGCGCCGTCCCGGAATCTTCCGCTGCTTGCCGGTCACTGCTCACGGAGCTATGGTACGCGAAAAGAATGATTCTCCACTGTGAACCATTCCTCCGAGAGAACGGATAGTGCCGTGTCCACAGAGAGCTGGAGCGCGTCCCGGCCGACCGAGGTCCACCGCGAGCGCGGGGAAGCCCAGGGAGGACCACCGCCGGGCGTGCTCGCCGTGGTGTTCACCGCGCTCTTCCTGGCCGGGCTCGTGCTCAGCACCGTGCTCGCGGGCGGCGAGCCGTTCCCCTCCCCCTTCGGCGACACCGCCGGGATCGTGGCCTGGTTCCGCGCCCACCCCGACGCCGTCCAGGTCTCCGGCGCCCTCCAGTTCGCCGCCGCGATCCCGCTGGCCATCTACGCCGCCACCGTCTCGGCCCGGCTGCACCGGCTCGGCGTCCGCGCACCCGGCGCGACCATCGCCCTGGCCGGTGGCCTGCTCGCCTCCGGGTTCCTGGCCTGCTGCGGCCTGATCGGCTGGACCCTGTCCCGTACGGAGGTCCTCGAACTGCCGCAGCTCGTCCGCGCCCTCCAGTACCTGGCCTTCGCCACCGGAGGACCCGGGCACGTGGTCACGCTCGGCCTGCTCGTGGCCGGGATCGCCGTGCCCGGACTCCTCGCCGGACTGCTCCCGCGCACCCTGGCGCTGACCGGCCTGGCCCTCGCGGCCGTCGCCGAACTGTCCACCCTCACGCTGCTCCTCGACGGCGCCGCGCTCCTGCTGCCGCTGGCCCGGTTCACCTGCCTCGGCTGGCTGATCGCCGCCGGATTCCTGCTGCCGCGCCACCGCGCCCACGCCCGTGCCACAGCCCGTAGGGGGAGCAGCGGCGGCCCCGCCCGTACCGGCGTCACCACGAGCACCGCCGACACCACTGGCGACTCCGTCGGCCACAGCCATGAAGAGGTCTGAGCCCATGCCCATGCCCAAGCCCAAGAGCGAGCCCGAGAACGAGCGCGAGAACCAGAACGACACCGACCGGTCCGAGCCGATCAGCCCGGCCGACCCCGCCGCCCCGGCCCGGCAGGAGGACCGAACCGGCGAACCGTCACCGGCCGACAAGCTCCTGCGTTTCCAGCAGCCGGAGAAGACCCTGCGCCACCTCGGGGAACTCTCCGACGACCGGATCGCCGGGCTCTTCGGCCTGGACGGCGGCACCTACCGCGCCCGGCTGCGCGCGTACGACGACCAGGTCCGCGAGACGGCCGCCCGGCTCCTCAAGGACCCCGGCTTCGCCGACCGGGTCGCCCGACTGCCCTTCCGGCCCGGCCAGCTGGTCGTGGCACTCGGCGAGAGCACCACCGCCGACCGGCTGTCCTGGTGCGAGGTCCTGCGTCACCTCCTCCCGGAGGACGTACGGCTCGTGAACCTCGCGGTCTCCGGACTGACCACCACCCAGGCCCTCGCCCAACTGCCCCAGCTGTCCCGCTTCCGCCCCGACTGGGTCCTGTGCATGATCGGCGCGAACGACACCCAGCGCCTCGGCCGTTCCCCCGGAGCACCGGGCACGCGGCTGGTCAGCGCGGCGGAGACCGAGCGCAATCTGCACGCCCTGCGCGCGCTCGCCGCCCCGGACACGGCCGACCGCTGGGTCTGGCTCACCCCGAGCGGGGTGGACCAGGAACGTGCCGACTCCTACCCGCACTTCCTCCGGGCGGGGATCGGCTGGGCCGCCGAGGACATCGACGGCATCGCCGACTTCCTCCTCGGCCGCCCCGAACCCACCGTCGACACCCGGCGGGTGACGGCCGGTCTGCACCTCGACGACGGGATCCACCTCACGCCGGAGGGCCAGCGGGCCGTCGTCGCCGCCCTGGTCGACACGCTCACGGAACACACCGCGCCCGGCGCCACCACGGGCCGGACCGTGCCCGGCGCCTCCGGGGAACCCGTCCCTCCCCGGGCGGTGGCGTCATGAGACTGCTGCTCTTCGGCGTCACCGGCGGGACGGGGGCGCAACTGCTCTCCCAGGCGCTCGCCGCCGGACACCGGGTCACCGCCGTCGCCCGCGACCCCGCCCGGGTGCGGACGGGCGACCCGAAGGGCGGTGCCCCGGTCGGAGGGCCCGGGGCCGGACCACCGGGCGGGTACGGGAGTCCCGAGGCCCGGCTGACGGTCCTGCGCGGGGACGCGCTGGCCCCCGAGGGCTGGCGGGAGGCCGTCGCCGGGCACGACGCCGTCGTGTCCTGCCTCGGCAGCACCGACCGCAGGCACCCGACGACCGTCTACTCGCAGGGCACCCGGCACATCGTCGAGGCGATGCGCGCGTCCGGGGTGCGGCGGCTGCTCTGCCTCTCCTCGGCCGGCCTCGACGTCACCCCCGACCTCCCGCTGCCCCAGCGGCTCGTCACCCGGCACGTGATCCAGCGGCTCTACCGGCACGGCTACGCCGACATGACCCGGATGGAGGGCCTCCTGTCCTCGGCGGTCGCGGAGGAGACGCTCTGGACGGTGGTACGGCCTCCGATGCTCACCGACGGCCCGCCGACCGGCCGCTACCGGACCGTCGTCGGCGGACACCTGGAGCGTCCGAAGTCCCTCTCCCGCGCCGATCTCGCACACTGCCTGCTCGGCCTCGTCGAAGACCCCCGCACCCATCGGACCGTGGTGGAGGCCGCGTACTGAACCGGCCGCCCGGCAACCGAGGGCCAGGGACCGGGGACCGACATCCGACATCCGACATCCGACATCCGACATCCGACGACCAGCATCCGACGACTGCCATCCGACCGGCTGAAACCGGACACGGAATCCACTCATATGTGCGGCTCCCCGCACGCCCGTGCGTTCGGTGCGGAAGAATGGGGCGGTGACCTCTCCCCGTGCTCCGCGCACCTCCGCCCCGGCGCCCCGGCTGATCGCCACCGACCTCGACGGCACACTGCTGCGCGACGACAAGACCGTCTCCGCGCGCACGGTCGCCGCCCTCGCCGCCGCCGAACGGGCGGGCATCGAGGTCTTCTTCGTCACCGGCCGCCCGGCCCGCTGGATGGACGTCGTGAGCGAGCACGTGCACGGCCACGGCCTGGCGATCTGCGCGAACGGCGCCGCCGTCGTCGACCTCCGCTCGGGAGGCACCTTCCTGGAGGTGCGTCCGCTGGAGCGGCCGGTCGCCCTCGATGTCGTACGGGCCCTGCGGGAGGCCGCGCCCGGCATCTCCTTCGCGGTCGAACAGACCACCGGCATCCACTACGAGCCGCTGTACCCGCCGTTCTTCCTCGACCCCGGTGCGACCATCGCCACCGCCGAGAACCTCCTCTTCGAAGAGGCGCCGGGCGCCGCCGCCCCCGTACTGAAGCTGCTCGCGAAGCATCCCGAACTCGATCCCGACGAGTTCCTCGCGGTGGCGCGGAAGGCTGCCGGGCACCTGGCCGCCTTCACCCGGTCCAGTCCCACCGCCCTCATCGAGATCAGCGGCCCCGGTGTCTCCAAGGCCTCCACCCTGGCCCGGTGCTGCGCCGAACGCGGGATCACCTCCGAGGAGGTCGTCGCGTTCGGCGACATGCCCAACGACATCGAGATGCTGAGCTGGGCGGGCCGCTCGTACGCGATGGGCAACGCCCACCCCGACGTGATCGCCGCCGCCACCGACCGCACCTCCGCCAACGACGAGGACGGCGTGGCCGCCGTCATCGAACAGTTGGTGGCCGAGGTGGTCGCCGCCCACTGACCCGGTGTCGCCGAGGCCCCTACAGCGGGGCCTCCCACACCACCGTCGTGCCGCCGCCGTCCTCGTCGAGACCCGGCCCGCACCAGCTCGCGCCACCGAGCGACTCGGCCCGGCGCGCCAGATTGCGCAGACCGCTGCGGCGGCCCCCCTCGGGGATGCCGATCCCGTCGTCCGCGACCGAGAGCCGCACTCCCGAGGAACCGTCGGGCAGGGTGACACCGGCGTCCACGACCACCTCGATCCTGCTCGCCCGCGCGTGCCGGAAGGCGTTGGAGAGCGCCTCGCGCAGCGCCGCGATCAGGTTCTTTCCGGTGAGTTCGCCGACCGTCGCGTCGATCGCGCCCAGAAAACGGTGGGCGGGCTTGAAGCCGAGCGGCACCGCCGCCATGTTGATCTCCCGCAGCACCCGGGTGCGCAGCCCCGACGGGGCCTCGGCGGGGCCCTGCTGGAGCGCGAAGATCGCCGTACGGATCTCCTGGATGGTCACGTCCAGTTCGTCCACGGCCTTGCCGACACCCTCGCGCACGGCCGGGACGATCGACCTGCGCTGTGCGCTCTCCAGCATCATGCCGGTCGCGAAGAGCCGTTGGATGACGAGATCGTGCAGGTCACGGGCGATCCGGTCGCGGTCCTCGTAGACGGCGAGGCGCTCCCGGTCCCGCTGGGCGTCCGCCATCATCAGGGCCAGTGCCGCCTGCGAGGCGAACTGGGTCGCGAGCGTCCGTTCGGCCTCGGTGAACTGGCGCGCGCCGCGCACCCGGGGGGTGGCGAGCGCGCCCAGCACCCGCCCGCCGCTCTGCAGCGGCAGCATCATGCTCGGCCCGTACGAGGAGTTCAGCCGGGTGATCATGCGCGGGTCCGTCGACGCGTCCGCCACGAAGACGGGCTCGCCGTCCAGCAGCAGGCGTGCCACCGCGCTCTCCGGCGGGATCACCACGCCCAGCGATCTGGTGGACCTCGGCGAGGAGACGGCGACGATCTCCAGCCCGCCGTCCTCGGCCGGCAGCAGCACGATCCCCGCGTCCGCGTCCGCGAGGCGCCTGGCCTGCTCGGCGACGACGGAGAGGGCGTCGTCGGCGTCACCGCCGGAGAGCAGCGCGGTGGTGACGGCGACCGAGCCGTCGATCCACCGCTCGCGCTGCCGGGCCGCCTCGTACAGCCGGGCGTTGCCGATGGCGATGCCCGCCTCGGTGGCGAGCACCCTGACCATGTGGACGTCGTAGTCGTTGAACTCGCCGCCGCCGTGCTTCTCGGCCAGGTACAGATTGCCGAAGATCTCGCCCTGGACGCGGATCGGGACGCCGAGGAAGGTCCGCATCGGGGGGTGGCCCGGCGGGAAGCCCGCCGAGCGGGGGTCGGTGGACAGATCGGCGAGGCGGATCGTCCGGGGGTCCCGGATCAGCGCGCCGAGCAGCCCCGCGTGCCCGTCCGGCCGGTGCCCGATGCGGCGGGCCACGTCCTGGTCGACCCCGAAGGTGACGAAGTCGGAGAGGCCATCGCCCTCGTCGTCGACGACTCCGATCGCCGCGTAGCGGGCGTCGGCCAGTTCGGCGGCGGTCTCGCAGATGCGGTCGAGCGTCGTGCGGAGTTCGAGCCCGGTACCGACCGACCGCATGGCCTCCAGGAGCTGTGGCACGCGCGCGGTGAGCTCCGTGGACAGCCCCTGGAGGCTGCGGGTGGCCCGGGTGGCTGCCTCCAGGGGGTCCTGGGCTGCTTCCGAGGTGTCCGGGTCGTCTTCCAGGGGGTCCGGGGCGTCGGACGCTGCGGCAGTCATGGGGTTGAGCCTAGTAAGTCCCATTTGACGAGAAAAGTCGAACGTCGGTACCGGGACGGCCACCGGACCCGGTACGGCCCGGTACGGCCCGGTCCAGAACCGGTCCGGGCCATCACCGGGCCGGGTAGCGAGCGGGCGGAACGGCCCCCACCGCCGACACGGATAACTCGCCACGGCCCCGTGCCGGGGCCCGGCCCCGGCTGCGTACCGAGGCCGGGGACAGTCACCGAGGCCGGGGACAGTCACCGGGGGGCTCAGGCCGGAACGGCCTCCGTGGTTTCCGCGATCACCGCGTCCTCCGTGACTTCCTCGTCCTCCGTGCCGACGACGAGCAGATCCGTCGCGCGTTCCCGCTCCAGCATCCGGCGCAACGGGCCGTCCACCGATGCCAGCTCCGCGTACGGGCCGCGCTGCACGGTCCGGCCCTCGTCCAGGACGATGACCTCGTCGACCGCGTCGAGCCCATGCAGCCGGTGGGTGATGAGGACGGTCGTACGGCCCTCGGTGGCCCGCAGCAGATCGTCGGTGAGCGCGTCGGCGGTGGCCAGGTCCAAGTGCTCGGCGGGCTCGTCGAGGACGAGGACGGGGAAGTCCGCGAGGAGCGCGCGGGCCAGCGCGAGCCGCTGCCGCTGCCCTCCCGAGAGCCGGGAGCCGTGTTCACCCACGAGGGTGTCGAGACCGTCCGGCAGCCCGTCCACCCAGCCGAGCAGCCGGGCCCCGCGCAGCGCCTCGCGCAGTTCGACGTCGTCGGCGTCGGTACGGGCGAGGCGCAGGTTCTCGCGGACGGAACTGTCGAAGAGGTGCGCGTCCTGGGCGCAGAGGCCGACGAACCGCCGTACCCGGTCACCGTCGAGCGCGCCCGCGTGCACCCCGCCGATCCGGTACGTGCCGTGCTCCGCGTCCAGGAAGCGCAGCAGCACCTGGGCGAGCGTGGTCTTGCCGGAGCCGGAGGCGCCGACGACCGCGACCCGGTGCCCGGCGTCCAGCGTCAGCCGGAAATCGGCGAGCGCGGCCCGCTCCTGACCGGCGTGCCGGGCGGAGAGCCCGTCGAGCTCCAGCGGGAAGGGGCTCTCCGGGGACGTCTCGGGCCGGACCGGCTCCCGTACGGGCACGGGCGCGTCCAGCACCTCGAAGACCCGCTCGGAACTGTGCTTGACGCGCTGCCGGTACTGGACGGCGAGGGGCAGTCCGGTGACCGCCTCGAAGGCGGCGAGCGGCGTCAGGACGATCACGGCGAGGGACACCCCGCCGAGCCTCCCGTCCGCCACCGCCTGGACACCGACGACCGCGGCGGCCACCACTGTCAGACCGCAGACCAGGGCGGAGAGACCGGCACCGAGGGCGGCGGCGGCGGCCTGCCGGGAGGCGATACCGGTCAGGGTCCGGTCGGCGCTCCTGGCCCGCTCGATCCGGCCGCGCAGCGCACCGGCCACGGTCAGCTCGGCGCAGCCCCTGAGCAGGTCGGCCACGGCGGTCGCGAGGGCGCCGCGCGCGGGAGCGAGCCGACGTTCGGCGCGGCGGGCCAGGGCTCCGCTCGCCAGGGGCACGAGGATGCCCGCGACCAGGAGTCCGACGGCGAGGACCGCACCTGCCTCGGGCAACAGCCAGGCGGTGAAGCCGACGGAACCGAGGCCCACGAGGAGCGCGGCGCCCGCCGGGAGCAGCCAGCGCAGCCAGTAGTCCTGGAGCGCGTCGACGTCATGGACGAGCCGGGCGAGCAGATCGCCCCTGCGGGTGCGGGCCAGTCCGGCCGGGGCGATCCGCTCCAGGCGCCGGTAGACGGAGACCCGCAGCTCGGCGAGCATCCGCAGCACGGCGTCGTGCGAGACGAGCCGCTCGGTGTACCGGAAGAAGGCCCGGCCGATGCCGAAGGCGCGGGTGGCGGTGACGGCCATCATCAGATAGAGCACGGGCGGCTGTTCGGAAGCACGGGAGATGAGCCAGCCGGACACGGCCATGAGCCCGACGGCGGAGCCGAGGGCGAGGCTGCCGAGCAACAGGGCGAGCGCCATCCGCCCCCTGAGTTCCCCGGCCATGCCCCGCACCCGCCCGAGCACGGACCCACCGGTGGCCCGGGGGACGGACTCGGCACCGGCACGGACCGCCGTCCCGGAGCCGGACCCGGCCTGCGGTCCGAACTCGGCCCCGGCCCCGGACCCGCCGAAGACACCGGCCCGAGCATCGACATCAGCACCGGCACCGGCACCGGTCATGCCAGTACCGCCGCCCCCGGCGCCTTCGAGAGCCGCTCCCACCCGGACCCCCGCCGGAACGGGCGCCGCCGGGGCGATCCGTACCACCCGGTCGGCCACCGCGAGCAGCGCCGGGCGGTGGACGACGAGGAGCACCGTCCGGCCGGCGGCGAGGCGGCGGACCGCCTCGACCACACCCGCCTCCGTCCCGCCGTCCAGCGCGGCCGTCGGCTCGTCGAGCAGCAGCAGAGGCCGGTCCGCGAGGAACGCGCGGGCGAGCGCGAGGCGCTGTCGCTGCCCCGCCGACAGCCCGGCGCCGTCCTCACCGAGCGGGGTCTCGCTCCCCTGCGGGAGCCCCGCGACGAACCCGTCCGCCCCGGCGTCCCGCAGCGCCCGCCGCACCTCCTCCTCGGAAGCGTCCGGTCGGGCCAGCCGTACGTTCTCGGCGACCGTGCCCGCGAAGAGGTACGGGCGCTGCGGGACCCAGGCGATCCGCGACCGCCAGGCCTCCAGGTCGAGCGTGCCGAGGTCCTCGCCACCGACACGGACGGAACCGCCCGGCTCCGGCACGGCGAATCCGAGCACGACATCGAGCAGCGTCGACTTCCCGGCCCCGCTCGGACCCACCAGGGCCACCGTCTCACCGGGTTCGACGGTCAGCGTCGTCACGTCGAGCGAGGGCTCGGCCCGTCCGGGGTGGCGTACGGTCACGCCGTCCAGCTCCAGGCGCACCGACTCCGGGACCGCGCCCGAGCCGCCCGCCCGTACCGGGTGCTCCAGGACGTCGAAGATCTCCTCCGCCGCCGCGAGGCCCTCCGCCGCCGCGTGGAACTGGGCACCGACCTGGCGCAGCGGGAGGTACGCCTCCGGGGCGAGCACGAGGATGACGAGTCCGGTGTACAGATCGAGGTCGCCGTGGACGAGCCGCATACCGATGGTCACGGCCACGAGCGCGACCGACAGGGTCGCGAGGAGTTCCAGCGCGAAGGAGGAGAGGAAGGCGATCCGCAGGGTGCGCATCGTCGCCCGGCGGTACTCCGAGGTGATCGAGCGGATCGACTCGGCCTGGGCCTTCGCCCGGCCGAAGATCTTGAGGGTGGGAAGTCCGGCGACGACATCCAGGAAGTGGCCGGAGAGCCGGGAGAGCAGCTTCCACTGACGGTCCATGCGGGCCTGGGTGTACCAGCCGATCAGGACCATGAAGAGCGGGATGAGCGGCAGGGTCCCGACGATGATCGCCGCCGAGACCCAGTCCTCGGTGACGACCCGGGCCAGAACGGCCACCGGGACGACCACCGCGAGTCCCAGCTGGGGGAGGTAGCGGGCGAAGTAGTCGTCCAGGGCGTCCACGCCCCGTGTGGCGAGGGCGATCAGCGAGCCCGTCCGCTGTCCGCTCAGCCAGCCGGGCCCGAGGGCGGCCGCCCGGTCGAGCAGACGGCCGCGCAGTTCGGACTTGACCGCCGCGCTCGCCCGGTGGGCTGCGAGTTCGGTCAGCCAGGAGACCAGCGCCCGTGCCAGCGCCACTCCGGCGAGCAGCAGCAGGGGCGTGGTCAGGGCGGAGACCGACCGGTCCTGTTGGAAGGACCCCACCACGATCTCGGCGATGAGCATCGCCTGGGCGATGACCAGCGCCGCTCCGACGAGACCGAGCACGACCACCGCGAGCAGGAAGACACGGGTGGCCCTGGCGTACCGGAGCAGGCGCGGATCGATCGGTTTCACGTGAAACATTGCTCCCTGGAGAGGGCCGGCTAGTGGGCGTCGGCGAGGTGCTGGGTGCCGATCCGCTTGCGGAACACCCAGTAGGTCCAGCTCTGGTAGAGCAGCACCAGCGGGGTCGCGATCCCCGCGCACCAGGTCATGATCTTGAGCGTGTACGGGCTCGACGACGCGTTCGTCACGGTAAGGCTCCACTCGGGGTTCAGCGAGGAAGGCATGACGTCCGGGAAGAGAGCAAGGAAGAGCATCGCCACGGCGGCGGCGATGGTGATGCCCGAGAGCGCGAACGACCAGCCCTCGCGCCCCGCCTTGATCGCGACGATCGCTCCGACCAGGGCCACCACGGCGATCAGCATCGCCGCGAGGCTCCAGCTGTCACCCGTGTGGACCTGGGTCCAGATCAGGAAGCCGAGTGCGAGCACCGCCGCACCGAGCCCCAGCTTGAGCGCGAGCGCCCGTGCCCGGGTCCGGATGTCACCGACCGTCTTGAGCGAGACGAAGACTGCCCCGTGGAAGGTGAAGAGGGTGAGCGTGACCAGACCGCCGAGGATCGCGTAGGGATTGAGCAGGTCCCAGAAGTTGCCGACGTACTCCATCTCCGCGTCGATCTTCACGCCCCGGACGATGTTGCCGAAGGCCACGCCCCAGAGGAACGCGGGGATCAGCGAGGTCCAGAAGATGGCCCGTTCCCAGTTGCGCTGCCAGTTCTCCTCGGGCCGCTTCACCCGGTACTCGAAGGCGACGCCCCGGATGATCAGGCAGACCAGGATGATCAGCAGCGGCAGATAGAACCCGGAGAAGAGCGTCGCGTACCACTCGGGGAACGCGGCGAAGGTCGCGCCTCCGGCAGTGAGCAGCCACACCTCGTTGCCGTCCCAGACGGGTCCGATGGTGTTGATGAGGACCCGCTTCTCGGGCCTGCCACGGGCGAGCAGCTTGGTCAGGATGCCGACCCCGAAGTCGAAGCCTTCGAGGAAGAAGTAGCCGATCCAGAGGACGGCGATGAGTACGAACCAGACGTCGTGGAGTTCCATGCCTCGATCTCCTGAGCCTCAGTACGAGAAGGCCATGGGGCGGTCGGGGTCACGAGAGTCCCCGCCGATCTTGGTGGGCGGGTTGAGGTCGTCCTCGGTGAGCTCCGGCGGGCCCGCCTTGACGTACTTCACGAGCAGCTTGACCTCGATCACGGCGAGGACCGCGTAGAGCGCCGTGAAGATGATCATCGAGGTGAGGACCTCGCCCTGGGATACGCCGGGGGAGACCGCGTCCTTGGTGCGGAGCACGCCGTAGACGACCCAGGGCTGACGGCCCATCTCGGTGAAGATCCAGCCCCAGGAGTTGGCGATGAGCGGGAACGCCATGGTCCAGAGGGCGATGATCCAGTACCACTTGCCCAGCCGGGGGCTGAGCGCCTTCCGCCGGAACAGGACCAGGTTCGGCACTTCGTCCTCACCGGTCCTCAGGCCGGGTGCCAGCAGGAACTTCTTGCGGGTCAGCCAGAGACCGATCAGGCCGATGGTCAGCGAGGCCATGCCGAAGCCGATCATCCAGCGGAAGCCCCAGTAGGCGACGGGGATGTTGGGCCGGTAGTCGCCGGGCCCGAACTTCTCCTGCTCGGCCTTGTTGATGTCGTTGATGCCGGGGACGAAGGAGTCGAAGTCTCCGTTGGCGAGGAAGGACAGCAGGCCGGGGATCTCTATGGCGACCTTGTTGTGCCCCTCGTCGACGTCTCCGTAGGCGAAGATCGAGAAGGGCGCCGGGGCCTCGCCGTCCCAGAGGGCCTCGGCGGCGGCCATCTTCATCGGCTGCTGCTTGAACATGACCTTGCCGAGCAGGTCACCGCTGATGGCGGTGCCGAGACCGGCGATGATCAGGGTGACCAGGCCGACCCGGAGCGAGGTCCGCATCACCGGGATGTGCTTCTTGCGGGCCAGGTGGTAGGCGGAGATGCCGACCATGAACGCGCCGCCGACCAGGAAGGCGGCCGTCATGGTGTGGAAGAACTGGGTGAGGGCGGTGTCCTGGGTGAGCACGCGCCAGAAGTCGGTGAGCTCCGCCCGGCCGCGCTCCTCGTTGATGCGGTAGCCGACGGGGTGCTGCATCCAGGAGTTGGCCGCGAGGATGAAGTACGCGGAGAGGACGGTGCCGATCGACACCATCCAGATGCAGGCGAGGTGGATGCGCTTCGGCAGCTTGTCCCAGCCGAAGATCCACAGACCGATGAAGGTCGACTCGAAGAAGAAGGCGATGAGGGCCTCGAAGGCGAGCGGCGCCCCGAAGATGTCACCGACGAACCTGGAGTAGTCGGACCAGTTCATGCCGAACTGGAACTCCTGGACGATGCCGGTGACGACGCCCATGGCGATGTTGATCAGGAAGAGCTTGCCCCAGAACTTCGTCGCCCGGAGGTACTTCTCCTTCTCCGTCCGCACCCAGGCGGTCTGGAGTCCGGCGGTGAGCGCGGCGAGGGAGATCGTCAGGGGGACGAAGAGGAAGTGGTAGACGGTAGTGATGCCGAACTGCCAACGCGCCAGGGTCTCTGGCGCAAGAGCGAGGTCCACGTCGTTTTCTCCTTACATCGCCGTGGTCACACCGGCAGTTTGCCCTGCTAATCCCATGAATTACGGGATGAACCAGGACACGCTTGTGAACGCGTTCACATTCACAAGCATTATGGACCATACGAAATCCGTATCTTCGACCGGGGGTCCCCCCTGAAGCCCACCCCGGCCGGGCGATCGATTCGTCCCCGTTCGGCGGCTTCCCAGCGGCTCCACCGTCTTGCGGGATCCAGGGCCCGACCCTTCGGACACGCATCGTCCGGCCCGCCGGACACACCACGGCGCCCCAGACGGAGGCCCCCACGAGCACGGCGCTCGTGAGGGCCTTCCTTCTTTCCTCCATCACCCACGTCCGGGGCGAGAAGGTCTCCCTCGACGCCCCGGCCTCCGCCACCCCGGCCACCGTCCGCGACGGCGACGGCGACAGCGACCCGGTCCGGGGGGAACACGTACGGGACCGGACACCGGACCCACCGGTGACCGGTCCCGTGGCTCACCAGCAGCCGGTCAGCCCTCCCGGCGGAAGCCCTCCGCCGCCTTCAGGAACAGATCGTTCGCCTCGGTCTCACCGATCGTGACGCGCACGCCCTCGCCCGCGAACGGCCGCACCATCACACCGTGCCGCTCGCACTCCGCCGCGAAGTCCGCGGTCCGCTCGCCGAGCCGCAGCCAGACGAAGTTGGCCTGCGTGTCCGGCACCGTCCAGCCCTGGGCCACGAGCCCCGCGTGGACCCGCTCGCGCTCCGCCACCAGGGAACCGACCCGCCCGAGCAGCTCGTCCTCGGCACGCAGCGACGCCACCGCCGCGTCCTGCGCCAGCTGGCTCACCCCGAACGGCACCGCCGTCTTGCGCAGCGCCGCCGCGACCGGCTCGTGGGCGACCGCGAAACCGACCCGCAGCCCCGCCAGGCCGTACGCCTTGGAGAAGGTGCGCAGCACGGCGACGTTCGGCCGGTCGCGGTACAGCTCGATGCCGTCCGGGATCTCGGTGTCGCGGACGAACTCGCGGTAGGCCTCGTCGATCACGACCAGGACGTCGGAGGGGACCCGGTCGAGGAAGCGCTCCAGCTCGGCCCGGCGCACAGCGGTGCCCGTGGGGTTGTTGGGGTTGCAGACGAAGATCAGCCGGGTCCGGTCGGTGATCGCCCCGGCCATCGCGTCGAGGTCGTGCACCTCGCCCTCGGTCAGCGGCACCCGCACCGAGGTCGCCCCGCTGATCTGCGTGATGATCGGGTACGCCTCGAAGGAGCGCCAGGCGTAGATCACCTCGTCGCCGGGGCCCGAGGTCGCCTGGAGCAGCGACTGGGCGACGCCGACCGAGCCGGTGCCGGTGGCCAGGTGCGAGACGGGGACGCCGAAGCGGTCGGCCAGCTCCTCGGTGAGGCCCGCGCAGGCCATGTCCGGGTACCGGTTGAAGTTCGCGGCGGCGGCCAGCGTGCTCTCCAGGACACCGGGCAACGGCGGGTACGGGTTCTCGTTGGAGGACAGCTTGAAGGCCACGGGGCCGCCCGCGGCCGCGGGCCTGCCCGGCTTGTAGGTGGGGACGCCGTCCAGCTCGGCGCGCAGCTTCGGGCTGCCGGTGCTCGTCCCGCTGGTCTCGCTCACAGTGTGGCCTCCTCGACCGTACGTACCGCCAATGCTCCTCACCTTAAGAGGATTCGCGCCCGCTGCGAATGGCCTGTGGACAACCCGCTGCGCATGGGCTGTGGACAACGGGAGGGCGCCGCGGACGCGTCACCCCTTCACGGCCGACAGACCAGGGGGCGCACGCACGGGTAGCGCGCGCCGGTGGCGAGCGCCGTGGCGCGCATCCCCCGTAGAGGTGAGTTGAGACCTCTTCGAGACCTCGCACCCTCGCCAGGTCGACGCGGTCCGATACCGATGGAACCCACGACAATCGCTCTAACTGCCTTTGATTTATTGATCTTTGAGGCTTTTCGATCATGCAGAAACGTGCCTGTCAATGCCTGTATGTGCGACCGGCCCAACCACCCTCCGTCGCCCTACTATCGGCTCGCCATGACAGCAGCAGGGAAGCACCAGGTGAGCCGGGCACAGACCCGGGGAAGCCGGCAGGGCCGAGCAGGCATCCGGGACGTGGCCGCCGCCGCCGGGGTCTCCATCACGACTGTCTCCGACGCGCTCAACGGCAAGGGCCGACTCCCCGACGCCACCCGGCGACACGTGCGCGAGGTCGCAGACCGGCTGGGGTACCGCCCCTCCGCGGCGGCCCGCACGCTCCGCACCGGCAAGTCGGGACTCATCGGCCTGACCGTGACCACGTACGGGGATGAACCTTTCACCTTCACCGAATTCGCGTATTTCGCGGAGATGGCCAGAGCCGCCACATCGGCCGCACTCGCCCGGGGCTACGCCCTGGTCATCCTCCCCGCCACCTCCCGCCATGACGTCTGGTCGAACGTCGCCCTCGACGGCACCGTCGTCATCGACCCCTCCGACCACGACCCGGTCGTCACCGAACTGGTCCGCCAGGGCCTGCCCGTCGTCTCCGACGGACGCCCCGCCGGCACCCTTCCGGTCACCGCCTGGGTCGACAACGACCACGAAGCCGCCGTCCTCGACCTGCTCGACCACCTCGCCGACGCCGGCGCCCGCCGCATCGGCCTCCTCACCGGAACCACCACCGACACGTACACCCGCCTGTCCACCACCGCGTACCTGAACTGGTGCGAGCGGGTGGGCCAGGACCCCGTCTACGAGGCCTATCCGGCGCACGACCCGTGCGCGGGCGCCGTCGCGGCCGACCGGCTGCTCGCCCGCCCGGACCGGCCGGACGCCGTCTACGGCCTCTTCGACCCCAACGGAACCGACCTCCTCGCAGCCGCGCGCCGCTACGGGCTCCGCGTCCCGGACGACCTGCTGCTGGTCTGCTGCAGCGAGTCGACCGTCTACGCCACCACCGAACCGCCCATCACGACGCTCTCGCTCAAGCCGCGCCGGATCGGCACGGCCGTCGTCCAGCTCCTCATCGACGCCATCGAGGGAATCGAGACCGACGGCCCGGTCGAGCAGGTGATACCGACCGAACTCATCGTCCGCACCTCCTCGCAGCGCCGCTCGCCCCGTACGACGGTCAGCCCGCCGCGCTCGCCCTCGAAGGACTGAGAAGTCCCGACGGAACGCCCCGCACCGGAACCTCCGACGGGGCGTCACCCCACCGCCGTCCCGCCCCTGCCCGTGGGCCGGGACGGCCAAACCGGCCGACGCACCGGTCTCCACCCTGGACTACACCTTCCCAAATCGGGCGAATCAACCGGTGAACCCGGAGCGGACCCGGATTCACCACCCCTGGTGCGTCACACAGCACGACCCTCATTCCTATGATGGGCGCACGACATCGCGGACCACCCCCACCAGGCCGGTCCGCGATGTGCAGGGCATCGCGACGGTGGTGGAGGGGTCCATGACTCAGGGGGCCGGGCAGGAGCCCGTGGCGCGCACGGCGACATTGCGTGACTTCCGAGTACCGCCGTACGCGCGCGTGCCCGTACAGGGCCACGCCTCCGAGCCGACCTCCGGGGAACCGCTGCCGGTCCCACCACCGGTCGAGGCCCCGTCCGCCGAGCAGCCGCACCACACGGCGCCCGAGCGTCCCCCGGCACCCCCGCGCCCGGCCGACCACGACCCCCGTACGGCCCCGCCGATGCCCACCACCGCGCCCGGACAGCCGTGGCACCCGGGACATCCGCCCGCCCCGGCCACCCCGGGGCAGCAGGACCCGGCCGCCCCCGCCGCCGGACACCAGCACCCCGCGTACCCGTCCGAGCCGCCCCGGCACCCCGCGGGACCCCCGCCCGGCGCCCCCCAGCCCTCCGAGCCGACCCTGCTCCTCGGCCACCGCGCCCGGCCCGCGTACCCCTCCGCGATCGTCTCCGTCGCCACCGGCCACCCCGGCAACGCCTTCCCGGACGGCGAACTCCCCGAGGGATACACCCCGACCGAGCGCGACCTGCCCGTCATCGGCCCCGGCGACACCCTCCGGCTCCCCGTCACCCCCGAGCCCGTCCCCGCGACCGGACCCGCCTCCGGGAACGACGAGGGGCCCGGCCCGCTCTTCGTCGTCGGTGACGTCCACGGCTACCTGGACGAACTGACCTCCGCCCTCCACGCCCAGGGCCTCATCGACGAGAACGGCGACTGGTCCGCCGGGAACGCCCGCCTCTGGTTCCTCGGCGACTTCACCGACCGGGGCCCCGACGGCATCGGCGTCATCGACCTCGTCATGCGCCTGTCCGCCGAGGCCGCGGCCGCGGGCGGCTACTGCAAGGCCCTCATGGGCAACCACGAACTGCTGCTCATCGGCGCCAAGCGGTTCGGCGACACCCCGGTCAACTCCGGCGCGGGCACCGCCACCTTCCAGGCCGCCTGGCTGCTCAACGGCGGGCAGAAGCACGACATGGACCGCCTCCAGGACGTCCACCTCCAGTGGATGTCCCGGCTCGACGCCGTGGTGCGCGAGGACGACCACCTCCTGCTGCACTCCGACACCACCGCGTACCTGGAGTACGGCGAGACCATCGAGGACGTCAACGACACGGTCCACGAACTCCTCAACCGGAACGACGCCGACGAGGTCTGGGACCTCTTCCGCAAGTTCACCAAGCGCTTCGCCTTCCGCGACGAGGGCGGCCCGCAGGCCGTGCGGGAGCTGCTCTCCACCTACGGCGGCCGACGGATCGTGCACGGCCACAGCCCCATCCCGTACCTCCTCGGCCAGGTCGGCGCGGAGGACGGCGAGGACGACACGGGACCGGTCGTCGACGGACCGCACGTCTACGCCGACAACCTCGCCATCGCCATGGACGGCGGAGTGACCATGGCCGGAAAACTCCTGGTCGTCCAACTGCCCCTGACCGGCTGAGGCGTCACCCTTCGCATCCGTGGACGTCGAATTCCGGAAACACCCTGTCAGCCCGTGGCGCCCCCGTCCTACCATCGGGGTCCATTGGTAGCAGGCTCTCCTCCGTTTCCGCTCGACCGACCGTTCGCCACGGCTGATCCGCGGCCACGGAGCATCGGGGGATGCACATGAACGTGGCTCCGCACCTGCTGACCGAGGACCGTGCCGAGTACGAGCGGGTCCTCGACGACGCACTCAACACCGCCCACGCACGTCCGGATCTCGACGGAGCGGGTGACCACCTCACCCTCGTACAGCTGCGTGCCCTCACGCTGAACGCGACCACTCTGGTCACCAGCGCGGCGGCGAGCGAGTACGAGCACTACGTGAAGGTCCGCGAACAGCACCGCGCGGCCCTCGGCAGCCGCCCCTCGACCGCCGACCGGCCGGAACCGGGCGGCGCGGGTGTCGTCGCCGTCCTCACCGTCATGGTGCCCGTCCTCGCGGGCGCGGCGTCCGTCATCCTCCTGCTGACGGGCGCGGTCCTGCACGCCCTCACCCCGACCGTGGCGTTCGGCGCGACGCTGCTCACCGCCGGTCTGGTCTTCGGGACGGTGGCCGCGGCGGGACTGCTCTGCGCCGCCGTGGGACTCCTCGTGACGGCCCTGCGCAACAGTCCCGCGGAGGTGGGCGGGGAGCAGGACGACGAGCTGTCCCGCGCCCGGGAGGCCTGGCGCCTGGCCCTCCTGGAACGCGGGATCCTGCCCTTCCTCCACGACGTCCTGGCCGCCGCCGCACCCGTGCCCGACGCCCCGGACGGCTGAGACCGCCGCCGGTACCGATGTCCGGTACCGATGTCCGGCACCGTACCGGCGGCGGCGGTGGATCAGTCCGCGAGCGGGAGGTACACGCGGTTGCCGCTCGCGGCGAACTCCTGGGACTTCTCGGCCATCCCCGCCTCGATCTCCTCCCGTGTGCCGCCGTGCTCCCGCCGGATGTCCTGCGAGATCTTCATCGAGCAGAACCTCGGCCCGCACATGGAACAGAAGTGCGCCGTCTTCGCGGGCTCCGCGGGCAGCGTCTCGTCATGGAACTCACGCGCGGTGTCGGGGTCGAGCGCCAGGTTGAACTGGTCCTCCCAGCGGAACTCGAACCGCGCGTCGGACAGCGCGTCGTCCCACTCCTGCGCGCCCGGGTGCCCCTTGGCCAGGTCCGCCGCGTGCGCCGCGATCTTGTACGTGATGACACCGGTCTTCACGTCGTCCCGGTTCGGCAGGCCCAGGTGCTCCTTGGGCGTGACGTAGCAGAGCATCGCCGTGCCCCACCAGGCGATCATCGCCGCGCCGATGCCGGAGGTGATGTGGTCGTACGCGGGCGCCACGTCCGTCGTCAACGGGCCGAGCGTGTAGAACGGCGCCTCCTCGCAGATCTCCTGCTGGAGGTCGATGTTCTCCTTGATCTTGTGCATCGGGACGTGCCCGGGGCCCTCGATCATCGTCTGCACCTGGTGCCGCTTGGCGATCGTGTTCAGCTCGCCGAGCGTGCGCAGCTCCGCGAACTGCGCCTCGTCGTTGGCGTCCGCGATCGAGCCGGGGCGCAGTCCGTCGCCGAGCGAGTACGTGACGTCGTAGGCCGCGAGGATCTCGCAGAGCTCCTCGAAGTGCGTGTAGAGGAAGTTCTCCTTGTGGTGCGCGAGGCACCAGGCGGCCATGATCGAGCCGCCGCGCGAGACGATCCCGGTCTTGCGGCGCGCGGTGAGCGGCACGTACGGCAGGAGTACGCCGGCGTGCACGGTCATGTAGTCCACGCCCTGCTCGGCCTGTTCGACGACCGTGTCCTTGTAGATCTCCCAGGTCAGCTCCTCGGCCCTGCCGTCGACCTTCTCCAGCGCCTGGTAGAGCGGCACGGTGCCGATCGGTACGGGGGAGTTGCGCAGGACCCACTCGCGGGTGGTGTGGATGTTGCGGCCGGTGGACAGGTCCATGACCGTGTCGGCGCCCCACTTGGTCGCCCAGGTCATCTTCTCCACCTCCTCCTCGATGGAGGAAGTGACGGCGGAGTTGCCGATGTTGGCGTTGACCTTCACCAGGAACCGCTTGCCGATGATCATCGGCTCGATCTCCGGGTGGTTGACGTTCGCGGGCAGCACCGCGCGACCCGCCGCGATCTCCTCCCGCACGACCTCGGGGGAGACGTTCTCCCGGATCGCCACGTACTCCATCTCCGGGGTGATCTCGCCCCGGCGGGCGTACGCGAGCTGGGTCACCGCCCCGCCCTCGCGGCCCCGGCGGGGCAGCCGGGGCCGGCCGGGAAAGACGGCGTCGAGGTTCTTGAGCCCGCCGCGCGGCGAGGTGTGCCTGATGCCGTCGTCCTCGGGGCGGACCGGGCGGCCCGCGTACTCCTCGGTGTCGCCGCGCGCGACGATCCAGTTCTCGCGCAGGGCCGGAAGGCCCCGTCGCACATCGGTGTCGACGGTCGGGTCGGTGTACGGGCCGGAGGTGTCGTACAGCGTGACGTCCCGGCCGTTGGTGAGGTGCACCTGACGGACCGGCACCCGGAGGTCGGGGCGCGAGCCCTGGACGTACCCCTTGTGCCAACCGGGCGTGCGCTCCTGCCCGTCGGCCCGGTTCTGGTCGGAGGCAGGCGTGCGTGCATCCTGAATGGTCATGAGACCGATCTCCCTACGCCGGCATTACCCGGTAACAGGTTCAGCGGTCGGCGCAGCCCTTTCCCGTACGTACATCAGTACGCGCGTACGGTGATCAGCGCCCTCTCAGCCCGGTGCTCCGAGCTCCCGCGTGTGCAAAGGTGCCACCACGCTAGCGCCATCCCTGGCGTGCTGAACAGTGGGCCCCTGCCGTTCTTGCGATGATCGGTCGGTGACTTCCCCCCATCAGACCCCCGAACCGCACGGCCACGGGCACGGCCATGGGCACAGCCACAGCCACAGCCACGGTCCCGCCGCCCCGGTCTCCCGTCATCTGCGCAAGGTCATCGCCGCGATCCTGATCCCGTTCGCCACCGCCGTGGTGGTCGGTCTGGTGGTGCTGTGGCCAGGGGGCACCCCGGCGCACGAGCGCACGGGAGTCGGCTTCGACCGGCAGACCGAGCAGGGCAAGGTCGTCTCCGTGCAGTACGTCGACTGCGCGTCGGTGAACGCCGGGCAGGTCCCGCCGACCGGGGACACCTCCACCCCGGAGGGGCGCGAGGCCGTCGACTCCCGGCGGGGGCAGTGCGCGAAGGCGACGGTCGAGGTCACCAGCGGGCCGGAGAAGGGGCGTCGGTTCACCGAGATCGTGCAGCCCGACGCACCCCGCCAACTCCACCAGGGGCAAGGCGTGGTGGTGGCGTACGCTCCCGACGCGCCCCACGATCTCCAGTACTCGGTGACGGACGTCAACCGGAAACTGCCGATCGCCCTGCTCGCGGGGATCTTCGCGCTCGCGGTGGTGCTCGTCGGCCGGCTGCGGGGCCTGATGGCGCTCGTGGCGCTCGTCATCAGCTTCCTCGTGCTGACGTTCTTCATCCTGCCCGCGATCCTGGAGGGATCGAATCCGCTGGTCGTGGCGGTGGTCGGATCGAGCGTGATCATGCTGGCCGCGCTCTATCTGTGCCATGGCCTCTCGGCCCGCACCTCGGTCGCGGTGCTCGGGACGCTGATCTCGCTGCTGCTGATCGGGCTGCTCGGGTCCCTCTTCATCGACTGGGCCTCGCTGAGCGGCAACACCGACGACAACACCGGACTGATCCACGGCCTCTACCCGAACATCGACATGTCCGGTCTGCTGCTCGCCGGAATCATCATCGGATCGCTCGGTGTGCTCGACGACGTCACGGTCACCCAGACCTCGGCCGTCTGGGAACTGCACCAGGCCGACCCGGACATGGGGCCGCGCGCGCTGTACCGGGCCGGGATCCGGATCGGCCGTGACCACATCGCTTCGGTGGTGAACACCCTGGTGCTGGCTTACGCGGGCGCCGCCCTGCCGCTGCTCCTCCTCTTCTCGATCGCGCAGAGCAGCATGGGGACGGTGGCCAACAGCGAGCTGGTCGCCGAGGAGATCGTCCGGACACTGGTCGGCTCGATCGGTCTGGTCGCCTCCGTGCCGCTCACCACGGCGCTCGCGGCCCTGGTGGTCTCCGCCGACCGTGAGCGGGCCGGGGGCGCGGGGCGTGCCGGGGGACCGACGGCGGGTGACCGTACGGGAGCGGGAGCCCGAAGGGCCACCGGCACGCGGGGCGGACGCCGTCGCCGCGCCAAGTGACGGCCGCGGGACGGCGGGCACCGGCGGACAGCCGGGACAGGAGGGCCCGTTCACACCGGTTGGTACGGGAGAGGTGTCACCGTTCCGGTGGGTACGGGACGGTGAGGGCGTCGCCGTGCCGGGCGCCACGGGCGCGGCGGAAGGTGTCGGCCCCGTGCCGGGTGGTGGGCGCCGGTCAGGCCGCCGGGCCCGCACTCTCCTCGGCGAGGATGCGGCCGAGCGCGGCTTCCAGATTGTCCTCGAAGTCGCCCAGGTTCCGTTCCTGACCGAGCGGGACCAGCTTGTCCGTGCGGTCGAGGAACGCGACGAGCGGGGGCGCGCTGGCCCGGAACAGGGCCCGGTCGCTTCCGACCTGGAGCCTGATGGAGACGTCCGAGAGACCCTCCGGCTCCGTCGGGGCGATGTGCACATCACCCTCCCCGCTCGGCCTGTTGATCCCGTCGAGCAGCAGTTCCCGGCCGAACGCCCAGGTCACCGGAGCGTCTCCGGGGAGATGGAAGGTCATCCGCACCGCATAGGGATCACGGGTCTCGTACCGCAGTTCCACCGGGATCCTGAACGAGAGCTCCTCGGAGACGAGGAAGCTCATCAGGACCTCGGCCTGAACCGACTCTCGCATCATGTACCCCGCAGTAGATGAAGCAGTTGTGTAAACAGCTGCTGAAAGCTGTGCCCGAAACGGCCAGGAATGATCCCCGTGGCCCTCTTGACGCAATCGTGCTGTACGCGCTAGCAGATCACAAGGAGTGATTTTTCAGATACTGATAGAGAAAGCGAGGGAGTTGAAGAGCTTTCCGATCTCTGTGCGTAGTCGCTCGATTGCTGGGAGCAACCGTTCTTCCTGGTGGAGTGGCATGGAAATCGCCACGGCGGCGGCCGTGGAGCCCGCCGTGATGGGGATCGCGGCACAAACCGTGCCGAGCGCATATTCCTGACGCTCCACCGAGGGCTCCATTCGCCCCAAACCACCCAAACGCTCCATAAGGGCGCGATGGTTACGCACCGTATACGGCGTGATGGCTTCGACCGGATGTCGGTCGAGGTGGTCTTGACGAGATTTCGAATCGAGTTGGCTCAACAGGCACTGCCCGATCGCGTGGGCGTGCGCGGTCTCGCGGAAGTCGGCCCACTCCTCCACTGCGGGGGAGGAAGGGGTGTCCGCGACCGAGACGAGTTCGACCTCGCCGTCACGGTAGAGGGCGAAGTACACCGGCACACCGATCTCGTCCCGCCAGCGCGCCAGGGAGTCTTCGATCTTGATGCGACGATTCTGCACAGCTCGGCCACCGGCGAGCCGGACAGCTGCCTCCCCGAGGACGAACACACCCTTCTCGCGGCGCAGATAGCCCTCGTGCGTCAGGGTGCGCAGCAGGTGGTACGTGGTGGGCAGCGGAAGGCCCGTCTCACGGGCGAGCTGTTTGGCCGGAGCGCCGTCCGCGTGGGAGGCCACGGCCTCCAGCAGTCTCAGCGCTCGCTGCACCGAGCCGATAAGGGTAGGCGCAGCAGTCTGCGTAGCCGTGGCCAAAGGTCACCCCCAGGCGTGACGACGGATGCACCGCATCCGCCCGCGGGGGCCGCCCCCGCGCGCCCGCCGGGCCTGGGAAACCGCCGGTCAGAACGGAGGTCTACGCCTGTAGTCCCCAACGCGGCGGAGAGATTCCACTCTAGTGGCAGCCCCCGGGGCGATGTCCTGATTCAGCCGGTGCGTTCCCCCGGCCGGGCTAACGCGCTCCAAGGGCTTCGTACTCGATGAGTGGCGTGTGCTACCAGTCCTCCCTGGAGCGGCCGGAGGAGCTGAACTTCTTCACGACGTAGATCAGTCCGGCGACGAGGGCCACGAAGAGCAGCACCTTGAAGAGCAGACCGATCACGAAGGTCAGGACGCTGGTGATCAGTCCGCCGAAGACGATCAGGACCAGGGCCGGTATGGCGACCCACTTCACCCACCAGGGCATCCCCGCGAGAATCTGCTGCACGGCCATCGTCCTACCTCGCTCTCGAAATCCGTTCCACGCACTCCGCGCCGAACACTCTCAAGGCTAGGTGTCGGAAGCGGCCCGTGGGGGCCCTGCGGCCCCCGCTCTCCCCTGATCCGCCCCCTAGGGGCCCGCCCCCTCCGGAACCCCTGCCCGCGGGCCGACCCCTAAGGGCTCACCCCGCAGGGCCCCGGCGCTCCACCGGGCACACGGCCCGCTCAGCCCTCCGGCGGCGAGAAGACCACGAGCACCCGCAGGTCCTCGCTGATGTGGTGGAACTTGTGCTCCACCCCTGCCGGTACGTAGACCACGCTGCCTCGCGCCACCTGGGTCGTCTCCGTCCCCACCGTGATCGACGCCCGGCCGCTCACCACGAAGTACACCTCGTCCTGACGGTGCGGCTGCTGCGGATCGAGCGCCCCGGCGTCCAGCGCGTACAGGCCCACCGACATGTTCCGCTCCCGCAGGAACTGGAGATAGGCGCCCTGATTCGCGGCACGCTCCGCCTCCAGTTCGTCCAGTCGGAATGCCTTCATCGCCTGTCAGCCCCTGCCCTCGGCCCGATCGTGTCTGCCACGATCAGACACATGAAGAATTTCGTAGTCAAGACGCTCGCCAACGCGGGCGCCCTGGGAGTCGCCATCTGGCTGCTCCAGGACATCACCCTGACCGGCGACGACCCGAACGCGACCACCGGCAACAAGATCCTGTCCCTCATTCTCGTCGCCCTGCTCTTCGGGCTCGTGAACTTCCTGGTCAAGCCGGTCGTCCAACTGCTGACGTTTCCCCTCTTCATCCTGACCCTCGGCCTGATCACCCTCGTGGTGAACGCCCTGATGCTGCTCCTGACCTCATGGCTGGCCGAGCAGTTCGACCTCAGCTTCCACGTCGAGGGCTTCTGGACCGCCGTCCTCGGCGGCCTGATCATCTCCATCGTGTCGTGGGCGCTGAACGTCGTGCTTCCCGACGGCGACTGAGCGCGACCCGTGACCTATCGCGTCTGCTTCGTCTGCACGGGCAACATCTGCCGCTCGCCAATGGCCGAGCACGTCTTCCGCCGGTATCTGGAGGACGCCGGTCTCGGCGACGCGGTGGAGGTCGACAGCGCGGGCACCGGCGGCTGGCACCAGGGCGACCCCGCCGATCCCCGTACCGTCTCCGTACTCGACGAGAACGGATACTCCTCCGCGCACGCCGCACGTCGGTTCCGGGCCTCCTGGTTCCCGGCCCTCGACCTGGTGATCGCGCTGGACGAAGGGCATCTGCGGGAGCTCCGCGGACTCGCCCGCACACCCGCTGAGGCCGGGCGAATACGCCTGCTGCGCTCCTACGACCCGGCCGCGGGGGACACGCTCGACGTCCCCGACCCCTACTACGGGGACCGCGGGGGCTTCGAGGAGTGCCTTGAGATGGTGGAGGCCGCGAGCGGGGGACTGCTCGCGGCCGTACGCCGAGAACTGGAGAACCGGACACCGTGAACGAGCACGACATGGGCGACGGCACACGCGCCGTGCGCGCCGGGCTGCCCGAGCCCGTCAAGTACGAGCCGACCCTGCCGGGACCGGTCTTCGCCGCGCACTACCACCTGCCCGGCGAGCCGACCGGCCCGTACGCCTACGGCCGCGACGACAACCCCACCTGGACCCATCTGGAGCGGGCGATCGGCGAACTGGAGGCGCCGGGGGAGCGGGACGTCGAGACGCTGGTCTTCGCCTCCGGCATGGCCGCGATCTCCGCCGTCCTCTTCTCCCAGCTGAGGGCGGGCGACATGGTCGTGATGCCGTCCGACGGCTACCAGGCCCTGCCGCTCCTCCATCAGCAGCTGCGGGCCTTCGGCGTCGAGGTCCGTACCGCGCCGACCGGCGGGGACGCCCAGCTCGACGTGCTGGACGGGGCCAAGCTGCTCTGGATCGAGACCCCCTCCAACCCCGGGCTCGATGTCTGCGACGTCCGGCGCCTGGTCCGCGCGGCGCACTCCGGGGGAACCCTCGTCGCCGTCGACAACACCCTCGCCACCCCGCTCGGCCAGCGTCCGCTGGATCTGGGCGCCGACTTCTCCGTCGCCAGCGACACCAAGGGCATGACCGGGCACGGCGACGTCCTGCTCGGTCACGTCAGCAGCCGCGACCCCGAGCGCGCGGCGGAGGTGCGCCGCTGGCGCAAGGTCGTCGGTGCCATCCCCGGCCCCATGGAGGCCTGGATCGCGCACCGCTCGCTCGCCACCCTCCAGCTGCGGATCGACCGCCAGTGCTCCACGGCGCTCACGCTCGCCCAGGCGCTCGCCGGGCGCTCCGACGTGACCGGACTGCGCTACCCCGGTCTGCCGGACGACCCCTCCCACCAGGTCGCCGGGCGCCAGATGCGCCGCTTCGGCTCCGTGGTCTCCTTCGAGCTGGCGGACCGCGAGCGGGCCGAACGCTTCCTCGGAGCACTGCGGCTCGTGGAGGACGCCACCAGCTTCGGCGGTGTGCGCTCCACGGCGGAGCGGCGGGGGCGCTGGGGCGGGGACGCCGTCGCGGAGGGCTTCATCCGCTTCTCGGTCGGCGCCGAGGACCCGGAGGACCTGATCGCCGACGTGCTGCGGGCACTCGACGAGACCGGGGGAGCGGCGGGAACCTGATCCCGTCCGCGCCTGCGTCCAGGCACACGGAACGGGGCGCTCCGAGCCTCCCCCCTCATGGCTCGGAACACCCCGGTTCCGGCGCGGAAACCGCTTGAACAAGGCTAGTTGACTGTGTGTCGGTGTCCAATCACGGTAGCGACAGAGGCCTATCGACTTATTTATAGTTGGACGGTCCTGAGGCGCAGTCAGCCGACCGCCTGAGTCGAACGGCCCCACGGCCGGGAGGAGGCGGACATGGATCTGGCCCTGCTGCGCACGTTCGTCACGGTGCACCGGGCCGGTTCCTTCACTCGCGCCGCCGCACTCCTCGGACTCTCCCAGCCGGCCGTCACCAGCCAGATCCGGACCCTGGAACGGCAGCTCGGCCGCCCGCTCTTCCTCAGGCAGGCCCGCGGGGTCACCCCCACCACCGTCGGTGACGAACTCGCCCACCGGGCCGCGCCCCATCTGGACGCCCTCGTCGAGATCGCCGACACCGGTCTCGACCGGGAGAACGGCGTCCGCACCCTCCATCTCGCGGGCCCCCCGGAGTTCACCGCGCTCCGTGTCCTGCCCGCCCTCACCCCTCTGGTCGGTCAGGGTCTCGCCGTCCGGGTGTCCTTCCTCGGGAACACGGAGGAGATCCTCGACGGGCTGGCGGCCGGTCACCACGACCTCGCCGTCACCACCGCCCGCCCCCGGGGCGGACTGCTCGTCGCCACCCCGCTCTGCGACGAGGAGTACGTCCTGGTCGCCGCGCCCCGCTGGGCCACCCGCCTCACCCCCGACGTCCTGCTCGCCAAGGGCGCACTGGTACTGGAGCAGTTACCGGTGGTCGAGGTGCACGAGTCGCTGCCGTTCGTCGCCCGCTACTGGGCGAGCGTCTTCGAGACCAGGCCGACGGCCGCCGCCACCGTCATCGCCCCCGACCTGCGGGCCGTCCGCGACTCCGCGGCCTCGGGCGCGGGTCTGGCCGTGCTCCCCCGCTATCTGTGCGAGGAAGCCCTGGCCCAGGGGCGGCTCGTGGCCCTGCTCGATCCCCCGGTCCCGCCGCTGCGGACCTACTTCCTCGTGGTGCGGACCGGCACGCTCGCGCTGTCACCCCTCGCCCGCGCTCACGAGGGCCTGCTGCGCGCCGCTGCCGCCTGGTGAGTTTCAGTCCCGCCCGAACGGGCCATTTTCTTCCCATGAACGAACGGCCCGTGATCAAACGCACCGCACGCGCCATCCTGCTCGACGGGGACGACCTCGTCCTCATCAAGCGCACCAAGCCGGGGATGGATCCCTACTGGCTCACGCCCGGCGGCGGCGTGGAACCCTCCGACCCCACCGTCGTCGAGGCCCTGCACCGGGAGGTGCACGAGGAACTCGGCGCCAAGATCACCGATGTGGTGCCCTGTTTCGTCGATACCGTCGAGCACATCGTGGACGGCGGCGTCTCCGGGGTGAAGGTCCAGCACTTCTTCGTGTGCAGGCTCGACTCCATGGACACCTCACTGCGTCACGGCCCCGAGATCGAGGAACCGGTCGGCGAGTACGAGATCGTCCGGGTGCCGTTCAGCCGGGTCGGCATCGCCGCCGTGCACCTCGTCCCCCTCTCCCTGCGTCACTACCTCGACGGCAACATCGAGGGCGTCCGTGCCATGCACGCCCCCGACCTGGGCTGATCCACCGGAGTCAGCTCGGCGAGGAAGTCGTGCCGGATGCGCTCGGCGGGGACGCCCGCGCCCCGCAGCACGTCCACGCCCCGCCGGACCATGCCGAGCGGACCCGAGAGATAGGCGTCGCGCTCGTCCCAGGGCCCGAGGCGGCCGATCGCCTCGGGCAGCCGCCCCTGCTCCTCGGTGACCGGATGGACCGAGAGCCACGGGAAGGTCCTCTGGAGCCGCAGCATCGTGTCGATGTCGTAGAGGTCGTGGCCGCTGCGCGCGCCGTAGAAGACATCGACCGGGCGCCGGTCCCCGTGCTCCGCCACATCCTCGACCAGCGCCTTGATCGGTGCTATCCCGGTTCCCCCGCCGAGGCAGAGCAGCCCGGTGTCCGTGGCGTGGTCGACGGTCATGGAACCGGCCGGGGGACCGATCCGGAGGACGTCCCCCGGGCGGGCCCGGTGGACCAGCGCGTTGGACACCCAGCCGGCCGGGACCGCCTTGACGTGGAGGGAGATCAGCCCGTCGGGCCGGGGCGCGGAGGCGAACGAGTAATGCCGCCAGACCCGGGGCCACCACGGGGTCTCCAGCGTCGTGTATTGCCCCGCCAGGAAACGGTACGGCTGATCGGGCCGGAGCGTGACGACGGCGATGTCCGGGGTGCGCAGGTCGTGGGAGACGACCTCGGCCTGCCACCAGGCGGGCGCCGAGCGCTCGTCCACCGCCGCCGCGTCGATCATGATCTGCGAGATCGTCGTGTACGTACGGACCCAGGCCGCCTCGGTCTCCTGGTCCCAGCTCGTCGTCGCGTACCGCGAGAGCGCCCCGATGAGCGCCTCGCCGACGGCCGGGTAGTGCCCGGCGTGCGTGCCGTACTTACGGTGCCCCCGGCCGAGGTTCTCCAGGTACGCGGTGAGCACCGGGGTGTCGTCGAGGTGCTCCGCCGCCGTCAGGAGGGCCTGCAGGAGCCGGTCCCGCTGGGTGTCCATGGCGGCCGGGAACATCTCGCGCAGCGCGGGGTTCCCGATGAAGAGCAGGGCGTAGAAGTACGAGGTCACCCGGTCGGCGATCGGTGCGATCTCTGCCAGGGTGCGGCGGACGAGCAACGCGTCGGCGGACGCTCCCCCGGCTGTCCGGGGCTCGTTCCCGTCCGTCGGAACTTCCCCCGGGCGATCCCGTAACGGTGTCCCGTACGTGTCCGTCACCCCGGACCCGCGGGCGTCCACGGCCTCCGGAGCCCTCGTGGTGGTCGGAGCGTCCATCATGTGCCTCGCCCTCGCGCTGGCCTGGCTTCCGTGCTCGAAGCATGAGCCCCTTCGGCAGCGGCCCGGACGGAAAGTGGCGTTCTCGGGCCAGAGAGCGGGGATTCTGGTTAAGCTGCGCGGTTTCGGACCAGGGCGTAGGCCTCGCGCAGATCTCCTCCCGTGTAGCTGTGCCGCGACAATCCGGCGAGATGGTGGTCCGCGTTCACCGCCACGGTGTCCGGCACGCTCGCGAAGAGCTCCGCGTCGGACATCGAGTCCCCGTAGGCGACACAGTCGGCCGCGTCGATCCCGTACTCCGCGCAGAGTCGCCGTGCGATCCGTACCTTCGCCCCGGCGTCGAGGATGCCGGGCCGGTGGATCTGCTCGGTGAAGGGAACGGCCGGCCAGTGTGAACCGTGCGTCGCGTCGGCGCCCCAGTCGAGCAGCCGCTCCACGAAGAAGTCGGGCGAGAGGGAGATCACCGCACAGCGGTCACCCCGCTCCCTGATGTCGGCCCAGACCTCACGGATGCCGTCGAGCCAGGGCGCCCCTTCGAAGGCGGCCGTGACCTGTGCCACGGTCAGCTCGGACCAGAGGGCGCGGGCCCGGACGGCGAACTCGTCCGGGGTGAGCCCGCGCAGGAAGCCTTCTTCCAGGGCCGCGATCTCCTCGACCAGACCGAGCTGGCGGGAGATCTCCACAGCGGCGGCCGACCCCCGGATCAGTGTGCCGTCGAGGTCGAAGAGATGGAGGCGTCGCTTGCGGGGTTTCACGTGAAACATCGTGCTTGTCCCACAGCATGGAATCAACGCCCCTTCGGATCTCGGTCAGATCCCCTGAAACGGTGGACGGAAGATCACTCCATCGGACAGCCTGGACGACATGCCGATCTCCCCCACCGCTCTCGTTCAGCTCCCTGTCCGGCGTCTCACCTCGAACGACCTCCTCGCCTGCGCCGACCTCTCCGAGAACCGGGGCTGGCCGCGCGAAGAGCACAAGTGGGGCCTGCTGCTCACGGCGGGAACCGGGTACGGCATCGACGACCCCGACGGCTCCGGGCTGGCCGCCTGCTCCGTCGTCACCTCCTACGGTCCCGGGCTCTCGGCGATCGGCATGATGCTCGTCGCCGAGCGCTACGCGCGCCAAGGCGTGGGACGTCGGCTCATGCGACACGTCCTGACGGAGATCGGGGACACCCCGGCCACCCTGTACGCCACGGCGAACGGGCAACCGCTGTACGAGCAGCTCGGTTTCGCGGAGATCAGCCGGTCCGAGATGGTCCGGGGCCGCTTCACCTTCGCCGAACCCGCCCCCGCCGTCACGGTCCGCCCGGCCACGGCGGACGACCTTCCGGCGATCCTGCGTCTGGACCACGAGATCTTCGGCCTCGACCGGACGCACATCATCACCCGGCTCCCCGCGTTCGCGGACCACCTCCGGGTCGCGGAGGGGAACGGCGGGCTCACCGGCTTCGCGGCGATCTGGCCCAACATGGACACCCATGTCGTCGGACCGCTGATCGCCGAGGACCCGGACACCGCAAAGGCACTGATCGCCTCACTGGCCGCGGCGACCGATCGACCGCTCCGCACGGACATCGATGTGCGCCACGCCTCCCTCCTGACCTGGCTCAAGGGGAACGGAATCGATCCGATCGCCAACAACTCGGTGATGGTCCACGGCCTTCCCGACCTCCCCGGCGACCAGCTCCGCCGCTTCGCACCCCTGACGGTCGCAGCCGGATAGCGCACACCCCGAGAATTACTTGCACGCGCGCACTATTGCGTCGCATCGTCTACCCTTGGCCGGGAAGCCACTCCGGCGTCGAGGAGAGAGCATGACCGCGACGGACCCCGCACTCACCGCGCTGTCCCAGCGCTGGTGTGCCCTCAGCCTGCTGCACGGCCGGATCGAGTCGCACATCGAGCGCGCTCTGGAGAGCCGCCACGGTCTGAGCGTGCGCGAGTACTCCCTCCTCGACGTCCTCGGCCGCCAGCACAACGGGCCCGGCGGGCACCTTCAGATGAAGCAGGTCGCCGACGCGGTCGTCCTCAGCCAGAGCGCCACCACCCGGCTGGTCACCCGCCTCGAAGACCGGGGACTGCTCACCCGGTACCTCTGCACCACCGACCGGCGCGGCATCTACACGGACGTCACCGAAACCGGGCAGAAGCTCCTCGACGAAGCCCGCCCCACCAACGACAACGCACTGCGCGAAGCCCTCGACGAGGCAGCGAAGAACCCGGAACTGACAGCACTGGTCCAGGTGCTGGAGGGCCAGGCCACCCCCGCGTGATCAGGACGTCTTCCCTGTGATCGGGTCGGGCCGCCTCTCCGTCGCACGGTGATCAGCGACGATTCGGCCGAAGGCGCCACGGCAGACGCTCCCGCGTACTCTGCGGGGCATGAGCGATCTTGAGATACGGCCCACGACCGCAGGGGACATCCCCGCCATCGTCGCGATGCTCGCGGACGACCCGCTGGGCGCACAAAGAGAGTCCCCCGAAGACCTCACGCCGTACTTCGCGGCCTTCGAAGCCCTCGCGGACGACCCCCACCAGCATCTCGTGGTGGCCGTCCGCGGGGGCCAGGTCGTGGGAACCCTCCAGCTGACGGTGATCCCGGGACTCTCCCGCCGGGGCACCGTCCGCTCGATCATCGAGGCCGTACGCGTCCGCGCGGACGAGCGCGGCAGCGGTCTCGGGACCCGGCTCATCGAGTGGGCCGTCGAGGAGTCCCGGCGCCTGGGCTGCAAGCTCGTCCAGCTGACCTCCGACGTCAGTCGTACGGACGCCCACCGCTTCTACGAGCGTCTCGGCTTCGAGGCCTCCCACGTGGGCTTCAAGAAGAGCCTCTGACGCACTCCCGGACGAGGGGGTGTTTCACGTGAAACACCCCCCTACGACTCAGAGACCGCGCCAGCCCGCCTCATCCACCCCACCCGGAACCGCGTCCGCGGGGGCGTAGGGCTCCCGCGTGAAGACGAACGAGCCGAGGTCGAGATGGCTGACGCCGCCGTCGGCACGCCGTACGACCCGGAGGGTCTCCCCCTCGTAGTAGCCGTTCAGCCCGACCCAGCCGCCCTCGGGCAGCGCCCGGAAACTCGCCCCGCGCCCGACACCCCGCAGAGGTTCGAAGACGCCACTCCGCTCGGGTCCGACGCGCAGCCCGTAGGCATACGTGCCCCAGTACCAGGGGCCGGTCAGCGACAGCAGCTCCTCGTCGACCTCACCTTCGGGAAGCGGCCTCCAGGGCTCGGGGAAGCGCGGCTCTGCCTCCGCCACGATCTGAACGAGATCGGCGGCCACGGCCCCCGGCTGCGGCCCCGAGGTGGCATTGGCGAGGGTGATCCCCGCCAGACCCTCCTCCACGCACACCCACAGAGCCGCGAGGAAGCCCGGGAGCGAACCGGTGTGACCGATGAAGGTCCGGCCGTCCCGGCGCGCCAACTGGAGACCGAGCCCGTAGCTCAGCTCCCACTCCCCCTCGGCCCCCGGCGCGCCCGGAGCTCGCATCTCCTCCACGGCGGCGGCGGCGAGCACCCGCTCGTCACCCGCCGCGAGGAAGGTGGCGAACCGGGCGAGGTCCGCCGCCGTCGACCACAGCTGCCCGGCAGATGCCATCAGACCCAGGTCCTCGGACGGCTCGGGCAGCATCACATCGGCCCAGGGGTGCACTGCCCAGCCACCGGCGTGCGGGGCGACCGGCTCCGGCGTCGTCCGGTCCATCCCCAGGGGTTCCAGGATCTCGCTGCGCAGAGCCTCGGTCCAGGGCACCCCGCGCACGGCCTCGACCAGCGAACCGAGAAGGGTGTAGCCCGGGTTGGAGTAGTGGTGGCGGCGCCCAGGAGCCCTCAGGAACGGCTGATCCCCCAGCACGTCGGAGAGCTCGGGCCGCAACGCGGCCGAGGACCGCTCCCACCACGCACCGGGTGTCTCGGCGGCGAGACCGCCACTGTGCCCGAGGAGTTGGGCGATCGTCACCTCGCCGACGCCCGTGCCCTTGAGATGCCGCTCCAGCGGATCGTCGAGCCCCAGGAGCCCCTCGTCCCGCAGTCGCATCACCAGCACGGCGGTGAACACCTTGGTGATGGAGCCGATCCTGAACTGTGTGTTCGCGTCCGGCGCGTGCCCGTCCACGCAGCTGCGCGACCCGCTCCACACCAGCACCCCGTCCCGCACCACGGCCCCCACCACCGAGGGAGCCCGGCCCTCGGCCTGGGCGACGGCGACCCGATGCGACAGCGCCCGTTCGGTTCCGGGCAACAGCCCGTCGAATGAAGTCATCATGCCCCCATCCAACGCCACCCCCGGCGACCCAGGCCTCCCCGTCCGCAGAAACCTCCCGAAGGCTCAGCCGCTCCACCCCGGGACGGCCCACCGGCCCGCCGGCCGAAGCAGAAGGCCGAGCCCCCTCACCCCGAGCGGTCCGCGCCGGACGGGAACCGTCCGGGGCGCCGCTGCCAGGGGCGTGTAGGGTCTCGCCGATCGCGGCATAGGTCGTGCTCGCCGACCAGCAGCTCTTCCGCTGCCTCAGGTCGATGGCACAGCCGCTCAGTCTCACGAACGTGGCACTTCCTTGTGGTGTCCGCTTACCGGGTGTTCTTCAACCCTGGACCCACGCGCTCCAGGCGGGGCTCAGATCTGGTGGTCGTCGCTGTGGCGGCCGAGGCTGCGGCCGAAGCGTTCGGAGATGGCGGGCATCAGGCTCTGGCCTTCGCCAGGCCGGTCCAGGCCGAAGACGTAGCCGGGGAAGTCGAGCTCCTTCTGCACTTCCCCGATCCCGTCGTGGTCCTCCGGCGGGAGGATGCGCGCTGGGTCGCCGACGGCGACCCAGCCGATCGGCACCGTCGAGTCGGCGGGCAGGACCGTGCGCAGGTGCACGATGCCGTTGATCCGTACCTCAGAGCAGGTCCCGATCCGTGCTCCGTTGAAGGCGCGGCTGCCGGTGGCCAGGAAGACCTCGTCCTCGACCCGGCAGCCGGTCAGACAGGAGGTGGGGCCCACCAGAACCTGCCGCCCCAGGACCAGCGGATCCCGTCGGGTGCCACGTAGGACCGCGTTCTCCATGACGATGCAGCCTTCGCCCAGCTCCACCGGCCCGTCCTCGGCGGTGAGCACCGCACCGAACAGCACCCGGCACCCGGCTCCCACGCGCACGTCCCCGCACAGCGTGGCGTTCGGAGCGACATAGGCCGTGGGGTGGTCGGAGGGCGAACGGCCCTCATGAGCGAGAAGCATGGCCGCGATCAGCCGTCCTTTCGTATGCCTGCCGATGTCTGCGACATACGGTCATGAGGGCCGGGCGCTGGTCAGCGCGTCGACCAGCCGGGCGAACTCGGCACGCTGCCGGGCGGTCAGCGTGGCGTAGAGCGGCGCCTGCAGCTCGTCCGTGAGCCGCTCGGCGCGCTGCCAGCGGGGAATCAGAGCCGCGGCGGCCGGACCCGGCTCGCGCCAGCCGTAGTGGGTCGCCTGCTCGACGCCGAGGTTGACGACCATCGCCTCCCGGGCGCTCAGCCCGGACAGGCGTACTGCCGCGAGATGGCAGGCACCGCGGTGTTCCCGCAGGACGTGGATACGCTGCATCGCCGCTCCGACCGGATCGTCGCCGGGCACGGGCTGCGCGCGCCAGTCGGCGAACAGGGGCAGCGCGTCGGCGTCGGCGGCGTCGATCAGCCGCTGCGCCAGGCAGTTGAAGCGCTCCACGTCTGCGTCGGCGGGAATATGGGCGCGTCCCCACGTCCGGACCGCCTCTGCGTAGCAGGCGGCGGCCTCCTCCGCCAACATGGCGGGCCGGCCGTCCCGCCAGCCGGTGGCGACGAGATCGGGGCCGAGGAACCCCTGCACCGCCCAGCTCACCCTCGCCCGGTCCGGCCTCGCCACCGCGCTCGTCCCCCGGACGGCCATCGACCCGGCCACGCCAGGAATCCGCGCGGCCCCCATCGACGACCACCCGATCCAGCGCCTCCTGTTCGCCGCGACCCGCCACACCGAAACGACCAACCCGACCACCGCAGCCGTCATCGCGGCGCTCCGCAAAGCAGCGCGGCAGAACCGCACCACGCACCTCCCGCCGACCTGAGAACAGGACCGGACGCAACGGGCGAACAGGGCCAGGACGCCAGCCCATCGCGTCCTTGGCAGCCCCCTGATGGCCATGGCGCCAGCGCGGCAACCACGACGGTGCCAGCCTCGCGCAGAGTCACCCAGCAGGCGAGGCACTCGCCCCGCGAATCTCAGATGGATGGCACAAGTGCCAAAGCGGTGCCATTGCGGCTGAGACTGTGCCGCGAATCTTGAGACCCTACAAGCGGACCGTCAGGTCTGTGCCATGTCGACGAAGCGGGAGTAGTGGCCCTGGAAGGCGACGGTGATGGTGGCCGTCGGGCCGTTTCGGTGCTTGCCCACGATGATGTCGGCCTCGCCCGCGCGCGGGGACTCCTTCTCGTAGGCGTCCTCGCGGTGGAGCAGGATCACCATGTCGGCGTCCTGCTCGATGGAGCCGGACTCACGCAGGTCGGAGACCATCGGCTTCTTGTCGGTGCGCTGTTCGGGTCCACGGTTCAGCTGGGAGAGCGCGATCACGGGCAGCTCCAGCTCCTTGGCGAGGAGCTTGAGGTTTCGCGACATGTCCGAGACCTCCTGCTGACGGCTCTCCTGCCGCTTCGAGCCACCCGACTGCATCAGCTGGAGGTAGTCGATGATGACGAGCTTGAGGCCGTTGCGCTGCTTGAGCCGACGGCACTTCGCACGGATCTCCATCATCGACAGGTTCGGGGAGTCGTCGATGAAGAGCGGCGCCTGCGAGACGTCCGGCATCCGGCGGGCCAACCGCGTCCAGTCCTCGTCGGTCATCGTTCCGGAGCGCATGTGGTGGAGCGCGACCCGCGCCTCGGCCGAGAGCAGACGCATCGCGATCTCGTTGCGGCCCATTTCGAGGGAGAAGATGACGCTGGGCAGGTTGTGCTTGATGGACGCCGCCCGCGCGAAGTCCAGGGCGAGCGTCGACTTACCCATGGCGGGACGGGCCGCGATGATGATCATCTGACCGGGATGGAGGCCGTTGGTGAGCGAGTCGAGATCGGTGAAGCCGGTCGGCACACCCGTCATCTCGCCGCTGCGGGAGCCGATCGCCTCGATCTCGTCGAGCGCCCCCTCCATGATGTCGCCGAGCGGCAGGTAGTCCTCGGTGGTGCGCTGCTCGGTGACCGCGTAGATCTCGGCCTGGGCCGAGTTCACGATCTCGTCGACGTCCCCGTCGGCCGCGTATCCCATCTGCGTGATCTTGGTCCCGGCCTCCACGAGACGCCGCAGGACGGCCCGCTCGTGGACGATCTCCGCGTAGTACGAGGCGTTGGCCGCCGTCGGCACCGACTGGACCAGGGTGTGGAGGTAGGAGGCACCGCCGACACGGGTGATCTCGCCGCGCTTGGTGAGCTCCGCGCCGACCGTGATCGGGTCGGCGGGCTCACCCTTGGCGTAGAGGTCGAGGACCGCCGCGTAGACGGTCTCGTGCGCGGGCTTGTAGAAGTCGTGGCCCTTGATGATCTCGACGACGTCCGCGATGGCGTCCTTGGAGAGCAACATGCCGCCGAGGACCGACTGCTCGGCGTCGAGATCCTGCGGCGGAACGCGTTCGAAGCCGGAGAGCCCACCGTCCCAGGGACCGTCGCCCCCGCGCTCGTGCTGGTCATCACGCCCTCGTCCGCGACCACGCCCCTCACCCCGGGTACGGGTGGGCAGCCGGTCACTCGGTCCGCTGTCCGCCCAGGGGTCGTCCATCGGCTCGGGAACGCTCACCAAGCACCTCTTCCCGTCCGCTCCGCGGACCTCGCCGTGCCACTCTTCCTTACGCCACGCCCTGATCGACGAGTGGCTGCGCGACCGTTTCTGGCGCGTCGGGCGCCGGACCACGGTAGGCCCGCGAGGGGCATCAGCCAATCTGGTTATCCACAGGCCCTGTGGGTGAAGGCCCCAATACTGTGGAGAACTCCCCGGAACCTGTGCACGGAGCGGGGGACAGTCATGTGGACAAACTCATAGGGGCCCCCTCAACACCGCTCTGACCTGCAATTTCACCATCCACCGGCTGTGGGGGAGAAAAACTTTCCCCCCCGGATCAAGATCAGAACAAACGGCCCACACCCGAAGCGCTCCCCTCTCGACAAGTAAGGGATGAGATGTCATTGCATCTCTTACCTGTGGAAGATTAGATTGCCCCCATGACCCAGGCCTCCGCGACCTCCAGAGCCGTCCGCCGGCAGCACGACCGAGAGATCGTCTCCCTCGCCCTGCCCGCGTTCGGCGCCCTGGTCGCCGAGCCTCTCTTCCTCATGGTCGACAGTGCCATCGTCGGGCACCTCGGCACGCCGCAACTCGCGGGTCTCGCGATCGCCGCCGCTCTGCTCTCCACCGCCGTCAGCGTCTTCGTCTTCCTCGCCTACGCCACCACCGCCGCCGTCTCCCGACGCGTCGGCGCGGGTGACATCGCCGCCGCCATCCGACAGGGCATGGACGGCATCTGGCTCGCGGTCCTCCTCGGTGCCGCCGTCGTCGCCTTGACCTTCCCCACGGCACCCTGGCTCGTGAACGTCTTCGGTGCCTCCGACACCTCGGCCCCCTACGCGATCACCTACCTGAGGATCTCCAGCCTCGGCATTCCGGCGATGCTGGTGGTCCTGGCCGCCACGGGCGTCCTGCGCGGCCTCCAGAACACCCGTACACCGCTCTACGTGGCCATCGGCGGCTTCGCGGCCAACGGCGCCCTCAACCTCGGACTGGTCTACGGAGCGGGTCTCGGCATCGCCGGTTCCGCCTGGGGCACCGTCATAGCCCAGTACGGCATGGCCGCCGTCTACCTCGTCGTGGTCGTCCGGGGCGCCCGTCGCCACGGGGCCTCCCTCCGTCCTGACACGGCCGGCATCCGCGCCTCCGCCCAGGCAGGCGTTCCTCTCCTGGTCCGTACGCTCTCGCTCCGCGCGGTCCTGATGATCGCCACAGCCGTCGCGGCACGGATGGGAGACGCGGAGGTCGCCGCCCACCAGATCATCCTGTCCTTGTGGAGCCTGATGGCCTTCGCCCTCGACGCGATCGCCATCGCGGGCCAGGCCATCATCGGGCGGTACCTCGGTGCGGGCGACACCGACGGCGCCCGTCAGGTCTGCCGCCGCATGGTCCAGTGGGGCGTGATCTCCGGAGTGGTCCTCGGCGCGCTGCTGATCCTGGCCCGCCCCCTCTTCGTACCGCTCTTCACCGGTGACACCACCGTCCAGGACACCCTGCTCCCCGCCCTGCTCGTGGTCGCGGTCTCCCAGCCGATCTCCGGGGTCGTCTTCGTCCTCGACGGCGTTCTGATGGGCGCGGGGGACGGCCCCTACCTGGCCTGGGCCATGCTGCTGACCCTGGCCGTCTTCGCCCCGGTCGCCCTTCTGGTTCCCGCGCTCGGCGGCGGACTGACCGCCCTCTGGTGGGCGATGACCCTGATGATGTCGGTCCGTATGGCGACGCTCTGGCTGCGGGCCCGCTCCGGCCGCTGGATCGTCACGGGCGCCACCCGCTGACGTTCCACGTGAAACACCCCTTCATGGAACATCCGAATGTTTCACGTGAAACGTGACGCACAGAGCAGGGCACCACACAGCGGAAGGGCCGCACCCCGAGGGGTACGGCCCTTCCTCACTGCTGAGCGCAGACTGCCCGGGGCAGCGTTACGCGGCGACGACCTCGACGCCGAGCTTCGCGGCAACCTCGGGGTGCAGACGCACGGACACCTGGTGCGAGCCCAGGGTCTTGATCGGCGAACCGAGCTCGACGCGACGCTTGTCGACGTCGGGGCCACCCGCGGACTTGATCGCCGTGGCGATGTCGGCCGGGGTCACGGAGCCGAAGAGACGGCCGGCGTCGCCGGAGCGAACGGCCAGGCGCACCTTCGTACCCTCGAGCCGGGCCTTGATCTCGTTGGCCTGCTCGATGGTCGCGATCTCGTGGATCTTGCGGGCGCGGCGGATCTGCGCCACGTCCTTCTCGCCACCCTTGGTCCAGCGGATCGCGAAACCACGCGGGACCAGGTAGTTGCGAGCGTAGCCGTCCTTGACGTCGACGACGTCGCCAGCGGCACCGAGGCCAGAAACCTCGTGGGTCAGGATGATCTTCATTGGTCGGTCACCCTTTCCTTATCGCGCGGTGGACGTGTAGGGCAGCAGCGCCATCTCACGGCTGTTCTTGACGGCCGTGGCGACGTCACGCTGGTGCTGCGTGCAGTTGCCGGTCACGCGGCGGGCACGGATCTTGCCGCGGTCGGAAATGAACTTCCGCAGCATGTTCGTGTCCTTGTAGTCCACGTACACGGTCTTGTCCTTGCAGAACGCGCAGACCTTCTTCTTAGGCTTGCGCACAGGCGGCTTCGCCATGGTGTTTCTCCTGTGTGATCAAGAAGTGGGGGTACGAGCTGCTTCCGGGGCTTCGTCCTAGAAGGGAGGCTCGTCCGAGTAGCCGCCGCCGGCGCTGCCGCCGCTGGAGTTTCCACCCCAGCTGCCGCCTCCGCCGCCCTGCTGCTGACCGCCGGAGGGGCTGCCGGTCGCCCACGGGTCGTCGGCGGGAGCACCGCCGCCACCCTGCTGGCCACCGCCGCTGGAGTTTCCACCCCAGCTGCCGCCTCCGCCGCCCTGCTGCTGACCGCCGCCGTAGCCGCCCTGGCCGCCTCGACCGGTGGTCTTGGTGACCTTGGCCGTGGCGTTCTTGAGGCTGGGGCCGACTTCCTCGACGTCCAGCTCGTAGACCGTGCGCTTGACGCCCTCACGGTCCTCGTAGGACCGCTGCTTCAGCCGGCCCTGCACGACGACGCGCATGCCTCGCTGAAGCGACTCCGCGACGTTCTCCGCCGCCTGACGCCAGACCGAGCAGGTCAGGAAGAGGCTTTCGCCGTCCTTCCACTCATTGGTCTGACGGTCGAAGGTGCGGGGGGTGGACGCGATACGGAACTTCGCGACCGCCGCACCGGACGGGGTGAAGCGCAGCTCGGGGTCGTCGACAAGATTGCCGACGACCGTGATGACGGTCTCGCCTGCCATGGGGGTACCTCTCGGCGGGATTGCTTCTGGCTGCTTTGCTGCTACTCGGACCCGATGACCTCTGAGCTAGAAGCTCAGTGGGTCTCGGGACGGAGGACCTTGGTCCGGAGGACCGACTCGTTCAGGTTGAGCTGGCGGTCGAGCTCCTTGACGACCGCAGGCTCGGCCTGCAGGTCGATGACCGAGTAGATGCCCTCGGGCTTCTTCTTGATCTCGTAGGCGAGACGACGACGGCCCCAGGTGTCGACCTTCTCGACCTTTCCGTTGCCCTCACGGACGACAGAAAGGAAGTTCTCGATCAGCGGGGAGACAGCGCGCTCCTCGAGATCGGGGTCGAGGATGACCATCACTTCGTAGTGACGCATGTGGAACCCACCTCCTTTGGACTCAGCGGCCACGGTCGTTCCGTGGCAGGAGGGTCGTGATGCGTGCGCAACGGTATCGGCGACCACTGACGGTCCACCCCCGTGAACGAGGGAGGAACCACCGATCCAGGACGGACCAGGGCAGACACCGCTGCAGACCGTACAGACTACCCGCACATCGGCCTGCGGTTGAAATTCACCGGTGAGGGGACGCAATCTGTACACAACGGATGACGGCGGCGCTAGGATGCGCCGCCTTCCGGCAAGCACGCCAGGAGGTGCCCCATGGCACAGGCAATGCGACCCGACCCCGGCCACTCCCTCTTCGCGACCGACGGCAAGCCCCATCCGATCCAGGACACCCTGGTCGGAGTGACACTGGTGCTGGGCGTCCTCGCCTTCGCCACCGCTCAGTTCTCCAACCTGCACCTGCTGAGTTCCTGGGCAGGCCTGGTCGGCATCGTGACCGGCGGCTACGGGCAGTTCATCTCCGTGACCACCCGCGAACGCTTCCTGCTGATCATCGGCCTCGGCATGTCCGCGGTGGGCTTCTTCCTCGGAATGGCCCACGGCGGACTCTTCGGCGGCGTCATCGGCTAGGCCGAGCGGCACGTCAGGGCATACGCGCCCCTCCGGGGCGCTCCTCGGTCACAGTAGGCTTCGGCGCGAGAGCCGGAGCCCCTGACCGATGGGGACACACCTGCCGAGGAGCGCCCCGTATGAGCCTGACCCTGAGGACCATCAGTCGTGAGCAGCATCTGGCATTCATCCAGAGCCAGCCCGCCGCGAGTCACTGCCAGGTCCCGGCGTGGGCTGATGTGAAGACGGAGTGGCGCTCGGAGAACCTCGGCTGGTTCGACAAGGCCGGCGAGCTCGTGGGCGTCGGTCTCGTGCTCTACCGCCAGCTTCCGAAGATCAAGCGCTATCTGGCCTACCTGCCCGAGGGCCCGGTCATCAACTGGCACGCGCCGAACCTCGACGACTGGCTCCAGCCGATGCTGGCGCACCTCAAGCAGCAGGGCGCCTTCTCCGTGAAGATGGGCCCGCCGGTCGTCATCCGGCGCTGGAACTCGGCCGCCATCAAGTCCGGCATCCAGGACCCGGACGTCAAGCGCCTCAAGGACGTCGAGGCCTCCCACATCGAGCCGCGCGCCTTCGAAGTCGCGGACCGGCTGCGGAGGATGGGCTGGCAGCAGGCCGAGGACGGCGGGGCCGGCTTCGGCGACGTACAGCCCCGGTACGTCTTCCAGGTGCCGCTGGCGAACCGCTCGCTCGACGATGTCCTCAAGGGCTTCAACCAGCTGTGGCGCCGGAACATCAAGAAGGCCGAGAAGGCCGGTGTCGAGGTCGTCCAGGGCGGCTACGAGGACCTGGCCGAGTGGCAGCGGCTGTACGAGATCACGGCCGTCCGGGACCACTTCCGGCCGCGCCCGCTCTCGTACTTCCAGCGCATGTGGACCGTCCTCAACAGCGAGGACCCCAACCGCATGAGGCTGTACTTCGCGCGGCACGAGGGCGTGAACCTCTCCGCGGCGACGATGCTCGTCGTCGGCGGACACGTCTGGTACTCCTACGGTGCCTCCGACAACATCGGCCGTGAGGTCCGGCCCTCGAACGCGATGCAGTGGCGCATGTTGCGCGACGCGTACGCGATGGGCGCGACCGTCTACGACCTGCGGGGCATCTCCGACTCGCTCGACGAGACCGACCACCTCTTCGGTCTCATCCAGTTCAAGGTGGGCACGGGCGGCGAGGCCGTCGAGTACGTCGGCGAGTGGGACTTCCCGCTGAACAAGCTGCTGCACAAGGCCCTCGACATCTACATGTCGCGCCGCTGACCCGTGTCGTACCGCTGACGGTTCCGTAGTCTCGTACATATCTTTGAATCACCGCTGCCATCAGAAAGGTTCCGGGCCGACCATGGCGCTCTCCCTCTACGTCGACACCGCTCGCTGGCGCGCGCACCAGAAGAGCGTCCTCGACCAGTTCCCGGGGGTCATCCCGGTCTGCAAGGGCAACGGATACGGCTTCGGCCACGAGCGCCTCTCGGAGGAGGCCGCCCGGTTCGGTGCCGACATGCTCGCCGTGGGCACCACCTACGAAGCCGCGCGCATCAAGGACTGGTTCAGTGGCGACCTGCTGGTCCTGACCCCGTTCCGTCGGGGTGAGGAACCGGTTCCGCTGCCCGACCGGGTCGTCCGTTCCGTGTCGTCCGTCGACGGGGTGCACGCCCTCGTGGGCGCCCGGGTCGTCATCGAGTGCATGAGCTCGATGAAGCGGCACGGCGTCCGCGAGGAGGAGCTCCCGCAGCTCCACGCCGCCATCGAGGACGTACGTCTGGAGGGCTTCGCGCTGCACCTCCCGCTGGACCGGCCGGACGGCACCGACGCCGTCGAGGAGGTCATCGGCTGGATGGACCGGCTGCGGGCCGCCCGACTGCCGCTGCACACCCTGTTCGTGAGCCATCTGCGGGCCGAGGAGCAGGCCAGGCTCCAGCAGCAGTTCCCGCAGACCCGGTTCCGGGCGCGGATCGGCACCCGGCTGTGGCTGGGGGACCACGAGTCCACGGAGTACCGGGGATCCGTCCTCGACGTGACCCGGGTCACGAAGGGCGACCGCTTCGGCTACCGCCAGCAGAAGGCGGCGTCGGACGGCTGGCTGGTCGTCGTCGCCGGTGGCACCTCGCACGGTGTGGGCCTGGAGGCGCCCAAGGCGATGCACGGCGTCATGCCGCGTGCCAAGGGTGTCGCGCGGGCGGGTCTGGCCACCGTGAACCGGAACCTGTCGCCGTTCGTCTGGGCCGGGAAGCAGCGCTGGTTCGCCGAGCCGCCGCACATGCAGGTGTCGATCCTGTTCGTGCCCGCGGACGCGCAGGAGCCCCGGGTCGGCGACGAACTGGTGGCGCATCTCCGCCACACCACGACGCAGTTCGACCGGCTCGTCGAGCGCTGAGCCGGCCGGTCCCGCTCACCCCCGGGGGGTCTCCTCCCCGGGGGTTCCCCATGCCACCCGCCGTGCCCCGGCCGGGGACGGCGGCAGGGCCCTGCCCGCGGCGACGACGTCCTCCGCGCCGTCCAGGACGCCTCCGGAGGGGTCGTCCGAGCCGTCCTGCCGGACGGGGTCCTTCTCGGGCTTGAGGATGTCCCGTACGACCATCACGCACAGGTACAGGGTGCCGAGCAGGTGCAGGACGATCGCGAACTGGTAGCCGTCGACCGGCAGGCCCTGCTTGTTGCCGCTGGTGGTGAACGCCAGGTACATCCAGACGCCGACGAAGTACATGACCTCGCACGCCTGCCAGATCAGGAAGTCGCGCCAGCGCGGCCGGGCGAGGGCCGCCAGCGGGACCAGCCACAGGACGTACTGCGGTGAGTAGACCTTGTTGGTCAGGACGAACGCGGCGACGACCAGGAACGCCAGCTGTGCGAAACGGGGCCTGCGGGGCGCCGTGAAGGCCAGGTAGGCGAGGCCCGCGACCGCCACCAGCATGAGCACCAGGGCGTACAGGTTGGCCCGCTCCGGCGGGATGCCCTGGCCCGTGCGCTGGCTGATCAGCAGCCAGACCGAGCCGAAGTCGACGTTCCGGTCCCGGCTGAAGAGGTAGAACTGCTTCCAGCCCTCCGGGGCGAGCAGCATCACGGGCAGGTTCACCACCAGCCACGCCCCGGCCGCGCCGAGCACGGCGGTGCCGAACTCGCGCCACTTCCCGGCCCGCCAGCAGAGCAGGAGCAGCGGGCAGAGGAGCAGGGCGGGGTAGAACTTGGCGGCGGTCGCGAGGCCGAGCAGGACGCCGAAGGCGAGCGGCCGCTCGCGCGACCACATCATGACGGCGGCGGCGGTCAGGGCGACGGCCAGCAGGTCCCAGTTGATCGTGGCGGTGAGCGCGATCGAGGGCGCCAGGGCGACGAGCAGGCCGTCCCAGGGACGCAGCCGGTGGGTGCGGGCCACACAGACCGCGAGAACGGCCGCGCAGACCATCAGAAGGCCCGCGTTGGCCAGCCAGTATCCCTGCTCGCGCTGCATGGTGCCGCCGCCGCCCGGCGTCAGCCAGGCCGCGACCTCCATGAACAGCCCGGTGAGGACGGGGTACTCCAGGAACGGTATGTCGCCGCCCAGCCGGTCGAAGTAGGGGACCAGGCCGTCCGCGAAGCCCCGCCCCGTGAAGAGGTGCGGGATGTCCGAGTAGCAGGCGTGGGTGTACTGGGAGGTCGTGCCGCGGAACCAGGCCCAGTTGTAGCAGGGGAGCTTCTGCACCATGCCGAGGGCGAACATGCCGATGGCCACGAGGGCGATCACCCGCACCGGGGTCACCTGTCCGGTGCCGGTCGCGGCCCGGCGGCCGTAGGGGCCACCGATCAGTTCGCTGCCCGCGGCGGCCACTTCGTCCCGGCGGGTGGGGGCGACCGTCCGAGAGCGGCCTTGCGGCCGGTGCTGCGGCGCGCTCGTCTTCTGGAGGCTCGGCATGGGGGACATCCTGCCGTACGTCCCCGGGAATGCGGCGAGGGCCGCTGCGGCCGGCCCCGTACGGAAGGTACGGAGCGGCCGCGACGGCCCTCGGGGAGTGCGCCGGTGGAGCCGGATCAGGGGACCCAGGACCCGTCACCGGGTCTCCCCGGTCCGCCGCTTCCGTTCCCCGGCCCGTTGCCGTCCGTAGGTGTGTCGGTCGGTGTCGGTGTGTCGGTCGGGGGTGGTGTGGTGGTGGGCTGCCCCGTGTTGCCCCCCGGGTTGCCCGGGTTGTTGCACTCCCAGTCCCAGACACCGCACGTCGTCTTGGTCGGCTTGGGCGTCGTGGTCGTCGGGGGGGTCGTCGTGGGGGTGGCCGGGGGAGTCGTCGTCGGCGTCGCGGTCTCGGTGGGAGTCGGCGTGGGGGTCGGCGACGGGGTCGGACTGGTGGCGCCGCCGCCGTAGACCGGCTCGGCGTTGTCCAGGTCCATCGGCTCGGGGAACTTGACCTTCGGCATCCCCTCGACCGCCGTGGTCATGTAGTCCTTCCAGATCCGCGACGGGAACGACGAGCCGTGGATCTTCGGCTGGTCACCCGTGCCGTACATCTCCTCGAACTCGCGGTTCTTCTTCGTCTCGTCGTCGTCGAAGCGGTACATGTCGATCGCGGTCGACAGCTGCGCGGTGTAGCCGACGAACCAGGCCGACTTGTTGCCGTCGGTGGTACCGGTCTTGCCCGCCACGTCGCGGCCCGGGATGGCGGCCTTGCGGCCGGTGCCCTTCGGGTCCTCCACGACGTCCCGGAGGATGTCGGTGACGTTGCTGGCGATGGCCGGGGAGAAGGCCTCGTTGGACTTCGTCTTGTGCACGTAGATGTCATCGGCGCCCTTGCGGACCTTCTTCACCGAGAACGGCTCGTTCTGCTCACCGCTGTTGGCGAAGGTCGCGTAGGTGCCCGCCATCCGGATCGCGCTCGGACTGGAGATGCCGAGCGAGAACGAGGGCACCTCGCCCTGGACGAGCGAGTCCTTGCGCAGACCGGCGGAGATCGAGGCCTCGCGGACCTTGTCGATGCCGACGTCCATGCCGAGCTGGACGTACGGCGAGTTCGCCGAGCGGATCATGGCCTCACGAAGGGTCATGTCGCCGTAGCTCGCGCCGTCGTCATTGGTCTGGCGCCACTCGTCGCCCTTCTCGTTGTGCCAGATGTCGCCGTCGTAGCGGCGGACCTGCAGCTTGTCCTTGCCGGAGTAGCGGCTCTTGTCCGGATTGACGAGCGTCCGGGAGGACTCGTCCTGGACGGGACCCAGCTTCGGATCGCGCACGCCGTACTTCATCGCGGCGGCCAGCACGAAGGGCTTGAACGTCGAGCCGACCTGGGCACCGGTCGTGTCGGCGTTGTTGGTGAAGTGCTTGGTGGCGTCGACACCGCCGTAGATCGCGACGATCGCACCGGTCTTCACGTCCACCGAGGCGCCACCGAACTGCACGTTGGTGTCGGTCTTCGGCCGCTTCTTCGGGTCGATGTACTCGTCGAGGATCTTCGAGACGGACTTCTCCAGAGCCTGCACCTTCGGCTTCTGGAAGGTGGTGTAGATCTCGAAGCCGCCGCGCTCCAGCTCCTTGGCCCCGATGCCCTGGTCGTTGCTGTTGATGAAGTTCGCCTTGGCCGTGCTGACGAGGTAGCCGATCTGGCCGGTCAGCTGGGCGTCCTGCTTGCGCTTCTGGACCTTCGGGAAGGTCGTGTACTTGGCGCGCTCCTCGGCGGTGATCTTCTTGTCGTTGAGCATCTCGTCGAGGATCCACTTCCACCGCTTGGTGGCGCGGTCGAGGTTCTTCTCGGGAGTGGCTTCGGGGTCGTACTCCGGATAACCGGCCGGGTCGTAGTACGTCGCGCCCTTCAGGACGGCGGCGAGCAGCGCCGACTCGCTGGCGTTGAGCTGCTCCGCGTCCTTGTCGAAATAGGCGCGGGCCGCCGCCTGGATCCCGTAGGCACCTCGTCCGTAGTACGCGGTGTTCAGGTATCCGGCCATGATGTCGGACTTCTCGAGCTCGTTGCCGACCTTCATGGAGATGAAGAGTTCCTTCACCTTCCGGGTGACGGTCTGCGACTGGTCGTTGAGCCGGTTGTTCTTCACGTACTGCTGGGTGATGGTCGACCCGCCCTGGGTGTCACCGCCCTTGGCCATGTTCCACACGGCGCGGCCGATGCCCATCGGGTCGATGCCCAGGTCGTCCCAGAAGGTCTTGTTCTCGGCCGAGACCACGGCCTCCTGCATGATCTTCGGGATTCTCTCGATGCCGATGATCTGCCGGTTGGCGCCACTGCCGGTCGCGACCATGCGGGTGCCGTCGTCCCAGTAGTAGATGTTGTTCTGGGAGGTCGCGGTCGCGTCTTCCTTCGGGATGGCCACGTTGTAGTACGCGAAGACCGAGCCGCCCATCAGGATGCCCAGCCCGACCAGGAACGTGCCCGTCACGAGCTTCCACGACGGCATCCAGCGACGCCATCCGTACTTTCCGTGACGGGGGTAGTCGATGATCCGCTTCTTGCCCGGCGGAGGCCCGCCGGAGCCCCTCCCGGGACCGCTGCCGCGGCCTCCGCCGCCGCCACCGCGCCGGCCACCGCCGGGGCCACCGGGGCCCGTGTCGGCGCCCTTCCTGCGGCCGCCCCGCTGGGCGGCCCTGCGGGCCTCCGCGCGGCCCCCGTAGGGGCGCGGCTCCTCTCCGGCGGGAGAAGAAGGTCCGTACGAGGCCGACGGGGCCTCCGTACCGACGTCCTGGGCCGGGGCCGACCTGCGGCCCATCGGCTGCTGGGCAGCGCGCCGTGCCGCCGCGCGACCGCCTGTGGGCGGCTGCTGCGGCGGCATTTTGCGACGGTGCTCGCTCATCGAACGACTACTCCTCGGGCAGGCGCGTACGCCTGGAAGCGGCAGTTGAGTTCCGGTCCCCCCGAAATGCGCACGGCCGGAACCTCATCGGAGGCTCCTCCGTGACGCAGCCGGTCACCCGCAGCACTGACGCCCGGCGGCATCTCTCGGTTCCCGGTGGTCATGCCGCACAGACTACGCACGGCCAAAACCCGTCCAGGACCGGACTTCCCCTCAAATCAGGCAAGTCGATCCCTGTGAATCGATGATGTGACGCCGGTCACGGCGCCCCCACTTGTCGAGGCTCTCGGCCCGTTCTATCGTGCTGATGTATCGACTCGATACATCAGCACGGCATAAGGGTCCCGTGGACGGAGGAGGAGGCGACGAATGAGCAGACGCTCCGGCATTCTCGAGTTCGCCGTTCTCGGCCTGCTGCGCGAGGCCCCCATGCACGGATACGAGCTGCGGAAGCGCCTCAACACCTCGCTGGGCGTCTTCCGGGCGTTCAGCTACGGGACGCTGTACCCCTGCCTCAAGACGCTGGTCGCCAACGGCTGGTTGATCGAGGAACCGGGCAGTGCTCTTGAGGACGCCCTCGCCGCTTCGCTCGCGGGACGCCGGGCCAAGATCGTCTACCGGCTGACCCCGGCAGGCAAGGATCACTTCGAGGAACTGCTCTCCCACACCGGCCCGGACTCCTGGGAGGACGAGCACTTCGCCGCACGCTTCGCCTTCTTCGGGCAGACCGAGCGCGAGGTGCGGATGCGCGTCCTGGAGGGCCGCCGCAGCCGGCTGGAGGAGCGCCTGGAGAAGATGCGCGCCTCTCTGGCCCGTACCCGCGAGCGCCTCGACGACTACACGCTTGAGCTGCAGCGCCACGGCATGGAATCCGTGGAGCGCGAAGTGCGCTGGCTGAACGAGCTCATCGAGAGCGAGCGGGCGGGACGGGACCAGCGTTCCGGTCCCGGTGCCCCCGCTCTGCACGACAACGATTCTGGAGAGACGGGCGGCCTGCCCCGGCACGGGGGCAGTACCCGGCCGGATCCGTCCGACGACACCGCCAAGTGAAGCCCGCGCACAGCAGGGCTTCCACGATTACACAGGGAGCAATCGGAATGGGTTCGGTTCGCGTAGCCATCGTCGGCGTGGGCAACTGCGCCGCCTCGCTGGTGCAGGGCGTCGAGTACTACAAGGACGCCGACCCGGCGGCCAAGGTCCCCGGTCTGATGCACGTCCAGTTCGGCGAGTACCACGTCGGTGACGTCGAGTTCGTCGCCGCCTTCGATGTCGACGCGAAGAAGGTCGGCCTCGACCTCTCCGACGCCATCGGCGCCAGCGAGAACAACACCATCAAGATCTGCGACGTCCCGAGCAACGGCGTCACGGTCCAGCGCGGTCACACCCTCGACGGTCTCGGCAAGTACTACCGCCTGACCATCGAGGAGTCCGCCGAGGAGCCGGTGGACGTCGTCCAGATCCTCAAGGACCGTCAGGTCGACGTTCTCATCTGCTACCTGCCCGTGGGTTCCGAGGCCGCCGCGAAGTTCTACGCGCAGTGCGCCATCGACGCCAAGGTCGCCTTCGTCAACGCGCTCCCGGTCTTCATCGCCGGCACCAAGGAGTGGGCCGACAAGTTCACCGAGGCGGGCGTCCCGATCGTCGGTGACGACATCAAGTCGCAGGTCGGCGCGACCATCACGCACCGCGTGATGGCCAAGCTGTTCGAGGACCGCGGTGTCCGTCTCGAGCGCACGATGCAGCTCAACGTCGGCGGCAACATGGACTTCAAGAACATGCTGGAGCGCGACCGCCTGGAGTCCAAGAAGATCTCCAAGACCCAGGCCGTCACCTCGCAGATCCCCGACCGCGAGCTGGGCGAGAAGAACGTCCACATCGGCCCGTCGGACTACGTGGCCTGGCTGGACGACCGCAAGTGGGCGTACGTCCGTCTTGAGGGCCGTGCCTTCGGTGACGTCCCGCTGAACCTCGAGTACAAGCTCGAGGTGTGGGACTCCCCGAACTCCGCCGGTGTCATCATCGACGCCCTGCGCGCCGCGAAGATCGCCAAGGACCGCGGTATCGGCGGCCCGATCCTCTCCGCGTCGAGCTACTTCATGAAGAGCCCGCCGGTCCAGTACTTCGACGACGAGGCCCTGGCCAACGTCGAGAAGTTCATCAAGGGCGAGGTCGAGCGCTAAAGCGCCCCACCGATGCCGTCGAGGGCCCCCGGAGCATGTGCCCCGGGGGCCCTCCTCGTATGTGAGTCTTGCTGCCATGTCCGTCGTACGTGATCTGCGCGTACTCCTGCGCCTGACCGACTTCCGCCGTCTGCTCGCCGTCCGGCTCCTCTCCCAGTGCGCCGACGGCGTCTACCAGGTGGCCCTGGCCACGTACGTCGTCTTCTCCCCCGAGAAACAGACCTCCCCTGCGGCGATCGCCTCCGCCATGGCGGTCCTCCTGCTCCCGTACTCCCTCGTCGGCCCCTTCGCGGGTGTCCTGCTCGACCGCTGGCAGCGCCGTCAGGTCTTCCTGTACGGCAACCTCCTGCGCGCCCTGCTCGCCTTCGGAACGGCCGCGCTCGTCCTCGCGTCCGTCCCCGACTGGCTGTTCTACGCCTCCGCGCTCTCCGTCACGGCCGTCAACCGCTTCGTTCTCGCCGGGCTCTCCGCCTCGCTGCCGCGTGTCGTCGACGAGGAGCGGCTCGTCGTCGCGAACTCGCTCTCCCCCACTGCGGGCACCCTCGCCGCGGCCCTGGGCGGCGGCCTCGCCTTCGGCATCCAGTTGCTCGCCGGTCATTCCGACGCCGCCGTGGTCGGCTTCGGAGCCGTGCTCTATCTGTGCGCCGCCCTCGCCTCGCTCCGTATGTCCCGGGAGCTCCTCGGACCCGATCCGGGCAGCGCTCCGCAGTCCCTCGGCTCATCCCTGGCCATGACCGCCCGAGGTCTCACCGCCGGACTGCGGCACCTCTCCGAGCGACGGCCCGCCGCACGTGCCCTCGTCGCGGTGACCCTCATGCGCTTCTGCTACGGCGCCCTGTTCGTCACCGTGCTCATGCTCTGCCGGTACGCCTGGAGTTCCACGGAGTCCGAGGGGCTCAAGCTTCTGGGGCTGGCCGTCGCCATGTCCGGCGCGGGGTTCTTCGCGGCGGCCGTCCTCTCCCCGTGGGCAGTGGGACGGCTCGGTCCCTTCGGGTGGATGGCCGTGTGCGCCGGGACGGCCGCCGTACTGGAACCGGTGCTGGGCCTGACCTTCGCCCCCGCACCGTTCCTGATCGCCGCCTTCGTCCTCGGGCTCATCACTCAGGGAGGGAAGATCGCCACGGACACGGTCGTCCAGACATCGGTGGACGACGCCTACCGGGGCCGGGTCTTCTCGCTGTACGACGTGCTGTTCAACGTCGCCTTCGTGAGTGCCGCGGGTGTCGCGGCCCTGATGCTGCCACCCGACGGCCGGTCCGCACTGCTGATCGTGCTGGTGGCCGTGATCTACGCGGCGATCGCGCTGGCCCTGCGCGGGGGACGCGCAAAGGGGTGATGTTCCACGTGAAACATCACCCCTCGGCTCTTCGGCGCCGCCTGTGGTCGATGTTTCACGCTCCGCGTTTCACGTGAAACATCGACAGGCCACGTCCGGCTCAGCTCTGCCCGGCCCACCACTCCTTGAGTGCGGCGACGGCCTGAGCGTGCTCCATCGGACCGTTCTCAAGACGCAGCTCCAGCAGGAACTTGTACGCCCGGCCGATGGCCGGCCCTGGGCCGATGCCCAGGATCTCCTGGATCTCGTTGCCGTCGAGGTCGGGACGGATCGAGTCCAGCTCCTCCTGCTCCTGGAGCTGGGCGATGCGTTCCTCCAGGCCGTCATAGGCGCGGGAGAGCGCGGCCGCCTTGCGCTTGTTGCGGGTGGTGCAGTCGGAGCGGGTGAGCTTGTGCAGACGGGAGAGCATCGGTCCGGCGTCGCGGACGTAGCGGCGCACGGCCGAGTCGGTCCACTCCCCGGTCCCGTAGCCGTGGAAGCGCAGATGCAGCTCCACGAGCTGCGAGACATCCTTGATCATCTCGTTGGAGTACTTGAGCGCGGTCATGCGCTTCTTGGTCATCTTCGCGCCCACCACCTCGTGGTGGTGGAAGGAGACCCGGCCGTCCTTCTCGAAACGACGGGTCCGCGGCTTGCCGATGTCGTGGAACAGGGCCGCGATCCTCAGCACCAGGTCCGGGCCCTCCTCCTCCAGGTCGATCGCCTGGTCGAGGACGGTCAGCGAGTGCTCGTAGACGTCCTTGTGCCGGTGGTGCTCGTCGCTCTCCAGCCGCAGCGCCGGCAGCTCGGGGAGGACGTGGTCGGCGAGACCGGTGTCCACGAGGAGCGCGAGGCCCTTACGGGGGTGAGCGGAGAGGAGCAGCTTGTTGAACTCCTCGCGGACGCGTTCGGCGGAGACGATCTCGATCCGGCCCGCCATCTCCTTCATCGCCGTGACGACCTCGGGGGCGACGTCGAAGTCCAGCTGCGCGGCGAAACGGGCGGCCCTCATCATCCGCAGCGGATCGTCGGAGAAGGACTCCTCGGGCGTGCCCGGAGTGCGCAGCACCCGGGCCGCGAGATCCTCCAGACCGCCGTACGGGTCGATGAACCGCTTCTCCGGGAGGGCCACGGCCATGGCGTTGACCGTGAAGTCACGCCGGACGAGGTCCTCGTCGATGGAATCGCCGTAGGAGACCTCGGGCTTCCGCGAGGTCCGGTCGTACGCCTCCGAGCGGTACGTGGTGACCTCGACCTGGAAACGCTGCTCCACGTCCCCGACCCGGGCGTCCTTCTGGCAACCGACCGTTCCGAAGGCGATGCCGACCTCCCACACCACGTCGGCCCAGGGGCGGACGATCTTCAGTACGTCCTCGGGGCGGGCGTCGGTGGTGAAGTCCAGGTCGTTGCCGAGCCTGCCGAGCAGCGCGTCGCGCACCGAGCCGCCGACGAGCGCGAGGCTGAACCCGGCCTCCTGGAATCGGCGGGCGAGGTCGTCGGCGACGGGGGACACACGCAGCAGTTCACTGACCGCTCGGTGCTGCACCTGGCTCAGTGCGGTCGGGATGTCTTCGTTGGCGTTCGGCACAACAGAAAAGGGTACGTGCCCCGGCTCGCGACGTTGTCCCCGTTTTTCCACGGGCCACCGCCACGCGAACCGGGCGCCCGGAGGCCGGACGAAGATCGCCTGGAGCACTCCCCGGCACTTGCTCCCAGGATGCCTCGTTACCATGCCTGGACACAGCAACCGGGAAGCACCCACCCCACTGGCATCACGGGCAACGACGAGGACGGGCGAACGCGTGGCCGAGGCGGCAGACATCCAGGGAACAAGTCCCTCACCTGCTCGCCGGTGGCTACGGCGCACGATCACCGTCGCCGTGGGGGCACCGCTCCTCGCCGGACTGCTCCAGGCGCCCGCGGTCACTTCCACGGCGTCCGCCGCCGAGGACTCCACCGGTTCGAAGACCGTCGACGTGTCCCTCGACACACTGAGCCCCAGCGCGCCCGTCGAGGGGGACACGGTCAAGGTCACCGGAACGGTCACCAACCGGGGCAAGAAGACGATCACCGACGCGACCGTGGACCTGCGGGTCGGGCCCCGGATGACGAGCCGCAGCGAGATCGACCAGGCGACGGACCGCACCGGCTACCGGGACGACAGCGACCCGGCGCCGCTCGAAGACGCCCCCGTGGTGAAGATTCCCCGTCTCGCCGCAGGTCTCAGCGCGGACTTCTCGTTCTCCGTCCCGGTCTCCGAACTCGGGCTCGACGACGCGGGCGTGTACCAGCTGGGCGTGTCCCTCACCGGGCAGACCTCGGACCGGCGCTACGACCGGGTCCTCGGCATCGAGCGGACGTTCCTGCCGTACCAGCCCGATCCCACCGAGAAGAAGACCCAGCTCACCTATCTCTGGCCGTTGATCTCCTCTGCCCATGTCTCCGCGGAGACCGCCACGGACGACCAGCAGACCCCCGTCTTCGAGGACGACGCCCTGGCCACCGAGCTGAAGCCGGGCGGGCGCCTCGACCAGCTCGTCTCCCTCGGCAAGGACCTCCCCGTCACCTGGGTGGTCGACCCGGACCTGCTGGCCTCCGTCGACGCCATGGCGAACGGCTACCGGGTCAAGGAGGGGTCCCTGCACGTCCCCGGCAAGAACCAGGCCGTCGCCAGGAGCTGGCTGGACGCGCTGGAGAAGGCGGTCCAGGGCCGCAAGGTCGTCGCGCTCCCCTTCGCGGACCCCGACCTCGCCTCCCTCGCCCACCGGGGCAAGGACGTCCCCGGCTCCCTCGAACACCTCCAGTCGGCGACCGCGCTCGCCGGGGTGACCGTGGAGACCGTGCTGCACACCCGGGCCGCCACCGACTTCGCGTGGCCCGCCGACGGGGCCGTGGACCCGTCCATCGTGGCCGTCGCGACCTCGGCGGGCGCCGACAAGGTGATCGCCCGCAGCGACAGCGTCCGCGACGAGCTCTCCTACACACCGACGGCGGCCCGCCCCTTCGGTACCGGGAGCACCACGGCCGTCGTGAGCGACGCCCTGCTGTCCACGGCGTTCGAAGGGGACATGCTCCGCGCCGAGAACTCCACCCGGGCGGTCCAGGAGTTCCTCTCCCAGTCCCTCGCGGTCACCCTGGAGCAGCCGGAGGACCAGCGGAGCATCGTCGTCGCCCCACAGCGGGTGCCGAGCATCTCCCAGGCGCAGACCATGGCGAGCGCGCTGAAGGGCCTGTCCGGCCGCCGTTGGACCCAGCCGAGCGACCTCGTCGCCGCCGCCGCGGCCAAGCCCGACCCGGACGCCTCCACCCGGGTGCCCAGCAGCTCCCGCTACCCCAAGAAGCTGCGCGACCGGGAGCTGCCCGTCCAGGCCTTCCGCGACATGAAGACCACCCGCGACGAGCTGGACGACTTCAAGGTCATCCTGACCCAGCCGGACCGCGTCGTGACTCCCTTCGGCAACGCGATCAACCGCGAGATGTCCACCTCGTGGCGGGGGCAGGCCAGGGCGGCCGCGCTCTACCGGATCAACGTCCTGGAGTATCTGCAGACCCTCACCGAGGGTGTACAGCTCGTCGACAAGTCGGACCTCACTCTTTCGGGCCGCAGTGCCACCATCCCGGTGACCGTCCAGAACAAGCTGCTCCAGGGCGTGGAGAACCTGGAGCTGCGGCTCGTCTCCAGCAACAAGGGCAGGCTCAAGCTCAACGGTGACGAAGGCGTCGCCGAACTTCCCGTGAAGATCAACGGCGGCCACAGCCAGTCCGTGAAGTTCACCGCCACCGCCAGCGTCAACGGCCAGGTCCCGATGACCGCCCAGCTCTACACCGAGGACGGCACCCCGTACGGGCAGCCGATGATGTTCATCGTGAAGGTCTCCGAGATCACCGCCACGGTGATGCTGGTGATCGCCGGTGGTGTCCTGCTCCTCGTCCTCGCCGGAGTACGGATGTACACCCAGCGCAAGCGGGTGGCCGCCCGCAACGCCGAGGCCGGAGCGGCGGAGGCGGAGGCGGCGGACACCCAGCGGGCCGAGAACACCGAGAACACCGAGAACGCCGCAGCCCAGAAGACGGACGACGGCCCGCACCCGGACGACAGCACGCCCCCGGCTTCCGGGACGGTGCCGGAGCGGGCGGACGGTGACGAAGCCGAGCAGCCGAGTGACCCGGAGCCGGACACCGGGTCCGAAAGCGGCGACCCGTCGGGCCCGGGTGAGAAAGTGGACCGTTGAGCGATGCCGTGGCCGGTCGGCCGGGGACGATGAGGTGGGGTAACCATGAACGCGCCGTACGACGGTGACCGCGGCCAGGGCGCGGGCGGCGCCGCGCCGTCCGGTGGGACGCCCGCGGCACCCTCCGGCCCCGGCCACCCGCCGGTGCCGCCCCCGCAGGAGCAGAACCCCTACGCGCAGGGCGCCCCACCGCAGACCCCGTACGCCCCGTACCAGGGACAGACCCCGTACGACCAGGGCCCGTACCCCCAGCCCCACGGACAGGGCCGGTACGCCCCCAACCCTGGGCAGGGCCCGTACACCCCCGCCCAGGGACAGGGACAGGGACAGTACGAGCAGAACCCGTACGCGCAGGACCCCTACGTCCAGGACGCCTACGCCCACGACCCCTACCGGGCCCAGGACCTCTCCGCGCAGGACCCCGTGTCCGAGGCGCTCTACGACCGCGCCGCGCACCCCCCGCCCCCGCCCGGCACCTACCAGGAGCCCCAGCCGCTCTACGCGCAGCCGACCGCTCCCCAGCACGCCCCCGACCCCCGGGTCTGGGCGCAGACCCCGGCACCGGAGCCCGACGGCACCTCCCGCCACCTGCCCTACGGCGACGACGCCCGCACGGTCCAGTTCACCGGCGTCGACGACCTGGTGACCCGGGCCGGCGAGGACAGCCCCGAGCCGGACGCCTTCGCCCACCTCTACCGGGACCAGCAGACTCCCGGCCAGGTGCCCCCGCCCGCCCCGGAGCCCGACCCGCTGCCCGCCCCCGCGCCCAAGAAGTCCGGCCGTGCCTCCGGACTCCTGAAGTCGAGCGCGGTGATGGCCGCGGGCACCCTGGTCTCCCGGCTCACCGGCTTCGTCCGCAGCCTGGTCATCACCGGCGCGCTCGGCGCCGCCCTGCTCGGCGACACCTTCACCATCGCCTACACGCTGCCGACGATGATCTACATCCTCACCGTCGGCGGCGGCCTCAACTCGGTCTTCGTCCCGCAGCTCGTCCGGTCGATGAAGAACGACGAGGACGGCGGCGAGGCGTACGCCAACCGGCTGCTCACCCTCGTCATGGTGGCGCTCGGTCTGATCGTCGCCGCGGCCGTCTTCGCCGCGCCGCTGCTCATCCGGCTGATGTCCAACACCATCGCCGACGACGCCGCCGCGAACAGCGTGGCCGTGACGTTCGCCCGCTACTGCCTGCCCACGATCTTCTTCATGGGCGTGCACGTGGTGATGGGCCAGATCCTCAACGCCCGCGGCAAGTTCGGCGCGATGATGTGGACGCCGGTCCTCAACAACATCGTCATGATCGTCACCTTCGGTCTGTTCATCTGGGTCTACGGCACCTCCGCCGAGTCCCAGATGGGTGTGCAGACCATCCCGGACGACGGCATCCGGCTGCTGGGCATCGGCACCCTGCTCGGCCTCGTCGTCCAGGCCCTGGCGATGATCCCGTACCTGCGCGAGACGGGTTTCCGTTTCCGGCCCCGCTTCGACTGGAAGGGCCACGGGCTCGGCAAGACCGTCAAGCTCGCCAAGTGGACCGTCCTCTTCGTCCTCGCCAACCAGGCGGGTGTCCTGGTCGTCACCCAGCTCGCCACCGCCGCCGGTGAGGAGTCCGGGATGAACGGCGCCGGCTTCCTCGCCTACTCGAACGCCCAGCTGATCTGGGGGATGCCGCAGGCCATCATCACGGTCTCCGTGATGGCCGCGCTGCTGCCCCGCATCTCCCGCGCCGCCCACGACGACGACCCGGGCGCCGTCCGCGACGACATCTCGCAGGGCCTGCGGAACTCCGCCGTCGCGATCGTCCCGGTCTCCTTCGCCTTCCTGGCGCTGGGCGTCCCGATGTGCACCCTCCTCTACGCTTCCAGCGGCGTCGAGGCCGCCCAGGGCATGGGCTTCATCCTGATGGCCTTCGGCCTCGGTCTGATCCCCTACTCCGTGCAGTACGTCGTGCTCCGCGGCTTCTACGCCTACGAGGACACCCGGACGCCCTTCTACAACACGGTCATCGTCGCCGCCGTCAACGCGGCCGCCTCGGCGCTCTGCTACGTCGTCCTGCCCGCCCGCTGGGCCGTCGTCGGCATGGCCGCCTCGTACGGCCTCGCGTACGCGGTCGGCGTCGGCATCGCCTGGCGCCGCCTCCGCAAGCGGCTCGGCGGCGACCTGGACGGCACGCACGTGCTGCGGACCTACGCCCGGCTCTGCATGGCCTCCGTGCCCGCCGCGATCGTCTCCGGCGCCATCGGCTTCGGTCTGCTGAAGCTCCTCGGCGAGGACGCGCTGGGCTCGCTCGTCGCCCTGCTCGTGGGCGGAGCGGCCCTCCTCGGTGTCTTCTTCCTGGCCGCCAAGCGGATGCGGATCGCGGAACTGAACACCCTGGTCGGCATGGTGCGCGGACGACTCGGACGCTGATCCGGCACGGCAGCGCAACCATCGGGGGGAGCCGCGTGTCGTGCATAGCGTCCGACTGTGGGCACAATTGGCTTGGCTGTTGGATGTGGCGCAACGGATGGGGAGGCAGGAACGACGGTGGCGGAACGTAGCACGGCCGCCGTCGACGTGGCCGACAACAGCGGTGACGACCCGCTGACCGCCAAGGCGGACACGGCCGCGACCGACGGGGTGGCGGAGGAACAGAAGACGGCGGAGAGCACCGCCGAGGTCACGGAGAAGAAGGCGGTCGAACGACAGAGCGGCGAACAGCCCTCGATCACGGCTCCCGAGCTGCACAGCGGCCACAAGCTGGCCAGGCGCTACCGGCTGGAGGAGTGCGTCACCCGGCTGGACGGCTTCAGCAGTTGGCGTGCCGTCGACGAGAAACTGCGGCGCGCGGTCGGGGTCCACCTGCTGCCCGCGGACCATCCCCGGGCCCGCTCGGTCCTCGCGGCGGCCCGTTCCTCGGCGCTGCTCGGCGACCCCCGGTTCGTCCAGGTCCTCGACGCCGTCGAGGAGAACGACCTGGTCTACGTCGTGCACGAGTGGCTGCCCGACTCCACCGAGCTGACCGCGCTGCTCGCGGCCGGTCCGCTGGAGGCCCACGACGCCTACCAGCTCGTCAGCCAGGTCTCCCAGGCCATGGCAGCCGCCCACCGCGAGGGCCTCTCGCACCTCCGGCTCACGCCGAGTGCCGTCCTGCGCAGCTCCACCGGCCAGTACCGCATCCGCGGCCTGGCCGTGAACGCCGCCCTGCGCGGCATCACCGCCGAGCGCCCGCAGCGCAGCGACACCGAGGCCATCGGCGCCCTCCTGTACGCCGCACTCACCCAGCGCTGGCCGTACGACAGCGACGCCTACGGCCTCTCCGGGCTCCCCAAGGGCATCGGGCTGCTCCCGCCCGACCAGGTCCGGGCAGGGGTCCACCGGGGCCTCTCGGAGATCGCCATGCGCGCCCTGGCCAACGACGGGGCCACCGCCTCGCGCCAGGAGCCGCCCTGCACCACCCCGGACGAACTGGCCAAGGCCGTGGCCGCGATGCCGCGGGTGAAGCCGCCGGAGCCGGAGTTCACCGCCCCGCCCGAGTACCAGCGCACCACCTACCAGCAGGGCACCTACGGACGTCCGCAGCCCCGCCCGGTCGTCACTCAGCCGGTGATCGTCCCTCCGCCCCCGCTGCAGAGCCGTACCGGCAGGGCGCTCAAGTGGACCGTCTCGGCCCTGCTGATCGCCGCCCTGGGCCTCGGCAGCTGGCAGATCGCGGACCGGCTCCTCAACAAGGAGACCCCCGTCGACACGCCGACGACGGCCCCGACCCTCGTCGACGAGAAGCCGGAACCGCCCAAGCCGCTGACGATCAGCTCGGCCCAGGAGTTCGCCCCCGACGGCAAGCCGCAGAACCCGGAGAGCGTCGGCGACACCTACGACAACGACAGCTCGTCGTACTGGCGCACCAGGACCTTCCTCGGCGGCCCCGTCCTGGCGCCGTACAAGCAGGGTGTCGGCATCGTCTACGACCTCGGGAGCGAGCAGAACGTCTCGTCCGCCTCGATAGCGCTCCGCTACGGAGGCCCGAAGACCGCGATCACCCTGTACGCGGCGGACTCGCTCTCCCCGTCCGGTACCCCGGACTCCATGAAGAAGATCGCCACGGTCGAGACCTCGGGATTGACCGCGAACCCGGAGACGAAGACCCCGGTCAAGGCCCGTTACGTGCTGCTCTGGATGACCTCCGCGCCGTACTCCACGGGCGACCAGTACTTCGGCGCCGGTTACAAGCAGGCCATCACCAACGTGTCGTTCCAGGGCACGCCCCGGTAACCGACCGTGCACCACCGTGAGCGCCGGGCCCAGCCCGGCGCTCATTTACTTCCGGGCAGGGACCGGATTGAATGCCTGCACGGCTGCCGAGCGAGGAGGGGAACCGTGACGCCTGCGGCTGACGACCTCCGGACCGCCGCCGACGAGGAGCTCCTGGCCCGCCATGTCGCCGGGGACCCCGACGCCTTCGGCGAGCTGGTCCGGCGGCACCGTGACCGGCTGTGGGCCGTGGCCCTGCGGACCCTGAGGGACCCCGAAGAGGCCGCCGACGCCGTCCAGGACGCCCTGGTGTCCGCCTTCCGGTCCGCCCACACCTTCCGTGGCCGGTCGGCCGTCACGACCTGGCTGCACCGGATCACCGTGAACGCCTGTCTCGACCGGGTGCGCAAGACCGCCTCCCGCAGGACCTCGCCCGTCGACGACACCGCCCGATTCGAACAGCTCCTCGAACCGCATGAGTCCGCCGAGGCCCCGGTCGAGCGGCAGGACCTGCATCGAGAACTCCTCGCCGCACTCGGCACCCTCGCCCCCGACCAGCGCGCCGCACTCGTCCTGGTCGACATGCAGGGATATCCGGTGGCGGAGGCGGCCCGCATCCTCGACGTTCCCACCGGCACCGTGAAGAGCCGCTGTGCGCGAGGACGGGCACGCCTGCTGCCACTGGTCACTCATCTGCGCGCCGACACCGTGGGTAACGAGCCCCTCGAAGGGGGAAGGAACCGGACGCCGGGGGCATCCGTCCCAACGGTGCCGGGACCGAAGGACATCGGACCGACTGATCAAGCTGCTGTGAAGGGCGGAGGTGGGCGCACGTGACTTCCACAGCCGGCAAGGCCGACACCACACAGCACCCGGACGTCTCGGAGATCTCCGACCTGACTGAGGGGCTCCTTCCGCCGAGCCGCTCCATGGTCGTCCGCAGACATCTGGAGGGCTGTCCCCTCTGCGACGACGTGCGGGCCTCCCTGGAGGAGATCCGGGGCCTGCTGGGCACCCTGCCCGGCCCGCCGCGTATGCCCGCCGAGATCGCGGGCAGGATCGACGCCGCTCTGGCCGCCGAGGCCCTTCTCAGCGCCACCAGGCCCGAGAACGGCAGCGCTGTTTCACGTGAAACAACGCGCACCCCGGTGAAGGCGTCTCCTCCCATCCCCTCGATTCCCCCGGTCGACCGTCCCGGTGGCCGTCCCGGCGCGTCCACCGGCCCCGGACGGGGTATTCGGCCTCGACGTCGGCGCGTCACCCTGCTGGCCACGATCGGCGCCGCCTTCGGTGCTGTCGTCCTCGGAGCGGGTCTGTACCTCAGCCAGGCACACCATCCGGTCTCGAACAGTGCGTCGGGTGACACCAAGAAGGCCGACGTGGCCGCCGGAGCGGCCCACACCGTCTTTTCCGGGTCCCCGGTCGAAGACCGGGTGCGGAACCTCCTGCACGAGACCCGCACGGCCAAGACACCCCAGGGTGTCGGCCCCGGGCCGATGTCCACCGAGACCGACGGCGGGACTCCCCGGCAGAACAGGGAAGCCACCGTCCCCGGCTGCGTCCTGGAGGGGACCGGACGCACCGACGCGGTACTGGGCCAGGAGCTCGGCGAATACCGGGGGACACCCGCCTATCTGCTCGTCCTGACCGACCCCGCGGACAACAACCGGGTCCAGGCGTACGTAATCGACGCCTCCTGTGCGAGCGGCTCCGCCGGTGGGGCCGGAAGCACGGCCGCCCGTGTCCTGTTCAGCGAGACGTACGCCCGCTCCTGACTCTTCCTCCCGCCCGGCTGCGGTGCCGTGCGGCGGTCTCGGGAATGCACGCCCCTTAGTATCCGTTGGGTGGGGTGAGAGTGACCGAGACAATCGCCCCGTAGGCAGTGGCAGTCTGCAGAGACGAGGAAGAAACCCGTGAGCGACGTCCGTAACGTGATCATTATCGGCTCCGGGCCCGCGGGATACACCGCTGCCCTCTACACGGCCCGCGCGTCGCTGAACCCCCTGGTCTTCGAGGGGGCGGTCACCGCGGGTGGCGCCCTGATGAACACGACCGAGGTCGAGAACTTCCCCGGATTCCGTGACGGCATCATGGGCCCCGACCTCATGGACAACATGCGCGCCCAGGCCGAGCGCTTCGGCGCCGAGCTGGTCCCCGACGACGTCATCGCCGTGGATCTGACCGGTGACATCAAGACCGTCACCGACACGGCCGGCACCGTGCACCGCGCCAAGGCCGTCATCGTCACCACCGGCTCGCAGCACCGCAAGCTGGGTCTGCCCAACGAGGACGCTCTCTCCGGCCGTGGTGTCTCCTGGTGCGCGACCTGCGACGGCTTCTTCTTCAAGGACCAGGACATCGCCGTCGTCGGCGGCGGCGACACCGCGATCGAGGAGGCCACCTTCCTCTCGCGCTTCGCCAAGTCCGTCACGATCGTCCACCGCCGGGACAGCCTGCGCGCCTCGAAGGCGATGCAGGAGCGTGCCTTCGCCGACCCGAAGATCTCCTTCGCCTGGGACAGCGAGGTCACCGAGATCCACGGGGAGCAGAAGCTCACCGGTGTGACCCTGCGCGACACGAAGACCGGCGAGACCCGCGAGCTGCCCGTCACCGGCCTCTTCATCGCCGTCGGCCACGACCCGCGGACCGAGCTCTTCAAGGGCCAGCTGGACCTGGACGACGAGGGCTACCTCAAGGTCTCCGCTCCCTCCACCCGTACGAACCTCGCGGGTGTCTTCGGCGCCGGTGACGTCGTCGACCACACCTACCGTCAGGCCATCACGGCAGCCGGTACCGGCTGCTCGGCCGCCCTGGACTCCGAGCGCTTCCTGGCCGCCCTCGCGGACAGCGAGAAGCTGGCCGAGACCCCCGCGGTCTGAACCCGACTCTCCCCGCCCCTCACACCCCGCGAGATCAAGGAGGCCGCTGTGGCCCTCAAGTCTGTGACCGACGCTTCCTTCGACGAAGACGTCCTCAAGAGCGACAAGCCCGTTCTGGTGGACTTCTGGGCTGCCTGGTGCGGCCCGTGCCGTCAGATCGCGCCGTCGCTGGAGGCCATCGCCGCCGAGCACGGTGAGATCGAGGTCGTGAAGCTCAACATCGACGAGAACCCGGACACCGCCGCCAAGTACGGCGTGATGTCGATCCCGACGCTGAACGTGTACCAGAACGGCGAGGTCGTGAAGACGATCGTCGGCGCCAAGCCGAAGGCCGCCATCCTGCGCGACCTGGAGGGCTTCGTCGAGCCGACCAAGGCCTGACACACCCGCTGTTTCACGTGAAACAGCGACAACGTTTCACGTGAAACAGAAACGGCCCGCCCCTGCTCGGGGGCGGGCCGTTCTCGTACCCCGACACCAGGACCACGCGCGCCCGGCCTGCTCGGCGAAGGTTCTCAGAGTGGTCGCAGGACCGGCTCCTTCTGGACCGCACCGAGGAGACGGTCGAGGGCCATCTCGACGTCCTCCTTCCAGGAGAGCGCCGTTCGCAGTTCCAGCCGCATCCTCGGAAAGGCCGGGTGCGGCCGTACGGTCTTGAAGCCCACCGCGAGCAGATGATCAGCCGGCAGCACACAGGCCGGTTCCTTCCAGCGGGCGTCTCCGAAGGCCTCGATCGCCTTGAAACCCCGCCGCAGCAGATCCTTGGCCACCGTCTGCACCACCACCCGTCCCAGTCCCTGCCCCTGGTAGCCGGGCATGATCCAGGCGGTCATCAGCTGTGCCGCGTCGGCCGCCACCGGACTCGTCGGGAAGGCCGTCGAGCGCGGTACATAGGCAGGGGGAGCGTAGAGGACGTAGCCGACCGGCACCTCGTCGACGTAGACCACCCGTCCGCAGGAACCCCATTCCAGGAGGACGCCCGATATCCAGGCTTCCTTCTCCCGCTCGGCACGACCCGCCTTCACCGCCGCCTCGCCGCTCACCGGGTCGAGCTCCCAGAAGACGCAGGAGCGGCACCGCTTGGGCAGGTCCGGAAGGTTGTCCAGCGTGAGCGGTACGAGCCGACGCCCCACGGCTGTTCCTCGTTTCCCTCGCCCGACGAGTACGGATACGCCTCTCGAATCGTATCGACCGGGAGATCGGTACGACACCGCCCACAGGCAAAGGGCGGGCCGCGTTCCGGTGGAACCGGAGCACGGCCCGCCCAGGGCACTCGGACGGCGGAAGGGATCAGCCCTACCGACCCTCCCCCGCGTTCTTCTGGTCCATGACCCGGCCCTCTCCGGGGGCGAGGCTCGACAGGATGCGCTCCAGATCCTCCATCGAGGCGAACTCGACGACGATCTTGCCCTTCTTCTGGCCGAGGTCGACCTTCACCCGGGTCTCGAAGCGGTCCGAGAGACGAGAGGCCAGATCAGTGAGCGCGGGCGACACCCGGGCACCCGCCCGCGGCCCCTTCGGCTTGACGGCACCAGCAGACTCCTCGGAGCCCATGAGGCTCACGATCTCCTCCACGGACCGCACCGAGAGTCCCTCGGAGACGATCCGGTACGCCAGCTTGTCCTGCGCCTCGGAATCCTCCACACCGAGCAGCGCACGGGCATGTCCGGCGGAGAGCACTCCGGCGGCGACCCGCCGCTGGACCGTCGGCGAGAGACGCAGCAGACGCAGGGTGTTGGAGATCTGCGGCCGGGAACGTCCGATCCGCTCCGCGAGCTGGTCATGGGTGCAGCCGAAGTCCTTGAGGAGCTGCTCGTAGGCGTGCGCCTCTTCGATCGCGTTCAGCTGGGCGCGGTGCAGATTCTCCAGGAGGGCGTCCAGGAGCATCTTCTCGTCGTCGGTGTCCCGCACGATCGCGGGAATGGTCTCCAGACCGGCCGCCTTGGACGCCCGAAGCCGCCGCTCGCCCATGACGAGCTCGTAGCTCTCGGCATCGGTCCTGCGAACGACGACGGGCTGGAGGAGACCGACCTCCTTGATGGAGGCGACCAGCTCCGCTAGGGCGTCCTCGTCGAAGACCTCACGCGGCTGATGCCGGTTGGGGGTGATGGCGGCGAGCGGAAGCTCGGTGAAATAGGCACCGGCCGGAGGCTGGGGAAGAGTCTGGTTCCCGGCGCCGTTCCACGCCTCCGGGGACTGCGTGCTCTGCGGAAGGTTCGCCAGCTTGGCGGCGGCCACCCCCCGGACCGGTGCGAGCACCGGGGCTCCGGTGGGGGAGGCCCCGTTGTCGGCCGGTGCCTGCCGTTCCTGGGAAGCAGCGGGGATCAGCGCACCGAGCCCACGCCCCAGTCCCCTACGTCGCTCACTCACTGGATCCCCTCCGACATGCTGTGCTGGTTGTTCCGGTGCCCGACATGGTGGGCGTGCTGCGGGTCGTAGTGCACGGCGGCCCCCCGCAGGGCGATCTCACGGGCCGCTTCGAGGTAGGACAGGGCACCACTGGAGCCCGGGTCGTACGTGAGGACGGTCTGTCCGTAGCTGGGTGCCTCCGAGATGCGGACCGATCGCGGGATGCTGGTCCGCAGGACCTCCTCGGCGAAGTGGGTGCGCACTTCTTCGGCGACCTGCGAGGCGAGCCTCGTCCTGCCGTCGTACATGGTGAGCAGGATCGTCGAGACATGCAGTCCGGGGTTGAGGTGTCCCCGCACGAGATCGACGTTCCGCAGGAGCTGACCGAGCCCCTCCAGTGCGTAGTACTCGCACTGGATCGGGATCAGGACCTCGGCACCGGCCACCATCGCGTTGACCGTGAGGAGGCCGAGGGAGGGCGGACAGTCGATCAGGATGTAGTCGAGCGGCTGCTCGTACGCCTGGATCGCCCGCTGGAGCCTGCTCTCCCGCGCCACCAGCGACACCAGCTCGATCTCCGCACCGGCGAGATCGATGGTGGCGGGAGCACAGAAGAGACCTTCGACGTCCTTGACGGGCTGGACCACTTCGGAGAGCGGCCTGCTGTCCACCAGGACGTCATAGATCGAGGGGACCTCGGCGTGATGATCGATGCCCAGTGCCGTGGAGGCGTTGCCCTGCGGGTCCAGATCGACGACCAGGACACGGGCACCGTGCAACGCCAGCGAGGCGGCGAGGTTGACCGTCGTGGTCGTCTTGCCCACGCCGCCCTTCTGGTTGGCGACCACCATCACGCGCGTCTGAGCGGGGCGGGGAAGTCCCTCACCGGCACGGCCCAGGCCCTCTACGGCCAGCTGGGCAGCGTGCCCCATGGGGGTGTCGTCCATCGGGGGCGGTGTTTCACGTGAAACATCCTCCCCCGCCGATTCGATTCGGGGACCGGGGACCGCATCGGTCATCGGTCCCGCGATGTTGGCGTCGGACCGCAAGGATTCACTCTCCTCGGCTTCAGGCTCGCGTTGGGAAGAGCCTGTCATGCTTTCGGGGTCGTGAACCAGCGAGGCCGGTGGTTCTGTGGGTGAATCCACCTCTGTGGACAACCCCGTGACCCTCGTGGGTGGATTCAGCCGGGGGCGACGGTCCCGAGGCGTGGCGGCCGCGCGCCCGCGGCCGATGATCCCTTGCAGCAGTGAGCGACGTTTCACGTGAAACACCTTGCCCCTGCCGCCGCACCAGGGTCGCCCGACACTCCGAAATGGGATGTATGGGGACTTTCAGCGACGCCGACGAGTCTTGCTCGTCCGCGCGGCCTTGGCCCGCTTGGCGGCGAACCGCACACCACCGGGGCTCTCGCCGACCTCCACCCGGACGACCGTGGACAGCGGATCGACGATCCCCTCGCCCACGTGCAGCACCGAGGTCTCCACCACGCCGAGACGGGCGAGAGCGGCCCGTGCTCCGCTGATCTCTTCCTCGGCGGTGTCTCCCTTGAGCGCGAGCATCTCGCCGTACGGGCGCAGCAACGGGACACCCCAACCCGCCAGCCGGTCCAGCGGGGCCACCGCTCGGGCGGTCACCACATGCACGGGGGTGATCTTGCCGAGCATCTCCTCCGCTCGCCCCCGGGCCACGGTCACATGGTCGAGTCCGAGCATTTCGACGACCTCCTGGAGGAAGTTCGTCCGACGCAGAAGGGGCTCAAGGAGCGTGATCTTCAGATCGGGCCGGACCAGCGCCAGCGGGATGCCGGGCAGGCCGGCGCCTGAGCCCACATCGCAGACCGTGACGCCCTCGGGGACGACCTCCGAGAGGACGGCACAGTTCAGCAGGTGGCGTTCCCAGAGACGCGGAACCTCACGCGGGCCGATGAGGCCGCGCTTCACACCCGCGTCCGCCAGGAGCTCCGCGTACCGCACGGCCTCCGGGAAGTACTCACCGAAGACTGTCCGCGCCTGCTCCGGAGCCTCGGGGAGCTCCGCTTCCTCCGTCACGGGAACCGTCCTTCCGTACCGCACGTCCAGCGTGCGAGCGCACTGTGGTGGCTGACTATCGGGCTGACAAAGATCGGCCCCGCCTGCGAACAGACGGGGCCGACACTACGTGAGGGTTCAGGCCGGAAGCACGACGACGAAGCGCTGCGGCTCCTCGCCCTCGGACTCGCTGCGCAGACCGGCGGCGGCGATCGCGTCGTGCACGACCTTGCGCTCGAAAGGCGTCATCGGGTCCAGCTTGACCGGCTGGCCCGAGGTCTTCACCTCGTTCGCGGCCTTGGCTCCCAGTTCGGCGAGCTCGGCGCGCTTCTGCGCGCGGAAGCCCGCGATGTCCAGCATCAGGCGGCTGCGGTCACCGGTCTCACGGTGCACGGCCAGCCGGGTCAGCTCCTGAAGGGCCTCCAGGACCTCACCGTCGCGGCCCACGAGCTTCTGCAGTTCGCGGCTGCTGGAGTCGCTGATGATCGAGACCGCGGCGCGGTCCGCCTCGACGTCCATGTCGATGTCGCCGTCGAGATCGGCGATGTCGAGCAGACCTTCGAGGTAGTCGGCCGCGATCTCACCCTCCTGCTCCAGGCTGTTCAGGGTGTCGCCCTCGGCAGCGGCGGTGGTGGTGCCTTCCGTCACGGATGGACTCCTTCTTGCTTCTGGGCGGCTTACTTCTTGGAGGACGGGTGCTTGGGCCGCTGCTGGCCCTTGCGCTGACCGGACTTGCCCTGGCGGGAGCCTCCGGAGTTGGCACGGCTCGGGCGGCCGGGCTTGTCGGCCGGTGCCGCGTCCTTCGACTCGTCCTTGGCCGTGGGCTTCTTCTCGAGCGAGGGGCCCTCCGAGGGGCCCTCGTCCTCGGAGGCGGCCTCGGAGGCCTCCTCGGTGTCCGCTGCCGTGTCCTTGGAGGCGCCGGCCTGGCGCTGGGCCTTGGTCTGGCGCTTGGGCTGCTGACGCTTGGCGGCACCGCCCTCGGCCTCGGCGGCGACCGTGTCGCTCTTGAGCACGTTGCCGTCGGTCTGGGCGGCGAAACCGGCCTTGGCCAGGCCCGCGAAGAAGCGGCGCTCGTTCTCGTTGCGGTCACCGCCCTTGGCCACGATGGCCTTGACGATGTTCTTCCGGCGACGGCCGCGGACCTCGCCGTGCTGCGTGACGTTCTTCAGCAGCCGCTGGAGGTAGGAGTCCTGCGCCTTGCTGCCCGGAGTCGGGTTCTGGCTGATCACGTACATCTGCTGGCCCATGGTCCACACGTTGGTGGTCAGCCAGTAGACGAGGACACCGACGGGGAAGTTGACACCCATGACGGCGAAGATCACCGGGAAGATGTACATGAGCATCTTCTGCTGCTGCATGTACGGCGTCTTCACCGAGAGGTCGACGTTCTTCATCATCAACTGGCGCTGGGTGAAGAACTGCGAGGCCGACATCAGGACGATCATGATCGCGGTGACGATGCGGACGTCGGTCAGCGAGGCGTCGAGCGCGGCGACCTTCTCGGCGCTGTCCGTGAACTTGGCGGCCAGCGGGGCACCGAAGATGTGGGCCTGACGAGCACTCTCGAGGAGCGGCTGGTCGATGACGCCGATGACCTTGCCCGAGGCGATCGAGGACAGCACGTGGTACAGCGCGAAGAAGAACGGCGACTGGGCCAGGATGGGAAGGCACGAGGAGAGCGGGTTGGTACCCGTCTCCTTGTACAGCTTCATCATCTCTTCGGACTGACGCTGCTTGTCGCTCTTGTAGCGCTCCTGGATCGCCTTCATCTTCGGCTGGAGCGCCTGCATGTTCCGCGTCGACTTGATCTGCTTGACGAACAGCGGGATCAGACAGATACGGATCAGCACCACGAGGGACACGATGGACAGGCCCCAGGCCCAGCCCGTGTCAGGGCCGAAGACCGCCCCGTACACCTTGTGGAACTGGACGATGACCCAGGAAACAGGCCAGGTGATGAAGCTGAACAGACTGGCGATCGTGTCCACTAATCAGGCTCCTTGAGCATTGGGCGAGGTCTCGGCGGCCGGGCTCGTCTCGGCGGGGGACCCGCCCTTGTCGCCACGCAACGCGTTCCGCAGCATCTCGTGCCAGCGGGGGCGCTTGCGCGCGGGGACGTGGTCCACTCCGCCGGGCGACCACGGATTGCACCGCAGGATGCGCCAGGCGGTCAGGGCCGTGCCCTTGATCGCGCCATGCCGGTCGATGGCCGTGAATCCGTAGTGGGAACACGACGGGTAGTACCGGCAGACGGGCCCCAGAAGGGGGCTGATCGTCCACTGGTACAGCTTGATGAGAGCAAGGAGCGGGTACTTCATCGCGCGCCCCCTCCCAGCAGCCGCTCAAGAGCGGCGTCCAGGTCTCGGGCCAGCTGCGCGTGGTCGGCGTCGCCGGCACCGGGCAACGCCCGTACGACCACCAGGCTACCGGGGGGCAGCTCGGTGAGACGGTCTCGCATGAGATGGCGGAGGCGACGCTTCACCTGGTTGCGTACGACCGCACCGCCTACGGCTTTGCTCACGACGAAACCCGCACGCGTCTGGGGAGCGCTCTCCCCAGGCGCGTGCGGGTCCGTTGCACCGCTGCGTAGGTGGACGACGAGGAGCGGGCGCCCGGCCCTGCGTCCTCGTCGTACCGCAGTTGCGAAGTCCTCGCGCCGCCTCAGCCGATTCTCGGTAGGCAGCACGTCATGACCTGTTTGAGGTGGATCAGGCGGACAGGCTCGCGCGACCCTTGCCACGGCGGTTCGCCAGGATGGCGCGGCCGGCGCGGGTGCGCATACGCAGACGGAAGCCGTGGGTCTTCGCACGACGACGGTTGTTCGGCTGGAAGGTGCGCTTGCTCACTCGGGGGCTCCAGAAATGATTCGTAGATGGCGGGACATCGCCTGGCTGTCACCGTGCGCCCACGAGTAGCTCGCAATACGCCCGAGTGCACCGCTTCACGATCACAGACCGTGATCTTTGCCCATCGGAGGCAGGCGGCAGCAGCCATCGACAACTCGACCTGGTCACGGTACGCGCGGCTACGCCATCCGGTCAAACCGACCTGTCGCCACCTCCCATTGTGCACAGGCTGTGGACAACAACTTGAACCACGTCAGGCGGCGCGACTACCTTGGACAGACTCCACAATCTTTTCCGTTCTGTCCTCTCCTGTCCTCACGGACCCGTCCTCACGGACACCGACCCACCGTCCCCGAGAACCACACCATCGTGGGACCTGCGAGAAAGCGTGCCCTGTGGCTGACGTACCTGCCGATCTTGCCGCAGTGTGGCCACGCGTCCTGGAACGTCTCCTCGCCGAGGGCCAGCAGGGGATCGAGCCCAAGGACAAGCAGTGGATCGAACGCTGCCAGCCGCTCGCCCTGGTCGCCGACACGGCGCTGCTCGCCGTCCCCAACGAGTGGGGCAAGCGCGTCCTGGAGGGCCGCCTGGCCCCGCTGATCAGCGAGACCCTCAGCCATGAGTGCGGCAGGCCGATCCGGATCGCGATCACCGTCGACGAGTCGGTCGGGGAGCCGACGCCGCCCGCTCCCCCGGCGCAGCAGCCGCAGCAGTCCCGGTACGACGAGCGCGGGCAGGCGGAGACGTACGAGAAGTACGACGGCTACGGCCACCGGCCGATGCCCGACGACGGGCTGCCCACCGCCCGCCCCGCCTACCCGGACTACGGGCAGCAGCGGCCCGACCCCGGCGCCTGGCCGCGGACCCAGGAGGACCTGTCCTGGCAGCAGCCGCGGCTCGGCGGCTACCAGGAGCGCGCCCCGTACACCGGCCCCGAGCAGTCCCGGCAGCCGCGCTACGACGAGCCGTCCCGGGGGTACGAGCCGCAGCGCTCCGAGCTGCCCGACCCGCAGGGCCACGGTGGTGCCCGCCCCGGCCCCCGGCCGGGCGGTCCCGTGCCGGGCCCGGGTTCCTCTTCCAGCGGGCAGGGCACGGGCGCGCCGGGCGAGCAGCACGCGCGGCTGAATCCCCGGTACCTCTTCGACACCTTCGTGATCGGTTCCTCGAACCGGTTCGCGCACGCCGCCGCCGTCGCGGTGGCGGAGGCGCCGGCGAAGGCGTACAACCCGCTTTTCATCTACGGCGAGTCGGGCCTCGGCAAGACCCACCTGCTGCACGCGATCGGGCACTACGCGCGGAGCCTCTACCCGGGCACGCGCGTGCGGTACGTGAGCTCGGAGGAGTTCACCAACGAGTTCATCAACTCGATCCGGGACGGCAAGGGCGACGCCTTCCGCAAGCGCTACCGCGATGTGGACATCCTGCTCGTCGACGACATCCAGTTCCTCGCGAGCAAGGAGTCGACGCAGGAGGAGTTCTTCCACACCTTCAACACCCTGCACAACGCGAACAAGCAGATCGTGCTCTCCTCGGACCGGCCGCCCCGGCAGCTGGTGACCCTGGAGGACCGGCTCCGCAACCGCTTCGAGTGGGGCCTCACCACCGATGTGCAGCCGCCGGAGCTGGAGACCCGGATCGCGATCCTCCGGAAGAAGGCGGTGCAGGAGCAGCTGAACGCCCCGCCGGAGGTGCTGGAGTTCATCGCCTCCCGGATCTCACGGAACATCCGCGAGCTGGAGGGCGCGCTGATCCGGGTGACCGCCTTCGCGAGCCTCAACCGGCAGCCGGTGGACCTGGGCCTGACCGAGATCGTCCTGAAGGACCTGATCCCGGGTGGCGACGACTCGTCGCCGGAGATCACCGCACCGGCGATCATGGCGGCCACGGCCGACTACTTCGGGCTCACGGTGGAGGACCTGTGCGGATCGTCGCGCAGCCGCGTCCTGGTGACGGCCCGGCAGATCGCCATGTACCTGTGCCGGGAGCTGACGGACCTGTCGTTGCCGAAGATCGGCGCGCAGTTCGGCGGGCGTGACCACACGACGGTGATGCACGCGGACCGGAAGATCCGCGCGCTGATGGCGGAGCGGCGCTCCATCTACAACCAGGTCACCGAGCTGACCAACCGCATCAAGAACGGCTGACGGGCGGCGGCGCGACCCCGCCGGACCCAAGGGCGCCCCGGGACACCTCCCGGGGCGCCCTTCGCCGTTCCCGGGCCTTGTCCCGTACGCCGTCGGGGCGGCGGGACCGGCGACCGGACCTGGCCCGAGCGGAAGTCCCCCGATTCCGTATCCGAGCGGTCCCCGAGCCGTCCCCTGACGCTTCCCGCACCCTCTCCAGAACCGCTCCAGACCCTCCTGGGGCTCTCTCCAGACCCCCTCCGGACCCCTCCTCGGGGCCTTCTGGAGCACCTGCGGGGCCGTACGCGGCTGTGCACGGACGGTCGCCACGGCGCGGGGCTGTTCGATTAAGCCGCTCCGGTGGCAGGTTCTCCACAGATTGGGGGATGATCTCCCGTCCACAGGGTGGGGACTACGAAGTTATCCGGATCGTGTCCACAGGCCCGGCTGGTGACAGATCATCACCCCAGGTCAGCACCCTGTGGAATTGTGCATAAAAGATCTCCACAGGCTGTGGATAAAATTTTCGTCCACAGGAGGCCTCGAAGGTTGTCCACCGGCAACCCACAGGCAGCAGCCCGTTGCCCACAGCTTCTCCACACCCCTGTCCACTGTTCGGCAACAAAACGGCCATGGTCACCGCGCCGAGTGAAAGCCGTCACACCAAGGTGGACGGTTGGGCTGTGGGGAACCCGGGTAAAGCTGGGGACATCGCTGGGGAGAACTCCCCGTCGCCTGTGCATGGCCTGTGCAGAACTTTCGGGTGTCCACAGAGACCCCGGGTTTTCCACCGCCTCCACCCACAGGCTCGGTGGACAAAAAACAGGGCCTGACCTGCGAATACGGGGTTATCCACCGTTTCCACAGGCCCTACTACTACTCCTACTTAGAGTTAGCTAGGAATCCGCTTCGAAGTGGGGCCTGTGCACAACTCGCCGCCGGAGCTCGGACGCCTGCTCGACCCGACTTGACCCCGAGCAGCACCGAGTGTCGGCGGCGTACGTCAGACTGGTTCTCGCAGTCGACGAAGAGCCAGCAACAGCAGGAGGCGGTTCCGGTGAAGATCCGGGTGGAGCGCGATGTACTCGCGGAGGCGGTGGCCTGGGTGGCCCGCAGCCTTCCGGCCCGTCCGCCGGCGCCCGTGCTCGCGGGCCTTCTGCTGAAGGCCGAGGACGGCGCGCTGAGCTTCTCCAGCTTCGACTACGAGGTCTCGGCCCGTGTCTCCGTCGGGGCGGAGGTCGAGGAGGACGGCACCGTCCTGGTCTCCGGCCGTCTGCTCGCCGACATCTGCCGCGCCCTCCCCAACCGCCCGGTGGAGATCTCCACCGACGGCGTCCGGGCGACCGTGGTCTGCGGCTCCTCCCGCTTCACCCTCCACACCCTGCCCGTGGAGGAGTACCCGGCGCTGCCCGAGATGCCGACCGCCACCGGCACCGTCCCCGGTGAGGTCTTCGCCTCCGCCGCCGCGCAGGTGGCCATCGCCGCCGGCCGTGACGACACGCTGCCCGTCCTCACCGGTGTGCGCATCGAGATCGAGGGCGACACCGTCACCCTGGCCTCCACCGACCGCTACCGCTTCGCGGTCCGCGAGTTCCTGTGGAAGCCGGAGTCCCCGGACGCCTCCGCCGTCGCCCTGGTGCCCGCGAAGACCCTCCTGGACACCGCGAAGGCGCTCACCAGCGGTGACACGGTCACCCTGGCGCTCTCCGGCTCCGGCAAGGGCGAGGGCCTCATCGGCTTCGAGGGCGCGGGCCGCCGCACCACCACCCGGCTCCTCGAGGGCGACCTGCCGAAGTACCGGACGCTCTTCCCGACCGAGTTCAACTCGATCGCCGTGATCGAGACCGCGCCGTTCGTCGAGGCCGTCAAGCGCGTGGCCCTGGTGGCCGAGCGCAACACCCCGGTGCGGCTGAGCTTCGAGCAGGGCGTGCTCATCCTCGAAGCCGGCTCCAGCGACGACGCACAGGCTGTGGAGCGGGTCGACGCGAAGCTGGAGGGCGACGACATCTCGATCGCCTTCAACCCGACCTTCCTGCTCGACGGTCTGAGCGCGATCGACTCCCCGGTCGCCCAGCTCTCCTTCACGACCTCCACCAAGCCCGCGCTGCTCAGCGGCAGGGCGGCCGTGGACGCCGAGGCGGACGAGGCGTACAAGTACCTGATCATGCCGGTGCGGCTCTCCGGCTGAACCCGGGTCCGGGGATCGCCCCCGGAGGCCGCCCGTGGAGCGGTGCGGCCCTCCGGTCGAGCGCCCCGTACGGGGCTTCGCCTGAGCGGCTGACCCCACAGGTGTGCACCCGCGTCCGGGCGTAGGCTCGGACGCGGGTACGAACCGCACACGACGCTTAAGGAATCTCTGATGGAGCTCGGTCTCGTCGGTCTCGGCAAGATGGGCGGCAACATGCGCGAGCGCATCCGCCGCGCAGGCCACACCGTCATCGGATACGACCGCAACCCGGACCTCGCCGATGTCCACAGCCTGCAAGAGCTTGTGGGCAAGCTCAAGGGTCCGCGCGTCGTGTGGGTGATGGTCCCGGCCGGTGCCGCGACCCAGTCCACCATCGACGAGCTGGCCGAACTGCTCTCCCCCGGCGACATCGTCGTGGACGGCGGCAACTCCCGCTGGACCGACGACGAGAAGCACGCGGAGGAGCTGGCGGCCAAGGGCATCGGCTTCGTCGACTGCGGTGTCTCCGGCGGCGTCTGGGGCCTGGAGAACGGCTACGCGCTGATGTACGGCGGCTCCGCCGAGGACGTGGCGAGGGTCCAGCCGATCTTCGACGCCCTCAAGCCCGAGGGCGAGTTCGGCTCGGTCCACGCGGGCAAGGTCGGCGCGGGCCACTTCGCCAAGATGGTCCACAACGGCATCGAGTACGCCATGATGCAGGCCTACGCCGAGGGCTGGGAGCTCCTGGAGAAGGTCGACTCCGTCACCGATGTGCGCGAGGTCTTCCGCTCCTGGCAGGAGGGCACGGTCATCCGTTCCTGGCTGCTCGACCTCGCGGTGAACGCGCTGGACGAGGACGAGCACCTGGACGCGCTCCGGGGCTACGCGCAGGACTCCGGCGAGGGCCGGTGGACCGTCGAGGCGGCCATCGACAACGCGGTGCCGCTCCCGGCGATCACAGCCTCGCTGTTCGCGCGGTTCGCCTCGCGGCAGGACGACTCCCCGCAGATGAAGATGATCGCCGCGCTGCGCAACCAGTTCGGCGGCCACGCGGTCGAGTCCAAGAAGTAGTCCACAGGCTGTGCACCCGGTGGTGCACAGCCGCTGGGGGAAGGTCGGCGCCCAACCATGCACGTCACGCACCTCTCGCTGGCCGACTTCCGCTCGTACGCCCGGGTCGAGGTACCGCTCGACCCGGGCGTCACCGCTTTCGTGGGTGCCAACGGCCAGGGCAAGACCAATCTGGTCGAGGCCGTCGGCTATCTCGCGACCCTGTCCAGCCACCGGGTCGCCTCCGACGCGCCGCTGGTGCGGATGGGCGCCGAGCGCGCCGTCGTGCGCGCCGCCGTCACCCAGGGCGAGCGCTCCCAGCTCATCGAACTCGAACTCAACCCGGGCCGCGCCAACCGCGCCCGCATCAACAGGTCCTCGCAGGTCAGACCGCGTGATGTGGTCGGCATCGTGCGGACCGTGCTGTTCGCGCCGGAAGACCTCGCCCTGGTGAAGGGCGACCCGGGCGAGCGCCGACGCTTCCTCGACGAACTCATCACGGCGCGCACGCCGCGCATGGCGGGCGTCCGCTCCGACTACGAGCGCGTCCTCAAGCAGCGCAACACGCTCCTGAAGTCGGCGGCGATGGCCCGCAGACACGGCGGTCGCGGCATGGACCTGTCGACGCTCGACGTCTGGGACCAGCACCTGGCCCGTGCCGGGGCGGAGCTGCTCGCCCAGCGGCTCGACCTGATCTCCGTACTCCAGCCGCTCGCGGACAAGGCGTACGAGCAGCTGGCGCCCGGCGGGGGACCGCTGCTCCTCGAGTACCGGCCGTCCGCGCCCGGCGCCGGGCACACCCGCGAGGAGCTGTACGAGCAGTTGCTCGCCGCCCTGGGAGAGGTGCGCAAGCAGGAGGTCGAGCGGGGCGTCACCCTGGTCGGTCCGCACCGCGACGAACTGCTCCTCAGGCTCGGCGACCTGCCCGCCAAGGGGTACGCGAGCCACGGCGAGTCCTGGTCGTACGCGCTGGCGCTCCGGCTCGCCTCGTACGACCTGCTGCGGAGCGAGGGCAACGAGCCGGTCCTCGTCCTCGACGACGTCTTCGCCGAACTGGACGCCCGGCGGCGCGAACGGCTCGCGGAGCTGGTGGCGGGCGGCGAGCAGGTCCTCGTCACCGCTGCCGTCGACGACGACGTGCCGGGTGTCCTCGCCGGGGCGCGTTACACGGTGGCGGGCGGGACGGTCGAGCGGACATGAGCGAGGGTTCCCCACAGCCTGTGGACAGGCCCGCGGTCCCCGAATCCTCCGGAGTGGACCTCGCCAGGGTCGCCCTGCGCGCCGCCAAGGAACAGGCGAAGGCGCGGGGCGCAGCCGCCCAGCAGAAGAAGCAGGCCCGGCGCGGGGGCGGACTGCGCTCCGGCGCGCGCGCCGACGGGCGCGACCCGATGGCGCTCGGAGCCGCGATCAACCGGCTGATCACCGAGCGGGGCTGGGAGACGCCCGCGGCCGTCGGCGGGGTCATGGGCCGCTGGCCGCAGATCGTCGGCGAGGACCTGGCCAAGCACTGCGTACCGCTGAAGTTCGACGACGAGCCGGACGCGCGCGTGCTGACCGTCCAATGCGACTCGACGGCCTGGGCGACCCAGCTGCGGCTGCTCGCCCCCCGGCTCGTCGCCCGCCTCAACGAGGACCTGGGGCACGGGACGGTACGGGTGATCAAGGTCCTCGGCCCCGGCGCGCCCCGGCGCGGGTACGGACCGCTCAGGGCCCCCGGCAGCGTCGGGCCCGGGGACACGTACGGGTAGCCGCCCTCCCGTGAGGCGGGGCGTGCTGGGCGCTGGGCGCGCGGCGAAAGGGGCGTGCGCCCAGCGCCCGCCGAAAGTGTGCGCGCCCTCACACGAGCCTCCCTCGCACGAGCTGTACCCCAGCACGAGCAGCCTTCGCCTGAGCCGCCCCACCAGATCGCCGCCACCCCCGGCCGTTCCCACTCCGGGCCGCCCTCACCCGGCCGTCCCCCCGCGCGAGCGTCCTCGGCGCGGCCCGTCCTCCCGCGCGGGAGCCCCGACGCGGGCCCGTCCTCATGCGCCCGCCCCACCCGGCTCCTCGGCGGACGGCCCGTCACCACGTGCCCGGCCGGGCACGGCCCGCCAGCCCATGTGCCCGCGCACGGGCGCTCGTACACGCGCGCCCGTGCGGATGTCCCGATTCCGCCGCACCCCTCCCCGCCGCCCGGCGGTTCCGTCCCGCCCCCGCCCGCCCGTTCCGCCCCCGCGGGCCCGTGCCCGTGACACGGCGGGCCGGATGCCCACAGCGAGACATCGGCCCGAAGCGCTGGGTGGCCGTCAGGGGGCTCTGGAGCCCCTGTCCGGATATGGGGAGTCGTCTAGCTCCCACTCAGGGCGGCACATGCGGACTCAGGTACCGGCAAACCCCCATGAGTGTCGGCGCTACCGGTAGACTGGAAGGAATCCCGCCACCCCGCGGAAATGTCGAACGACGCAGCCGGCTCCCGTATGCCCGGAGAACGGTCTGTGCTGTGCCAGAAAGGGCGCTTCGTGGCCGATTCCGGCGACCCCAACGAGAACAACCAGTACACCGCCAACAACATCCAGGTCCTCGAAGGCCTGGATGCCGTGCGCAAGCGCCCCGGCATGTACATCGGCTCGACCGGCGAGCGCGGTCTGCACCACATGGTGCAGGAGGTCGTCGACAACTCGGTCGACGAAGCCCTGGCCGGTCACGCCGACACCATCGACGTGACGATCCTGCCCGACGGCGGCGTCCGCGTGATCGACAACGGCCGCGGCATCCCGGTGGGCATCGTGGCCTCCGAGGGCAAGCCGGCCGTCGAGGTCGTCCTGACCGTGCTGCACGCGGGCGGCAAGTTCGGCGGCGGCGGCTACGCCGTCTCCGGCGGTCTGCACGGTGTCGGTGTGTCGGTCGTGAACGCCCTGTCCACGAGGATCGCCGTCGAGATCAAGACGGACGGTCACCGCTGGACGCAGGAGTACGCGATGGGCGTCCCGACCGCCCCGCTCGTCCAGCACGAGGCGACCGAGGAGACCGGCACCTCGGTCACCTTCTGGGCCGACCCGGACATCTTCGAGACCACCGAGTACTCCTTCGAGACGCTCGCGCGCCGCTTCCAGGAGATGGCCTTCCTCAACAAGGGCCTCACCCTGACGCTCACGGACGAGCGCGAGTCGGCGAAGGCCACGGTCGGGGCGGACGTCCCCGCCACGGAGGCCACCGAGCCCGCCGCCCGCACGGTGAAGTACCACTACGAGGGCGGCATCGTCGACTTCGTGAAGTACCTCAACTCGCGCAAGGGCGAGCTGATCCACCCCACGGTGATCGACCTGGAGGCGGAGGACAAGGACAAGAGCCTGTCCCTCGAGGTCGCGATGCAGTGGAACAGCGGCTACAGCGAGGGCGTGTACTCCTTCGCCAACATCATCCACACCCACGAGGGCGGCACGCACGAGGAGGGCTTCCGGGCGGCGCTGACCTCGCTGATCAACAAGTACGCGCGCGACAAGAAGCTGCTCCGCGAGAAGGACGACAACCTCACGGGCGACGACATCCGCGAGGGTCTGACGGCGATCATCTCGGTCAAGCTGAGCGAGCCGCAGTTCGAGGGCCAGACCAAGACGAAGCTGGGCAACACGGAGGCCAAGACCTTCGTGCAGCGCGCGGTCTACGAGCACCTCAACGACTGGCTCGACCGCAACCCGATCGAGGCCGCGGACATCATCCGCAAGTCGATCCAGGCCGCCACCGCGCGCGTGGCCGCGCGCAAGGCGCGCGACCTGACCCGCCGCAAGGGCCTCCTGGAGTCGGCGTCGCTGCCGGGCAAGCTCTCCGACTGCCAGTCGAACGACCCGTCCAAGTGCGAGATCTTCATCGTCGAGGGCGACTCCGCCGGCGGTTCGGCCAAGTCCGGCCGCAACCCGATGTACCAGGCCATCCTGCCGATCCGCGGCAAGATCCTGAACGTCGAGAAGGCGCGGATCGACAAGATCCTGCAGAACACCGAGGTCCAGGCGCTCATCAGCGCCTTCGGCACCGGGGTGCACGAGGACTTCGACATCGAGAAGCTCCGCTATCACAAGATCATCCTGATGGCGGACGCCGACGTCGACGGCCAGCACATCAACACCCTGCTCCTGACCTTCCTCTTCCGCTTCATGCGGCCGCTGGTCGAGGCCGGGCACGTCTACCTCTCCCGCCCGCCGCTCTACAAGATCAAGTGGGGCCGGGACGACTTCGAGTACGCCTACTCGGACCGGGAGCGGGACGCGCTCGTCGAGCTGGGCAAGCAGAACGGCAAGCGGATCAAGGAAGACTCGATCCAGCGCTTCAAGGGCCTCGGCGAGATGAACGCCGAGGAGCTGCGCGTCACCACCATGGACGTCGAGCACCGCGTCCTCGGCCAGGTCACCCTGGACGACGCGGCCCAGGCCGACGACCTCTTCTCGGTCCTCATGGGTGAGGACGTCGAGGCACGCCGTTCGTTCATCCAGCGCAACGCCAAGGACGTTCGCTTCCTCGACATCTGAGTCGGTCCCCGCTGACCGTACGAAAGGACTGACGACCAGCAATGGCCGACGAAACCACGCCCACCGGCACCACCGAAGAGCAGGAACCCGTCATGCGGATCGAGCCCGTCGGGCTCGAGACCGAGATGCAGCGCTCGTACCTCGACTACGCGATGTCCGTCATCGTGTCCCGCGCGCTGCCCGACGTACGGGACGGCCTCAAGCCCGTCCACCGGCGCGTGCTGTACGCGATGTACGACGGCGGCTACCGGCCCGAGAAGGGCTTCTACAAGTGCGCCCGCGTCGTCGGTGACGTCATGGGCACGTACCACCCGCACGGCGACTCCTCGATCTACGACGCGCTCGTCCGGCTCGCCCAGCCCTGGTCGATGCGGATGCCGCTCGTCGACTCCAACGGCAACTTCGGCTCCCCGGGCAACGACCCGGCCGCCGCCATGCGCTACACCGAGTGCAAGATGGCGCCGCTGTCGATGGAGATGCTCCGCGACATCGACGAGGAGACCGTCGACTTCACGGACAACTACGACGGCCGCAACAAGGAGCCCACGGTCCTCCCGGCCCGGTTCCCGAACCTGCTGGTCAACGGCTCCGCGGGCATCGCCGTCGGCATGGCCACCAACATCCCGCCGCACAACCTGCGCGAGGTCGCGGCCGGTGCCCAGTGGGCCCTGGAGCACCCCGAGGCAAGCCACGAGGAACTCCTCGACGCCCTGATCGAGCGGATCAAGGGCCCGGACTTCCCCACCGGCGCGCTCGTCGTCGGCCGCAAGGGCATCGAGGAGGCGTACCGCACCGGTCGCGGCTCCATCACGATGCGCGCGGTCGTCGAGGTCGAGGAGATCCAGAACCGCCAGTGTCTGGTGGTCACGGAGCTCCCGTACCAGACCAACCCGGACAACCTCGCGCAGAAGATCGCCGACCTGGTCAAGGACGGCAAGGTCGGCGGCATCGCCGACGTCCGCGACGAGACCTCGTCCCGGACCGGCCAGCGCCTGGTGATCGTGCTCAAGCGCGACGCCGTCGCCAAGGTCGTCCTCAACAACCTGTACAAGCACACCGATCTCCAGACGAACTTCGGCGCGAACATGCTGGCGCTCGTCGACGGCGTGCCGCGCACCCTCTCGCTCGACGCGTTCATCCGCCACTGGGTGACGCACCAGATCGAGGTCATCGTGCGCCGGACCCGCTTCCGGCTGCGCAAGGCCGAGGAGCGCGCCCACATCCTGCGCGGTCTGCTCAAGGCGCTCGACTCGATCGACGAGGTCATCGCGCTCATCCGGCGCAGCGACACCGTCGAGATCGCGCGCGGCGGCCTGATGGAGCTGCTCCGGATCGACGAGATCCAGGCCAACGCGATCCTGGAGATGCAGCTCCGCCGGCTCGCCGCCCTGGAGCGCCAGAAGATCGTCGCCGAACACGACGAGCTCCAGGCGAAGATCAACGAGTACAACGCGATCCTGGCCTCCCCGGAGCGCCAGCGCTCGATCGTCAGCGAGGAGCTGGCCGCGCTCGTCGAGAAGTTCGGCGACGACCGCCGGTCCAAGCTCGTGCCCTTCGACGGTGACATGTCCATCGAGGACCTGATCGCCGAGGAGGACATCGTCGTCACCATCTCGCGCGGTGGCTATGTGAAGCGGACGAAGACCGAGGACTACCGCTCGCAGAAGCGCGGCGGCAAGGGCGTGCGCGGCACGAAGCTGAAGCAGGACGACATCGTCGACCACTTCTTCGTCTCCACGACCCACCACTGGCTGCTGTTCTTCACGAACAAGGGCCGGGTCTACCGCGTGAAGGCGTACGAGCTGCCCGACGCGGGCCGGGACGCGCGCGGCCAGCACGTCGCCAACCTGTTGGCCTTCCAGCCGGACGAGCAGATCGCGCAGATCCTGGCGATCCGCGACTACGAGGCCGCGCCGTACCTGGTGCTCGCGACCAAGGCCGGTCTGGTGAAGAAGACCGCGCTGAAGGACTACGACTCGCCGCGCTCCGGCGGTGTCATCGCGATCAACCTGCGCGAGACCGAGAACGGCGCGGACGACGAGCTGATCGGCGCCGAGCTGGTCTCCGCCGAGGACGATCTGCTGCTCGTCAGCAAGAAGGCGCAGTCGATCCGCTTCACCGCAACGGACGACGCGCTGCGTCCGATGGGACGCGCCACCTCGGGCGTCAAGGGGATGAGTTTCCGCGAGGACGACGAGCTGCTCTCGATGAATGTCGTCCGGCCCGGTACGTTCGTCTTCACCGCGACCGACGGCGGCTACGCGAAGCGCACCGCCGTCGACGAGTACCGCGTCCAGGGCCGCGGCGGCCTCGGCATCAAGGCTGCCAAGATCGTGGAGGACCGGGGCTCGCTCGTGGGCGCGCTGGTGGTGGAGGAGACGGATGAGATCCTCGCCATCACACTGTCCGGCGGTGTGATCCGTACGCGAGTCAGCGAAGTCAGGGAGACCGGCCGTGACACCATGGGCGTCCAGCTGATCAACCTGGGCAAGCGTGACGCCGTCGTCGGCATCGCGCGCAACGCCGAGGCGAGCGGTGACGACGAGGTGGACGAGTCCGACGAGGCCGTGGAGGCGTCGGAGGACACGGTGGTCGAGACCGTGGTGGTCGAGACCGGGACAGTCGAGGGCACGGAGCCCTCGGCAGGGGAGCACGAGGAGTGAGAGCGTGAGTGGAGCCACGGGCGCCGGATCGGCGGCTGCCGGAGCTTCTGCTGGTGCTGGAGCGAACGGCGCCCGTGGCTCCGCCACGGACTCCCAGGGGGTTGCGGTGACGGACACTCGGGGGCAGCAGCCCCCGTACGAGACCTACAACGGGCCGCTGCCCGGTGAGCGCACGAGTGCGCAGCCGACGGGGCCCTACCATCCGCCGCAGGCGTACGGCGCTTCGGCGCCGGGCGGCCAGCAGGCGGGGACCGGTGCCGTGCGCCGGCCGCGTACCGGGGCACGTACGACGCCCCGGACGCGCAAGGCGCGGCTGCGGGTGGCCAAGGCCGATCCGTGGTCGGTGATGAAGGTGAGCTTCCTGCTCTCCATCGCGCTGGGCATCTGCACGGTCGTCGCGGCGGCCGTGCTGTGGATGGTCATGGACGCCATGGGCGTCTTCTCCACGGTCGGCGGCACGATCAGCGAGGCGACGGGCTCGAACGAGTCCAACGGCTTCGACCTGCAGTCGTTCCTGTCGCTGCCGAGGGTGCTGATGTTCACCTCGGTGATCGCGGTGATCGACGTGGTGCTGATGACCGCCCTGGCGACGCTGGGCGCGTTCATCTACAACCTGTCGGCGGGCTTCGTGGGCGGTGTGGAGCTGACCCTCGCCGAGGACGAGTAGGGCGTGCGGGGCCGGCCCGGGAACGGATTTTGGGACTGGCCCCCACGTGCGCTAATCTTCAGGAGTCAGCGCGCGGGACATACTCCGCAGAGCGCGGCGGGGCTATAGCTCAGTTGGTTAGAGCGCATCCCTGATAAGGATGAGGCCACAGGTTCAAATCCTGTTAGCCCCACAGTGACGATCGGCCCGGACGGTACTCCGTCCGGGCCGATCTGTTTCTCCGGACGCGGCCGGAGGTTTGAACCTCGCACAGGTCACCGATCGGTATCGGTCGATGTGTAGAGTGGGCGTCAGAAGTCCCCTACGTCAACGAAGGACGAGGTCGCGCGGTGAAGAAGCTTCTCCTGGTCGCACTGGCCGCCATCGGCGGGCTCCTCGTGTACCGCCAGATCCAGGCGGATCGCGCCGAGCAGGACCTGTGGACGGAGGCGACCGACTCCGTGCCCGCAGGTTCCGGTGTCTGAGTCGAAGAACGTCTGTGGGTGAAGCCCCGGCCGCGCGTGAGCGGGCCGGGGCTTCGCTCTGTCCGAGCGATTTTTCCTTGCCGGTGTGAAGCGCCGAGGGGGAGCGCGTGAGGAAGCGGGCGTGCGCGGGCGGGACGGTGCCGGGGGCACCGGAGGGCCGGGGGCGTGCTCGGGGGCGTACGGCGGGCCACGGGGCCCACAGGGGCGGGTGGGAGCGGCCGGGAGTGACAGGAGGTGCTGTCCGGGGCAGCTGCGGGGCTCCCGGGGCGCTCTGGCACTCTGGGCGGAAACCCGGTGGCAGGGGTCCCGTTGATCGCGGATCTCGTCCCGCGCCTCGTCACCCCTCGGCGCGGGCAGCACCTCGACGGCCGCGCCGAGCGACTCGCGGGCGCCCGTGACCGGTACGGAACCGGCCCTGCGGGGTCGGGCCGGAGCAGCCCAGCGAGGACCTGCCACAGCGGCTCGGGCACGCCTTCGGGGGGCTCGGGGTGCCGTGCTCGACGAAGCCCCACACCAACCAGTGCCCTGGAGTCCGGTACGCGGCCCTGGCGCGGATGCAGCGTGACCAGACCGACCGCGAACAGATCGGTAGGGAAGTCGGGTTCGGCGCCGAGGATCTGCTCGGGCGCGAGATGTCCGGGCGTGCCCACGAGGTGGTGCGCCGCGGTCAGACGGAGCAGCGCCCGCTCGCGGACGAAGCGGAGCAGTGTGTGTCGCTCTGGAGCAGAACCCCGCAGCACCTTGGCCGTCAGGTGGCGGCGGCGCCGGTGGTCCCGGGCGCGGCGGACGGCGCCTGCGCCGCCCCGCCCGGCCGGGCCGACCAGCTAGTACCGGCCGGCGAAGACCCCACCCCTCGTGCTGCGCCCGCTCCCCGGTGCGTGGTCCCGGTGGTGCCGCCGGACGGTCTAGTTCTGGTGCGACTCGTAGTGGGCGACGGCGTCCGCCGTGCGGCCCGCGCCGTACACCCGGAGGAACTCCGCCAGTTCCGGGTGGGCCGGGGCGAGGGAGTCGGCGGCGTCGATGATGTCGCCCGCCGCCGCTACGGAGCGCAGCAGGGACTGGATCTCGCGGACCACCCGGCGCACGGTCGGCGCGCCGGAGCCGTTGGTGGGCTGGGTGGCGCCGGTGAGGACGGAACCGCCCTGCGACTTCTTGACCTCGTCCATCCGGTCGGCGGCCTCGGCGGCGCTGACACTGCCGTCGGCGACCTGGACGGCGAGCTCCTGGAGGGCCTGGACGCGCTGGACGACGGCCGGATTGCCGATCTTGGCCCGCTGGCCGCTCATCAGCTGGGACAGCATGGGCGCGGAGAGCCCGAGGACGGCCGCGAGCCTGGCCTGATTGAGCCCGAGGTCGTCGATCAGCCGACGGAAGAGCGCCCCCAGCGGCTCCCCGTACCAACTGCGCTGAAGCTCTCTGGCTCTGGCCGTGGCTTCCTGCTGCGCTGCGTCCATGACTTACTCCCCATCCCTGCGGTTCGCCACCGCGAACCTCGCACAGCATCTTACGGAGCGTGGTCGCGGACCGGGAGTCCTATCCTTTTGCCGGACATGGGGGGTGACCCGGTACGCTGTCCTCGTTCCGGGGCCTTAGCTCAGTTGGTAGAGCGCTGTCTTTGCATGGCAGATGTCAGGGGTTCGACTCCCCTAGGCTCCACGTGACAAGACCCCTCCGGCCTGTGTTCCGCACAGGCCGGAGGGGTCTTTTCGGCATTCTCGCCGGTCGTGCTCGCGCCCGTCGGCGGCGGCGGGCGGACGGTCCCGCCGGTCCCACCCGTGCGGCCGGTGTTCAGGCGCGGTCCGTCAGTTCCTCCGCGTAGACCTGGGGCAGCGGCTGCGGGCCGATGTACCGCAGCAGAACAGGGCGGCCCTCCGGCCGTACGAGAGGGCGCGGCAGAGGGTTTCGTACGGCGGGCCGGGGGCAGGTCGGCGTCGTGGGGCCGGTGCTCACCCGTACCCGGTCCCGTCCACTCCCGCCCTACCGGAAGGAAGCTCATCCATGGGCATCATCAGCTGGATCGTCCTCGGCCTCCTGGCCGGAGCCGTGGCCAAGTTCCTCCTGCCCGGACGTGATCCGGGCGGCCTCATCGGCACCACCCTCATCGGCGTCGCCGGGGCCTTCCTCGGCGGCTGGCTCTCCGCGACCTTCCTGGACCGCCCGATACAGACCCAGTTCTACGACCTCGCCACCTGGGGCGCGGCCATCGGCGGCGCCCTGGTGCTGCTGATCGCCTACCGGGTCCTGTTCGGCAACTCCCGGAACTGACCGCGCCGGGGCCCGCGGGTTCCGGCCCGCTGGTCCGGACGGGTGGTGTTCATCGGAAGAACTGCGCGGCGGCGGCCACGGTCCGTGCACATCGGGAGCGCATCCACATCATGGGAAAAGTACGTAAAGCGCGCAACCCGAAATGAACCATCCGAGAACATCACGAAAGCGAGGGGCCATGGCCACCGCCAAGGTCAAGCAGTTCTGGACCGCCTTCCTCTCCGTCCTCTTCGCCCTGCTCTCCTCCGTCGGCCTGGCGGGCACCGCCACGGCCGCCCAGCCGCAGGCCGTCCACCAGCCCGAGGAGCCGGTCACCGCCCCGGCCCGCGTCGCCACCGTCGCCACCGCGCCGGGCGGGCGGACGGAGGCCTCCGTACCGGCGCAGCGGACGCACCGGTGGACGCTCGCCGGGGACCGTTCCCTGCCGCCCACCCTCAAGCAGCGCATCGCCGCCGAGGCCCACGGGTCCTCGCCCGCCGCGCGGCACCGCTCGTCGGCCGGTGCCCCGGCCGTGAGCGACGAGCCCGCCGCGCTGACCGAGCTGGCGCTCGCCGCCGCGTAGCGCCGGTGACCACGATCGCTCGCGTCCTTCCGCGCGTCCCGGCCTCACGGCCGCTCCGCACGGCACGTCTCCTCGTACGTCTCGTCCCTCCGCAGGTCACGCGCCCCGGTACGTTCCCCGGGAGCCGGTGTACGGCTCTCCGGCCGCGTCCCTCGGTACGTCGCTCCGCGCACCTCATGGCCGCGGGGCCCGCAGGACCTGTGGCTCCGTAGGACCTGTGGAACCCGTAGCTCGGCAGGACCCGTGGAACGCAGGACCGGCGAGCCAGGCAGGACTTCTCGGCCCGGCGGCAGGACTCCTCAGTTCCATGAGACCCAGGAACCCCTGTGGCTTTGGGAGCCCAGCAAAACTCCTCAGCCCCACAAAACTCCCCAGCCTCACAAGGCTTCTCAGCCCCACAAGGCTCACAGACACGAATAGCCCCACAAGCCCACGACTGGACGCACAAGACCCACAAGCCCCACAGACTCAGCCGGACCTGACGAGTCCCACCGGACCTACAGGCCGAGCCGGACCCACCAGCCCAGTCGGACCCACCAGACCCACCAGCTCACTCGGGCCCATCAGCCCGACGGACCCACCAGCCCAGAGTCCGTTCACACCGGCCCAGCCAGACCCACAAGCTCCGTCAGACCCCTGTGCCCTGCCAGATCCGCAAGCCCCGTGAGATACGTCGGCCTCAGCGGCGCTCGTCGTGTTCGCCGGCCTCTTCGGCCGCGGCGACGGCATCCGCCCCGGTCTCCGCCTCCGGGTCGAGGGAAGCCACCTTGCCGTCCACCGACGACGGGACGGTGTCCTCGTCCACCTCGGTGGGAGCGGGCGGTTCGACCAGCCAGTCGGGGTTGGCCTGCTTGTCCCAGCACTTCCAGGCGGCGACCGCGCCGCCGACCAGAAGCCCCAGGACCACCAGGCCCTTGGTGAGGCGTCCGGCCCTGGCCCGGCGCTCATGCTTCCGTACGATCTTCTGGATCTCCCCCGGCGTCACCTGCCCGCGCAGCGCGGCCCAGGCGGCGGTGGAACGCGACCCGGCCTCCTCCAGGACGGGACCGGTCGCGGCGACCGCGTGCTCGACGCGGGGAACGGTGTAGTCGGCCGCCTGTCGCGCGGCCAGGCGGGTCTTGACCGCCGCACGGTGTGCGGCCGCGTCGACCCGCGGCGGTACATGCGGTGCGACGTACGCGTCGTACTGCGCACGAGCCTGCTCCCGGGCCACGCACGCGGCCTTCGAGACCTTCGGCGCGAGCAGTACGCGCGCTTCGTGCGCGTAGTGCGCCGCCTGGTCCTTCGCCGTGCCTGCGTACGGCGCCACCACTTCCGCGGCGTGCAGAACGTTCTCCTTCGCCGAACCTGTGGCGGCGCGCACGCTGTCCATGCGGGTCACGGGATTCCTCCTCCTCGGTGGTGATGTCGCCCGCTGGCGATGTCGGTTTTTCACCTTTCCATCCTTTTCGAAATCATGCCCGCCGGAGCGAGGTCCGGCATGTGGGGCGGGCATCCGGGTCATGCGAGGATCGGACACGCCAGAGACAGGCGTGACATGACACGGCCCGACCGTGGCAGACACGCACGACGTGGACGGAAGGCGACCGTGGCCGAGCAGCTGTACGCGATCATCAAGACCAGCCAGGGCGACATCGAGGTCCGGCTGATGCCGTTCCACGCCCCGAAGACCGTCCGGAACTTCGTCGAACTCGCTTCCGGCGAGCGCGAGTGGACCCACCCCGCGACCGGCAAGGTCTCCTCCGACCCGCTGTACGACGGCACGGCCTTCCACCGGGTCATCAAGGGGTTCATGATCCAGGGCGGCGATCCGCTCGGTGACGGCACCGGCGACCCGGGGTACTCCTTCGCCGACGAGTTCCACCCCGAGCTGTTCTTCGACCGGCCCTATCTGCTGGCCATGGCCAACGCGGGACCGGGCACCAACGGCTCGCAGTTCTTCGTCACCGTCGCCCCCGCGACCTGGCTGAACCGCAAGCACACCATCTTCGGCGAGGTCGTCGACAAGGAGAGCCGCAAGGTCGTCGACGCCGTCGTGGCCCTGCCGACCGACCCGCACACCGAGCGTCCGCTCCAGGACGTGGTCGTCGACACCGTGGTGATCGAGAAGCGCTGAGCCGGAAGGGACGGGAACCCCGTATGGATCCGCGGCCCTCCACGGACCCGCAGGCCGGTCCGGCGCGCTGCTACCGCCACCCGGAGGCCGAGACCGGCATCCGCTGCACCCGCTGCGACAAGCCGATCTGCACCGCGTGCATGATCTCCGCCGCCGTCGGCTTCCAGTGCCCCGACTGCGTGCGCGGCGGCTCGGGCACCGGCCACTCCGCCGACGCCAACCGCCCGAGGACGCTCGCGGGCGGCCGGATCGAGCGCGACGGACGGTTCGTCACCAAGATCCTCATCGGGATCAACCTCGCCGTCTACCTCGCCGTCCTCGCCTTCGGCGACCGGCTGGTGGACCAGCTGGTGCTCATCGGGTACGCGTACAACCCGTTCCTCGGCGAGGTCGTCGGGGTCGCGGACGGCGAGTGGTACCGGCTGCTCACCTCGGCCTTCCTCCACCAGGAGGTCTGGCACATCCTCTTCAACGTGATGGGCCTGTGGGTGATCGGCGGGATCGTCGAGCCCGAACTGGGCCGGGTCCGGTACACCGCCTTGTGTCTGCTCTCCGGGCTCTCCGGCTCGGCGCTCGCCTATCTCGTCGCCGCGCCCAACCAGCCGTCGCTCGGTGCCTCCGGCATCGTCTACGGGCTCATCGGCGCCTGGGTCGTGCTGGCCCGCAGGCACCGGCACGACATGCGCCCGGTGATCCTCTTCGTGGCGCTCTCGCTCCTCGTGACATTCACCCGTCCGGGAATCTCCTGGGAGGCGCACGTCGGCGGCCTGGTCGCGGGCCTCCTGGTGACGTACGCCCTCGTGCACGCGCCCCGGGCCCGCCGTGACCTCGTGCAGTACGGGGCCTGCGGCCTGGTCCTGCTGATCGACCTGGGGATCGTGCTGGCCCGTTCGGCGGCGCTCACCTGAGTGCAGGGGGCTCTGGATGAGCTTTTCGGCGAGCTTTCCCCAGAGTTATCCACAGTGAGTGGCGGGTTGTCCCCGCTGTGTGGGGAAATGCCACGCCCCTCGCCTCTGACCTGGGGTTTTTCCAGGGAGGCGAGGGGCATCACTCATTCGAGCGAGGGTGATTCCGGTCATACCGGCGTCAACTTGGCGCGAGTTATCCACAGATCTTCTGAAGTTATCCAGTGCTGTGCACAACGCTGTGGATAAGCTCAGGGGAGAACTTGACGAGCGACCGTCGGAGCGGTCCGACCGTCGTCCCCCGCGCGGACCGCTCCGAACGGACCGGTGCCGTGCGAGGGCCTCGTGGTGTCCTGCGACGGTGCGGGCGGGCCCGCTACTTCCACTGGGTGGAGACGCCGAACCCGGCCGCGATGAAGCCGAAGCCCACCACGATGTTCCAGTTCCGGATCGACTCGATCGGCATCGAACCGTCGGTGACGTAGAAGACCACGATCCACACCAGACCGATGGCGAACAGCGCCAGCATCACCGGCGCCACCCAGCTGCGATTGGTCAGCTTGATGTTGGTCGCCTGCTTCGCGGGCGGGGGCGTGAAGTCGGCCTTCTTGCGGATCCGTGACTTCGGCACGAGGGACTCTCCTGTCGATGCGCTGCGTGACCGCGCAGGGAACTGTGGCTGGCGCCGGGATGTGACGAAGGAGGACGTCTGCGTCCCCCAGGCGTCCGTTAGCGTAGTGGTTCCGCGGCACCGAAGGGGATCAGGGTACGTTGAGCAATTCCATCGGCACTCCCGAAGGCCCCGGCCGCACCGCCCGATGGCGGCCCGTCCGGGCCCTCACCCTCGCCGTTTTCGCCCTCGCCGGACTGATCTTCGTCACCAGTTTCAACACCGCCAAGGGCACCAACATCCGCACCGACGCCTCGCTGCTGCGCCTCTCCGATCTGATCGAGGAACGCGGCCACAAGAACGAGGGCCTCGACGAGACCGCCGCCGCCCTCCGCGCCGAGGTCGACTCCCTCGCCGCCCGCGACGACGGCTCCACCCGCGCCGAGGACGAGAAGCTCGCCGCCCTGGAGGCCGACGCGGGCACCACCGAGATCTCCGGCTCCGGCCTCACCGTCACCCTCGACGACGCCCCGCCGAACGCCCAGGCCGCCCCCGGCTACCCCGAACCACAGGCCAACGACCTCGTCATCCACCAGCAGGACCTCCAGGCCGTCGTCAACGCCCTGTGGCAGGGCGGCGCCGAGGGCATCCGGGTCATGGACCAGCGGCTCATCTCCACCAGCGCCGTCCGCTGCGTCGGCAACACCCTGATCCTCCAGGGCCGCGTCTACTCGCCCCCGTACAGGATCACCGCCGTCGGAGACCGGGGGAAGCTGAGCGAGGCGCTCGCCGAGTCCGAAGCGATCAAGAAGTACCAGCTGTACGTGAAGGCCTACGGGCTCGGCTGGAAAGTCGACGAGCACAAGGCGATGACTCTGCCCGGCTACTCGGGCACAGTGGACCTCCACCAGGCCAAGCCGGTGAGCTGACCCACGACCCGGCCCGGCACGGCACGGCCCGGCGCGGGCGGAGGAGCGGGAGGGCGCGTGCGGCTCGTCGTACGGACCTTCAGCGAGCTGTGCCTCACCGTCGGCACCCTGATCGTCCTCTTCGTCGTGTACGTCCTGTACTGGACCGGCGTCCAGGCCCGTGGCGCGGGCGGCGAGCAGATCGACAGCCTCCAGCGCCAGTGGGCCGCCGCCCCCGTGACCGCCCCCGCCGCCCCCGGAAGCCCGTCCCCCGCCGTACGGCCACCCCCCTACGCCCCCGGCAAGGGCCTCGCCGTCATGTACGTGCCCCGGCTCGGCAAGGACTGGAAGTGGCCCGTCCTCGAAGGCACCGGCCCCGCCGTCCTGCGCAAGGGCCTCGGCCACTACGCGGCCACCACCCGCCTCGGCGCGACCGGCAACTTCGCCGTCGCCGGACACCGCCGCACCCACGGGGACCCCTTCAAGGACTTCCCCCGGCTGCGCCCCGGCGACGCGGTGGTCCTCACCGACGGGACGACCTGGTTCACGTACCGGATCGACCGGGGCCCCCACCGGACCGTCCCCACCGACGTCGGGGTCGTCGACCCGGTGCCCCGGAAATCGGGGTACGGGGGACCCGGCCGCTATCTCACCCTCACCACCTGCGACCCCGAGTGGGGCAGCAGCCACCGGCTCGTCGTCTGGGCCCACCTCGACGCCACCCGCCCGGTCGCCGACGGTCTTCCGAGGGCTTTGGACAGCTGACCCCCCTGCGGCCCCCTCGCCCCGTACTCTGGTGCCCGTAACGAACGGAAGGGGCGGTCGACGTCATGTACGGCTGGATCTGGCGGCATCTGCCGGGCAACGCGTGGGTGCGGGCGCTGCTCTCGATCGTGCTGGTCCTCGCGATCGTCTACGCCCTCTTCCAGTACGTGTTCCCCTGGGCGGAGCCCCTGCTTCCGTTCAACGATGTGACGGTGGACGGCCAGTGAACGCGCGCATTCTCGTCGTCGACAACTACGACAGCTTCGTCTTCAACCTCGTCCAGTACCTCTACCAGCTCGGCGCCGAGTGCGAGGTGCTGCGCAACGACGAGGTCGGGCTGAGCCACGCCCAGGACGGCTTCGACGGCGTCCTGCTCTCGCCGGGACCCGGCACGCCCGAACAGGCCGGCATCTGCGTCGACATGGTCCGGCACTGCGCGGACACCGGGGTGCCCGTCTTCGGCGTCTGCCTCGGGATGCAGTCGATGGCCGTCGCGTACGGCGGGGTGGTCGACCGGGCCCCCGAGCTGCTGCACGGCAAGACCTCCTCCGTCGTCCACGAGGGCCGGGGCGTCTTCACCGGGCTCCCGTCGCCGTTCACCGCGACCCGCTACCACTCGCTGGCCGCCGAACCGACCGCCCTCCCCGCCGAGCTCGAAGTCACCGCGCGGACCGAGGACGGCATCATCATGGGCCTCCGCCACCGCGAACTGGCCGTCGAGGGCGTCCAGTTCCACCCGGAGTCCGTCCTCACCGAGCACGGACACCTGATGCTGGCCAACTGGCTGGAACAGTGCGGCGACACGGGGGCGGTCGAGCGGTCGGCGGGGCTCGCGCCGGTGGTGGGCAAGGCCGTCGCGTGACGACGGGCTCTCCGTGGTTCCGGGCGACGAACGAGCCCGGCCCCGAGCCGATACCCCCGGACCCCTACGGGTCACCCGCGCCCGGCCACGCGCGGAACCCCGCACCGGACCACGGCCACACGCCCCCGCGGGGCTACGGAGAAGCGCCCCCGCAGGGGTACGGGGAAGCGCCCCCCCAGGCGCCCCCGCACGGCTACGGCGAAGCCCCCGTACCCGCGGCCCCCTACGGGAACCCCTACGAGGAGCCCTACGCGCCCCCGTACGAGGTGCCCGAGGTGCCCGAGCCCTCCCCGGTCCCGCTCGACGCCACGGCGCCCCTGCGGGCCGTGGAGCCCCTTCCCGGGCCCGGCCGTGCCGAGCGGCGCCGGGCCGCCAAGGGGGGCCGCGCCAGGAACCGCAGGACCGGACCCGCCGAGACCCGCCCCGCGGCCGGGGCTCCGGCCGCCGCCGCCCCCGGCCGGCCCCTCTCCCGCGTCGAGGCCCGCCGGGCCGCCCGCGCCGCCAAGGAGAGCGTCGGCGTCGTCGCCAGCCGGGTCGTCGGCGAACTCTTCATCACCTTCGGCGTCGTCATGCTGCTCTTCGTCACCTACCAGCTGTGGTGGACCAACGTCCTCGCCGGGCAGGAGACCGACCGGGCCAAGGAGCAGATCGAGGACACCTGGTCCAGGGGCGGCGAAGGGGCCGCCGAACCGGACGCCTTCGAACCCGGCCAGGGCTTCGCCATCATGTACATCCCCAAGCTGGACGTCGTCGTCCCCGTCGCCGAGGGCATCGACAAGGCCAAGGTCCTCGACAAGGGCATGGTCGGCCACTACGCCGAGGGCGGCCTCAAGACGGCCATGCCCTCCGACAAGCAGGGCAACTTCGCCGTCGCGGGCCACCGCAACACCCACGGCGAACCCTTCCGGTACATCAACCGGCTGAATCCCGGCGACCCCATCGTCGTCGAGACCCGGAACACGTACTACACCTACGAGATGGCGAGCATCCTCCCGCAGACCTCGCCCTCGAACGTCTCCGTCATCGACCCCGTGCCGAAGGCCTCGGGCTTCACCGGGCCCGGCCGGTACATCACGTTGACCACCTGCACCCCCGAGTTCACCAGCACGTACCGCATGATCGTGTGGGGCAAGCTGGTCGAGGAGCGCCCACGGAGCAAGGGCAAGCCCCCGGCGCTCGTAGGCTGAGACCGCACACCTCCTCCGTACGGGACGACAGGACGACCTAGTGGCACGCGTGCGCAACCGGATCGCCGGGATCATCAGCGTCTTCGGCGAACTCCTCATCACGGCGGGCCTGGTGCTCGGCCTCTTCGTCGTCTACTCCCTGTGGTGGACCAACGTCCTCGCCGACCGCGCCGCCGACCAGGACGGCGCCCAGGTCCGCGACAACTGGGCCGACGGACCCGGGGCGCTCGACACCAAGGACGGCATCGGCTTCCTCCACGTGCCCGCCATGAAGAACGGCGAGGTCCTGGTCAAGCGGGGCACCGGCAGCGACGTCCTCAACCACGGCGTCGCCGGGTACTACACCGACCCCGTCAAGTCCGCGCTCCCGCAGGACGAGCGGGGCAACTTCACGCTCGCCGCCCACCGCGACGGACACGGCGCCAAGTTCCACAACATCCACAAGTTGAAGAACGGCGACCCGATCGTCTTCGAGACCAGGGACACCTGGTTCGTCTACAAGGTCTACAAGACCCTGCCGGAGACCACCAAGTACAACGTGGACGTCCTCCAGCCGGTGCCCCGCGAGTCCGGGAAGACCGAGCCCGGCCGGTACATCACGCTCACCACCTGCACCCCGATGTACACCTCCGACTACCGGTACATCGTCTGGGGCGAGCTGGAGCGCACGGAGAAGGTCGACCGCGACCGCACCCCTCCGGCCGAACTCCGCTGACCTGACGATCCGGTGACCCGCTGAACCGATGGCCGATCCGGTCCCCACCGGCCTGGTGACGGGCCGGTCCGGGCCGGGCGGCCCGGACCCGAGCAGGGCGGGACACGGAGGAGGGCCCCGGCGTCCTGACGGATACCGGGGCCCTCCCTCACCTCACGCCGTCACGCCCACGGGCGTCAGCCGAACCAGCCGCCGTCACCGGGGTTGTCCCCGTTGCCGCTGTCGCCGCCGTTCCCGTTGCCGTTCCCGCCGAGGGTGAACACGGTCACCGTGTCACCGGTGTTGGCCATCTGCCCCGCACCCGGCATCGAGTTGATCACCAGCGCGTTCTCGTCGGTCGACCCCTGCTGCTGGACGACCAGACCCAGGCCCTCGAGCTGCTGCTTGACGTCCTTGAACTTCTTGCCGCCGATGTCACCGGGGATCTGGACCTGCGTCTGCTGCGGGCCCTTCGAGACCCGGAGCTTGACCTCGGAGTTCTGGGCCGCGGGCGAGTTCCCCTCCGGGGACTGGCTCAGGACCTCGTCCTTGGGCTTGTCGTTGTCGACGTACTCCGTGACGACGGTGAAGCCCAGCCCCTTGAGCTGCTGCTCCGCCTGCGACAGCGGGTTGCCGACCACCAGCGGAACCGTCTTCTGCTTCTGCTTCGAGACGGTGATCGTCACCTCGGAGTTCTTCTCCGCCTTGGTGCCGCCGTCGGGGTCCTGGCGCAGGACCGAGCCGGGGTCCTCGTCGGACTCCTCCTGCTGGACCTTCACCTTGAAGCCCTTGGCCTTCAGCGACTCCTCGGCGCGCGCCTGCGACTGCTCGACGACGTCCGGGACCTCCAGGAGGGGCGCGCCCTCGGAGACGTACACCTGGATCGTGCCGTCGACGTCCATCTTCGCGGTGCCGTCCGCGGCCGGGTTCTGCCGGCAGATGGCGCCCTTGGGCTGGTCGCAGCGCTCGGTGCCGGCCTCGACGACCTTCACCTTGGCGTTGGCCTCGGCGCCCTTCGCCTGTGCCATGGTCTGGCCGACCAGCTGAGGCACGGTGAGCTGCTGGGGGCGGTCGTTCTTGTCGAACAGGGAGACGCCGATGAAGATCGCGCCGACCAGCACCAGGACACCCGCGAGCGCCAGGAAGATCGTCGACGTGTTCGACTTCTTCGGGCCGCCCCGGCGCCGGTCGGGCCGGTCGTCGTAGCCGCCGTAGCCACCGTAACCGCCGTCGTCCGGGCCGACCGGGGGCATCATCGACGTCTGGCCCGCCGGGTCGGCCTGGCGCAGCGCCGTCGTCGCCTGGTCCTCAGGCGGGTAGCCGCCGTAGCCCCCGCCGTAGGGGGGCGTGCCCGCCATGCCCATCCCCATGCCCATCGCGGCGGCTGCCGCGACCGGCTGCCCGTCGAGGCACGCCTCGATGTCCGCGCGCATCTCGTCGGCGGACTGGTAACGGTAGTCGGGGTCCTTGACCAGCGCCTTGAGGACGATGGCGTCCATCTCGGGCGTGATCTCGGGGTCGAAGTTGCTCGGCGGCTGCGGCTCCTCGCGGACGTGCTGGTACGCGACCGCGACCGGGGAGTCGCCGATGAACGGGGGCCGGACGCTGAGCAGCTCGTAGAGCAGACAGCCCGCGGAGTACAGGTCGGAGCGGGCGTCGACCTGCTCGCCCTTGGCCTGCTCGGGGGAGAGGTACTGGGCGGTGCCGATCACCGCGGCGGTCTGCGTCATCGTCATGCCCGCGTCGCCCATGGCGCGCGCGATGCCGAAGTCCATGACCTTGACCTGGCCGGTGCGCGTCAGCATGACGTTCGCCGGCTTGATGTCACGGTGCACGATGCCCGCGCGGTGCGAGTACTCCAGTGCCTGGAGGATGCCGACCGTCATTTCGAGGGTGCGCTCGGGCAGCAGCTTCCGCCCGGAGTGCAGCAGCTCGCGCAGGGTCGACCCGTCGACGTACTCCATCACGATGTACGGGATGGAGACCCCGTCGACGTAGTCCTCGCCGGTGTCGTAGACCGCGACGATCGCCGGATGGTTCAGCGAGGCGGCGGACTGTGCCTCACGGCGGAACCGGGCCTGGAAGGACGGATCGCGGGCCAGGTCGGCCCGCAGCGTCTTCACGGCGACGGTGCGGCCGAGCCGGGTGTCCTGGCCGAGGTACACCTCGGCCATGCCACCGCGGCCGAGCACCGAGCCCAGCTCGTACCGGCCGCCGAGGCGACGCGGCTCTTCCATAGCTAATCCAGCCCTCTCCGTCTGTCCCGACCGCACCCTGGGGTGGTCCGGCGGTGTGTGCTGTTCGCGCATACGCTACCGGCCCCGGGCGGACCTTCCGCCGGGGACCGGTACCTGATACCCGACCGGTACATGCGCGCGATCAGCCCCGGGTCTTCAGGACCGCCTTCATGACGGCCTTCGCGATCGGGGCGGCCAGACCGCCACCGCTGATGTCCTCGCGGCTCGTGCCCTGGGAGTCCTCGACGATGACGGCGACCGCGACCGGGGAGCCCTCGGCGGTCTTCGCGTACGAGATGAACCACGCGTACGGGCGCTTCGCGTTCTTCTCGCCGTGCTGGGCCGTACCCGTCTTGCCGCCGACCTTCACGCCGTCCATCTTCAGGTCGGCCTTGCCGCCGGTGCCCTTGGTGACGACGTTCTCCATCATCTGCTGGAGGAGCTGGGCGTTCTGCGGCGAGACCGGGCGGCTCATCTCCTTGGGCTCGGTCTGCTTGATGACGTCGAGGTTCGGGGCCCGCAGCTGGTCGATCATGTACGGCTGCATCAGCTTGCCGTCGTTGGCGATGGCCGCCGTGACCATCGCCATCTGGAGCGGGGTGGTCGCGGTGTTGAACTGGCCGATCGAGGAGAGCGCGTTGCCGCCGCGGTCGGCCTTCTTGTCGTAGACCGAGGCGGAGGAGCGGACCGGGGTGAACTGCTCGGCGTTGAAGCCGAACTTCTCGGCCGTCTCGACCATCTTGTCGCGGCCGACGTCGTCGCCGAGCTTCGCGAAGACCGAGTTGCAGGAGACTTCGAGGGCGCGGTTGAGGCTGGCGTCGGCGCAGCCTCCGGAGTGGTTGACCATCTCCTTGTTGGAGAGGGGGATCTTCCAGCCGTCGGGGGTGTCGGTCGCCGCGTTGATGTCGGTGACCTTGCCGTTCTCCAGGGCGGCGGCGGCGGTGACGACCTTGAAGACGGAACCGGGCGGGTAGATCTCGCGGATCGCGCGGTTCAGCTTCGGCTTGTTCTTGTCCTTCTCCAGCGCCACCCAGGCGTTCTCGTCCTTGCCGGAGTAGCCGGCGAAGGCGGAGGGGTCGTACGAGGGGGTGGACGCCATCGCGAGGATCTTGCCGGTCTTCGGGTCGATGGCGACGACGGCGCCGGTCTTCTTGCCGAGCCCCTCGAAGGCGGCCTTCTGCGCGGCACCGTTGAGGGTGGTGACGACGTCGCCGCCCTTCTTCTTCTCGCCGGTGAACATGGCGAGGGTGCGGTCGAAGAAGAGCCGGTCGTCGTTGCCGGTGAGGATGCCGTCCTCGATCTTCTCGATCTGGTTGGCGTCGTACGCCTGCGAGGCGAAGCCGGTCACCGGGGCCCACATGGGGCCGTCGACGTAGGTGCGCTTGAACTTGTAGAAGGTGTCCTTGGAGTCGACGGAGCCGGTGACGGGCTTGCCGTCGACGATGATGTTGCCGCGCTCGTTGGCGTACCGCTCGATCTGGACCCGGCGGTTCTTGGGGTGCGCGTTCAGCTCGTCGGCGCGGACGAACTGGAGCCAGTTGTCGCGCAGGAGCAGGGCGAGGACGAGCAGGCCGCAGAAGATCGCGACCCGGCGCAGCGGCTTGTTCACGGACGGACCACCTGGGTCATCTCGGCGTCGGGGGACGGGGCGGGCGCGGGCGCGGGGCGCCGCGCGGTGTCGCTGATCCGGATCAGGATGCCGATCAGGGCCCAGTTGGCGATCACGGAGGAGCCGCCGTACGCGAGGAACGGCATCGTCATACCGGTGAGCGGGATGAGGCCCATCACACCGCCCGCGACGACGAAGATCTGGAGCGCGAAGGCGCCGGAGAGGCCCATCGCGAGCAGCTTGCCGAAGGGGTCGCGGGCGGCGAGGGCGGTGCGGACACCGCGCTCGATGATCAGCCCGTAGAGGAGCAGGAAGACCATCACACCGGTGAGTCCGAGCTCCTCGCCGACGGTGGCGAAGATGAAGTCGGAGTTCGCGGCGAAGCTGATGAGGTCGGAGTTGCCCTGGCCGAGACCGGTGCCGAGGATGCCGCCGGAGCCGAAGGACATCAGGACCTGCGTCATCTGGTCGCAGGCGTTCAGCATGTTCTGGTCGGTGGCCGTCTCCAGACAGCCGAAGGGGTCGAGCCAGGCGGCCACGCGGGACTGGACGTGGCTGGCGAACGAGCTGACGAGGACCGCGCCGCCCGCCGCCATCAGCAGACCCATGACGATCCAGCTGGTCCGCTCCGTCGCCACGTACAGCATGATCACGAACATGCCGAAGAACAGCAGCGAGGTGCCGAGGTCGTTCTCGAAGACCAGGATGAGGAGGCTGACCGCCCAGATCGTCAGGATCGGGCCGAGGTCGCGGCCGCGCGGCAGGTAGAGCCCCATGAAGCGGCGGCTGGCCAGGGCCAGCGCATCCCGCTTCACCATCAGGTATCCGGAGAAGAACACCGCGAGGACCAGCTTGGCGAACTCGCCGGGCTGGATGGAGAAGCCGCCGACGCGGATCCAGATCTTGGCGCCGAAGACGTCCGCGCCGAGCCCCGGGACGAGCGGCAGCAGCAGCAGGACGAGCGAGACCGCCATGGAGATGTACGTGTAGCGCTGGAGGACGCGGTGGTCCTTCAGGAGCAGCAGCACGCCGACGAACATGGCGATGCCGATCGCCGAGTACATCATCTGGCTGGGGGCGTCCGGGCTGAACGAGTCGTACCGGCGCATCGACTGGGCGATCAGCCGTGGCGACTGGTCGAGGCGCCAGATCAGCACCAGGCCCATGCCGTTGAGCAGGGTCGCCAGTGGCAGCAGCAGCGGGTCCGAGTACGGCGCCCACTTCCGCACCACCAGGTGCGCGACCCCGGCGAGCAGGGCCAGACCGAGCCCGTACCCGAGCATTCCTGCCGGGACCTTGCCGTCGATCGCCAGGCCCACGTTGAGGTACGCGAACACCGGGATGACGACGGCGAACGCGAGCAGCGCCAGCTCGGTGTTGCGGCGGCTCGGTGCCTCGATCGCGCCGATCGTGGTCGTGTTGGTGACAACGCTCATGGTGGTGAAAGGCCCCCTACGGGTGCTTACTGCTTGCCGCAGTTCGAGGCCAGCTTCTGCTCCTCCGCGGTGAGCGAGGGACCCGGCGACGGAGCGGCTGTGGTGGGCTTGGATTCGGGGGTGACGGTGGCGTCCGGCTTCGGCGTGGCGGCGGCCTGGTCGGCGGCCTTCTCGGCGGCGGCCCGGCGCTGCTCGGCCTTCTTGCAGGCCGAGGCCTGGAGGGCGAGCTCGGAGATCTTCGTCTCGGCCTTGCCGAGGCTGCCGCCCGCGATCGTGTCCTCGACCTGCTTCCGCTGGTAGGCGGGGAGGTACTTGAGTTCGATCTCGGGGTGGTCCTTCTCGACCTTCGACAGCGAGACCCACGCCAGGTCCTGGCTGATGCCCTGGTAGAGCGCCACGTGCTGGTCCTTGGACCCGACGAAGTACTGCGTCTGCGTCCAGCGCCAGCCGCCGTAGAGACCGCTGCCGACGAGCGCCAGCACGAGGACGAGGAAGAACGAGCGCAGCAGCCACTTGCGGCCGGTCCGCGGCTTCACGAAGTCGTCGTCCGTGTACGACTCGAAGGAGCCCTGCGGGGGCATCCCGCCGTAGCCGTGGCCGTCGCCGCTGCCGGGCGGGCCGAAGCCGCCCGCGGGCGGCTGCTGGTGCGGGGCCCGGCGGCCGAGCCCGGAGGCGCGGCCCGCCGGGGTCTGCATCGCCCCGCCGTCGTTCAGCTGGGCCTGGTTCTCGGCGACCGCGCCCACGATGACCGGGGTGTCGCTGAGGTGACCGGCGAGGGTGTCGCCGCCGTCGACGTCCAGGACGTCGGCGACGATCACCGTGATGTTGTCGGGGCCGCCGCCGCGCAGCGCGAGCTGGATCAGCTCCTGCACGGTCTCCTGCGGACCCTGGTAGCTGGCGAGGGTGTCCTCGAGGGTCTGGTGCGAGACGACGCCCGACAGACCGTCCGAGCAGATCAGATAGCGGTCGCCGGCCCGGACCTCGCGGATCGACAGATCGGGCTCGACGTGGTCGCCGCTGCCGAGCGCCCGCATGAGGAGCGAACGCTGCGGGTGGGTCGTCGCCTCCTCCTCGGTGATCCGGCCCTCGTCGACCAGCCGCTGCACCCAGGTGTGGTCCTGGGTGATCTGGGTCAGCAGACCGTCGCGGAGGAGGTACGCGCGGGAGTCGCCGACATGCACCAGACCGAGCCGCTGGCCGGTCCACAGCAGGGCGGTGAGCGTGGTGCCCATGCCCTCCAGCTGCGGGTCCTCCTCGACCATCATCCGGAGCTGGTCGTTGGCGCGCTGCACCGCCGTGCCCAGCGAGGTGAGGATGTCGGAGCCCGGGACGTCGTCGTCGAGGGTGACGAGCGTGGAGATCACCTCGGAGGAGGCGACCTCACCGGCGGCCTGGCCGCCCATGCCGTCGGCGATGGCGAGGAGCCGGGGCCCGGCGTAGCCCGAGTCCTCGTTCCCCTCGCGGATCATGCCCTTGTGCGAGCCCGCGGCGAATCGCAGGGACAGACTCATGCGCACCTGCCCTGTGGAAGCCGCATCGGGGTACAGCCGGTCTCGACCCACACTGCCCACCCTCCGGTCGATCCGGTCACGCCGGTCGCTCCAGTCGCTCCGGTAGTCCCGGGCGTTTCGGTCGCTCCGGTCAGGAGCGCGGAACGGCCTCCGGAGGGGCCCGTCCCGACTCGCTCGCTCCGCTGCCGCCTATTCATGATGTGGCACTACTTCCGCAGCTCGATGACGGTCTTGCCGATGCGGATCGGCGCGCCCAGCGGAATCGGGGTCGCGGTGGTGAGACGGCTCCGGTCGAGATACGTGCCGTTGGTGGACCCGAGGTCCTCCACGATCCACTGGCCGTCCCGGTCCGGGTAGATCCGGGCGTGCCTGCTGGAGGCGTAGTCGTCGTCGAGGACGATCGTCGAGTCGTGCGCCCGGCCCAGCGTGATCGTCTGGCCCTGGAGGGCGACGGTCGTGCCGGTGAGGGTGCCCTCGGAGACGACCAGCTTGGTCGGGGCGCCGCGGCGCTGCCGCCCGCCGCCCGTGCTCTGCTGGCCGCGTTGCTGCGGTGGCGCGGCGGTCTGCCGTGCCTGCTGCTGCGGTCGCGCCTCCTGGCGCCGCGAACCGCGCTGGGTGACCCGCGTACCGAAGAGGTCGCTGCGGATGACCTGGACGGCCACGATGACGAACAGCCACAGAACGGCCAGGAAACCCAACCGCATGACCGTCAGGGTCAGCTCTGACATTGCCCCCGCTTCACCCTTCGGCTTGCCGGTAAACGATGGTGGTGCTGCCCACGACGATCCGCGAGCCGTCGCGGAGCGTAGCGCGGGTGGTGTGCTGCCCGTCCACCACGATGCCGTTGGTGGATCCCAGATCCTGGATCGTCGAGGGCGTTCCGGTCCGGATCTCGCAGTGCCGGCGGGAGACGCCGGGATCGTCGATCCTCACGTCCGCGTCGGTGCTGCGGCCGAGGACCAGGGTCGGGCGGGAGATCTGGTGGCGGGTGCCGTTGATCTCGATCCAGCGGCGCGCCTGGGCGCCCGCACCGCTCTGCGCGGCGGGGCCGGAGGGCCCTGCCGACGGCCGGTGGCCGGGGGCGCCGGGAGGCGGGGAGGCGGGCATCGGCGGGGCGGCGGCCGGGGGGTACCCGTAGCCGCTGCGGCCCTGCGCCGGGCCCTGCTGCTGGTGGGAGGGCTGGCCGCCCGCGGGAGGCTGCGGCTGGGACGTGCTCGACGCCAGCGTGCGGCTGCGGACGCGGTACAGACCGGTGTCGAGGTCTTCGGCCTTCTCCAGATTGACCTTGATCGGTCCCATGAAGGTGTACCGCTGCTGCTTCGCGTAGTCCCTGACCAGGCCCGCGAGCTCGTCGCCGAGCTGGCCCGAGTAGGGGCTGAGGCGCTCGTAGTCCGGCGTGCTCAGTTCCACGATGAAGTCGTTGGGGACGACGGTCCGCTCGCGGTTCCAGATCTGCGCGTTGTTGTCGCACTCGCGCTGGAGCGCGCCCGCGATCTCCACCGGCTGGACCTCGGACTTGAAGACCTTGGCGAAGGTGCCGTTGACCAGACCTTCGAGACGCTGCTCGAAACGCTTCATGACTCCCATGGGGCACCTCCTCCGTCGTTGTCGTCCTGGTACTGCTTACTGATCGTATCCACGCGTCGGGAAATCGGCTGGTTCCCCTTCCCCGCCCTGTGGACGAGTGTCACCTCTCACAGGCTTTCCCCAGGGATCGTAGAGGTGGCCTGTGGACAGTGTCCCGCACCCGGCTGTGGGCGGACGGCGAGAGGGCCCTCCGGGGCGGTGTCCGGGACGGTCGCTCCGGAAGTCTCCGGGCGGTCCTGGGGGGTTCTTGGGCGGACTTCGGGTGCCCTTCGGGTGGGTCGAGGTGGTCCTGGGGTGGGTCGAGACGGGCCTTCGGGCGGGTCCTGAGGTGGGTTCCGGGGTGGTTTCGAGGTGGTTCCGAGGTGGTTCCGGGAGGTCCTGGGACGGTCCGTCCGCTTCCTCCTCCGGCACTCCTCCGTCACTGTGGCCTCCTCTCCCTCTTCACCTTGTTCTCCGCGAGCCCAGCCGAAACAACGGATGTGAATCCACGGCCTGCGACGTGCTAATCTTCAGATGTCGCCAGGCGATCGCACCGAAAGGTGAGGGAGCCCGGAGCACACCCAATGCGCGGGTGGCGGAATAGGCAGACGCGCTGGATTCAGGTTCCAGTGCCCGAAAGGGCGTGGGGGTTCAACTCCCCCCTCGCGCACAGATGAAGCGGTCGGCATCGTGATCACGATGCCGACCGCTTCTTTTTGTTCGGCGGCCGGGTGTCTGTCTTGCTTTCTCCCTGCTCCCTGCTCCCTGCTCCCTGCTCCCTGCTCCCTGCTCTTGCTCCGGTCCGGCCTGTCCGGCGTTGTGAGATAGCACTCAGGCCGTTCACAAAGGCCGCCTCCGTGAACGGAGACGGCCCGCCGGATGAACCGGCGGGCCGTCGAGGAGAAGCGTCACCGGACACCGGTGACGCCTCCGGTCACTTGAGGTAGACGAGACCGTCGGTGGTGACGGCGGGACGGCCCGTGGTGCCGACCACGACGATCTTCACGGTGTGCTTGGCGCTGGTGGCCCAGGTCCTGGTCCAGAGCGCGTCGCGGTACTTGGTGGCGGACGACTTCAGGTCGACCGTGGCGGCCTTCACCCCGTCGACGTAGACATGGGCCTGGCCGGACGTGGCGGCGCGGGAGACGGTCCAGGCCGCCGACCGTCCGGTGAACGTCCACGTCAGGGACGCGTTCTTGGCCGAGCTGGTGAGGGACTTGCCCCCGAGGTAACTGGTGGACGACTTGGCCGTCCAGGTGCCGGTCTTGACGGCCGCCGTCTCCTGGAGGATCACCGGGGTGCCCGATACGGAAGCGGTGGCGGTGTTGCCCGCCCGGTCGTACGCGGTCATGTTCCAGGCCGTCGCGGTGCCGGACTTGGCGGTGTGCGCGGCGCTGGTGACGGTGGGCCCGTAGACCGCGGCGAGCGGCGCCGTCAGCCGTACGTCCCTCAGCGCGTTGCTGTCGGCGGCCTTCCAGCTCAGGGTGACCGGGACGGCGGTGGTGTTCACGGTCCCGGTGCGCAGGGACAGAGCGGGCCTGGTGGTGAAGGTGGGCGCGGTGGTCTCCGCGATCACGGTCGCCGCCGGGCCGGTGATCTGCTTGCCGGAGATGTGGGTGGCCCGTACGGCCACGGTGTGGGTGCCGCGCGCCAGGGTGGCACCGGCCGAGGTCGCGTTCCCTGCGGCGGTGCCTACGGGCTTGCCGTCGACGAGCAGCTCGTACTGCTTGATCAGGGCGGCGGGCGTGGTGTTCGCCCAGCTCACCGTGATCGCGGCCTTGGTGTAGTACGTCGTGCCGGACGGGTTCGCGCCGGTGATCGACTTGATGGCCGGTGCCGTGCCGGGCCCGGCGGCCCATTTCCGGACGGTGCCGAGCTGATCGTAGAAGGCGTTGCCGGGGCACTGGGTGTTGAAGCCGTCGCGGTGGCCGTGGATGACGGGGAACGGGAGCTGGGCGCCCTTGGCCCAGGACTTCCGGAAGTAGTTCGTCCCCGCGTCACCCGCGGTGAGGGTGGTGGTGCCCGCCGGGTCGACGCCGTACTGGCCCAGCTTCCACGCGGCGATCCGGGCGACCGAGATCATCGCCTCCGGCGAGGGCGCGACATCGGTGTAGGTGCCCAGGACGGAGATGCCGGTGGTCTCGCTGTTGAAGCCGTAGGCGTGGGCGCCCTGGACGGGCTGGTCCACCCCGCCCTTGCGGCCCTCGTAGACCACACCGCACTTGTCGACGAGGAAGTTGTAGCCGATGTCCTTCCAGCCGAGCTGCTTGACGTGGTACGCGTAGATGCCGCGGACCACCTTCGGGGCGTCGGCGCAGGTGTAGGCGTTGGACTCGGCGGTGTGGTGGACCACGACCGCCTTGATCCTGCCACCGGCCAGATAGCCCGGTTCCTCCGGACTGATCGACTCGTCCGCACCCCAGCCCGCCCGTGAGGTGATCGGCGGCCGGGGGGCCGTCGACGGCCTCGGGGGCGCGGTGGTGGGCGCGGTGGACGTCGGGCTCGCCGTCGTGGACGGGGAGGCGGACGGGGACGTCGTCGAGGACGGCGACGCGGACGAGGGCGACGCGGAGGGCGTGCCGGTCGTCGGCGTCGGAGCGGTGGCCGTCGGCGCTCCCGTCGTCGGAGCGGTGGTGGACGGCGCGCCGGTGGTGGAGGCGTCGGGCGTCGGCGTTCCGTCCGGTGCCGGAGTCGTGGACTCCGTGCCCGGGGCGGTGGGTTCCGTGGTGGACTCCAGGGCGAACGCCGCCGGGGCCATGCCCTTCACACCGCCGGTGCCGGGGTCGACCATGTCCAGGCGCAGCCCCGCGGGCAGCCCCGAAGAGGACTTCCCGGCCGAGGTGACACGCACCTCGACGCCGTCGGACGGACCCACCCAGGCGGGCTCGGTGCCACCTCGGGCGGCACCGCTCTCGCCCTGGCCGCTGTCGTCCGCCAGCCGCAGCCAGCCGGACCAGGTCCCGGACCCGGTGGCCCGGGTCCGTACCTCGACCGTGCCGCCCACGCGCGCGCGTGGATCGGTCCAGGTCACGCCCACCATGCTGAACGGCGCGGTGTCCCCCTGCTTGAGGGACGCGCTGCGACTGTCCGTGCTCGTCGCCAGCCGCGCGGTGCGCTCCCGGGTGCTCACCGGACCGGCCGCTCCGCCGTCCTGCCCCGCGAGCGGCTCGCCGCTGCCGTTCACCCCCTGGAACACCAGCGCCCCGGCCAGTACCGCGACCGCCGTGGCGGCCGTACCCCATATTCGACGCCGCTTCACGCAGCCCGCCCTTCGAGAACATCGCGGAGGGCACGCGGTAGATCGACACGCGTGCCGCAGGCGATGTACGTGGTGATGTACGCGGTGACGTACGTGGGGAAAGGTACAGGCCTGGTGCGACGGGCCTGTCCGCCACCGTCGGTCGGGGTGGGCCGAGATGGGCCGGTGCGGGCGTGGTGCTCCGGGTGGGGTGGTACGGAGCGGGTGGCCCGCCGGGCAGGGCGGTCGGTAGGGGGGGGTCCGGTGTCCGCGAACAAGGGGTGTGGGCCTGGAACTTCCGGGGGGAGCGGTTCGGGAGGGCGGTTCGGAGTGGTTCAGGATGGTCCGGGGCGGCAGGTCTGATCGTCGTATCGCTGATCTTCGGCTTGGAGTGTCCGGCGGCCCTCCCCGGTGGGAGAAGGGCTCCTCCATCGAGACTTTTGTCGTCGCAGGGCGCGACGAAAGGGGGAAGCCGGGCGCCGGGCCCGCTGCCTAGGGTGCGAGCGTGGACGCTATGTCGAAATTGGAGAAGCACGGCTCGCGGGGGCCGGGGCCGGAGGCCGTGGTCGTGGCCGGCCGCGGGGAGCCGGCCGGGCCGACCCTCAGCGGGGGCCCCGGGCTCGGCCGGGCCCCCCGCCCGGGTCGTGGTGGCCGGGTCGTGGGCGCGCTCGCCGCCGCGTGGGCGTGGTTCGCCGCGCCGGGACAGTGGTCGGGGCGCAGGACCACCGGCGAACTGGCGCTCGCCGCCGTCGTCGCGCTGCTCGGTGCCGGGACCGAGGAGATCCTCGGCGGCGAGGGCTGGCGGCTCGCCGTCGTCGCCGCCGGTTCCGCCGTGCTCTCCCTGGCCCGGCGCGGACTCCCCACGAGCGTCCTGGTCCTGTCCGCCGGACTCGCGCCCTTCATACCGGGCCTCGGCCCCCTGCTGCTGGTGGTGGGCTGGTCGTCGGGCCGGTACGTGGTGGGCGCCGGGCGCGCCCTTGCCGCGTTCATCGCGGCCTTCGTGCTGAACGTCGGCGGGACGCTCCTGAACGCCTGGGACTCGCAGCGGGTGCTCACGCTCGCCTTCATGGCGGCCCTCTTCTACCTGGGCACCATCCTGGCGCCGGGCCTCGCGCACCGTTACTGGACCCAGCGCCGGACCCTGCTGCACGCGCTCCAGGAGCACAACGCGCAGCTGCTGCGGGAGCGGTCCATGGTGGTCTGGCAGGCACGGCAGCGAGAGCGGCAGCGCATCGCCCATGACATGCACGACAGCCTCGGCCACCAACTGGCCCTGATCGCCGTGCACACGGGAGCCCTGGAGGTCGACCGGGAACTCGGCGACCGGCAGCGCGAGGTGGTCGGCGTCCTGCGGAACGCGTCGGTGACGGCGATGCACGAGCTGCGCGAGGTCGTCGGAATACTCCGGGACGGCAGCGGAGCCTCGGGCGACGCGGCGGTGACCACACTGGCCGGGGACGAGACCGGTAGGGCCACGCGGGGCATCGCGGGCATCGAGGGCCTCGTGGAGTCGGCACGGGAGGCCGGTACCGAGGTGGGCCTGAGACGTTCGGGGGAGGCACGCCCGCTGGAACCGGCCGCCGACCACGCCGCGTACAGGATCGTGCAGGAGGCGCTGACGAACGCCTACAAGTACGCCCCGGGGACTCCGATCGGTGTCGAACTCCGCTACGAGCCGGACACGTTCGTCGTCGAGGTCGTCAACGAACGGCCCATGGAAGGCCCGTCGAAGGACGTGGTGAGCGGAGGCCAGGGTCTGACCGGCCTCGCGGAGCGGGCGCGCCTGGTCGGCGGCATGTGTCATGCGGGCCCGGCCGACGGAGGCGGGTTCCGGGTCGCGGGAATGCTGCCGTACGGGGCCGCGCCGATCGCCGAAGCGGCGCCTTTGGTCGATGCGGCCGACGACTTCCGGCAGCAGACCACGAGGCCCCTGGCGGGCGATGGTCGTCCGGTCGTGGTCGGACCGGCCGACTGGACGTTCACGGAGCGGGAGCTCGCGATGGCGATACATGGGGGCAGGGGCAGAAGCACGGGCGGTTCGGTCGCGCTGGGCTGCGGGATAGCGTTCGCCGCGGTGGTGCTGCTCGTCGTCGCGGCGGGCTTCGGCCTCTACTTCCTGATGGGCTCGATGAAGGAAGGCATGATCGATCCCGAGGAGTACGACGCGGTGAAGGTCGGGATGTCCGAGAAGGAGGTCCGGGACATGCTGCCCTCGGGCGACACGATCACCACGGCCGGACTCTCCGGCCGTGGGCCGGCCCGGCCTGAGGGCGCGGAGTGCCTGGTACTCATGTCCTCGATGGTCAGCGACGACTTCAACAAGGAGCCCGTCTTCCGGTTCTGTTTCAAGGACGGCAAGCTGACCGAGAAGAAGTCGTACGAGATCAAGTCGCGGTAGGACGGGACCGCTCGTACCGGAGCGTGGGGGAACAGTTGTGGCAGGCCAGCCCATCAGGGTCGTGATCGCCGATGACGAGCCTCTGATCAGGGCCGGGATCAGGATGATCCTCAACTCGGACCAGGAGATCGAGGTCGTCGGCGAGGCGGCCGACGGGCGGCAGGCGATCGAGGCGGCCCGCGCGCACGCGGCCGACGTGGTGCTGCTCGACATCCAGATGCCGGTGCTCGACGGGCTCTCGGCACTGCCCGAGCTGCGCCGGGCGGCCCCGGGGGCCCGGGTGATCGTCCTGACGACGTTCGGGGAGCGGGAGAACGTACTGCGGGCGCTGGAGCACGGTGGGTCGGGGTTCCTGCTCAAGGACACGGCGCCCGCGGAGCTGATCCGCGCGGTACGGGCGGCTGCCTCGGGGGACGCCTATCTGTCCCCGGCGGCGACCCGGCACGTGGTGGAGCGGCTGGCCTCCAGCCGTGAGGCGTCCCGTGCCGAGGAGGCGCGGGGCCGGGTGGCGGGCTTGAGCGAGAAGGAGCGCGGAGTGCTGGCGCTGCTCGGCGAGGGTCTGTCCAACGCGGACGCGGGGCGACGGCTGCACATGAGCGAGGCGACGGTGAAGACGTACGTGAGCCGCATCCTGTCCAAGCTGGGCTGTGAGAACCGGGTCCAGGCCGCCCTCCTCGCCAGGGACGCGGGGCTGTAGGGACGGGCCGGTGGGGATCCTGGCCGGATGCCGGATGCCGGATGCCGGATGCCGGATGCCGGATGCCGGATGCCGGGCCGGGTGCGGGCTTCGGGGCGGGCGTGGCTGTGGGTGCTGGGTATGGGTCCTGGAGCGAGTGGGGTACGGGTGCTGGGTTTGGCTCCAGACCGGGCGCGGACGCGGTTCCTGCCGGGTGCGGGGCCGGGTGTGGGTGCGGTCTCCGCCTGCTCCGTGATTCCGGCCGGGTGGTGGAGCGGTGGGAAGGCTCCGTGGCGGGGTGCGCTTGTGGAACGGGCTGTTCCCAGGGTTTTCCACAAGCCGTCATCGGCTTCGTCCCGAGGTTTTCCACAGGGGGAGACGGTCGTTGAGGCCCGGCGGTAACGTCGACGCCGGATGATGTTGGAATTCGCATCGGGGGAGGACTGCCATGGACGTGATCCAGGCCGTGGTGCCGGAACAGCGCGGTACCGAAGGCGACGGGGACGGCGCTCGGATCCCGCACGTCCCGGGCTTCGCCCGACGCGGGGCAGCCGTTGCCACCTCCCCCAGAACTCTGGGCAAGGAACTCCGCGACCGAGTCCCCCGCTCCGCGCACAGCCGCCCGGCTCTCGCCGCTGACCGCCCGGACGCTGTCCGTGCCGTCGAGGAATCGAACCTGGGCCGTGTTCCCGACCTCGCCCCCATCAGGGTCGGCCGCATGGCGGCAAGCCCCTTCACCTTCCTCAGGGGCTCCGCGGGACTCATGGCCCACGACCTCGCCGACACCCCGGTCACCGGTATCGCCGCCCAGCTCTGCGGTGACGCCCACGCCGCCAACTTCGGCCTCTACGGCGACGCCCGGGGCCAACTCGTCATGGACCTCAACGACTTCGACGAAACCGTCGTCGGACCCTGGGAGTGGGACCTGAAGAGGCTCACGACCTCCCTCGTCCTCGCCGGACGGGAGGTCGGGGCCGACGAGGACGTCTGCCGCGCCGCGGCCTTCGACACCGTGGGCGCCTACCGGCGCACCATGCGCCTCCTCTCCCGTCTCCCCGCCCTCGACGCCTGGAACGCGATAGCCGACGAGGAACTCGTCTCCCACACCGACGCCCGCGACCTCCTCGGCACCCTGGAACGCGTCTCCGCCAAGGCACGCAACAACACCAGCGCCCGGTTCGCGGCCCGCTCCACCGAAGCCGTGACCGAGGCCGAGGGCGGCGGCCGCAGATTCGTCGACGCGCCTCCGGTACTCCGCCGGGTCCCCGACACCGAGGCCGCAGCCGTCGCCGCCTCTCTCGGTGCCTACCTGGAGACCGTGTCCGAGGACCGTCTGCCGCTCCTCGCGCGGTACACCGTCCACGACGTCGCCTTCCGCGTCGTCGGCACCGGCAGTGTCGGCACCCGCTCCTATGTCGTCCTGCTCCTCGACCACCGTGGCGAACCCCTGGTCCTCCAGGTGAAGGAGGCCAGACCGTCCGCCCTGCTGCCCCATCTGCCGACCGCGGGCTTCTCCGTGCCGGACGCGGGCCACGAGGGCCGTCGTGTGGTCCTCGGACAGAAGCGGATGCAGGTCGTCAGCGACATCCTGCTCGGCTGGACCAGCGTCCAGGGGCGCCCCTTCCAGGTGCGCCAGTTCCGCAACCGCAAGGGCAGTGTCGACCCCGCCGCGCTCACGCCGGACCAGGTCGACGACTACGGCCGGATGACCGGGGCGCTGCTCGCCCGCGCCCATGCCCACAGCGCGGACCCGCGCCTGATATCCGGGTACTGCGGCAAGAACGAGGAGTTCGACGAAGCCGTCGCCGCCTTCGCCGTCTCCTATGCCGACCGCACCACGGCCGACCACACCGACCTGCTCACCGCCGTCCGAGCCGGCCGTATAGCGGCGGAACTGGGCGTCTGACCGGCACCACCACCGGCTTTCGTTTTCCTTATCGCTGTTCGGCTGATGCCGTTCTATTGCCGATTGCCGACTGCTGATGGCTGATGCCCGCTGGGTGGCGGTCGCCGGACGATGAGCGACAGCGTAGGGAAGGCTGACTGGCTGAGCCGTCTGAGCCGCCTGACCGGTGACGACCGGATGGCAGTGCCCGATCTACGAGGGCTTGGTGGTGACGACGGGGCTCGGCCGATGGGTGGCGGCGTCGGAGGAAGCCCTCGGAAGGCAGCGTCGGGTGGTGGCGGCTGAGCGATGCGGACCGTGTGACGGCGGCTGGACGGTCGCGAAGGGGTTGCGGCGGTGCGCGGAACGCGGCAGCCGGAATACGGCGGTCTGAAGGAGGTGCCCAGGCGGTGAGGTGCCCCGGTGGCGAGGGGCGTCGGTGCTCGACCTCGGTGTCGGACCGGCGTCGGCAGTGCTGTGCGGGCTGGGCAGCGGTGGGAGGGGGCCGAGGGGGAGGGAGGGGAGGGGGGAGGGAGGGGGAGGGAGGGGGGAGGCCCCCCGGAGGCCCGTAGGCTGGGCCGGGACGAGCCGGAACGAGGACGTGGACGGGCGTGGACGTGAGCGTGCACCAGGGTGCGAACGAGGGCCCCGAGGCGGCCGGTGGCGGGCAGCCGGGGGTCGGGCCGTCTCCGGCCGAAGGGCCCGAGGCTGGGCTTGAGCCCGGGTTCGAGTCCGGGTTCGAGCGAGGCGAACGGTTCGGGGACGAGTCCGGGGCTGAGGCTGGGCTCGGGCAGGCTGATCAGACCGAGTTCGGGGCCGGGTCGGACTGGCGGTCCGAGGCCGGGTCGGGGGCTGGGGCGGACGGGCGGTCCGAGGCCGGGGTCGGGCAGGACGAGCGGCCTGAGGCTCGGCTTGAGCGGGCTGTGCGGGTGGCCGAGCAGGCGCTGATCGAGTTCGAGATCGCTGTCGAGACCTTCCGCGTCGAGGTGGACAACTTCTCGCGGCTGCACCACCAGAAGCTCGGTCCGATGTATGCGCGGCTCGATGAGCTCGACGCGCGGATCGCTGAGGCACGGGCTGCCCGTACCGGTGACCCCGAGGACGTGCGGAAGGCCGCGGAGGCGCGGGCGGCGGTCCTGCCGATGCCCGGGGTGGAGGAACTGTTCCACGACTGGATCGACTCCGACGGTCTGTCGCCCGAGGCTGCGGCGATGCTCACCGAAGGTCCGGTGCAGCCGCCCAAGCGGGTTCGGCCCAGCGACGAGGCCCGCAGGCTCTACCGGGACCTGGCCCGCAAGGCCCACCCGGACCTGGCCCGCGAAGAGGCCGAGCGCAAGCGCCGCGAGGAGTTCATCACCCGGGTGAACGCCGCCTACGCCCGTGGTGACGAGGCACTGCTGCGCGAGTTGCTCGCCGAGTGGGAGGCCGGTCCGGCCCCGGCCGAGGAGCGGCTGAGCGAGAGCGAGGAGCTGTACGCGCGTCTGGAGTGGCTGGCACAGCGCAAGGACCTGCTGTCGGCGCTGGCGCGTGAGCTGGAGGAGAGCGCGATCGGCGCGATGCTGCGGATGGCGCCGGACGACCCGGACCGTCTTCTGGAGGAGATCGCCGAGCAACTGCTCGCGCAGGTCGCCGAGCGTGAGGGCGAGCTGACGGGGCTGGTGCAGTAGGTTTTCGGGTGCGTCCGATTCCCTTCGGGCGGTACTCACGAGAGAAGGCCGGTCCCATGAATTTCTCCCCGCTGCCCTCGGTGGACGCGGCTTCCGTGCCGGCCGATGCCCTGGTGCTGGACGTCAGGGAGGACGACGAGTGGGCGGCCGGGCACGTCGAGGGTGCCCTGCACGTGCCGATGAGTGGCTTCGTCGCCCGCTTCGGTGAGGTGACGGAGGCGGTCGCGGACCGAGGCCGGGCTTATGTGATGTGCCGGGTCGGCGGCCGGTCGGCGCAGGTCACGCAGTATCTGGTGCAGCAGGGCTTCGACGCGGTGAACATCGACGGCGGGATGCTCGCCTGGGACGGCGCCGGGCGTCCGATGGTGGGCGGCGGCGACAGTCCGGCCTTCGTCCTCTGACGGGCGCGCCGGGGGGCGGCGCCCGGCGCCTGTCAGCCGAGGGGATGGGCGGCCAGCAGGTCGCCGAGTGCCTCCTCGTGAGCGGCGGCGGGGCCCAGGGAGAGTTCCAGGTACTTGGCCCAGGCGTGGTAGCGGTGCAGCGGGTAGTCGGTGTCGGCGCCGAAGCCGCCGTGCAGGTGCTGGGCGGTCTGCACCACCCGTCGTACTCCTTCTGAGGCCCAGATCTTCGCGACGGCGATGTCCCCCGTGACGGGGAGCGGGCCTTCCGCGTCGACACCGAGGCGCCAGGCGGCCTGCCAGAGGGTGGCTTCCATGGCGCGCAGGTCGATGTAGCGGTCGGCGGCCTGGACGGCGACGGCCTGGAAGGTGGCCACGGGGTGGCCGAACTGTTCGCGTTTCCCGGTGTACTGGCTCGTCATGGTGAGGACGGCTTCGCCGAGGCCGAGGGCGAGCGCGCAGGTGCCGGTGGTGAGGAGTCCGCGCAGTCGTTCCCAGGCGCCGTCGGCGTCGATGACATCGGCGGTGTCGAGGCGGACGGTGTCGAGGCGTAGTTCGGCGAGGAGTTCGCCGTGGGTGGAGTACTGCGCGGTGAGGCCGAGACCGTCGTGGGTGCGGGGCACCAGGGCGAGAACGGTACGGCCGTCGGCGGTGTGTGCCGGTACGGCGATGAGGTCGGCGCCGTGGGCCCAGGGGACGGCGGTCTGCTGTCCGTCGAGGATCCAGTGGTCGCCGTCACGGCGCACGGTGACGGCCCGTTCGGCGGGGTCGTGTCCGGTGCGGCCCTGGGAGGCGGCGGTGAGGACCAGTTCGCCACGGCCGACGCGGGGGAGTATCCGGTCGGCGGTCCCGGGAGGTGCGTACCGGTCGACGGTCATCGCGACGGCGCTGGTCTCCAGGAGGGGCACACGGGCGAGGACGCGGGCCGATTCCCGCAGCACGAGGCAGAGGGCGACGGGGTCGAGGCCAGAGCCGCCGTGTCGTGGGGAGACGGTGAGCGCGAGGAGGTCGGCGACGGCGAGCCGGGCCCAGAGGGGCCGGTCGAGGTCCTCGGCGACCGCGCCGGGAGTGAGGGCGGGGCTGGGTACGGAGTCGGGTGCGACGTCGGAGAAGACCGCCTCGGCCGCCTCCATGGCCGCCCGCTGTTCTTCGGTGAAGGTGAAGTCCACTGCCCTGCCCTCCCGTTGGGACCCGCTTGCCTGACGGTTCGTCAAGATAGAACAGGTTCTAGTGGAAGGGAATGCGCGGCACCGCCCGTACTTCACGGGAGCGTGGTCGTCCGGACCTCCTGGAAGGCATGGACCTCCCGGAAGGCGCGAACTTCTCGGGGGCGCGTATCCCCCGAAGGGCAGGTACCTCTCCGTGGGCGTGGGCGTGGGCGTCCGGGTTTCACGGAAGCGGAAGCGGAAGCGGAGGCGAAGACGGAAGCGGAGGCGGTGGCGCCCATGGGGTCCGGGCGCCGCCGCCGGTCCGGTGCTGTCCGGTGCGGGTCAGCGGTCGAAGTCCAGTTCCACGTCCGGGGTGACCGGGTGGGACTGGCAGGCCAGTACGTATCCGGCTTCCGTCTCCTCCGGTTCGAGGGCGAAGTTGCGGTCCATCCGTACCTCGCCGCCGACGAGGAAGGCACGGCAGGTGCCGCACACCCCGCCCTTGCAGGCGTACGGGGCGTCCGCGCGGGCCCGGAGCACCGTGTCGAGGAGGGTCTCCCCCCGGTCCACCGGCCAGCTGCCGGACCGTCCGTGCAGGGTCGCGGTCAGGGTGGCGTGGGCGGGGGCGTCGGCCGCCGGGGCGCTGACGGGCGCGGAGCCGTCGTCGACGTGGAAGATCTCCTGGTGGACGCGGGTGCGGTCGACGCCGAGCCCGCGCAGGGCCCGCTCGGCTCCCTGGACCAGTCCGAAGGGGCCGCAGAGGAACCAGCCTTCGACGGCGCCGACCGGCAGCAGCGCGGGCAGCAGTGCGGAGAGCCGCTCCTGGTCGAGACGGCCGGACGGCAGCCCGGACTGCTGCTCCTCCCGGGAGAGCACGGTGACCAGCTGGAAGCGGTCGGGGTGACGGTCCTTGAGGTCGGCGACCTCGTCGAGGAACATCGTGGACGCCTCGGTGCGGTCGCTGCGGATCAGACAGAACCGGGCCTCGGGCTCGCGGGCGAGCAGGGTGGCGGCGATGGACAGGACCGGGGTGATGCCGCTGCCGCCGACGATCGCCGCGAAGTGGCCGGGGCGCGGGGCGAGCGTGAATCGGCCCCGGGGTTCCATGACGTCGACGAGGTCGCCGACGGCCAGTTCCTTGAGCGCGTACGTGGAGAACGAGCCGCCGTCGACGAGCCGGATGCCGACGCGCAGCACGGGGGGTTCGCCGGGCGGGGAGGCGGGGGCGCAGATCGAGTAGGTGCGCCGGACGTCCTCTCCCCGCCGGTCCGTGCGGCGCAGGGCGAGGTGCTGGCCGGGGAGGTGCCGGTAGGTCTCGTGGAGTTCGGGAGGGACGGCGAAGGTGACGGCCACGGAGTCGTCGGTGAGCTGCTCGACGCCGCTCACCGTGAGCGGGTGGAACCCGGCCCGCTCGGCGCCTGGGGACACCATCTACAACTCCTTGAAGTGGTCGAACGGTTCGCGGCAGGCGGTGCAGCGGCGGAGCGCCTTGCACGCGGTCGAGGAGAAACGGCTGAGGAGTTCGGTGTCGGTGGAGCCGCAGTGGGGGCAGCGGATCGCGAGGGTGAGGGGGACGGGGCCGCCCGCCGGGCCCTGCGGGCGGGGCGGGGCGACGCCGAACTCGGCCAGTTTCCGGCGGCCTTCCTCGCTGATGTCGTCGGTGGACCAGGCGGGGCTGAGGACCGTGACGACGGAGACGTCGGGGACGCCGTGCTCGTGGAGGGCGCGCTCGATGTCCGAGGACATGGTTTCGACGGCCGGGCAGCCGGTGTAGGTGGGGGTGAGGGAGACCTCGACGCTGCCGGGTCCTGTGATGTGGACACCGCGCAGTACGCCCAGTTCGGCCAGGGTGAGGACGGGCAGCTCGGGGTCGAGGACGGCGCCGGCGATCCGGGCGAGTTCCTCTTCGAGGGCGGTGGCGGTCACCATGTCGCCCCCGGGTGGCTGCGGTGCAGGTGCTGCATCTCGGCGAGCATCAGTCCGAAGGGCTCGGTGTGCAGGCCCTGGCGGCCCGCTCCGGCGGCCCAGGCTCCGGTGCGGGGGCCGGAGGGCACGGTGAGGGTGGCTCTGCCGAGGATGTCGGTGACGGATGCCAGCCAGTCCTCCTCCAGGGCCGGGTGGTCCACGTCGATGCCGTCGACGGGCCGGAAGAGCTCGCCGGTGTACCGCCAGAGGGCGTCACAGGCCCGCTGGGCGCGGATGTGGCTCTCCTCGGTGCCGTCGCCGAGGCGCAGGATCCACTGCTCGGCGTGGTCCCGGTGGTAGGCGACTTCCTTGACGGCTTTGGCGGCGAGCCCGACGAAGGGGCCTTCGCCGGTGGCCAGCCGCCCGTACAGGAGGTGCTGGTAGGTGGAGAAGTAGAGCTGCCGGACGATGGTGTGGGCGAAGTCGCCGTTCGGCTGCTCGACGAGCTGGACGTTCCGGAAGGAGCGTTCCTCGCGGAGGTAGGCGAGTTCGTCCTCGTCGCCGACGAGGGAGAGCAGGACGCGGGCCTGGCCGAGGAGGTCGAGCGCGATGTTGGCGAGGGCGACCTCCTCCTCCAGGACGGGGGCGTAGCCCGCCCACTCCCCCAGGCGGTGGGAGAGGACGAGGGCGTCGTCGCCGAGGGCGAGCGCCGCTTCGACGGGCACGCCGGTCGCGGGCGCCCGGGTGCCGGTGGCGGGCGGGGGGCCGCCCCCGGGGCGTTCCCCGGTCGTGGTCACGGTGGTGGGGCCGCCGCTGGTCCGGTCTTCGGGCGTGGCGGTGTGCTCGTGGGTTCCGGTGGTGCTCACAGGTGCTTCACCCCCTCCGGGATCTCGTAGAACGTCGGGTGGCGGTAGGGCTTGTCGGCGGCCGGTTCGAAGAACGGGTCCTTCTCGTCGGGGGAGGAGGCGGTGATCTCCGTGGAGGGGACGACCCAGATGGACACGCCCTCGCTCCTGCGGGTGTACAGGTCGCGGGCGTTGCGCAGGGCCATCTCCGCGTCGGGGGCGTGGAGACTGCCCGCGTGGGTGTGGGACAGTCCGCGCCTGGAGCGCACGAACACCTCCCACAGCGGCCAACCGTCGCTCGTCATCCCTGTGCCTCCCCGTGCTCGCCGGTGTGCTGGTGCTTCTTCGCGTGGGCGGCGGCGGCCTCTCTGACCCAGGCGCCGTCCTCGTGGGCCTGGCGGCGTCTGCTGAGCCGCTGTTCGTTGCACGGGCCGTTCCCCTTGAGGACGTCCCAGAACTCGGTCCAGTCGATCGGGCCGAAGTCGTGGTGCCCGCGCTCCTCGTTCCACCGGAGGTCGGGGTCGGGGAGGGTGAGTCCGAGGGCCTCGGCCTGGGGCACGGCGATGTCGACGAAGCGCTGGCGCAGTTCGTCGTTGGAGTGACGCTTGATCTTCCAGGCCATCGCCTGGGCGGTGTGGGTGGACTCGTCGTCCGGCGGGCCGAACATCATCAGGGAGGGCCACCACCAGCGGTCCACGGCGTCCTGGGCCATGGCGTGCTGGGCCTCGGTGCCCTTCGACAGGGCGAGCAGCGCCTCGTACCCCTGGCGCTGGTGGAAGGACTCCTCCTTGCAGACGCGGACCATCGCGCGGGCGTACGGCCCGTAGGAGCAGCGGCAGAGGGGGACCTGGTTGGTGATCGCGGCGCCGTCGACCAGCCAGCCGATGGCGCCGACGTCGGCCCAGGTCAGGGTGGGGTAGTTGAAGATCGAGGAGTACTTCTGGCGGCCCGAGTGGAGCTTGTCGAGGAGTTCGTCGCGGCTGGTGCCGAGGGTCTCCGCCGCGCTGTAGAGGTACAGGCCGTGGCCCGCCTCGTCCTGCACCTTGGCGATGAGGATGGCCTTGCGGCGCAGCGAGGGCGCGCGGGTGATCCAGTTCGCCTCGGGCTGCATACCGATGATCTCGGAGTGGGCGTGCTGCGCGATCTGCCGGACGAGCGAGGCGCGGTACGCCTCGGGCATCCAGTCGCGCGGCTCGATCCGCTCGTCGGCGGCCACCGCGGCGTCGAACACGGCCTCGTGGGCGGCCTGCTCGGCGGCCCCGGCCGCCTCCGACACGCCGGGCACGCCCGTGGTCTCTGCTGTCCCTGCCGTCACTGCGGTCATCGGACTCCCTACCGACCGATCGTTCGGTTGAATGACTTCAATGGTGAGTCGACGGCCCGTATGGTGTCAACCCTGTGGATAACCGAGTGGGCCGATCGGGATCGGGGCGGGATGGACGCGTACGTCGAGAAGGACGCGGCCGGAGTGGACGGCGACCCTCCGGGACCCCTCGCCCCCGACCCCGCCGAAGCACCTCCCGGAGGCCCCGCGACCGGTCCCGCCGGGGCGCGTCCCGGGGGCCCCGCGAGCGTCCGGGACCCGTCGCGGTCCGGCCGCGCGACCGTGGGGATCATGGCCCTGTCCCTGCCCTACCAGGTCGTTCTCGCCGTGGCGCTCGCCGTCACCGGGGTCTTCGCCTGCGTCCATCTGGCCATGGTGTTCCTGCATGTGGCTCCGTCGAACACACTGACCAAACGGCACGGTCAGGCCGTCGACGACTGGATCTACCCCGAGTTCGAACAGAACTGGAAGCTCTTCGCGCCCAACCCGCTCCAGCAGAACGTCTCCGTCGAGGCCCGCGCCGAGATCGCCACCGGTGACGGCACCCTCCGCACCAGCGGCTGGATCGACCTCACCGCCCAGGACACCGAGGCCGTCCGGCACAACCCGATGCCCAGCCACACCCAGCAGAACGAGCTGCGCAGGGCCATCGACTTCTACCTCGGCACGCACGCCGAGGACCACCGCCCCCAGGGGACGCGCGGCGAGCTCTCCGAGCGGTACATCCGCCGGATCGCGGTGTTCCGGCTCGACGCCCTCCCCACCCTCGCGGGCACCGACGGGCGGGGGCTCAGCGGTGAGGTGCGGCGCGTCCAGCTCCGCGCCGTCTCCCGGCCCGTCCCCGCGCCCGCGTGGAGCACCGAGAAGACCGACACCGCGCCCTCCTACCGCGACCTCCCGTGGTGGCGGGTCACCGACGCCGACCGGCCCGCCGGGGCCGACCGAAGCCGCACGGAGGCGGGCCGATGAGCAACGCGACCCCGGAACACGGCTCAGAACCGGCCCCGGCCCCGGAGCCCGGCTCCGGGCCCGCTCCGGGACCGGCCCCGGAGCCCACCCCTCTCTCCCTCTCGAAGCCCGCCCCCGCCTTCGGTCCGGTGGGGGAGGGGGGAGGCGGGGCGGGGCCCGGGGGGGTCGGGGCTCTCGAACCCGGGCCTGTGCCGAGCGGAGTCGTACCTCTTGGGAGAAGTGCCGACGGGGCCGGGGGCACGCGGGCGCGTGAGACCTTCGACCGGCGGCTCGCGCGGGCCGTCCAGACCGTCACCGGCCGCTCCCTCGGCGCCTACCAGAGCGCGATCGTCCGGATCGGCTTCGCGCTGACCTGGCTGGTCTTCCTGCTGCGCGAACTGCCCCACCGGCACGAGCTGTACGGCCCCGACAGCCCCTGGTCCTGGGAGCTGGCCCACCGGCTGATCACCGACAACCGGGCCTTCACCGTGCTCCTGTGGTCGGACGGGAACCCGTGGTTCGAGTTCGTCTACGCCGTCGCGGTCCTCTCCGCCGTCCTGCTCCTGCTGGGCTGGCGCACCCGCGCCGTCTCCGTGGTCTTCATGGTCGGCGTGCTGTCGCTGCTGAACCGGTCCGTCTTCGTCGGCGACGGCGGCGACAACGTCCTGCACCTCGCCGCGATCTACCTGGTCTTCACCCGCTGCTCCCAGGTGTGGTCCCTCGACGCCCGGCGGGCGGCCCGCGCGGCACGCGCAGCCGACGCCGGGGAGCCGCCGCGCCAGGACCGCGTCGGCCCGCTCCTGTGGACCGTCCTCGGCGGTTTCCTCCTCGCCACGACCTGGTTCAGCGGTGTCAGCGGCGAGTGGTGGCTGCCGGTGCTGCTGTGGGTGCTGTGGCTGGGGAACGGCCTGTGGTGGCTGGTCCGCCGACAGGCCCCCGACGAGCCGCGCACCCTGCTCGACGCGCTGGCGAACCTCGCCCACAACGCCGCCCTCCTCGTGCTCATGGCCGAGGTCTGTCTGATCTACGCCACGGCCGGCTGGTACAAGATCCAGGGCTCGCGCTGGCAGGACGGCACGGCGCTGTTCTACCCGCTCAACCTGGACTACTTCACCCCCTGGCCGGCCCTCTCCGAGCTGCTCGGCACCAGCGGGACCATGGTGATGCTGCTGACCTACGGCACGGTCCTGGTGCAGGTCGCCTTCCCCTTCACGCTCTTCCACCGCAAGGTGAAGAACGTGCTGCTCGTGGCGATGATGCTGGAGCACGCCGGGATCGCGGTCCTGCTGGGGCTGCCGGTCTTCTCGCTCGCGATGATCTCCGCCGACGCCGTGTTCCTGCCCACCCCGTTCCTGATGGCGCTCGGCGTCCGGGTCGTGAGGGGCCGGGACCGGCTGCTGAGGCGGCCGGGCACCGGGAAGCTGCCGGAACAGCGCCGTACGGGTGAGGAGCGCGCCCCCCGTACCCTCGTCGGGTGAGCACCACCGAACAGAGTCCCGGACCCGGGTCCGCCGAGCCGGTCCAGTACGACGAGGGCTTCGGCCCCGAGATCGGCGTCGGGCCGCATCCGGAGCCGTGGCCCGAGGGCGAGCGGTACGACCCCGAGCTGCTGGCCGGGGGCGACCGGCGCAATGTGGTGGACCGCTACCGGTACTGGACGCGGGAGGCGGTCGTCGCCGATCTCGACACCCGACGGCACGACTTCCACGTGGCCGTGGAGAACTGGGGCCACGACTTCAACATCGGCTCGGTGGTGCGGACCGCCAACGCGTTCCTCGCGAAGGAGGTCCACATCGTGGGCCGCCGCCGCTGGAACCGTCGTGGCGCCATGGTCACCGACCGCTACCAGCACGTCCGGCACCACCCCGACACGGCGTCGCTGACCTCGTGGGCGGCGGCCGAGGGCATCCCCGTCATCGGCATCGACAACCTGCCGGGCGCCGTGCCGCTGGAGCGGACCGTGCTGCCGCGCCGCTGTGTGCTGCTGTTCGGCCAGGAGGGCCCCGGGCTCACCGAGGAGGCCCGCGCGCACGTGGAGACGGTCTGCTCGATCGCCCAGTTCGGCTCGACCCGCTCCATCAACGCGGGGGCCGCCGCCGCCATCGCCATGCACGCGTGGGTGCAGCGGTACGCGGAGATCGAGAGCGCCTGACGGAGGCCGAGGACCCGGCGGCGGAGCCCGGCCCGGCCGGAGCCGGAGGCCCCGGCGGCGCCGGAGACCCGGTGGCGCCGGAGGGGTCCGGCGGGCTGGGGCGGGGCGGCCCGACACGTGTGGGGACCTCCGGAGATCCCCACACGCGCGTGGTTCAGGCCTGGCGGCGGACCTCCACCACCCGGAAGCGGTTGGCGACGAAGGCGCCGTCGCACAGGGCCGCGTTGGCGGCCGGATTGCCCCCCGAGCCGTGGAAGTCGGAGAACGCCGCCGTCTGGTTCACATAGACCCCGCCGGTGAGGTTCAGCGAGAGCTGGGCCGACTCCTCCAGACAGACCTCCTCCACCGCCCGCTCGGTCTCCGCCGAGGTCGTGTACGCCCCGACCGTCATCGCGCCCTTCTCACGGACCGTGCGCCGCAGCAGCTCCAGCGCGTCCTCGGTCGAGTCCACCGACACGGCGAAGGAGACCGGACCGAAGCACTCCGAGAAGTACGCGGCCTGGGCGTCGGGCTTGGAGCCGTCCAGCTTCACGACGACCGGGGTGCGGACCACGGCGTCCGGATACTCCGGATTGACCACCTCGCGGGAGGCGAGCGCCACCTCGCCGAGCCCGGCGGCGGCTTCCAGGCGCGCCTTCACGTCCGGGTTGACCAGGGCGCCGAGCAGCCCGTTCGCCCGTGCGTCGTCGCCCAGCAGGCCGTCGACCGCCGAGGCGAGGTCCGCGACGACCTCGTCGTACGACTTGGGCCCCTGGTCGGTGGCGATGCCCCCGCAGGGGATCAGCAGGTTCTGCGGGGTGGTGCACATCTGGCCGCTGTACAGGGAGAGGGAGAACGCCAGATTGCCGAGCATCCCCCGGTAGTCGTCGGTGGAGTCGATCACGACCGTGTTGACGCCGGCCTTCTCGGTGTAGACCTGCGCCTGGCGGGCGTTCTCCTCCAGCCAGTCGCCGAAGGCGGTGGAGCCCGTGTAGTCGATGATCCGGACCTCGGGGCGCACGGCGAGGGTCTTGGCGATGCCCTCGCCGGGCCGCTCGACGGCCAGCGCCACCAGGTTCGGGTCGAAACCTGTCTCGGCGAGGACCTCGCGGGCGACGCGGACGGTGAGCGCGAGCGGCAGCACCGCGCGCGGGTGCGGCTTGACCAGGACCGGGTTGCCGGTGGCGAGGGAGGCGAACAGGCCCGGGTAGCCGTTCCACGTGGGGAAGGTGTTGCAGCCGATGACGAGGGCGACGCCCCGGCCGACCGGGGTGAACTCCTTGCTCAGCTCCAGCGGGTCCCGCTTGCCCTGCGGCTTGGACCAGTCGGCCCGTCCGGCGGGCGTCCGGGTCTGCTCCGCGTACGCGTACGCCACGGCTTCGAGACCGCGGTCCTGGGCGTGCGGGCCACCGGCCTGGAACGCCATCATGAACGCCTGTCCGCTGGTGTGCATGACGGCGTGCGCGAACTCATGGGTGCGGGCGGAGATCCGGGCGAGGATCTCCAGACAGACCAGGGCACGGGTCTCGGGCCCCGCGTCCCGCCAGGCACCGGTGCCCGCGCGCATCGCGGGGAGCAGGACGTCGATGTCGGCGTGCGGGTACTCGACGCCGAGGGCCGGGCCGTACGGCGAGGTCTCGCCACCGGTCCAGCCGTCCGTGCCGGGCTGGTCCAGCTCGAAGCGGGTGTTCAGAACTGCCTGGTGGGCGGCGAGCCCCGCCGCCGCGTCGAGCGAGCCGTCCGTCCCGTACGCCTTCGGGTGCTCGGGGTACGGCGACCAGTAGGCACGGGTCCGGATGGTGGCGAGCGCCTGGTCGAGCGTGGACCGGTGCTTCTCGGCCAGACGGTCGGTGGTCGGCTGAGCGGTGGCCATGGATGGACCAACTCCTCGTCGAGCTGGGCAGGGAGACGCGTACGGAGTTAGAGTAACCGAACGATCGGTCGGGACAAGGGGGCCTGTCGATCCTGTGGAAAACCCATCGGGGAGGATCACTCCAATGAGCGCCAACGTGACCGTCAGGGGGAGCGACGACGTGACCGCCAGTGAGCCCGCCGCCGTGGGACGCGACCGCACCGTCGCCGTCGTCGGCACCGGCACCATGGGCCAGGGCATCGCCCAGGTCGCCCTGGTCGCGGGACATCCCGTCCGCCTCTACGACAGCGCCCCCGGCCGCGCCGAGCAGGCCGTGAAGGCCCTCGCCGCCCGCCTCGACCGGCTCGTGGAGAAGGGCCGCCTGGACGCCACCGCGCGCGAGGAGGCCCTCGGACGCCTGCACGCGGCCCGGGACCTCACGGCCCTCGCCGACGCGGCGCTCGTCGTCGAGGCGGTCGTCGAACTGCTCCCCGTCAAACAGCGGCTCTTCGCCGACCTGGAGGAGGTCGTCGCCGACGACGCCGTCCTCGCCACCAACACCTCGTCCCTCTCCGTCACCGCCGTCGCGGGCGGCCTGAGACTGCCGGGACGTCTCGTCGGACTCCACTTCTTCAACCCGGCGCCGCTGCTCCCCCTCGTCGAGGTCGTCAGCGGCTTCGCCACCGACCCGGACGTCGCCACGCGCGCGTACGGCACGGTGAAGGGCTGGGGCAAGACCCCGGTGCGCTGCGCCGACACCCCCGGCTTCATCGTCAACCGGATCGCCCGCCCCTTCTACGCGGAGGCCCTGCGGGTCTTCGAGGAGGGCGCCGCCGACCCGGCCACCATCGACGCGGCCCTGCGCGAGTGCGGCGGCTTCCGCATGGGCCCCTTCGAGCTGACCGACCTCATCGGCCAGGACGTCAACGAGGCCGTCACCCGCTCCGTCTGGGAGTCCTTCCACCAGGACCCCAAGTTCACGCCCTCGCTCGCGCAGCGCAGGCTCGTGGAGTCCGGACGCCTCGGCCGCAAGACGGGCCGGGGCTGGTTCTCGTACGCGGACGGCGACGAGCGGCCCGCCCCGCACACCGCCCCGCCCGCCGAGGCGCCGGGGCGGATCGTGGTCCGGGGCGGCCTCGGCCCGGCGGAACCACTGGTCGGGCTCTTCAAGGAGGCCGGGATCCAGGTCCGGCGCAGGGTCGGCGACGGCCACGTCCTGCTGCCCGGCGGCGGCAGGCTCCGCCTCGCGGAGGGCGAGACGTCCTTCGAGCACGGCACCGAAGAGATCGTCCACTTCGACCTCGCCCTGGACTACGCGCGGGCCACCCGGATCGTGCTCTCCACCCGTGAGGGCACCTCGGAGGAGACCCTCGCGGAAGCGGTCGGCCTCTTCCAGGCCCTCGGCAAGCGGGTGTCCGTGATCGGCGACGTACCCGGCATGATCGTGGCCCGTACGGTCGCGATGCTCGCCGATCTCGCGGCCGACGCCGTCGACCGGGGCGTCGCCACCGCCGAGGACGTGGACACCGCCATGCGGCTCGGGGTCAACTATCCGGTGGGGCCGCTCGAATGGGCCGGAAAGGTCGGCCACGCGCGCGTACGGGACCTGCTCGACGCCCTGCACGAGCGCTGCCCGACGGGCCGGTACGCGCCCAGCCCGGCCATCGCGCGCCGGGCGTACGCCGAGGACGCGGAGGACTCCCGATGACGACCGCCAGACGTGACACCTACACCCCCGAGACGCTGCTCTCCGTCGCCGTCCGGATCTTCAACGAGCGCGGTTACGACGGCACCTCCATGGAGCACCTCTCCAAGGCGGCGGGCATCTCCAAGTCGTCGATCTACCACCACGTGTCCGGCAAGGAGGAGCTGCTGCGCCGGGCCGTCAGCCGGGCCCTCGACGGGCTCTTCGCGGTCCTCGACGAGCCGGGCGCCGGGCACGGCAGGGCCGTCGAACGGGTCGAGTACGTCACGCGCCGCACGGTCGAGGTGCTGCTCGCGGAGCTGCCGTACGTGACGCTGCTGCTCCGGGTGCGGGGCAACACGGCCACCGAGCGGTGGGCCATGGAGCGGCGTCGCGAGTTCGACCACAAGGTGGCCGAACTGCTCAGGGCCGCCGCCGACGAGGGCGACCTGCGGGCCGATGTGGACATCCGGCTGGCGACCCGGCTCCTCTTCGGCATGATCAACTCGCTGGTGGAGTGGTACCGGCCGCACCAGGACGCGGTGGCGGAGCGCGAGCAGCTCGCCGAGACCGTCGCCCGGCTGGCCTTCGACGGGCTGCGTACGGCCCGCTGAGGGCCGTCGGGGACCGGCCCGGCGAGGTTCCCCCGGACCGGACTGGCGAGTTCGCCCTGGACCGGTCTGGCGAGGTTGTCCCGGGGCCGGGTCGGCCGAGGCGTCCGGGGCGCCTGGCTGAGGTGTCCGAGGCGGCTGAGGTGGCTGCGATCGGGTCGGCGGGACCTCAGCGTCCGGCCCCGCCCGGCCGAGGTGCCCGGGGTCCGGCCCCGCCGAGGTGTCCGGGATCGGCCCGGTCACGTCGTCCGGGTCCGGCCCGGCCGCGACCTCGTCCCCTCCGGGCCCTGCGGTCGGCCCGGAGGAGCAGGACCCGGAAGAGGCGGTCCTAGAACCCCGGGCCCGCGTTCAGGTCCGTCTCCTCGAAGACCAGCAACGTACGCGTGGACAGCACTTCCGGGATCGACTGGAGCCGGGTGAGCACCAGCTCCCGCAGCGTCCGGTTGTCCGGTGTGTGCACCAGGAGCAGCACGTCGAAGTCCCCGCTGACCAGCGCGATGTGCGTGGCCCCCGGCAGGGCCCCGAGCTGTTCGCGGACCGTCCGCCAGGAGTTCTGGACGATCTTGAGCGTGATGTAGGCGGAGGCGCCGTGCCCCGCCCGCTCGTGGTTGACGCGGGCGCTGAAGCCCCGGATCACCCCGTCGTCGATGAGCCGGTTGATGCGCGCGTACGCGTTGGCCCGCGAGACGTGCACCCGCTCGGCCACGGAGCGCACCGAGGCGCGCCCGTCCGTCTGCAGCAACCGCAGGATGTCGCGGTCGATCGCGTCCAGCGGCCGGGCCGGGAGGCTCGTCGGGGGCATGTCGAACGGGGTGCTCAGGGTCTCCCCCGGCACCTCGCCCCCCGCCCCGCCGGGACCGCCGCCCGCCCCGTCCGCCGGGACCCCGTCCCGGCCGACGGCCATTTGTTCATCCGCCATGTCCCCCCGCCTCTCTCCGGTGGACGACCTGCACCCATCCCAGGCTGTGGAGAACCGTTTGTCCACAGGCTGAAGGTGCCTGTAGCCAAAATGCCTCCACGACCGAACAATCGGTAGGTGAGGCGCGCCACACTCGCGCCACCCGCCTTCGGGTCTTATGCCCGCTCCCACGAGGAGGTGGACTCGTTGCAACAGCGCAGTTCGACAGTCCAAGAGCCGCCCGGTGCCGTCCCGACCCGGCCCGTCCCGCCCCCGGCGTGGCAGCCCCGCACCGACCCCGCCCCGCTGCTGCCCGACGCCGAGCCGCTGCGCGTGCTCGGCACGGACGCCGTGGCCGACACCGATCCCGCGCTGCTGCTCCGGCTCTACGCGGAACTGGTCCGCGGCCGCCGGTACAACGCGCAGGCCACCGCCCTCACCAAGCAGGGCCGCCTCGCCGTGTACCCGTCCACCACCGGGCAGGAAGCGTGCGAGATCGCCGCCGCCCTGGCCCTGGAGGACCGGGACTGGCTCTTCCCCTCGTACCGCGACACGCTCGCGGCGGTCGCCCGCGGCCTCGACCCCGTCCAGGCCCTGACCCTGCTGCGCGGCGACTGGCACACCGGGTACGACCCGCGGGAGCACCGCGTGGCGCCGCTCTGCACCCCGCTGGCGACCCAGCTCCCGCACGCGGTGGGCCTGGCCCACGCCGCCCGTCTCAAGGGCGACGACGTCGTCGTCCTCGCCATGGTCGGCGACGGCGGCACCAGCGAGGGCGACTTCCACGAGGCCCTGAACTTCGCGGCCGTCTGGCGGGCGCCCGTGGTCTTCCTCGTGCAGAACAACGGCTTCGCGATCTCCGTCCCGCTGGCCAAGCAGACCGCCGCCCCCTCCCTCGCCCACAAGGCCGTGGGATACGGGATGCCCGGCAGGCTCGTCGACGGCAACGACGCGGTCGCCGTGCACCAGGTGCTCACCGAGGCCGTGTCCCGCGCCCGGCGAGGCGGCGGCCCCACCCTCGTCGAAGCCGTCACCTACCGGATCGACGCCCACACCAACGCCGACGACGCCACCCGCTACCGCCCGGCCGACGAGGTCGAGACCTGGCGTGCACACGACCCGATCCTCCTCATCGAACGGGAACTCGACGCGCGCGGACTCCTCGACGAGGACACCCGGCGCGCGGCGGCCGACGCCGCCGAGACGATGGCCGCCGACCTGCGCGAACGGATGAACGCCGACCCGGCGCTCGACCCCATGGACCTCTTCTCCCACGTGTACGCGGAGCAGACCGCGCAGCTGCGCGAACAGGCGGCGCAGCTGCGCGCCGAGCTCGAAGCCGAGGGTGAGGCGTGATGACGACGGCGACGACCCGACCCACGGCGGGCAGGACCGCCGGGGCCGCAGGACGGCCCAAGCCGGCCACCATGGCGCAGGCGCTCCAGCGCGCCATGCGCGACGCCATGGCCGAGGACCCCACCGTCCATGTCATGGGCGAGGACGTCGGCACCCTCGGCGGTGTCTTCCGCGTCACCGACGGACTCGCCGCGGAGTTCGGCGAGGACCGCTGCACCGACACCCCGCTGGCCGAGGCGGGCATCCTCGGCGCGGCCGTCGGCATGGCCATGTACGGGCTGCGCCCGGTGGTCGAGATGCAGTTCGACGCCTTCGCCTACCCGGCGTTCGAGCAGCTGATCTCGCACGTCGCGAAGATGCGCAACCGCACCCGGGGCGCGATGCCGATGCCGATCGTCATCCGTGTCCCGTACGGCGGCGGGATCGGCGGCGTCGAGCACCACAGCGACTCCTCCGAGGCCTACTACACGGCCACGCCGGGACTCCACGTCGTCACCCCGGCCACCGTCGAGGACGCCTACGGACTGCTGCGCGCGGCCATCGCCTCCGACGACCCGGTGGTCTTCCTGGAGCCCAAGCGGCTCTACTGGTCCAAGTCCGACTGGTCCCCCGAGGCGCCCGCGCCCGTCGAGCCGATCGGCCGGGCCGTCGTCCGCCGCCCCGGCACCGGGGCCACCCTGATCACCTACGGCCCCTCCGTGCCGGTCTGTCTGGAGGCGGCCGAGGCCGCGCAGGCCGAGGGCTGGGACCTGGAGGTCGTGGACCTGCGGTCGCTCGTGCCCTTCGACGACGAGACCGTCTGCGCCTCGGTGCGGCGCACCGGCCGCGCGGTCGTGGTCCACGAGTCGACCGGCTTCGGCGGCCCCGGCGCGGAGATCGCCGCGCGGGTGACCGAGCGCTGCTTCCACCATCTGGAGGCACCGGTGCTGCGGGTCGCGGGCTTCGACATCCCGTACCCGCCGCCGATGCTCGAACGCCACCACCTGCCGGGCGTGGACCGGATCCTGGACGCGGTCGCGCGGCTCCAGTGGGAGACGGAGAACTGATGGCCCAGGTCCTTGAGTTCAAGCTGCCCGACCTCGGTGAGGGACTCACCGAGGCGGAGATCGTGCGCTGGCTGGTCGCCGTCGGCGACGTCGTCGCCGTCGACCAGCCGGTCGTCGAGGTCGAGACGGCCAAGGCCATGGTCGAGGTGCCCTGCCCGTACGGCGGTGTGGTCACCGCCCGGTACGGCGAGGAGGGCACCGAGCTTCCCGTCGGCTCCCCGCTCCTGACGGTCGCCGTGGGCGGTACGGAGCCGACGGAGGCTCCCGGGAGCGACGAGACGCCCGCCCCGCCCGGGGAGACCGCCGCCGACGCGGCCGTCTCCTCGGAGTACTCGGGCAATGTGCTCGTCGGCTACGGCACGGCGGGACCCGCCGCCCGCCGCCGCCGGGTGCGCCCCGCGAACCCGGTGGTGACACGGACCTCCGCCGTGCGGGCTCCTGCCGCTCCGGCTCCGGCGCCCCTGCCGGTCGCCGTGGCCGTCGCCGGGCACGGGCCGGTGCCGGTCATCTCGCCCCTCGTACGGAAGCTGGCCAGGGACCAGGGGCTCGACCTGCGGGAGGTCCGCGGATCGGGGCCCGAGGGCCTGATCCTGCGCGTCGACGTGGAACGGGCCCTCGCGGCCCCCCAGGACTCGGCCACCGGTGCCGCCCCGACTGTCGTCACCGCTACGCCCGCCCCGGCAACCGTCTCCGCCGCCGTCGGCACCGCTCGGGCCGGTGAACGGATTCCGCTGCGCGGGGTCCGTGGCGCCGTCGCCGAGAAGCTGTCCCGCAGCCGTACGGAGATCCCCGACGCGACCTGCTGGGTCGACGCCGACGCGACCGAGCTGATGGGCGCGCGGGCGGCGATGAACGCGGCGGGCGGGCCGAAGATCTCGCTGCTCGCGCTGCTCGCCCGGATCTGTGTCCACGCCCTGGCCCGGTTCCCCGAGCTCAACTCGACCGTGGACACCGCCGCGCGGGAGATCGTCCGGCTCCCCGACGTGCACCTCGGCTTCGCCGCCCAGACACCGCGCGGTCTGGTCGTGCCCGTGGTCAAGGACGCGGGTTCCCGCACGGCGGAGTCGCTGACGGCCGAGTTCGCCCGGCTGACCGGTGCCGCCCGGGACTCCTCGCTCACCCTGGCCGATCTGACCGGGGGCACGTTCACCCTCAACAACTACGGGGTGTTCGGGGTCGACGGGTCCACACCGATCATCAACCACCCCGAGGCGGCCATGCTCGGCGTCGGCCGGATCGTCCCGAAGCCCTGGGTCCACCGGGGTGAACTGGCCGTCCGGCAGGTCGTGCAGCTCTCCCTCACCTTCGACCACCGGGTCTGCGACGGCGGTACGGCGGGCGGCTTCCTGCGGTACGTGGCGGACTGCGTCGAACAGCCCGCCGTCCTGCTCCGCACGCTCTGACACCCTCCGTCCCTCCTCCCTCCGCGCGGTCCGCTGCGCCCTCCGCACCTTCCGACCCCCCACGGGAACGGGCCCGGCACCCGCCCGGCCCGCTCCGGAGGGGGCCCGGCGCTTCGTCGGGTCTCCTCCGGTGGGGGCGCTCCGGCACCCTGCCGCCCCGCTCCTCCACCTTGCTGGTTCCGCTTCCGCGTTCCGCTCTCGCATCCTGTTTCCGCGTTCCGTCGGGGCCGTCCCCGGCAGGGTGCTGGGCTTGTCCTCAGCTCGGTGTCCGGGTGCAGTCCCGCCACCTCGCCGAGCCCGCCCCGGCACCCTGTCGGGCCCGTCCCGGCCCCCCCCGACAGGCCCGTTTCAGCGTCCCTCCGCCCCCACCCACACTTCGCCGTGACGCCCCCCCCGTGCCCCGCCGGGTCGGTCCCGACCCTCCGTCAGGCCCGGCTCACCACCCCGCCGGGCCCCTCCGGCCCCGTACCGCGCCCGTTCTCCTCCGCCCTCGGGCGTCTCCTCGGGCGGGTGGGCCGGACGCGGGGATACCCCGGCGGCCCATACTGCTGGGGTGACCACCGCACATGATGTCGTCGTGCTCGCCGGAGGAGCCGCCAGGCGCCTCGGCGGTTCCGACAAACCCGGGGTACGGATCGGGGGCCGGACCCTGCTCGACCGGGTCCTCGCCGCCTGCCCCGACGCGGGCCGGACCGTGGTCGTCGGCGCCCCCCGCCCGACCCTCCGCCCCGTCCGCTGGACCAGGGAGGAACCGCCCGGCGGCGGCCCGACGGCCGCCCTCGGCGCCGGGGTCCGGGAGACCGGTGCCGATGTCCTCCTGGTCTTCTCCGCCGACCTGCCGTTCCTCGACGACACCACCGTCCGGGACCTCCTGACGGCCCTCGACGAGGACCCCCGGGCCGACGCCGCACTCCTGACCGACGCCGGGGGACGGGACCAGCCGCTCGTCGCCGCGTACCGGTCCGGCCCGCTGCGCCGGGCGCTCGACGGTCTCGCACGGGACCACGGAGCCCTCGCCCATCTGCCCTTGCGCCATCTCACGGCGCTGCTCCGGCCCGTCCGGGTCCCGGCGGGACCGCTGGCGTCCTTCGACTGCGACACCTGGGAGGACATCGCCACGGCCCGAGCCCGGATCAGGGAGCATGGGACCGTGCTGGACGAATGGATCACCGCAGTCAAGGACGAACTGGGCATCGACCTGGCCGTCGACACCGGCCTGCTGCTGGACCTGGCCCGCGACGCCGCCCACGGGGTGGCCCGGCCCGCCGCGCCCCTGACCACCTTCCTGGTCGGGTACGCGGCGGCGCGCGCCGACGGCGGACCGGAGGCGGTCGCCGAGGCCGCCCGCAAGGCCGCCGCGCTGGCCCAGCGCTGGGCGGCCGAGCAGGACGAGGCCGGATGAGCCTGCGGGAGTCCGTCCCGGTGACTCCGGGGCCCGGGGGCGGTGCGTCCGCGCCGCGTCCGCACCGTGCCACCGCCTGGCCCGAGGCGCGGGCCGTCGCCGCCCGCGCCGGGGCCCACGCGCGGGGCGCCAGGAAGGCGTCGGCCGTACCGCTCGGGTCGGCGCTCGGCGGGGTCCTGGCGGAGCCGCTGACGGCCCTCACCGATCTGCCGCCCTTCGACACCTCCGCCATGGACGGCTGGGCCGTCGCAGGGCCCGGCCCCTGGGCGGTCCGCGCGGAGACCGCCGTACTCGCCGGGCACGCCTCCGGACCCGGGACGGCGCCGGAGCCCGCCGACGGCGAGGCGGTACGGATCGCCACCGGCGCCCGCGTCCCGCCCGGCACCACCGCGGTCGTCCGCACCGAGCACGCCCGCACCGAGGCGCCCCGCACGGAGACATCCCGCACCCGGGCACCCCGTACGGACGACCGCGCCGGGAGCCCCGTGCTGTGCGCCCTGCGCGAGGTCGTGCCCGGCCAGGACATCCGGCCCCGGGGCCAGGAGTGCCGATCCGGCGACGAACTGCTTCCCGCGGGCACCCTCGTGACCCCCGCCGTCCTCGGTCTCGCGGCGGCGGCGGGCTACGACGGGCTCGCCGTCTTCCCCCGCCCCCGGGTGGAGATCCTGGTCCTCGGCGACGAACTGCTGACGGCGGGACTCCCCCGCGAGGGGCTCATCCGGGACGCCCTCGGCCCGATGCTCGGGCCCTGGCTCACCTCGCTCGGCGCCGACGTCCTCGGTACCCGCCGCATCGGCGACGACGCCGAGGAACTGTACGGGGCCGTCACCGGTTCCACCGCCGACCTGGTCGTGACCACGGGCGGAACGGCCGCGGGTCCCGTCGACCACGTCCACGGCGTGCTGGGCAGGGCGGGCGCGACCCTTCTCGTCGACGGGGTGAAGGTCAGGCCGGGCCACCCGATGCTGCTCGCCCGGCTCGGCGCGGGACCGGACGGCCCCACCTCCGTCCGGCATCTGGTCGGACTGCCCGGCAACCCGCTCGCGGCGGTCTCCGGCCTCCTCACCCTTGCCGCACCCCTCCTCGAAGCCCTGGCGGAGACGCCCCCGGGCCCCGAGCGGCTCCCGGGACCGGAGACGACCCCGGGTCCTGAGGCGACCCCGGAGCCGGAGACGACGCCGGAGCCGGAGACGACGCCTGAGCCGGAGACGGAGGCGACCCCGGAGCCGGAGACGGCGCCTGAGCCCGAGACGACCCCCGGAAGCGGTCTCCGGCCCCGCTCCGGGACCCGTACCTCCGCCCGCGTGCCCGTCCGGGACGAGGTACAGGGGCATCCCTACGACACGCGGCTCGTCCCCGTCGTCCGCCGGGGCGGCCGGGCCGTACCGCTGCGCTACCACGGACCCGCCATGCTCCGCGGCCTCGCCGCCGCCGACGGCCTCGCCGTCGTCCCGCCCGGCGGCGCAGCCCCCGGCCAGGAACTGGACGTCCTCGACCTTCCCCGGCCCCTGGACGAAAGGGCCGCGACGGCGGCCCAAGGAGCGTGTTTCACGTGAAACTTCCCAGTCGTGACGTGATGGCCCGTCGCGCGGACGAACGGATTGCGGGCCCGAGCATCCGGCTGCCCCGGCGGGTCGTCGAACGGCCGTTGCGTCAGGTCGGCATCCGGTTGCTCATGGCACTGGCCGTGCTCGCCGTGACGATCGTGATCGTCTACATCGACCGCGAGGGCTACCACGACAACGCCGACGAGACGCTCGACTTCCTCGACTGCGCCTACTACGCGACCGTGACGCTCTCCACCACCGGATACGGCGACATCGTCCCGTACAGCGACTCGGCGCGGCTCGCCAACATCCTGCTGGTCACGCCCCTGCGCGTGCTGTTTCTGATCATCCTGGTCGGCACCACTCTCGAGGTCCTCACGGAGCGGACCCGGGAGGAGTTCCGGCTGAACCGCTGGAGGTCCACCTTGCGCGACCACACCGTCATCGTCGGCTTCGGCACCAAGGGACGGTCCGCGATCCAGACCCTCTGCGCGACGGGCCTGAGCAAGGAACAGATCGTCATCGTCGATCCCTCCAGCAAGGTCATCGAGACGGCGAACGCGGACGGCTTCGTCGGTGTCGTCGGCGACGGCACCCGCAGCGCCGTTCTGCTCCGTGCCGAGGTGCAGCGGGCACGGCAGGTCGTCATCGCCACCCAGCGCGACGACACGGCCGTCCTGGTCACCCTCACCGCGCGCCAGCTCAACCGGGGCGCGAAGATCGTCGCGGCGGTCCGTGAGGAGGAGAACGCGCCGCTGCTGCGCCAGTCCGGTGCCGACGCGGTCATCACCAGTGCCAGCGCCGCCGGGCGGCTGCTCGGTCTCTCCGTACTCAGCCCCAGCGCGGGCACGGTGATGGAGGACCTGATCCAGCAGGGTTCCGGTCTCGACCTGGTGGAACGGCCGGTGACCAAGAGCGAGGTCGGCAAGAGCGTGCGGGAGACCGGAGACCTGGTGGTGAGCGTGCTGCGTGGCCACCGGCTCCTCGGTTACGACGATCCCGCCGCCAGCCCGCTCCAGCTCACCGACCGGGTGATCACCATCGTGCGCGCGGCGCCGGTCACCCCGCTCAGCACCCCGCCCGAGGACTGAGCGTGGAGCCCCGGGCCGGGGCGCGGCGGGAGTAGCCTCGCCGCCATGTACGCGATCACGATTCCGGAACCCGGCGGCCCCGAGGCCCTCGTCTGGGCCGAAGTGCCCGACCCCGTACCCGGTGAGGGCGAGGTCCTCGTCGAGGTGGTGGCCAGTGCCGTCAACCGCGCCGATCTGCTCCAGCGGCAGGGTTTCTACGACCCGCCTCCGGGCAGCTCCCCGTACCCCGGTCTGGAGTGCTCGGGGCGGATCGCCGCACTCGGTCCAGGGGTGGTGGGCTGGGCGGTCGGCGACGAGGTGTGCGCGCTGCTCGCGGGCGGCGGATACGCGGAGAAGGCCGTCGTCCCGGCGGGGCAGCTGCTTCCCGTGCCGGAGGGCGTGGACCTGGCCACGGCCGCCGTGCTGCCCGAGGTGGCCTGCACCGTCTGGTCCAACATCTTCATGATCGCGCACCTGCGGCCGGGGGAGACACTGCTGGTGCACGGCGGCGCGAGCGGGATCGGCACGATGGCGATCCAGCTGGCGAAGGCGGTCGGGGCACGGGTCGCGGTGACCGCCGGAAGCCCGGAGAAGCTGGCGCACTGCGCGGAACTCGGCGCGGACGTCCTCATCGACTACCGCGAGCAGGACTTCGTCGCGGAGCTGGCCGGGGCGACGGACGGGGCGGGCGCGGACGTCATCCTGGACATCGTCGGTGCCAAATACCTGGAGCGGAACGTGAAGGCGCTGGCCGTGAACGGCCGCCTCGTCGTGATCGGACTCCAGGGCGGGGTGAAGGGCGAGCTGAACCTCGGGGCGCTGCTCGCCAAGCGCGCCGCCGTCATGGCGACCACGCTGCGGTCCCGTCCGGTGGAGGAGAAGGCGGCGATCGTCGCCGCCGTCAGGGAGCACGTCTGGCCGCTGATCGCCGCCGGTACGGTCCGTCCGGTCGTCGACCGGACGCTGCCGCTCGCGGAGGCGGCCGAAGGTCACCGGGCGCTGGAGTCCGGCGCCCATGTCGGCAAGGTCCTGCTCCTCGCGCCCCGGAGCTGACCGGGAACGGACATACGGAAGGGGCCCGGCACGGGATGCCGGGCCCCTTTCCCTTGAGTTCTACGAGCCCAGGGCCCTACGAGCTGGTCGTACGGGTCGGGTAGCCGGTGACACGAGCGGGCCGGGGCCGTACGAGCCGGGTGGTTCCCGCACCGCCGACCTGCCGGGCCTCGCCCGCCCCGGGCCGTACGCCCGGACGTCCGTGTCCGTTACAGGTACGGGCCCGAGCGGACCGCGTGGCCATGGCCCTGGTCGTCGTCATCGTCGTGGCCGGAGCCGGGCGGGAGCGCCCTGCGCATCTGCTCCAGCTGGGCGCGGGCCGCCATCTGCTGGGCGAACAGCGCCGTCTGGATGCCGTGGAAGAGGCCCTCCAGCCAGCCCACCAGCTGCGCCTGCGCGATGCGCAGCTCGGCCTCGGAGGGGATCGCCTCGTCCGTGAACGGCAGCGAGAGCCGCTCCAGCTCCTCCACCAGCTCGGGCGCGAGCCCGTCCTCCAGTTCCTTGACGGAACTGGCGTGGATGTTCTTCAGGCGGACGCGGCTGGCCTCGTCGAGAGGTGCCGCGCGTACTTCCTCCAGGAGCTGCTTGATCATGCTGCCGATGCGCATGACCTTCGCAGGCTGCTCGACCATTTCCGTCACCGGGACCTCGCGGGGTTCGTCGTCGCTCGGAACGCCGCTGAGCGCCATCCCGTCCTGTCCCACGACGAGGATCGGGGGGCTCTCCTGCGACCTGTCATTCCTCGGCATCTCCATGCCGTCATTCTCTCGTACACATGAGTCATCACGAGGTGTGCCCCTGTACGAGGGTGATCCACCCTCGTACAGGGGCACAGGACGGAGACGGAGACTGTCAGGTCGCCGCGCGCCGGGCCAGCGCGCCGCGCGAGCGCGTCACGAGGGCGGCGAGCAGCGCGGCGCCGAGCGGTACGGCGACGAGCAGGCCCAGAAGGGTCTCCCACGGGATGACGATCGGGATGTACGGCGGGGGCGTGTCGCCCGCCCAGCCTTCGGCGAGGCTCATCTCGTAGAAGCGGATCTGTTCGCGTTCCTCAGTGAGCCGGAGGCCCATCGCGGGCAGCATTCCGGCTGCCGATCCGAGGACCACACCCATCGCGGCGACGACTCCGCACTGGAATCCGCTGAGGGTGCGGCGGACCCGGGGCGGGGCGCCGACGGCGGCGAGCGTCTTCAGATCGGCCTCGGCGTCGGCCTGCGCGAGGCCGGTGGCGATACCGGCGGCCCCGATGGTGACCAGGCCCGCGAAGAGGGAGAGCGCGATGAGGATCAGGGTGTACTCCTCGACGAACCCCTCCTCCAGGTGCAGCTGGACGTCACTGCCGAGCTTGGTGAGTTCGCCGTCGAGCTTCTGGCGCGCCTCGCTGTCCGGCATCTGCTCGGTGGTGACGTAGGTGCCCAGCGGGACCGTGGCGAGACCGGCCGCCTTGGCGGTGGCCGGGGTCATCAGGCCCTGGAGTCCGAAGCTGTTCGGGTTGCCGGGCACCTGGTAGGCGGGGATGGAGCTGACCTTCCCGGGGGCGGGGAGGTTCTTCTCCATGGCCTTGTCGGCGGCGGCGAGGTCGGTGACCTGCTTGATGCCGACGGTGCCGTCCTTGGCGACCTGGGCGCGGGAGAAGCTGACGATCTTCCCCTCGGTGAGGGCCTTCTCGGCGCCGGCGTCCTGGATGCCGAGGACCTTGAGGAGCTTGGCGTCACCGACCAACAGACCGGCGTCGGTGATGACGTTGCCCCCACCGGGCGACTGCGCGCAGCGCCAGTCGTCGGCGAGCAGCTTCCGGCGCTGCTCGGGCGTGAACTTCTCCGCGGGGTCGCTGCCGTCGGTGCTGGCCACGTACAGGGGGCACTCGTGGGCCGGAGGAATGACGACCTGGTAGCTGCCACAGCCGGCGGAGCGGCCCCAGGGGTCGCAGCCCGGCTTGCCGACCGAGACACGGTCGACATCGGCGCGCAGGGCCACCGGGAAGTAGCGCTGGATGGCCTCGCGGAGGGCGGGAACGTCCCGGCCGCCCTCCTCCATGATGGTGGCGGAGACCGCTCCGTGCGGCAGCTGGGCCTCGTACATGGCCCTGTTCCCTGCCTCACGGCTGGCCATGTACGTGGAGACGGCGACCGTGCCCGCGACGGCGGCGAGGACGGCGGCGACGGCGGGAGCCGTACGGCCCCGGTTGCGCACGGCGTCACGCAGGGCCAGGCGCGGCGACAGCGGCAGCCAGCGTCCGGCCCGTCCGAACAGGCCGACCAGGGCCGGGGTCATGGCGACGACGCCCAGTTCGGCGAGGGCCGAGCCGAGCGCCACGAGGGCGACCTGCTGCGAGACCAGTGAACCGAAGAGGGCCACCGCGGCGCCGATCAGGAGGGCGCCGAGCCCGATCAGGGGCAGGACCCGGCTGCCGCGGCGGACACCGCGACGACCGGTGAGCGAGGCCAGGACGGTCTGCCGGGAGGCGGTGATGGCCGGGACGATCGCGGCGAGCACACCGGTCAGTACGGCGAGCAGCGCGATGCCGAGGATTTCGAGCGGCCGAATGTCGAAACTGCCGAACCGCTGCCCCATGAAGTCTTCGAGGAACGGCTGGAGAAGCAGGGTGAGGACGACGGCGAGGCTCGTGCCGAGGACCGCCGCGACGACACCGATGACCAGACCGCCGCTGAGGACGATGGCCCGAATGTGGCTGCGGGCACCGCCGTTGGCCCCGACCAGACCGAGCTGACGGCGCGAGCGACGGGCGCCGACCGCGAAGGCGGGACCGGCCAGCAGACAGATCTCCAGCATCGCCAGACCCACGACGGTGACCAGGGAGGCGAGTTCGACGGCACTGGCCGCCGGACCGGCGTTGTAGTTGGCCCACCCGTCCTTCTGGTAGATCGGCACCTCGGAATCAGCGGGCGGATCGATGAGCACCGTGCGCGAGGTGACGACCACGCCCTTGGTGTTGATCTCCTGGACCATGTTCCACGTGAAACCACCGGACTTGCTGACCAGGTAGGTGGTGGAACTGCCCGGACCCGGCATACCGGCCTTGTCGGCGGCCTTCTTGTACGGGACCAGGAACGCTCCCGGCAGTGCGTTGACCTGAACGCTCTTCAGGGCGTCGGGAATCTCGTAGGCGCCGACGATCCGGTACGCGCGGTCGAAGTTGCGGGCGGAAAGGGTCGAGCCGATCTTCAGACCACTGACCTCCAGGAACTGAGAGGTCGCCATGACCTCGTCGTTCTTCTCGGGGTGGCGCCCCTCCAGGAGAGTCATGATGCCCCGGGCCATCGGGTCGGACGCCTTCAGCTCACGGATCTCAGCGGGGAGCAGACCGTGCACGGTCGTCAGCTTGGCGCCGCCCGCGGTGTCCTTGAGGATCTTGGAACCCACGGGGAAGACCTTGGTGATGTCGGTGGGACCGCTGGGCCACATCTGGTCCTTGTAGTCCTTGGCCGGGGCGCTCATGTTGCCGGACGGGTCCTGGAGGAGCGGGACGCCGTCGTACCCCGGGTCCGAGAACCGGGCGTCGGCCGCGCCCAGTTGACGCCCGGCCTGCTCGACGGGGGACAGCTCCGAGCTGCGGAAGGTCAGATCCAGGGCGCTGACGCCCAGGATCGGCAGCGCGATCATGGCGAGGACGAGGGCGCTGCGGCCCTTGGAACGCCAGGCGTCACGGCGGGCGATGCGGATCGCGGCCCGCCAGGAGTGGAACCAGGTCTTCACGCTTCGGCCACCTGGCCCGACAGCAGGGAGTCGGCGTCGCTGCGCACGGTCTGGTCGACGATGGCGCCGTCCCGCAGGAACACGACCCGGTCGGCCCAGGCGGCGAAACGGGGCTCGTGGGTGACGAGCACACCGGCGGCGCCCGCGTCGCAGCGGCTGCGGAGCAGGGCCAGCACGGACTCGCCGGTCTCGGAGTCCAGGGCGCCGGTCGGCTCGTCGGCGAGGACGAGCCGACGGTCGCCGACCAGGGCACGGGCGATGGCCACGCGCTGCTGCTGGCCGCCGGACATCTCGTCGGGGAAGCGCTCGGCGAGGTGGCCGAGCCCCATCTCCTCCAGAGCACGCACGGCCTCGACGCGCGCCTTGCGGGCGGAGGTGCCGTCCAGCTCGCGGGGCAGGGCCACGTTCTCGGCGGCGGTGAGCGCCGGTATGAGGTTGTAGTCCTGGAAGACGTAGCCGATGCTGCGCCGCCGCAGGGCGGCGAGCTGCTTGGCGCCGACGGTGGTGATGTCGGTGTCCTCGACGACGACCTGTCCCGAGGTGGGGACGTCGAGCCCGCCCGCGATGGTGAGCAGCGTGGACTTCCCGGAACCGGACGGACCCATCACGGCGACGAGTTCGCCCGGGTACACGGCGAGGTCGATGCCGCGCAGGGCGTGTACCTCGGTGGCGCCCGAGCCGTGGACACGGGTCAGGTTCTTGAGTTGCAGCACGGGCTGCGGTGCGGACATGAGGGGTCCCCCCTTGGGCGTACGCGGCGGTCCGCCGGGTACGGGAGCGAGCGGTGGAAGGTGATGCGGAAGAGATGCGGGCGCGGCACGACCGTGCGGTCGGCGCGCGTCGCCCAGGAGCCGGGCTCGGTGGCGGACGCGGGGGTCCGGTCACCGGGCCGGGCGGTGTCGGTGGTGCTGGTGGTGTCGTCGATGCCGACAGGCCCGACGGTGCTGGTGGTGCCGGGGTCTACGGACTCGACGGGGCCGACGCTGTCGGCGAGACCGACAGGCCGATGGGACTCACGGGGCTGGTGGGGTCATCGGGGCCCGTATGACCGACGGGACCGGCCGCGCCGGATTCCGTCCCTGCCGCCGTTCCCGTTCCTGCCTCCGCCCCCGTTCCCGTACTCGTTCCCGGTCGCGGCTCGGTCTGCGGGTTCGTGGCCCGGCCCGTCGCCGTACCGGTCGCCGTCCCGGCTGATCCGCCGGTCGTCGACAGGCGGATCAGCCGCGACTCGCAGTGGTCGAGCCAGCGGGCCTCCGCCTCGGTCTGGAAGATCAGCTGCTCCAGGACGAGCAGCCAGGCCACGTCGTCCCGCTCCCGGGCCCCGCCGCTCTCGACCGCGACGAGCGCCTGGGCCTTGAGACGGGTGTAGTCCTGCATCGCCTGCACGGTGTGGCGGCGCTGGGACTGGATGACGTCACGGATGTCGACACAGGGGGCGCCCACGGCCATGGCGAGCTTGATCGCCAGTTCGTCACGGGCGGGGCTGGTGCGGTCCACCGGCTTCTCGAACCAGGTCCGCAGCTCGGCGCGACCCGTGTCGGTGATCGCGTAGAGCGCGTGCCCGGCCGCGTCCTCGCCGCCCTGGGCGACCATGCCGTCGCGCTCGAGACGGCTGAGGGTCGTGTAGACCTGGCCGACGTTGAGCGGCCAGGTGGAGCCGGTGCGCGACTCGAACTCCGTACGGAGCTGAGAGCCGTAGCGAGGGCCGCGTTCAAGGAGGGCGAGAAGCCCATGGCGGATCGACATACTCAGTATGTATACCGGGTATGCGGAGAGGGACAACCGTCCTGAGACGGAAGCGGCGGGTCCGACTCAAGGGGGACGGAGGCGCTTCCGGAGGGCTCAGCGGCGTCGCATCCGCAGTCCGAGGAACCCGATTCCCAAGCCCATCAGAGTGAGTCCCACACCCAGGGTGCGCACGGGAACCCCCTGGTGGCCCAAGGGTTCGGGGGCTTCGGCGAGCAGCCGGGGCGCGGTGGCCGGGCGGCTGGCGGGCGGCTTCTCCGGAAGGACCACGTCCTCCTCACGTACCGCCCCGTCCTCCTCCTCGCCGCTCCGATGGCGCTCCGATTCTGTAGCGGTTTCGGTACGGGAGACGTCGGGAGGGGCGGTCGGGGCGCTCGCGGAGACGGTCGGACCCGGCGGGCGTCCGGGCCGGTCGTGGCCCTCCGCGGCGGGCCGTCCTGCCAGGGAGCCGGAGCCGCTGGGAGCGGGGGCGTCGGTGGGCTCGGCGCTCGGCGCGGCGGAGCCGGTCCCGGCGGGGGCGGGCGTCACGGGCGCTCCGGCGTTCCCGGTACGCCCCGGGGGAGCCGCGGGCACGGGGGCGGCCACGGTCGAGGACGGCGCGGCCGTCGGCGGGCGGGCGGTGGACGAGGGGGGCGGCGCCGGTACGGTCCCGGGCGGCGCGGTCGCCGAGGCCACGGCCGTCGAGGTGGCCCGGGGCGCCTCGGCCCGGAGCCTCCCGGGAGCGGAGCCGCCACCCTCCCCGGATGCCTCGCGCGCGGCGGTGGCCCCTCCCGGGGCGCCCCTGACGGAGGTGTCCTCCACGGGGAGGTTCCTGGTGGAGGAATGCCCCACCGGGATCCCCCGGGCGGAGGCGCTCCCGGTGGAGACGGCTCCGGCCGCGCTCCGGGCCGGGACCCCCATGGCCGCTCCGTACCCGGCTGGAGCCCCGTACAAGGTGCACGCGCAGGCGAAAGCGCAGGTGAGCGCGGGCCCCAAGGCCCGCACCCTCGTCCTGCGGAGTGCTGGAGTCACCGGGTGACCCCCTCCCGTACCGAGCCGCCGAGGTGGTCCGCCCAGAGTCACATGGCGGAACGGTCCCGGCATCCGGGACGGGTCGGAGGAGGGACGGCCGCCCCGTCACGAAAGAGGATCGGCCACCTGGTCACGAAGAGAAGAAGGGGATCGGCCACCCCGTCACGAAGAGAGAGGGGAAACGGCGACCGAGCCCCCGGGCGCCCCGCCGACCGAGCCCCCGGGCGCCCCGCAGACCGAGACCCCAGGTGCCCCGCCGACCGAACCCCCGGGCACCTCGGAGCCCGGAGCCTCCGAGGCTCCCCTCACTGCGGCGGGTTGCCCGTCGAGATCTTGAGCGTGAACTCGGCGTCCTTGTCGGCGATGTCCTCACCGGCCGGCGGGTACTGCTCCAGGACCGTGCCCTCGCCGTAGGTCGCCTCGTCCACCGGGGTCTGGGTCATGATCTTCCAGCCCGCCGCCTGGACGCAGTCCTTCACCGACTGGATGTTCTTGTACGCGAAGTTGGGGACCTCGAACTTCTCGGGGTCGTCGCTCGACTCGGTCGGCTGTGTGCACTTCTTCGGGTCGATCGTCTTGCTCAGATCGGGGCCCTTGTGGCCCGGCGCCGCCGTCTGGTCCTGCTGGGAGGTGCCACCGGTGCCGCCCGCCTTCGGGTCCGGATCCTCTTTGGTCAGGTCGAGGGAGTAGAGCAGGCCGCCGACCGCGAGCAGGGCGACGACGACCGCGCCCACGAGGACCCGGGAGTTCCGCCGGGGGCCGCCGCCGCCCGCCGGGGCGGGCGCGGGCGTGTGCACCGGCGCGTAGGGCGCGGGGGCCGGTGCCTGGTAGGCGGGCGAGGGCGTCGGCGCCTGCTGCGGATACCCGTACGACGGGGCGGCCGACGGGGTCGCGGGACCGTAGGGACCCGGTTGCGGTGCGGGCGGCAGGTACGGCTGGTGGACCTGCGGCCCGGTGTACGGGCCCGGCGGCGGGGTCTGGCCGACCGGCGGGAAGACCGCGGAACCGACGCCCGCGCCGCTGCTGACCGGGCCGCCCTGGACGATCACCGGCGCACCGGTCCGGCCCGCCGCGAGGACCCGCAGGCACTCGTCACGCATGGCCGCGGCGCTCGGAAACCGCTCGTTCGGGTTCTTCCGCAGCGCGCGGGCGACGAGCGCGTCCATCGCGGGCGTCACCGCGCGGTTGACGGACGACGGTGCGACCGGCTCCTCCTGCACATGCGCGTAGGCGATGGCCAGCGGTGAGTCGGCGTCGAAGGGGAGACGGCCGGTCAGCAGCTGGAAGAGCATGATGCCGACCGAGTAGAGGTCGGAGCGGGCGTCCACCGGGCGGCCGAGGGCCTGCTCGGGGGAGAGGTACTGGGGGGTGCCGACGACCATGCCGGTCTGCGTCATCGACGTGACGCCGGACTGCATGGCCCGCGCGATGCCGAAGTCCATGACCTTGACCACGCCCCGCCGGGTCGTCATCACGTTGCCCGGCTTGATGTCCCGGTGCACCAGGCCCATCTCGTGACTGACCTCGAGCGCGGCGAGCACATCGGCCGTGACCCTCAGCGCCTTGTCGGCGGGCATCGCCCCGTACTGCCGGACGTCGTCGGCGAGGACCGAGCCGAGCGGCTGCCCCTCCACGTACTCCATGACGATGTACGGCATGACCGCGCCGTCGAGGGTGTCCTCGCCGGTGTCGAAGACCGAGACGATGTTGGTGTGCGACAGCTTGGCGACCGCCTGCGCCTCGCGCCGGAACCGTTCGCGGAACGACTGCTCGCGGCCCAGCTCCGTGTGCAGCGTCTTGATCGCGACCTGCCGGTCGAGGGCGCTGTCGTAGGCCAGGTACACGGACGCCATGCCGCCCTCGCCGAGAAGGTCGCGCAGCTGGTAGCGGCCACCCGCGACCGAACCGCCCGCGTAGCGGCCCCGTGCGCCGTCCTGGCTCATCTGTGCTTCCCCCATTACGCGCGCGTGGCGGCGTCGATCCCGTGTTTCCGGGCCAAGTCTGCCCCAGGGCATCACCACGTCAAGCCGGGTGCCCGTTCCGTGACCCTCCGCACAGGAAGGTCCCCCGGGGCGATTTCACCGGGGCGGAGGAATCCCATCGAATTTGCACAGGTGTACGTGAACGGGGTTCGATGGCCGGTCCACCTCGGACCGTGATGTCGTACGAAGCCTGTAGCGTGACGACTGGACACGGCACGACAGACGACGGCGAGGACTGATGGCACCCGAATCCGGAGCAGGCGGCGGTGTGCCGGACGCGGCAGCGGAGTCCTGGGGCGTCGGCGGGGTCGTCGGTGACGGGCGCTACCGCCTGACACACCGTCTGGGCCGCGGCGGCATGGCCGAGGTGTTCGCCGCCGAGGACGTACGGCTCGGCCGCACCGTCGCCGTCAAGCTGCTCCGCGCGGACCTCGCCGAGGACCCGGTCTCCAAGGCCCGTTTCACCCGCGAGGCACAGTCCGTCGCGGGCCTGAACCACCACGCGATCGTCGCCGTGTACGACTCCGGCGAGGACTTCGTCGGCGGCCGTCCCGTGCCGTACATCGTGATGGAGCTGGTCGAGGGCCGCACCATTCGTGAGCTGCTGCTCAGCGCCGAGGCGCCGGGCCCCGAGCAGGCCCTCATCATCGTCTCCGGGGTGCTGGAGGCGCTGGCCTACTCGCACCAGCACGGGATCGTGCACCGGGACATCAAGCCCGCCAACGTGATCATCACCAACAGCGGCGCGGTGAAGGTCATGGACTTCGGCATCGCCCGTGCCCTGCACGGCGCGCAGTCGACGATGACGCAGACCGGCATGGTCATGGGCACCCCCCAGTACCTCTCCCCCGAGCAGGCGCTCGGCAAGGCCGTCGACCACCGCTCCGACCTGTACGCGACGGGCTGTCTCCTCTACGAGCTCCTCGCGCTGCGGCCCCCGTTCACCGGCGAGACCCCGCTGTCCGTGGTGTACCAGCACGTCCAGGACGCCCCGGTGCCGCCGTCCGAGGTGACGCACGCCGTGCCGCCGGAGCTCGACGGCCTGGTCATGCGCTCGCTGGCGAAGGACCCGGACGACCGGTTCCAGAGCGCCGAGGAGATGCGCGGCCTCATCCAGTACGGCCTCCAGATGCTCCAGCACCAGGGCGGCCACACCGGCACGTGGAACACCGGACCGGTCGAGGCGCACAGCGGCGGGCACACCCCGGCCGCCGGGATGACCGCGACGACCGCGATGGGTCACCCGATGCACGGCGAGACCGCGCAGGGCCCGATCCTCCCGCCGATGAACCCGGACGACGGCGGGTACGGCGGTTACGACGGCGGCGCGGGCGGCACCGGGGGCTACGGCCAGGGCGGTGCCTACGGCCAGGGCGGCGGTGGCAACGGCGGGCGCGGCAAGGTGTGGCTGTTCGCCGCGCTCGCGCTGATCGCGGTCGTCGCCGGGGTCGTCTTCGCGCTGGACAAGACGGGCGGTACGGGGGGCAAGACCGGCGGAACCACGCCGACGGTCACCGGCACGCCGTCGACGGCCCCGGAGGAGCCCACTCCCTCGGAGGAGCCGTCCGACCACCAGTCGACGGACCAGGGCTCCTCGGACGGCGGCTCCACGCAGCAGCCGTGGACCCCGCCGACCACGCAGAATCCGACGACCGAGCCACCGAAGACCCAGGACCCGACGGGCGATCCGACGACCACCCCGCCGAAGACGAAGGACCCGACGACCGCTCCGCCGGACACACAGGAGCCCACGACGGCCCCGCCGGACACGCAGGAGCCGCCGACCACCCCGCCGGGCGAGCCGGGCACCCAGTCCCCGGGCAACGGCTCCCAGACGGGCTGACCGGCCCCGCGAGCCCCGCCGACCCCCGGACCCGCCGTCGCGGGGCCGGGGGTCCGTGCTTCCGGGGCCGGGGGCCGGGACTTCGCGGGAGCGTACGGCCCCCGGGGCCCGGTCACCCCGTGAACGCGTCCCGTACCGCCTCGTACTCGCGGGTCCACCACACGGCCAGCGCCGACACCACCGGGAACAGCGGGTCGGCCCGCCGGTCGTGGAGCCGGTAGCGCCAGTGCAGGATCCAGAAGTCGTTGAGCCGCTCCCACCACACCCGGTGGGCCGCCTCCGCCAGCTCGGCCCGGCCGGCGCCCGTCGCACGCCGGTACGCGCGCGCGTAGGCCCGCACCTTGTCCAGGGCCAGCTCGCCCTCCGGCCGTACGAAGAAGATGGCCGCCGCCCTGACCGCCTCCTCGGCCCGGGGGCGTAAGCCGAGCCGGTCCCAGTCGATGATCGCGGCGGGCTCGGCGCCCTGGTAGAGCAGGTTCAGCGGGTGGAAGTCGCCGTGCACCCAGGCGGTGGCGGTGGCGGGCGGCGGGCGGTGGTGGGCGTGCCGGGCGAGAAGCCTGCGCCGCTCCCTGAGCCGGTGCTCGGCGAGCGCGTCGAAGCCGTCGCGGGGGCGGTGGGCGCGGGCCAGCCGGAGCAGTTCCTCGACCTCCCGGAAGGTGTCCGGGAGGTCCGCGCTCGCGCAGACTCCGTGGTCGGGGGTGTGCCCGTCCTGCCCCGAGTGGCCCATCACCTGGTCCAGGGCGGTGTGGACCTGCCCGAGCAGGGTGCCGAGGCGCTGGGAGCAGCAGGTGGAGAGCTGGGCGCCGTCGCGGTGCCGGCCGTCGATCCAGGGGTGCAGGGCGTAGCAGTGGCCGTCGACGACGGTGACCGTGCGGCCGGTGGAGTCGGCGAGGGGCGGGGCGACGGGCAGGCCGAGGGCGTGCAGCCGCTGGGTCGCGCGGTGCTGACGGGCGATGGTGGCGCGGTCGGCGGTGGGCGCGTCCAGGTGCTGTTTCAGGAAGTAGGTGCCGCGGCTGGTGGAGAGGCGGAAGCCCCGGTTGAGCAGCCCCTCGGTGACGGGCACGCAGGAGAGGGCCTCTCCTGCGTGCCGGTGGCGTCGCAGGAGGGCGCCGAGGGGCGGGACGGCCACGGGCCGGGCGGGGGATGCCCGGTGGGCGGTCGGCGGGGTGAGCGTTTCAGATGAGCGCGGCACCCGCCAGATGGTAGATCACGCTACGTGGTGGAGATGGCGCTGTACGGAACGGTCGGCGGCCGGTCGGGTGGCGGAGGCTCCGGCCGGTCGGCTCATGGAGGTCTCGTCGGGGTAGTCGAGCACGTGGATCGTGACGAACTGCGGTTCGACCCGCATGAAGACCGGGACGAAGGGCTCGCCGTCGACGGTGTCCGGTGCCGTGCCGAAGTGCTCCAGCTCCGCCGCGGTGGGTTCGACGATCTCGGCGGTGCCGGTGAACTGCACGGACCAGAGCTGCCCGGCGCCGGAGTCGAAGCTGTCCGCGCCGTACGCGACGACGCTGCCGTTGCAGGCGCGGTGGTAGCCGAGCCCCTCGTGGAGACGGAACAGGACGCCTCCGCCGGACACGATGTGCCGGGCGGGGGCGACGAACGGCATCGCTCGCATACTGGTGGCCACCCGGCCGTAGGACACGCGGCTGAGCAGCTCTAGGGCGCGGATCTCGTCGGTGGTGGACATGGTCACCACTCTCCGCCACCGGGGCTCCCGGGGAAAGGGGCCCCGGCCCCGCTTTCGTGGGGACGTAGGTCCCGAAACCCGCCGCGGGCCCCGCTGGCAAGTCCTGTCGGCGCGCCCACCGGCCCTGCCGAGGGGCTCCCGGGCCCCTTCGGCACCGGGGCCCGGCCCGCCCTGCTCGCCCGGGGCCGTGGGCGGCTTCCGGGCGGCGGGGGGTCACCTCAGCGGCGTTCGGCCTGGAGCCGGGCCACGTACGCGGCGGCCTGGGAACGGCGCTCCATGCCGAGCTTCGACAGCAGGCTGGAGACGTAGTTCTTGATGGTCTTCTCCGCGAGGTGGAGGCGCTCGCCGATGACCCGGTTGGTCAGGCCCTCGCCGATCAGGTCCAGGATCTTGCGTTCCTGGTCGGTGAGGTTGGAGAGCTTGTCGTCGCGCTTGGGGTTGTTGCCGTCGCGCAGCCGCTCCAGGACGCGGGCGGTCGCCACCGGGTCGAGCAGCGACTTCCCCGCGGCCACGTCCCGCACCGCGTTCAGCAGCTCGTTGCCGCGGATGGCCTTGAGGACGTATCCCGAGGCACCGGCCATGATCGCGTCGAAGAGCGCCTCGTCGTCCGCGTACGAGGTCAGCATCAGACATTTGACGCTCTCGTCCTGGGACCGGATCTCCCGGCACACCTCGACACCGCTGCCGTCCGGCAGCCGCACGTCGAGAACCGCGACGTCAGGGCGGGTCGCGGGGATCCTGACCAGCGCGTCCGCCGCCGTCCCGGCCTCGCCGACCACCTCGATGTCGTCCTCCACGGAGAGCAGCTCGTGGACGCCGCGCCGGACGACTTCATGGTCGTCCAGCAGAAATACCCGGATTTTTCCTTCTTCGCGCACGCAGCCAGTCTCACATATTGGCTCTTCCCGCGCCCGGGGTGCGCGGGATAACGTGCCGGATGTTCCGGCGGCCCTCCGAAGCCGTTGCCGACGCGCTGACCAGCCGCTGTTCCCCGTTTTCTCGATTTACTTGGAAATCCAAGCAAAATCGCAGGTCAAGTGGGGTTTCGCGGGAATGCCGCGTGATGGGTAACGTGCCTATGACAGGGCGCTCGCCGGGGCACCTGTCACGCCGACCCCGGCCGCGTCGCACCCACCCTGTGCGAAGGGTACGGAGAAGGCGGAGAGCCTCCCCTTGCCCAGCGGCAGGGGGGACCCAGGCCCTACCGGCGAACCCGGGGGCCGGACCGACGGAGGAGCACGCACGTGACCGTGGAGAGCACTGCCGCGCGCAAGACGACGCGCCGCAGCAGCGGCACCAAGCGCACCGCAAGCGCGAGCACGAGCACCACCAGGAAGACGAGCGCGGGCGCGGCGGAGCCCGAGCTCGTCCAGCTGCTGACGCCCGAGGGAGAGCGCGTCCAGCACCCCGACTACGACATCGACCTGAGCGCCGAGGAACTGCGCGGGCTCTACCGGGACATGGTCCTCACCCGTCGTTTCGACGCCGAGGCCACCTCGCTCCAGCGGCAGGGCGAACTGGGCCTGTGGGCCTCGCTGCTCGGCCAGGAGGCGGCCCAGATCGGTTCCGGGCGGGCCCTGCGGGACGACGACTACGTCTTCCCGACCTACCGGGAGCACGGTGTCGCCTGGGTCCGGGGCGTGGACCCCACGAACCTGCTGGGAATGTTCCGCGGTGTGAACCACGGTGGCTGGGATCCCAACAGCAACAATTTCCACCTGTACACGATCGTCATCGGTTCGCAGACCCTGCACGCCACCGGTTATGCGATGGGCATCGCCAAGGACGGCGCGGATTCCGCCGTGATCGCCTACTTCGGCGATGGAGCGTCCAGCCAGGGCGATGTGAACGAGGCTTTCACCTTCTCCGCGGTCTACAACGCGCCCGTCGTGTTCTTCTGTCAGAACAATCAGTGGGCGATCTCCGAGCCCACCGAGAAGCAGAGCCGTGTCCCGCTCTACCAGCGCGCCCGCGGCTTCGGCTTCCCGGGCGTCCGGGTGGACGGCAACGACGTCCTGGCCTGTCTCGCGGTGACGAAGTCCGCCCTGGAGCGGGCCCGCCGGGGCGAGGGCCCCACGCTCGTCGAGGCGTTCACCTACCGGATGGGCGCCCACACCACCTCCGACGACCCGACGAAGTACCGCAGGGACGAGGAGCGGGAGGCGTGGGAGGCGAAGGACCCGATCCTGCGCCTCAAGGCGTACCTGGAGCGCGAGGGCCACGCCGACGCGGCCTTCTTCGAGGCGCTGGAGGCGGAGAGCGAGGCCCTCGGCAAGCGCGTCCGCGAGGCCGTGCGTTCCATGCCCGACCCCGAGGACACCGCGATCTTCGAGCACGTCTACGCGGACGGGCACACGCTGGTGGACGAGGAGCGCGCCCAGTTCGCCGCCTACCAGGCGTCCTTCGCGGATGACGAGGTCAAGTAACCATGGCTGTACAGAAGCTTCCGCTGGCGAAGGCGCTCAACGAGTCGCTCCGCAAGGCGCTGGAGACCGATCCCAAGGTCCTCATCATGGGTGAGGACGTCGGCAAGCTCGGTGGTGTGTTCCGGGTGACCGACGGTCTGCAGAAGGACTTCGGCGAGGACCGGGTGATCGACACCCCGCTGGCCGAGTCCGGGATCGTCGGCACCGCGATCGGTCTGGCCCTGCGCGGCTACCGCCCGGTCGTGGAGATCCAGTTCGACGGTTTCGTCTTCCCCGCGTACGACCAGATCGTCACGCAGCTCGCGAAGATGCACGCCCGTGCCCTCGGCAAGATCAAGATGCCGGTCGTCATCCGCATCCCGTACGGCGGCGGTATCGGTGCGGTGGAGCACCACTCGGAGTCCCCCGAGGCCCTGTTCGCGCATGTCGCGGGCCTGAAGGTGGTCTCCCCCTCGAACTCCTCGGACGCCTACTGGATGCTCCAGCAGGCGATCCTGAGCGACGACCCGGTGATCTTCTTCGAGCCGAAGCGGCGCTACTGGGACAAGAGCGAGGTCGACACCGAGGCCGTCCCGGGCGAGCTGCACAAGGCCCGGGTGACGCGTGAGGGCGCCGATCTGACGCTGGCCGCGTACGGCCCGATGGTGAAGGTCTGCCTGGAGGCCGCGGCGGCGGCCGAGGAGGAGGGCCGGTCGATCGAGGTCCTGGACCTGCGCTCGATGTCCCCGATCGACTTCGACGCGATCCAGCGGTCGGTGGAGAAGACCGGCCGTCTGGTCGTCGTCCACGAGGCCCCGGTCTTCTACGGCTCCGGTGCGGAGATCGCGGCCCGGATCACGGAGCGGTGCTTCTACCACCTGGAGGCCCCCGTCCTGCGGGTCGGCGGCTACCACGCGCCGTATCCGCCGGCGCGGCTGGAAGAGGAGTACCTGCCGGGTCTCGACCGTGTGCTCGACGCTGTCGACCGCTCGCTGGCGTACTGAGGAGAGCACCGTGACGATCCGCGAATTCAAGATGCCCGACGTGGGCGAAGGCCTGACCGAGGCCGAGATCCTCAAGTGGTACGTGCAGCCGGGCGACACCGTCGCCGACGGACAGGTCGTCTGCGAGGTCGAGACCGCGAAGGCGGCCGTCGAGCTGCCGAGCCCCTTCGACGGCACGGTCCACGAGCTGCTCTTCCCCGAGGGCACCACGGTCGACGTCGGCCAGGTCATCATCTCGGTGAACGTCGGCGGCGAGGCGCCCGAGGCCCCGGCCGCCCCGGCGTCCGCGTCCGCCCCGGCGGCTGCCGCGTCCGTCCCCGCCCCGGCGCCGGTCGCCGAGGAGGACGACGAGCCGCAGGTCCGCCAGCCGGTCCTCGTCGGCTACGGCGTGGCCGCCAGCTCCACCAAGCGCAGGCCCCGCAAGGCCGCACCGGGCACGGCTCCGGCGGCTCCCGCCGCCCCCGCCGTGACCGTGGCGGCCCCGGTCCCCGCTTCGGTCCCCGTACCGGAGCGGCTCAACGGGCACGTGTCGGGTGCCGCCCGGCCGCTGGCCAAGCCGCCGGTGCGGAAGCTCGCCAAGGACCTCGGCGTGGACCTCGCCGCGGTCACCCCGACCGGTCCCGACGGCGTCATCACCCGTGAGGACGTCCACGCGGCCGCCGCTCCGGCATCGGTCCCCGCCGCTCCGGCGACCGCCCCCGCCGCTCCGGCCGCTCCGGCTCCGGAGCCCGTGGCCGCCCCGGTCGAGTCCCCGGCCACTCCGGCGTCCCCCGGGCAGTCCGGTGTCCGGGAGACGCGCGTCCCGGTCAAGGGCGTACGGAAGGCGACGGCGGCGGCGATGGTCGGTTCGGCGTTCACCGCACCGCACGTCACCGAGTTCGTGACCTTCGACATCACCCGCACGATGAAGCTGGTCGAGGAACTGAAGTCCGGCAAGGACATGGCCGGGCTGCGGGTCAACCCGCTCCTGATCATCGCCAGGGCGGTCCTGGTCGCGGTCCGGCGCAACCCGGAGATCAACGCCGCCTGGGACGAGGCCGCGCAGGAGATCGTCCTCAAGCACTATGTGAACCTGGGCATCGCCGCGGCCACCCCGCGCGGACTGCTCGTCCCGAACATCAAGGACGCGCACGCCCAGACCCTGCCGGAGCTGTCCGCCTCCCTCAGCGAGCTGGTCGGCACCGCCCGCGAGGGGAAGACGACCCCGGCGGCGATGCAGGGAGGCACCTTCACCATCACCAACGTCGGCGTCTTCGGCGTCGACACCGGTACGCCCATCCTGAACCCCGGCGAGTCCGCGATCCTCGCGGTCGGTGCGATCAAGCTCCAGCCCTGGGTCCACAAGGGCAAGGTGAAGCCCCGCCAGGTCACCACCCTCGCGCTCTCCTTCGACCACCGTCTGGTCGACGGCGAACTCGGCTCCAAGTTCCTGGCCGACGTCGCCGCGATCCTGGAGCAGCCGAAGCGGCTGATCACCTGGAGCTGAGCGCCAAGGCCGTCCCTTCCTGGTCCTGACCGACCCGTGAGACCCGGAAGGGGAGCCTCAGCCGCGACGCGCGGGTTGGGCTGTTTCACGTGAAACGGCCCAACCCGTCACCGTTTCACGTGAAACAGGGAACCCGTCCACGATATGGAACGGGCTCCCTGTTGCACCTCTGTTGTATCTATGCTGTGCCCATGCCATCAGCCCCGGTCAAGCAGCCCCCCGCGGCCGACCGCGTCTACGCGCACGTCAAGCAGGCCGTACTCGACCGGCGCTACGAAGGAGGCACCCTCCTCACCGAGGGTGAACTCGCCACGGCCGTCGGAGTGTCCAGGACCCCCGTCCGCGAGGCGTTGCTCAAGCTGGAGATGGAAGGGCTGCTCAAGCTCTACCCGAAGAAGGGCGCCCTCGTCCTCGCCGTCTCCGCCCAGGAGATCGCCGATGTCGTGGAGACCCGGCTGCTCGTCGAGGAGTTCGCCGTCCGCCGGGTCGTGCCCGCCCCCGCCCCGCTCGTCGCCCGGCTGGAAGAACTCCTGGAGGAGCAGAAGCTCCGGGCCGCCGCCGGAGACCTCGCCGAGGTCGCCGCCACCGACCGCTGCTTCCACGTCGAGATCGTGCGGTACGCGGGCAACCAGATCCTCTCCCGCCTCTACGACCAGCTGCGCGACCGCCAGCTCCGCATGGGCGTGGCCGTGATGCAGTCCCAGCCGGACCGGGTCGCCAAGAACATCACCGAGCACGCCGAGATGCTCGACCGCATCAAGGCGGGCGACGCGGACGGCGCCGCGCTCTGCGTCCGCCGCCACCTCAGCTGGGTCAAGGTCCTGGTCAGGGGCGAGGAACGGTGAGCCGGGGCAGCCGCAACGGCTACGGATCGGCCGTCACCCTCCCCGGCGACCCGCCCGGCGGGCGCCGCGCCGCCCTCGTCTGGGGCGTCGGCGTCGCCGTCTACTTCGTCGCCGTCATCTTCCGTACGTCCCTCGGGGTCGCCGGACTCGACGCCGCCGACCGCTTCGACGTCAACGCCTCCGCGCTCTCCACCTTCTCCATACTCCAGCTGCTGGTCTACGCGGGGATGCAGATACCCGTCGGCCTGATGGTCGACCGGCTCGGCACCAAGAAGGTCCTCGCCCTCGGCGTCGTCCTCTTCACCCTCGGCCAGCTCGGCTTCGCGCTCTCCCCCTCGTACGGCTCCGCGCTCGCCTCCCGCGCACTCCTCGGCTGCGGCGACGCCATGACCTTCATCAGCGTCCTGCGGCTCGGCACCCGCTGGTTCCCCGCCCGCCGGGGCCCGCTCATCGGACAGGTCGCCGCCCTCTTCGGCATGGCGGGCAACCTGGTCTCCACGGTCTTCGTCGCCCGCGCCCTCCACGGACTCGGCTGGACGACCACCTTCGTCGGCAGCTCCTTCGCCGGAGTCCTCGTCCTCGTCCTGCTGCTGCTCTTCCTCAAGGACCACCCCGAGGGGCACGAGCCCCAGCCCGTGTCCCACGCGGGCGCCGCCTTCGTCCGCCGCCAGATCGCCGCGTCCTGGCGGGAGCCCGGCACCCGGCTCGGCATGTGGGTGCACTTCACCACCCAGTTCCCCGCGATGGTCTTCCTGCTCCTGTGGGGGCTCCCGTACCTCGTCGAGGCGCAGGGCCAGTCCCGCTCGGCCGCCGGGAGCCTGCTCACCCTGGTCGTCCTGTCGAACATGGCCGTCGGCCTCGCGTACGGGCAGATCATCGCCCGCCACCACGAGGCCCGCGTCCCGCTCGCCCTCGGCACGGTCGCCGCCACCGCCCTGCTCTGGGCGTCGGTCCTCGTCCATCCCGGACACGCCCCGATGTGGCTGCTCGTCACCCTCTGCGTGGTCCTCGGCGCCTGTGGACCGGCCTCGATGATCGGTTTCGACTTCGCCCGCCCGGCGAACCCGCCGGAACGCCAGGGCACCGCCTCGGGCATCGTCAACATGGGGGGCTTCGTCGCCTCGATGACGACCCTGTTCGCGGTGGGCGTGCTCCTCGACGCGACCGGTGGCGACTACCGGATCGCGTTCTCCTCGGTCTTCGTCCTCGAAGCCCTCGGGGTCGTCCAGATCCTGCGCCTCAAGGCCCGCAGCCACCGCAGGGAACGCGAACGGCTCGTCGCCAGCCGGGTGGAGGCCGTGCACGTCCCCGTCTGAGACGAGCCCTCACGGGACCGCGAGACAAGGCGCGGAAGAACACGCGGGACAGGCCGCGGCCCGGCAGCCGCGTGGGCGGGGCACGTACGAGAAGACCGCGTACGAGAAGGCCGTGGGCGCGGACCTACCGGGGCGTCACCGCGAAGTTGTCGAGGATCGCGCGCGCCAGGTCCTCGTCGCCCTCCGTCTTGAGCAGGTCGGCCACCTCGCCCGCCCTGACCCGGCCGCAGGCGAGCCGTACGTACGTCTCCCAGTCCGTCGCCAGCGTCACGGCCGGGCCCAGCGAGGGCGCGCCGTCGACCGACCCCCGGCCCTCCGCGTCCACCCGTACCGTCCGCAGGAACTCCACCGGGCCGGTCACGTCGATGACCACCGCCGAGGGCGCGGGCGCCCCCGCGTCCTTCGCGACCACCTTCGGCAGCGCTTCGAGCAGCACGTCCCGCGTGACGTGCGCCCCCGCCGAGTCCAGATTGCCCGGCCGGCCGAGCGTCGCCCGCAGGTCCTGCTCGTGCACCCACACGTCGAAGGCGCGCATCCGGTACGCCAGTTCCAGGGACTGCTCGACGCCGAGCGGGGCGCGGACCAGGCGCTCGGGGGGACGGTTCTCGTTGCGGAGCTTCCGGGCCCGGCGGATCAGGATGTACTCCAGCTCCGAGGTCATCTCCGGCGCCGTGTGGTGCCGCCGCACATCGACCTGGACCTCCATGTAGCGCGCGAAGTCACTGCGCACATGGTAGAGATCGCGGGGGAGCGAGTGGATCGGACGCGGGTCCCCGAGCATCTCCGTCTCCATGCCGATGACATGGGACACGATGTCCCGCACCGACCAGCCCGGACATGGCGTCGGCCGGTTCCACTCCCCCTCCGCGAGCGGCTGCACCAGCTCGGCTATCGCCTCGATGGAATGGGTCCAGGCGTCGGCGTAGTTCTGGAGGCTGGGATGGACGGTCACGGGACCCCTCGGCGGTTCTTCGGTGCGCGGGCTGAAAACACGGCTGGGTGGGAGGCTCGAACGCTAAGTTACGCTGCCCGAAGGCACCCCGGCAGTGCTTTCGTGTGACGATCGTAGGCCTGTGTTGACGGCTCGAATGCCAGGACGGTGGTAGTGTGCGCGCCTCGCTGATCCAGATCGCGGTAGACCCGGACGAACCGGTCGACGCCCGTCGCGCCCGCGCGGCGGACCTCGTACGAGCGGAATCCGGCCATGCGGACCTCGTGGTCCTCCCCGAACTGTGGCCCGTGGGGGCCTTCGACTACGAGCGGTTCGCCGCCGAGTCCGAACCGATGAACGGCCCCACGCACCGGGCGATGGCGGAAGCCGCCCGCGACGCCGGGGTCTGGCTGCACGCCGGTTCGTTCGTCGAGGCGCGGGACGGGGCCCTCTACAACACCTCGCTCGTCCTCTCCCCCGACGGCGAACTCGCCGCCTCCTACCGGAAGATCCACCGCTTCGGCTTCGACAAGGGCGAGGCGGTCCTGATGGCCGCCGGGGAGGACCTGGTCACCGTCGGCCTGCCGCGGCTGACCATCGGCCTCGGCACCTGCTACGACCTGCGCTTCCCCGAGCTGTTCCGGGGCCTCGTCGACGCCGGTGCCCAGGCCTTCGTCCTCCCCGCGGGCTGGCCCGAACGGCGCCGCGCCCACTGGAGCCTGCTGGCCCGCGCCCGCGCGGTGGAGAACCAGGCGTACGTCCTCGCCTGCGGTACGGCGGGCACGAACGGCGGTGTCGAGCAGGCCGGTCACTCGGTCGTCGTCGACCCCTGGGGCGAGGTCCTCGCCGAGGCGGGGCTCGGCGAGGAGGTCCTGCGGGCCGTCCTCGACCCGGCGAAGGTCGTGGAGACCCGCGAGCAGTTCCCGGCCCTGAAGGACCGTGTCCTGGGCGTCGCCGCGCCCCGGTCCCGGGAGAGCTGAGCACGGACGGCGGAGCGGGTCAGTCCTCGCGCTCCCGCTCCGCCATCCGGATCACACAGACCGCCACCGCGAGGAGCAGGGCCGCGTCGGCGTCCTCGCGGACCACGTTCACCGCGTACGCGTCCCGGACGCGGAACCACTGCCGGGAGATGTGGGCGAGCAGCTCGCCCTCGTACTCGACGGCGAACTCCCGGTCCAGGACCCGCCCGCTGACGTCCAGTTCGGTGCCCTCCACCAGCGTGACCCGGAAGTGGTTGCGGAGCAGCGAGAGGCGTTTGCGGCGTACGGTCGCCAGCGGGCGCTCGTCCCGTTCGATCGTCATCGTGTCGCGGACGCTGAACATCTTCTGCCGCAGGGTGACGAGGATCTGCCCGTCGGGGTCCTTCAGTTCCAGCGTGTCGCGCAGCCGCAGCGCCTTCCCGTCGACGAGGAAGGCGTGGCGGCCCCGCTCGTCCTCGATCCAGTAGTCGTCACCGATCGCGAAGATCTTGTCCCGCACGAGATATTTCACGGCGTCATGTCTGCCCCGTGGCGGCGGTTTCTCACCGTTCGCCATCGTTCATCACCGTTCATCACTGATCATGTCCCGAAATAGCGGGTGAACGGGGTCGGGTTCGCCCCGAACATCGCGCCGAAGGGCGCGTCCAGCTGATGGATCAGCAGCACGGTGAAGGCGATGAACCCGGCGAGGCCCATCACCATCACCACGTGCGTCGTGTTCCGGGTGATGCCGAAGAGGAACATGAAGGCGAGGGTGAGGACACCGCCGATGATCAGCCCCGCCCAGAGCACGGGGGAGAGGCTCGTCTGCGCCGCCGCCTCCCGGCTGCGCCGCGCGTCGTCGACGTAGCCGATCTGGGCGAGCGCCTCCTGGCCCGCGATCTGCTCGGGCGGCTTCGCGGAGTCGGGGATCGCACTGGCCTGCCGCAGCCGGGCGAGCAGGTCCCAGCCCGAGTGGCCCAGGGGTTCGCGGGCCTCCATCACGGGCCACTCGACGTCGACGACGTGGTGGGCGTACGCGGAGGCCGCGTCCCGCAGCGGCTGCCGGTGTCCCGCGGGGTAGGCGTCGGCGAGCAGATACGTCTGGTGCAGGGCGCTGGCCTCGGCCTGGACGGCGTCGGAGGCGGAGGAACTGGTGCCCCAGACGGACACCAGGCAGAGGCCGAGCACCAGCGCGTAGAGGACCGACACCATCATGGCGATGTACTCGGCGACGTCCTCGCGGGGCTCGTCCTCCTCGCTGATCGGGAACAGCCGGGTCTTGGCGTAGACGGCTCCGGCGGCGACGAGGGCGACGCCGCCGGTGACGACGAGCGTTTCGGTCAGGGCCACGGTCAGCTCCTTCGGTTGCCGAGGAGGATGGCGGCGAGGGCCGCCGGGATCAGGAGCAGCAGCAGGATCGTGACGATCCCGAGTTCGCCCGCCTGGCGCCCGCGCCGCTGGATCCGGGCGAGGAGCCCCTCGTTCTCGGCGGCGGCCCGGCGGGCGACGGAGGGCGGGGTGGTGGTGCCGGAGGTGGCAGAGCTGCCGGAGGTGCCGGAGGTGTCCGTGGCACCGGTGGTTCCGGTGGTTCCGGTGGTTCCGCCGCCCCCGGAGGCACCCGCGCCTCCTACGCCTCCTACGCCTCCCGCGCCTCCACCGGCACCCGAAGCCCCGGTCCCTCCCGTGCCCGCACCGGCACCCGCGCCACCCGCGCCGCCGGAGGCACCCGCGCCCCCGATCCCCCCTCCGCCCGCACCAGCACCAGCACCGGCATCCGCTGCCGCACCGGCCCCGGCTCCCGGGGAGGCGGTGCCGGGCGCGGCGATCCCCGGGGGCGGGAGGGCCCCGGGCGCCACGAGGGCGGGCAGCAGCGGTCCGGGTACGGCTCCCCCGGATACGGCCGCCCCGGGCAGGGCGAGGGCCCCGGCGGCCCCCGGCACCGGGACCCCGGCCCCGGGCAGCGGAAGGACCCGCCCGCCCGGACCCCGTAAGGGATTCCCTACGGGACCCCCGGGGGGATTCCGTACGGGTCCCGGCCCGGTCTGCTGTCGTCCCGGCACGGTGAAGTCCGCCGCCGAGCGGGCCACGAGCGTCGGCGCCGGGACCCGGGCGCCGTCCGGCCCGTAGGTGGTCACCCGGTCGCTCCCGGCGGCGGTCCCGGTGCTCCGGTAGGTGCCGGGGGGCCGTCGTACCGTGGCCGTGCAGCGGGCCGACGCGCCCGGCGCGAGCACCGGGACGGTCCCCGGCCGCCCGGAGCAGTCCACGGCGGCGGCGCCGAGCCCGAGGGCGGGGTCGGTGACGAGGACCGCGTACAGGGGACGGTCGCCCCGGTTGGCCACCGTGTACGTGACGGTGGCGGGGGCGGTGTCGGCCGCGCGGAGCGGGCTCCGCACCCCGGCCCGCCCCGGACCGGTCGGCACGGCCCGCCGGACGGGGGCGCTGCGTCCCGCCCGGCCCCCGGCGGCGGGGGCCGGGGCCGGTCCGAGGGCGCCCACGGTGACGCGTTCGGTGAGGGCGAGGGCTCCGGCGATCCCGGTGTACCCGGTGCGGACGGTGGCCGTGAGGACCTTCCGCAGGGAGGGCACGGTGGCCCGCGCCCGGACCGTGCCCCGGTGTTCTCCCGGCGCGGCCGTGAACCGGGCGACGCACTCCAGCCGCCCGAGCGCGGCGAGCGGGCGCCCGGGGCAGCGGACGGCCCCGGCGGGCACCTCGGGGTCGAGGACCCGCACCTCGTACAGATGGGCCTCGCTCCGGTTCAGGAGCCGGTACCGCTTCACGACGGGCGCCCCGGCCCGCACCTCGGGCGGGTGCGGTCCGCCGCCGTCCCGCCCGTTGACGGTGACGACGACCCGCAGGGAGTCGTCCCCCACCCCACCGGCCCGCGCGGGACCCGTGGGCAGCGCGACGACGGAGAGCAGGGTCAGACCGGCCACGAGAACGAGACAGCCCAGCCGCGCGGACCCCGAGGAGAGGAGCCGGGCGAGCCCGTACGGGACTTCCTGTACGGGCCCCGACGGGACAAGCCGGGCGCGACCCCGCAGGAACATCCCTGCGCGACCCCGCAGGAACATCCGGGCGCGACCCCGGAAAGCCCTCGGCGGGGTCGGGGGGACCCCGGGAAGAACCCGGGCGAGGGCCCCCGACAGAGCCGCTCGGGGCCGCCGGGGCCGGGGCCTCCCCCGCCAGCGGTAAAAGTCAGACGATCTGATCACGCGCTCCGCCATGTGGGCCATGCTGACCAGCCCCCGCCCGCACCCCGCCCCCGGACACGCGCCCCCGCCCCTCCCGGCCCCCACTTTCCACCCGTACGGCACCCTTGACCCATGAGCGACTCCGCCCCCGCGACCCCGTCCGCGACACCTTCCGCGACCGCGTCCGCGCCCCCGCCCCGACGTGCCCGTGTCCGCGCCCCCGAGCTGATCGGCAAGGGCGGCTGGCTGAACACGGGAGGAGACCAGCTGACCCTCGCCGACCTGCGGGGGAAGATCGTTCTGCTGGATTTCTGGACCTTCTGCTGCGTGAACTGCCTGCACGTCCTCGACGAGCTGCGCGAGCTGGAGGAGAAGCACCGCGACACGCTCGTGATCGTCGGGGTGCACTCGCCGAAGTTCGTGCACGAGGCCGAGCACCAGGCGGTCGTGGACGCCGTCGAGCGGTACGGGGTCCACCACCCCGTACTGGACGACCCGGAGCTGGCGACCTGGAAGCAGTACGCGGTCCGCGCCTGGCCGACGCTCGTCGTCATCGACCCCGAGGGGTACGTCGTCGCCCAGCACGCGGGCGAGGGCCACGCCAACGCGCTCCGGATGCTCGTGGAGGAGCTGGAGGCCGAGCACGAGGCCAAGGGCACCCTGCGGCGCGGCGACGGCCCCTACGTGGCCCCCGAGCCCGTCGCCACCGGCCTGCGCTTCCCCGGCAAGGCGATCCTGCTGCCCTCGGGCAACCTCCTGGTCTCCGACACCACCCGGCACCAGCTGGTGGAGCTGGCGGCCGACGGCGAGACCGTGGTGCGCCGCATCGGCGAGGGAGTGTTCCGCGAGCCGCAGGGCCTGGCCGCGCTGCCCGACGGCAGGGTCGTCGTCGCCGACACCGTGCACCACGCCCTGCGGGTCCTCGACCCGGAGACGGGCGCGGTCGAGCGGGTCGCGGGCACCGGCAGGCAGTGGTGGCAGGGCTCCCCGACCTCGGGCCCGGCCCTTGAGGTGGACCTGTCCTCGCCGTGGGACGTCGCCTGGTGGCAGGGCCGGGTGTGGATCGCGATGGCGGGCGTCCACCAGCTGTGGACGTACGACCCGGCCACGGGGACCGTCGAGGTCGCCGCGGGCACCACCAACGAGGGCCTCGTGGACGGCCCCGCCGCCGAGGCGTGGTTCTCGCAGCCGTCCGGTCTCGCCGCGACCGAGGACCGGCTGTGGGTCGCGGACTCGGAGTCCAGCGCGCTGCGCTGGATCGAGCGGGACGGCGACGGATACGCGGTGCGGACCGCCGTCGGCACCGGGCTCTTCGACTTCGGACACCGCGACGGCCCCGCCGGACAGGCCCTCTTCCAGCACCCGCTGGGCGTGACGGCGCTGCCGGACGGCTCGGTCGCGGTCTCCGACACGTACAACCACGCCCTGCGCCGTTTCGACCCGGCGAGCGGCGAGGTCACCACCCTGGCGACGGATCTGCGCGAGCCCAGCGACGCGGTCCTCGTCGACGGCGACATCGTGGTCGTCGAGTCGGCCCGGCACCGGCTGACCCGGCTGCGGCTGCCCGAGGAGGCCGTCCGGGTGGAGGCGGTCGCGCACCGCACCCGCCGGGAGGCCACCGGGATCGCTCCGGGGACCCTGCGGCTCGACGTCGTCTTCCGGGCGCCGACCGGGCAGAAGCTGGACGAGCGGTACGGCCCCTCGACCCGCCTCCTGGTCTCCTCGACACCGCCGGAGCTGCTGCTCGGCGGTGAGGGCAAGGGCACGGACCTCTTCCGCGAGCTGGCCCTGAACCCGGAGGTCACGGAGGGCGTCCTGCACGTGTCGGCGATGGCCGCGTCCTGCGACGACGACCCGGCGAACGAGTACCCGGCCTGCCATGTCCACCAGCAGGACTGGGGCGTCCCGGTGAAGATCACGGAAACGGGCGCGACCCGCCTCCCCCTGATCCTCGCGGGCCTCGACGCCTGACCCGCGGACCGGCGCCCGCGGCTCAGCGCACGATCCCCTGGTTCTTCGACGGGAGGCCGGCGGCCGCGTCCAGGCAGCCCTGGACCCATCTCGCCGGGTTGTGGACGGCGCGGGCGCCGCCCATGCCGTCGCGTTCCATGCGGGCGCATTCGCCGTCCAGGAGCTCGCGGGTGCGGGAGCCGTCGACGTCGTAGCCGCGGATGCGGGAGGCCTGGACGAAGCCGCCCTCGTAGGCGATGTCGTCGGCCCAGGGGGGCCGTTCGTTGTACCGGCCGATCAGGAGCCCCGCCGCCGCCGTGCCCAGGAGCACGACGGCGGTGATGGCGGCGGCGAACTTCCGTGGCGGCGGACCCTCGTGACGGTGCATGGGGACGACGCTGCCAGCCGGGACCTTTCGCGGATGTTTCCGCGCGGGCCGGTCCGTCGGAAGAACGGCCGGGGGCTCAGCCCTCCAGGAACGCGACCAGGGCGTTGGCGAGGAGGTAGGGGTCCTCGGCGCCGCAGAGTTCGCGGGCGCTGTGCATGGAGAGGATCGCCACGCCGATGTCGACGGTCTTGATGCCGTGGCGGGCGGCGGTGATGGGGCCGATCGTCGTGCCGCACGGCATGTCGTTGTTGGAGACGAACGACTGCCAGGGCACGCCCGCCTTCTCGCAGGCGGCGGCGAAGACGGCCCGGCCGCTGCCGTCGGTGGCGTACCGCTGGTTGACGTTCACCTTGAGGATGGGGCCGCCGTTGACGCGGGGCTGGTGCGTCGGGTCGTGCCGCTCCGCGTAGTTGGGGTGGACGGCGTGGCCGGTGTCGGAGGAGAGGCAGACGGTGCCCGCGAAGGCCCGCGCGCGGTCCTCGTAGCTTCCTCCCCGCGCGTAGACCGAACGCTCCAGGACGTTGCCGAGCAGCGGGCCGTGGGCGCCGGTGTCGGCCTCGGAGCCGTTCTCCTCGTGGTCGAAGGCGGCGAGGACGGGGATGTACGGCAGGTCGTCGCGGCCCGCGAGGGAGGCGAGCGCGGCGACGGAGGCGTGGACGGAGACCAGGTTGTCCATGCGCGGCCCGGCGAGCAGTTCGCGGTCGCGGCCGAGGTAGGCGGGGGCCTCGACGGCGTGCACCATCAGGTCCCAGCCGGTGACGTCCTCGGCGTCCACGCCCGCTTCGGCGGCGACGAAGGAGATCAGATCGCCCTCGTGGACGTCGCCGATGCCCCAGATGGGCTGCATGTGCCGCTGCCGGTCGAGCTTGAGGCCGTCGTTGACCTGCCGGTCGAGGTGGATGGCGAGCTGCGGGACGCGCAGCAGCGGCCGGTCGACGTCGACCAGGTGGTGGCTGCCGTCGCGGAGGGTGAGGCGCCCGGCGAGGCCGAGGTCGCGGTCGAGCCAGGTGTTGAGGAGGGTGCCGCCGTAGATCTCGACGGCGACCTGCCGCCAGCCCTGCGAGCCCAGGTCGGGCCGCGGCTTGACGCGCAGGTTGGGGGAGTCGGTGTGGGCGCCGACGATGCGGTACGGGGTGTGGGCGGCGGTTCCGGCGGGGACGTACCAGGCGATGATCGCGCCACCGCGGATCACGTACTTCCCGCCGCTCGTCCCGTCCCAGGACGCGGTCTCCTCGACCCGGTGGAACCCGGCCTTCTCCAGCCGCTCGGCGGCGCTCCGGACCGCGTGGTACGGAGACGGCGAGGCCGTCAGGAAGGTCATCAGGTCGTCGGTGTGGCCGCGGTCGAAGGGGCCTGCGGTGGGACGGGAGGCTGCGCTGCTCATGGGTTCACCTTACGCAGGACCGGGATCGGTCCCGTACGGACCGGGACCGGCGTCCGTCCCGTACGGGGCCCGGCTTCGCACGGACCCCGGGACGCGGGCGCCGCCCCTCCCCACCCGTACGGGACGGACCCGCCCATAAGGGACCGACCCTGAGAGACCCGCCTGTGAGGGACCCGTCCAGCCGGGCGCGGCGCGGCCCTACTGGACGACCCGGAGGCGGACCGCCCCCGGAAAACACGCCGCCCCCGGAAAGCGGGCGCGGCCCGGGAAGCGCGCCGGGCCCGGGGAAGCGGACACGGCCGCCCCCCTCCCCGGGGGCGGCCGTGCGCCTGGTCGGACGGGGCGCGTCGGTCAGAACGCGGCCTCGTCCAGGTCCATCAGCGTCCCGTCGACGGCCTCGGCGAGGGCGCGCTCGGCGGTGACGCCGGGCAGGACGTTCGCCGCGAAGAACTTCGCGGCGGCGATCTTGCCCTGGTAGAAGGCGATGTCCTTGCCGGAGGCCCCGGCGGCGAGCTTCTCGGCGGCGACGGCGGCGCTCTTCAGGAGCAGGTAGCCGACGACGACGTCGCCGGAGGCGAGCAGCAGGCGGGTGGTGTTGAGGCCGACCTTGTAGATGTTCCTGACGTCCTCGCCGGTGGCGGTGAGGTCGGTGAGCATGGCGCCGACGATGCCTTCGAGGTCGACGGCGGCCTTGGCGAGGGAGTCGCGGGCGGTGGCGAGGTCCTCGCCGCCGGTGCCGACGGCGAGGAACTTCTTGATCTCCTCGGCGAGGGCGTTCAGGGAGGCGCCCTGGTCGCGGACGATCTTGCGGAAGAAGAAGTCCTGGCCCTGGATGGCGGTGGTGCCCTCGTAGAGGGTGTCGATCTTGGCGTCCCGGATGTACTGCTCGATCGGGTACTCCTGGAGGAAACCGGAGCCGCCGAAGATCTGCAGGGACTGCGCGAGCTGCTCGTAGCCCTTCTCGGAGCCGTAGCCCTTGACGATGGGGAGCAGCAGGTCGTTGAGGCCGTGGAGGGCCTTGCTGTCCTCGCCCGTGGCCTCCTTGACGGCGATCTCGTCCTGGACGGAGGCGGTGTAGAGGACGAGGGTGCGCATTCCCTCGGCGTACGCCTTCTGCGTCATGAGGGAGCGGCGCACGTCGGGGTGGTGGGTGATGGTGACCTTGGGCGCGGCCTTGTCCATGAAGTCGGCCAGGTCGGTGCCCTGGACGCGCTCCTTGGCGTACTCCAGGGCGTTGAGGTAGCCGGTGGAGAGGGTGGAGATCGCCTTCGTGCCGACCATCATGCGGGCGAACTCGATGATGAGGAACATCTGGCGGATGCCGTCGTGCTTGTCGCCGATGAGCCAGCCCTTGGCGGGGTGCTGGTCGCCGAAGGTCATCTCGCAGGTGTTGGAGGCCTTGAGGCCCATCTTGTGCTCGACGTTGGTGGCGTAGACGCCGTTGCGGGCGCCCAGTTCGCCGGTCTCCCAGTCGAACTCGTACTTGGGGACGAGGAAGAGGGAGAGGCCCTTGGTGCCGGGTCCGGCGCCCTCGGGGCGGGCGAGGACGTAGTGGAGGATGTTCTCCTCCATGTCGTGCTCGCCGGAGGTGATGAAGCGCTTGACGCCCTCGATGTGCCAGGAGCCGTCCTCCTGCCGGACGGCCTTGGTGCGGCCCGCGCCGACGTCGGAGCCCGCGTCGGGCTCGGTGAGGACCATGGTGGAGCCCCAGCGCTTCTCGACCGCGATCTGGGCGGCCTTCTTCTGCGCCTCGTTGCCCTCGTTGTAGAGGACGCCCGCGAAGGCGGGTCCCGAGGAGTACATCCAGATGGCCGGGTTGGCGCCGAGGAGCAGTTCCGCGTAGGCCCAGACGAGGGAGCGCGGGGCGAGGGTGCCGCCGATGCCCTCGGGGATGCCGAGGCGCCAGTACTCGGAGTCCATGAAGGCCTTGTACGACTTCTTGAAGCTCGCCGGCACGGGGGCGGTGTGGGTCTCGGGGTCGAAGACCGGGGGGTTGCGGTCCGCGTCGGCGAAGGACTCCGCGAGCTCGTTCTCGGCGAGGCGGCGGACCTCGTCGAGGATGCTCCGGGCGGTCTCGACGTCCATCTCCTCGAACGGCCCGGTGCCGTACACCTTGTCGCGGCCGAGCACCTCGAAGAGGTTGAACTCGATGTCGCGGAGATTCGACTTGTAGTGCCCCATGGCGACGGCTCCGTAAGGCTCGGGGAGGCAGGTTCCTCGTACACGTACCAGCGAGTAGCAAAACGCTCTCACCGATGATGCTACCCACCGGTAATAAGGGCAACCCCTGTCGGGGCAACTGTGACGCAGTAGGCTCGTGGCCCATGTACGGCTACGACCAGAATCCGGGCGCCCAGCAGTACGCGCAGCCCCAGCAGCAGTACGCCCCCCAGGACGGGACGCAGGGCGGGTCGCAGGCCGGGATGCCGGGCGCCGGGTACGGACAGCAGCAGCCGCCGCTCTATCCGGAGCCCTCGCCCCCCTCCCTCGCCGACGCCGTACGCGCCTTCACGACGGGCACGCTCGCGCCCGAGGACTTCCAGCAGATCTTCGCGACCTCCAGGGTCTACTGCCCGCGCGGCGACGGCCCCGGGTTCCTGGCCCTGCACAACACCCAGCACCCGGTCATCCCGATGTTCACCTCGCTGAAGGAGCTGCGGCGGTACGCGGGCAAGGAGTCGAAGTACTTCGTGATCACCGGCGCCGAGGTGATCGACCTGCTGCCCACCGGGTACGGCTTCGTCCTCGACATGGAGGGCGACCACCGGATGGTCTTCGACGCGAAGGCCGTGGAGCAGATGGTCGACTTCGCGATGCGGCGGATGTACGGCTGACGCAGGCTTGTGGTGGAGGCCCGTGGCTGACGCGGCCTCGGGACGGAAAGAACGCCCGGGAGGAATTCCTCCCGGGCGTTCCGCGTTCGGACTGGCAAGAAGTTCAGCGTTCAACTAAAGTGGGGGCACGAGGTCGGAGAAGGCCGCGCCCCGAGGCCCGTACCAGGAGGTCCGTCATGCCCGCCGTGACTGTCGAGAACCCGCTCACCCTGCCGCGCGTCGCGGCTCCCGCCGACGCCGTCGCCCGTCCCGTGCTGGCCGTCACCACGGCCCCCACGGGCTTCGAGGGCGAGGGCTTCCCGGTCCGCCGCGCGTTCGCCGGGGTCAACTACCAGTACCTCGACCCGTTCATCATGATGGACCAGATGGGTGAGGTGGAGTACGCGCCGGGCGAGCCGAAGGGCACCCCCTGGCACCCCCACCGGGGCTTCGAGACCGTCACCTACATCATCGACGGCGTCTTCGACCACCAGGACTCCAACGGCGGCGGCGGCACCATCACCAACGGTGACACCCAGTGGATGACGGCGGGTTCCGGCCTCCTCCACATCGAGGCCCCGCCGGAGTCCCTCGTCGTCAGCGGCGGCCTGTTCCACGGCCTCCAGCTGTGGGTCAACCTGCCCGCCGCCGACAAGATGATGGCCCCCCGCTACCAGGACATCCGGGGCGGCCAGGTCCAGCTCCTCACCTCCCCCGACGGCGGCGCGCTGCTCCGGGTCATCGCCGGGGAGCTCGACGGGCACGAGGGGCCGGGCATCACCCACACCCCGATCACGATGATCCACGCGACCCTGCGGCCGGGCGCCGAGATGACCCTGCCGTGGCGCGAGGACTTCAACGGCCTCGCGTACGTCCTCGCCGGACGCGGCACCGTCGGCGCGGAGCGGCGCCCGGTCCACACCGGCCAGACCGCCGTCTTCGGCAAGGGCGGTTCGCTGACCGTCCGGGCGGACGAGAAGCAGGACGGGAACACCCCGGACCTGGAGATCGCGCTCCTCGGCGGGCAGCCGATCCGTGAGCCGATGGCCCACTACGGCCCGTTCGTCATGAACACCCAGGCCGAACTCCGCCAGGCCTTCGAGGACTTCCAGGCGGGCCGCCTCGGCACGATCCCGGCGGTCCACGGGATGGGCGAGTAGGCGGCCCGTCTCCCACCGCCGGACGGCGGGGGCGCGTACCCGGATGACACCGGGCACGGGCCCCCGCCGAACGGTGCTCTGGGGGCGGGCTCCCTTGCGGGGCCGGGCTCCCCTACGGGTCGGTGTGATCCCGTACGGGGAGGGGTGCGGGTCCCACGGGCGTGGAGGCGGCTCATGCGCGGGTGGGGCGGTGCCTCGCGCCCGCCCCCGTACCCGCGCCCGCCCCCGTACACCTGCCCCCGCCCCCGTATCCGCACCCGTACCCGGCCCCGTATCCGTAGCGTCGTATCCGTACCGTCGTGCCTCGCCGCCCGGCCGGGCGGCCATCCCGCCACCCGTACGGCCGTCAGCGCGCGACGGCACGCCCGCGCGCGTGATCCGGTGGGGACGTGCAGCCGACGCCCCCGCTCCTCCCCGAACCCGCCCGCCGGGTCGCCGCCTGGTGCGGTGTCCTCCTGCTGGTCGCCGGTGTCGCCGCCGTCGGGATCTGGCTGTGCGTCGTCTTCAAGACGGCGGTCACCCCCGTCCTGCTCGCGATCCTCGGCACCGCCCTCCTCGGCCCCCTCTACCGGCGCCTGCTCCGGATGAAGGTCCGCAAGTCGCTCGCCGCCGCGCTGACCGTCGTCGCCGTCCTCGCGGTCGTCGGCGGGGCCACGTACATCGTGGTCGCCGCCCTCCTGGAGACCGGCGACCAGATCGTCGCCTCGCTGCGGCAGGCGGGCACCGACATCGCCAAGCACCTGGGAGCGGCCGGGACCTCCCTGGAGGACCTCGCCAAGAACGCCGAGAGCCTCCTCAAGCAGTTCGGCGGCACCGCCGCCTCCGGTGTGCTGACCGGCATCAGCGTGGTCGGCGAGATGCTCGCCACCGCCGTGCTCGCGCTGCTGCTGATCTTCTTCTTCCTGCGGGACTCCGACCGGGCCGCCGGGGCCCTGCGCTCCCTGGTGCCCCGGGTCACCGGTGACCTGGTCGAGGCGATGGCCCGCCGTGCCTTCGAGGCGGTCGAGGGCTTCATGCGGGGGACGACCCTGGTGGCGCTCGTCGACGCGGTCCTCATCGGGATCGGGCTCGTCGTCCTCCAGGTGCCCGGCGCGGTGGGGCTGGCCGCGCTGGTGTTCGTCACGGCCTACATCCCGTACCTCGGGGCCTTCCTCTCCGGCGCGGTCGCGGTGCTCGTCGCCCTCGCCGACCGGGGTTTCGTCATCGCCCTGTGGGTGCTGGGGGTCGTCCTCGCGGTGCAGGTCATCGAGGGGAACGTGCTCCAGCCGATGGTGCAGAGCCGGACCGTGCAGATGCACCCGGCGGCGGTGATGCTGGCGATCACGGCGGGGGCGTCCGTCGCGGGCATCCTCGGAATGCTGCTCGCCGTCCCGCTGACGGCCGCCGCGACCGGCGTCCTCGGCGAACTCCGCACCCGGTACGGGACCCCGCCGGGCCCTCCGGAGGAACCCCGCCCGGCGGGGTGACCCGTACGGGACACGCGACGGGGTGACCCGTACGGCCTCAGGGGGCGGCCTCCGGACTTCCCAGGGGGTCTCGGGGACGGCCTCCGGGCGCGCTACGAGACCGAGGGAGGCGCCGCCGCGCCCGGCCCGCCCCGGGCGCCCCCGCGCCCCGCGCCCCGCTCATCCGGTCTCCGGCTCCCCCCGGCTCTCGTTCAGTTCGAACCAGATCGACTTGCCCTCGCCGCGCGGGTCCACGCCCCACGCGTCCGCCAGCATCTCCATCAGGACCAGGCCCCGGCCGCTCGACGCCATCTCGCCCGGGTGGCGCTTGTGGGGCAGTTCGTCGCTGGTGTCGGAGACCTCGACGCGCAGCCGCCGGGCCTTCTCCCCGCAGGCCACCTCCGCGACGAGCAGCGCGTCGCCGTCGGTGTGGACGAGGACGTTGGTGACCATCTCGGAGACCATCAGGACCGCCGAGTCGAGCTGGTCCTCGTCCGCCCAGTCGTGCAGCAGCTGCCGCATCTGCTCCCGCGCCTCCGCGATCCGCTCCGGCTCCGCCTGGGCGATCGTCATGAGGGTGCGGCGGGGAGGCTCGGGCGGCGCGCCCGCCGGACGGCGGGAGAGCAGCAGGACCGCGATGTCGTCCTCGCGGCGGTCGGCGAGCGGCCCGGTCGTGTGGTGCGAGCGAGGCCCGTGGACGGCCTCCACCAGCGTGTCGGCGAGCTGTTCCAGGTCCTCGCCGTCATGGGTCTCCAGGAGCGCGCGGACCCGCTCCCAGCCGCTGTCGAGGTCGTGGCCGCCGGTCTCCAGGAGGCCGTCGGTGCAGATCATCAGGGTCTCGCCGGGGTCGAGGGTGAGCCGGGTGGTGGGGTAGTCGGTGTCGGGGTCGATGCCGAGGGGCAGCCCGCCGGCGGTCGGCCGCAGCAGAACCGTTCCGTCGTTCATCCGTACCGCCGGATCGGGGTGTCCGGCCCGTGCGATGTCCACCGCGCCCGTCTCCAGGTCCACCTCCAGATAGAGGCAGGTGGCGAAGCGCGGCCCGCCCTCGGTCTCCCCGTCGTCGCCGTCGGTGATCCCGTACAGGAAGCGCGAGGCGCGGGAGAGGACCGCGTCCGGCCGGTGTCCCTCGGAGGCGTACGCGCGCAGGGCGATCCGCAACTGCCCCATCAGGGCCGCCGCCCGTACGTCGTGGCCCTGCACGTCGCCGATGACCAGGGCGATCCGTCCGGCGCCGCGCCCGCCGGTCCTGGAGGTGCCGCCGGGCAGCCGGATCATGTCGTACCAGTCGCCGCCTACCTGGAGCCCGCCGCCGGTCGGCACGTACCGGGCGGCCACCCGGATGCCGGGGATGCCGGGCCCGAGGACCGGCAGCATCGTCCGCTGGAGCCCGAGGGACAGCTCCCGCTCGGACTCGGCCACGCCCGCGCGTGCGAGGGCCTGGGCGAGCATCCGGGCCACCGTGGTGAGGACCGAGCGCTCGTCGGGGGTGAACGCCACCGGGTGCTTGAAGGCGGCCATCCACGCGCCCATGGTCCTGCCCGCGACGACCAGCGGCACGAAGGCCCAGGAGCGGCGTCCGAAGCGCTGGGCGAGCGGCCAGGTCACGGGGTAGCGGCGCAGATAGTCGTCGGGGGAGGGCAGATAGATCGCGCGGCCGGTCCTGGTGACCTCCGCCGCCGGGTAGTCCGTGGTCAGGGACATCGAGGAGAAGGGGCCCTCGTCGCCCTCGCTGTGCCCGTGGTGTCCGATGACGGTGAGCCGGTCGCCCGCCACGCCGAAGACGGCGAGCCCGTCGGGGGAGAAGCCGGGCATCGACAGGGAGGCCGCGACCCGCAGCACCTCGGCCGTCGACCTGGCCTCCGCGAGCGCCCGGCCCGCGTCCAGCAGGAACGCCTCGCGGGAGCGGCGCCAGTCGCCGGTGACCGGTGTCCGGGCGGCGGTGCCGGGCAGCTGCTCGGCGACCTCCTGGAGGGTGCCGACGAGCAGGTAGTCGTCGGCATCGACGAGCGGCTTGGACCTGCTCCGTACGGTACGGATCACCCGGCCGCGCTCGTCCATGATCCGCAGCCGGGCCTCGGCGAGGGTGCCCTCGGCGACGGCGAGGTTCACGACGCCGTCGATCTCGTTCCAGTCGACCGGGTGGAAACGCGAGCGGACGGCCGCCTCGGTGAGCCGTACGGGTGCGGCGGGCAGCCCGAGCAGCCGGGCGGCCTCGGCGTCGAGCGAGACGATCCCGGACGCGTTGTCCCAGCGCCACAGGCCGGTCGCGACGGCGGCCAGGACGTCCTCGGTGCGCATTGCCCTACTTTATGAATATCGGACACCAGATCGCCACTGAGCGTATGCGAAGAGCGATCCCCCGGCGGAGCGGCGGCGGAGTACACGGGGGAGCGGCGGCGACGTACGCGGTGGATCGGCGGCCGAGTACACGGGGGAGCGGCGGCCCGGTATTCGAAGGGGCGATCACGGGGCGGCCGGTAGGCTGGGCAGGGCTTGACACCGTCATGCCTCCCACCGATCCCGAAGACTGGATGAACGACGATGCATCCGTACAGGTCCCACACCTGCGGCGAGCTCCGCGCCTCTGACGTCGGCACCGACGTCCGGCTCAGCGGCTGGCTGCACAATCGGCGCGACCTGGGCGGCATCCTCTTCATCGATCTGCGCGACCACTACGGCATCACGCAGCTCGTCGCCCGGCCCGGCACCGCCGCCGCCGAGGTCCTCGACAAGCTGACGAAGGAGACCGTCGTCCGCGTGGACGGCAAGGTCGTCTCGCGCGGCGCGGAGAACGTCAACGCGGAGCTCGCCACCGGCGAGATCGAGATCGAGGCCGTCGAGGTCGAGGTCCTGGGCGCCGCGAAGCAGATCCCCTTCACCATCAACGCCGACGACGGCGTCAACGAGGAGCGGCGCCTGGAGTACCGCTTCCTCGACCTGCGCCGCGAGCGGATGCACCGCAACATCATGCTGCGCTCCGCCGTCATCGCCTCCATCCGCTCCAAGATGGTGGCCCTCGGCTTCAACGAGATGGCGACCCCGATCCTCGCCGCGACCTCCCCCGAGGGCGCCCGCGACTTCGTCGTCCCGTCCCGTCTCAACCCGGGCAAGTTCTACGCGCTGCCGCAGGCGCCGCAGCAGTTCAAGCAGCTGCTGATGATCTCCGGCTTCGACCGGTACTTCCAGATCGCGCCCTGCTTCCGCGACGAGGACGCCCGCGCGGACCGCTCGCCGGGCGAGTTCTACCAGCTCGACGTCGAGATGAGCTTCGTCGAGCAGGAGGACGTCTTCCAGCCGATCGAGAAGCTCATGACGGAGCTGTTCGAGGAGTTCGGCGGCGGGCGCCACGTCACCTCGCCGTTCCCGCGCATCCCGTTCCGCCAGTCGATGCTGAAGTACGGCAACGACAAGCCGGACCTGCGCACCTCGCTCGAACTCGTCGACATCACCGATGTCTTCGAGGGCTCGGAGTTCAAGGCGTTCGCGGGCAAGCACGTCCGCGCGCTCGCCGTCCCGGACACGGGTGACCAGCCGCGCAAGTTCTTCGACGGGCTCGGTGACTTCGCGGTCTCCCTCGGCGCGAAGGGCCTGGCCTGGGTCCGCGTCGGCGAGGCGGGTGCCCTGACCGGCCCGATCGCCAAGTTCCTCACCGAGGAGAACGTCAAGGTCCTCACCGAGCGCCTGGGCCTGGAGCCCGGCCACGCGGTGTTCTTCGGCGCGGGCGAGTTCGACGAGGTCTCCAAGATCATGGGCCCGGTCCGGGTCGAGGCCGCCAAGCGCGCCGGCCAGTTCGAGGAGAACGTCTTCCGCTTCGCGTGGATCGTGGACTTCCCGATGTACGAGAAGGACGAGGAGACCGGCAAGATCGACTTCTCGCACAACCCCTTCTCGATGCCGCAGGGCGGCCTTGAGGCCCTGGAGACCCAGGACCCGCTGGACGTCCTCGGCTGGCAGTACGACATCGTCTGCAACGGCATCGAGCTCTCCTCCGGCGCCATCCGGAACCACGAGCCCGAGATCATGTTCAAGGCCTTCGAGATCGCGGGCTACTCGCGCGAGACGGTCGAGCACGAGTTCGCGGGTATGCTCCGCGCCTTCGAGTACGGCGCCCCGCCGCACGGTGGCATCGCCCCGGGCGTGGACCGCATCGTGATGCTCCTCGCGGACGAGCCGAACATCCGCGAGACCATCGCGTTCCCGCTCAACGGCAACGCGCAGGACCTCCTGATGGGCGCCCCGACGGAACTCGACGAGGCGCGCCTGCGCGAGCTGAACATCCAGCTCCGCAAGCCGGTCGAGAAGACGGCGGAGAAGTCCGGGGAGTAGTCCTCGGGAGTGCGCGGAAGGGGCCCGGGGACCGCAGGCGGCGGTTCCCGGGCCCCTTCCGCGTGCGCGGGGCCCTCAGCCCTGCTTGATCGCGGAGATGTCGAACTCCAGGACGATCTTGTCGCCGACGAGGACGCCGCCGCCCTCCAGGGCCGCGTTCCAGGTCACGCCGAACTCCTTGCGGGAGATGGTCACCGAGCCCTCCAGGCCGACCCGCAGGTTGCCGTAGGGGTCGACGGCGTTGCCGGTGTACTCGAAGTCGATGGTGACGGGACGGGTGGTGTCCTTGACGGTCAGGTCGCCGGTGACGCGGTAGTCGGTGTCGGAACGGACCTCGACCGCGGTGGTGCGGAAGGTGATGTCGGGGAACTGGGGGGCGTCCAGGAAGTCGTTGGTCCGCAGGTGCTGGTCGCGCTGCTCGACGCCGGTGTCGATGCTCTCGGTCTTGATCACCACCTGACCGGTGGAGCGGGCCGGGTCGGCGCCGTCCAGGTGGGCGGTGCCTTCGAACCGGGTGAACGCTCCGCGGACCTTGGTCACCATGGCGTGCCGGGCGACGAAGCCGATCCGGGTGTGGGTGGGGTCGAGGACGTAGTCCCCGGTGAGTTCGGGCAAGCTGACGGCCATCTTCGACGTGCCTTCCGTAGGACCGTGACCCCGGCGACGGTCCGCCCGGATCGTTCCGTCCCACGCTAGGGGGAGACGGGCCCGGCGGCCCGGTGGACGCACGGGGAGTCGCCGGAGTGCACTCCGGCGACTCCGGCGACTCCGGCGCGGGGAGGCCCGGAGTCGTCGCGGTGCGTCAGGCGCGCTTCTCCGAGGCGGTCCGGAACCGCAGGGCGGTCTCGGCGGCCTCGGCGAGGCCCTTCTCGTCCGCCAGCAGCATGTTGCCGAAGGTGGCGGAGTCGGTCCACGCGCACACGACCGGCCGCCCCCCGGTCGCCGCCTTCACGAAACCGCAGCTCAACCGGCCGCCCCAGGGCCCCGCCTCGAAGTCGGTGACCTCGGTCGCCTTCGCTCCGGCGAAGAAGTTGCGCAGCTCCTGGGCCATGGTGTCCGCGCTCTTCTCCTCGGCCAGGTCCGCGTCCCATTCGGCGGTGTTGATCTGGAGCACGGCTCCCAGGGGTCCCTCGCCGGGGCCGTCGTAGTACCAGCGCTTGCCCTGGGGCGCGCGGAACGACTTCTCGTAGGCGGCGACCTCCTCGCCCGTGAGCAGTCGGTAGGCGCCGACCTGCGGGGCGGCGTCGACGAACCGCTCCATGACGACGGGGGACGCCGCGGCGCTGGGCGGCTCTCCCTCGTAGGTGCACGCCCGCACCAGACCCGTGACGGCGACGACCAGCAGCACTCCGGTGACGATGTTGCGCCGCCGCAGGGCCGTCGACAGGACCTCCTCGGCCTCGACCCCTCCGGTGGCCACGGGCCCCTGCCGCCAGGTCCGGGTGGAGAACCAGATGACCGCCATCACCGCGGCGGTGACGAGGAGCGCGCCGATCGCCTGACCGGCGGCGTAGCTCTGCGAGGAGGTGTCGATGGATAGCGTGTACATGGCGGAATCGTGCCATGCGTTCGTACGGGCGTTCGCATGGGGGCGGCCCCGGCCCCACACCTGTGGCGGTGTGGAGCCGGGGCCGAGTGCGCGGGGTCCCGGCCGACGCTCCGGCGCCGACCGGGGACACCTCGTCCGGCGTACCCGGAGAACCCCTAGGCGTCCTCGCCCGCGAAGACCTCTTCGGTGGTGGCGGCGGTGACGGCCCGCTTCAGCCAGCGGTGGAGGGTGTCGGGGTCGTCGCAGTGCTCGACCCGTTCGCGTACGGCGTCGGTGACGGTGAGGCCGCGCTGTTCGAGGACGGTCAGTATGGCGGCGGCACTGCCCTGTGCCCGGCCTTCGTCGCGGATTTCCTCGGAGAGGTAGGACGTGTAGAAGGAGAGGTCCACGGCCACCCGTCCCTGCCCTTCTATGAGTCCTCGTCCGTGAAGACTTCTTCGGCTGTCGTGACGGTGACCGCTCGTACGAGCCAGCGGTGGAGGGTGTCGGGGTCGTCGCAGTGCTCGACCCGTTCGCGTACGGCGTCGGTGACGGTGAGGCCGCGCTGTTCGAGGACGGTCAGTATGGCGGCGGCACTGCCCTGTGCCCGGCCCTGCTCGCGGCCTTGTTCCCGGCCCTGCTCGCGGCCTTCGTCGCGGATTTCCTCGGAGAGGTAGGACGTGTAGAAGGAGAGGTCCACGGCCACCAGGTTCCTCCAGAGTTCTCTGACCGGGCGGTTGCCCAGGCCCTGTGCGGTGAATTCGATGATGGGGTCGGCGACGTCCTCGGGGACGTCCTTCAGCGCGGCGGACAGTGCTTTCAGTATGGCACCGATGTCCGGATCGCCCGCGTGCGTGATGGCCGACAGAGCCGTCAGCGCCAGGTCGGCGCCCGCCTCCGCCGGGTCGGTGATCACCGGCATGTTGTGAGGCCCCACGACGACCGGCTGCACGGTCAGCGTGGGCAGGTGCGGCGGTCCGCTGCTCACCGGCCGCCCGGCCCATTCGGCCGTCGCCCGGTCCTGACAGACGACCAGCAGGGCGGTCGGCATCCGGTACTTCGTCCAGAGGTACGCGGTGTAGTACGCCCAGCTCGCCGGTTTGGCCGGGTCCTTCTTCCCCTGCGCCTCGATGGCCAGCAGCAGCGAGCCCTCCTCCGCGCTGTCGAGCCGCAGCAGGGTGTCCACCCTGCGCTCGACGGGGGCCGATTCGGTGAGGTCGGTGGGCATGACGGTGACGTCCACGGGCGGCGGCAGCGAGAGCCCCAGCAGTCCGGACAGGCGGCTGAACAGCCGTGTGTCGTGCTGGAAGATCCGGTGCATCGCCTCATGTGGTGAGCTGACCATGGGTTTCCTCGGTTCTACAGGGGGTGCACTTGCCCGGTTCCGGACCTCGGTAGGCCCGGTCGCAGGTGTCGCAGTTGTGCAGGGGGTACAAGGGCGGCGGCCGTTCCTTCGGCGGCCGGAACGGCGGCAGCGGCGGCAGCCGGGCCGTCAGCCGGTGGGCCAGCAGCGCGGCCGGGCGGTACAGCGGTTCCGTCGGGAGACCGCTGGTCAGGGCCTGGTGCACCGCCTCCGGCGGCAGCTCGCGCTCCAGCCAGGCGACCACCCCCGGCGCCAGGTGCTCGGCCTCCGCCGCCGAGATCAGAAGGCGGGGATCGCCGAGGCGGAGCCCCGACAGGACCCCTACGGCCGTGTGCAGCAGGTCAGGGGTGGCGTACGCGGGTGCCGGGACGGCCGGAAGCGCCTTGCGCCGGGGTCGTTCCCGCTGGTCGGAGCGGTGGGGAGCGTTCCCGGGCGGCCGGGTCCGCGGTGGCTGCGCCTGCCCCTCGGGCCGCCGTGCCCGCTTCTCCTGCCCCGTTTCCGCGCGCCGGGCCGGGGCGTCCGGTCGGTTCTGCGGGCGTCGGCGCGGGATCTCCGAGCGGTTCTGGTTCCCCGTGCGCCGGGGTGGCGGCTCGGGCCTTCGAGGGGGCGGCTCCGGCCTCGGCCGGGCGGCCCGCCCCGCCTCCGTACGGTCCGGCTGGTTGCAGGAGACCGTTCGGGTGACGACCCGGCCGCCCGCCGTGCGTTCCCTGCCGCGCCGCAGGTAGCCGTGGGTCTCCAGCTCCCGCAGGGCCCCCGCGATCCGGGCCGTGCCCTCCGGGAAGCGGTCCGCGAGGGACCTGATGTCCACGGCCGAACCGGCGGGCAGCGACTGGATGTGCGTCGCCAGGCCGATGGCCATCAGCGACAGCTCCCCGTGCTGCGCGAGGTGGTTCCCCACCACCGTGAAGTGAGTGGTGTGCGGGGTGTTCTCGTGGACGACTCCGCGAGAAGTCACCCCAGAGGGGTGGTTCTTGGCGCCGTTGCGGGACGGGGCGGGCGCCTGAGCGCTAAGGTTTTGGCTGTTCATCGGGAAGGGTTTGCTTCCTTGGTGTTCGGACCATCGGAAGGTGTTGCTTCGCGATGGTCAGGCCCTCGCACTGGGATTGCCGTCCCGGCGGGGGCCTTCGTCTGTCTGGGCTGGCTCTGTTGGGCAGAGCGTAGATCAAACAACCCACCCCAAAGCCAGCCCAGTTGGGCATATTCACCCGAGCGAGTGACGCGCGTTCCCGGGAGGGAAAGGGTGGGGCTTGGTGGGGTTTCTTTCTCTCCGGTGGTTCTTTCAGGAGAGAGCCCGCGCCACCGGCGCCCGGGTTCCCGGGCGCCGGTGGGCGGGGAGTCCGAGCTCCGCCCACACGGTCTTCCCGGGTACGGGTCCCAGGACCACGCCCCAGCGGTCCGCCAGCGCCTCCACCAGCAGCATTCCCCGTCCCGACTCCGACTCCGCCTCCGGGACCGGGAGCGAGGGAAGGGCCTCCGCGCGGGTGTCCGTGACCTCGATCCGGAGCGTGGCGGGCGAGGCCCGCAGGACGAGACGGAAGCTCCGTCCGCCGACCCTGCCGTGCGTGGCCGCGTTCGCCGCCAGCTCGGCCACGATGTGGGCGGCCGTCTCCGTCACCTCGTACGGGACCTCCCGATCCCGCAGCCACTGGACGGCGAGCAGCCGGGCGAGGCGGGCTCCGCGCGGGGTGGGGGAGAGCAGGACGGTGAAGTGCCCCGTGGAGACGGGTACTCGGGTGGCGTTCTTCTGGTTCACCTCACCGAGCGTGGCCGTCGCTGGCTACCGTGAACAGGGACTCGCCCGATGCGTCGGATGACTGTCCGGAGCCTGTCCGCCGCTGTCCGGGCCTGTCCGGAGCCGCCTCGCGGGCAGGACGCGCAGGCCTGGAGACGGAGGAAGCGGGATGCAGATGAGGGAGCCCACCTGGGAGGTCGATCAGGACGACGACCGGGGCGCGGCCGTCGTCACCACCGTGGGAAGGCAGTTGAGGCTACGGCGGGAAGCGGCGGGCATACGGGCCGCCGAGTTCGCCGTCGCGGTCGGCTACGGCGAGGACATGATCTACAAGATCGAGGGCGGGAAGCGCGTCCCGCGTCCTGAATTCCTCGACAAGGCGGACGAAGTCCTTCGGGCGGACGGGCTGGTCTCGGCCATGAAGGAGGACCTGGCGAAGGTCCGCCATCCGAGACGGGAACGGGCCCTGGCGAAGCTGGAGGCCCAGTCGGTGGAGATGCAGCTCTACGATCCGCTCGCCGTCCCCGGTCTGCTCCAGACGCCCGAGTACGCGCGCGGCCTGTTCCTGATGCGGCGTCCGGTGTACACACCGGACGAGGTGGACTGGTACACGGCGGCACGCGTGGCCCGCGCGGCGGTGATCGGGCGGAGCCCCGCGCCCGAGCTGAGTTTCGTCGTGGAGGAGTGCGTGCTTCGCCGCCCGCTGGGAGGCCGGGACGTGCTGCGGCGCCAGCTTGAACACCTTCTCCAGGTGGCCGAGTTGCGCCATGTCGAACTCCAGATGATGCCGCTGGACCGGGTGGAGCACGTAGGTCTGTCGAGCCTCGAAGTGATCAAGTTCGAGGACGGCACGGCGATCGGACGGTCGTCCGCCGTGTGCGGGGGAAGGCCGATGAGCGACCTGCGGAGTCTTCGCCTCCTGGAACTGCGCTACGGCATCCTCCGGACCCAGGCCCTCACGCCGGGGGAGACCGGCGGCGCCATCCGGGACCTGCTGAGAAGCACCTGACGTCCCGCCGCCGTCACGTTCCCCCGTCCCGCCCGCCGTCCTCGTGTTCGGCGGGGGTACGGCGAAGGCCGCCGCCTCCCGGGAGGGGAGTGCGGCGGCCTTCGGCGCATACCTATGACGTCAGGACGTCAGTCCTTCTTCTCCTCCAGGCGGGGGAACAGCACCGCGCCCTTCGTGACCGTCGTGCCCGCCGGGAGCTTGCCCCACGTGCCCGCGTCCTGGAGCGGCTGGGCGGACAGGGCGCCCAGGGACGCCTCCGCGCCCAGCGAGTCCCACAGCGCCCGCGAGGTCTCCGGCATGATCGGGTTCAGCAGGACCGCGACCCCCCGGAGCGACTCGGAGGCCGTGTAGAGGATCGTCGCCAGGCGCGCCCGGCCCTCCTCCGACTCGTCCTTCGCGACCTTCCACGGCTCCTGCTCCGTGATGTAGCCGTTGACCTGCTTCACGAAGTCGAAGATCGCCAGGATGCCGGCCTGGAAGTCCAGCTCCTCGCCGATCTTCGCGTCGGCCGTCGCCACGGCCTTCGCCAGGCCCTCGTGGATCGCCGTCTCGGCCTCGCCGTCCGCCGTCGACGCGGGCAGCTCGCCGCCGAAGTACTTGCCGACCATCGCCGCCACGCGCGAGGCGAGGTTGCCGTAGTCGTTGGCCAGCTCCGAGGTGTAGCGCGCGGAGAAGTCCTCCCACGAGAACGAGCCGTCGCTGCCGAAGGCGATCGCGCGCAGGAAGTACCAGCGGTACGCGTCCACGCCGAAGTGCGAGGTCAGGTCCTGCGGCTTGATGCCGGTCAGGTTCGACTTCGACATCTTCTCGCCGCCGACCATCAGCCAGCCGTTGGCCGCGACCCGGCCCGGGACCGGCAGGCCCTGCGCCATCAGCATCGCGGGCCAGATCACCGCGTGGAACCGCAGGATGTCCTTGCCGACCAGGTGCACGTCCGCCGGGAACGTCTCCTCGAACTTCTCCTGGTTCGCGCCGTAGCCGACGGCCGTCGCGTAGTTCAGGAGCGCGTCCACCCACACGTAGATGACGTGCTTGTCGTCCCACGGGATCGGGATGCCCCAGTCGAACGTCGAGCGCGAGATCGACAGGTCCTGGAGGCCCTGCCGGACGAAGTTCACGACCTCGTTGCGCGCCGACTCCGGCTGGATGAAGCCCGGGTTCGCCTCGTAGAACTCCAGGAGCTTCGGGCCGTACTCGCTCAGCTTGAAGAAGTAGTTCTCCTCCTTGAGGATCTCCACCGGCTTCTTGTGGATCGGGCACAGCTTCGTGCCGTCCTCGGCCTCGATGAGGTCGCCGGGGAGCTTGTACTCCTCACAGCCCACGCAGTACGGGCCTTCGTACCCGCCCTTGTAGATCTCGTCCTTGTCGTACAGGTCCTGCACGAACTCCTGGACGCGGTCGGTGTGACGCTTCTGCGTGGTGCGGATGAAGTCGTCGTTCGCGATGTCCAGGTGCTCCCAGAGGGGCTTCCACGCCTCCTCCACGAGCTTGTCGCACCAGGCCTGGGGCGTGACGTCGTTCGCCTCGGCCGTGCGCATGATCTTCTGACCGTGCTCGTCCGTGCCGGTGAGGAACCACACCTTCTCGCCGCGCTGACGGTGCCAGCGCGTGAGCACGTCGCCTGCGACGGTCGTGTAGGCGTGGCCCAGGTGAGGAGCGTCGTTGACGTAGTAGATGGGGGTCGTGACGTAGAACGCCTTCGTCCCCCGCTTCTCGGATCCAGTGGCCGCCATGGCCGAAATCCTAACGGGCTTACGAAGATCCACTCACATCGATAAACCCCGGTCGGAGCCCGGGGCGGGGGCGCGGGGAGGATGGACGCCATGCGCGTACTCGTAGCGGAGGACGAGCGGGACCTCGCCGCGCTCGTCACCATCGGCCTGCGGCGGGCCGGATTCGCCGTCGACACCGTCCACAGCGGTTCCGCCGCCCTCGACCACCTCGCCCTCCACCCGTACGACGTGCTCGTCCTCGACCGCGACCTGCCCGGCGTCCACGGCGACGACGTCGCCCGGCGGCTCGTCGCCGACGGCTCCCCCACCCGCATCCTGATGCTCACCGCCGCCACCGCCACCGAGGACCGCGTCACCGGGCTCGACCTCGGCGCCGACGACTACCTGGGAAAGCCCTTCGACTTCCCCGAGCTGGTCTCCCGCGTCCGCGCCCTGCGCCGCCGTGCCGCCCGCCCGCCGCTGCCCCCGCTCCTGGAGCGGTACGGGCTCCGCGTCGACACCGTCCGGCGGACCGCCCACCGCGACGGGCGCGACCTGGACCTCTCCCCCAAGGAGTTCACCGTCCTCCAGATCCTGCTGGAGGCGGAGGGCGCCACCGTCTCCGCCGAACAGCTCCTCGACCGGGCCTGGGACGTCCACGCCGACCCCTTCACCGGGGCCGTACGCGTCTGCATGAGCAAGCTCCGCGCCAAGCTCGGCGAGCCCGCCCTGATCGGCACCGTCCAGGGCGTGGGGTACCGGCTGTGATCCCTCGTGACGCCGTCCGTCTCGGGTCCGGGGGCTCGCTGTGACCCCCCGCGACGACGCCTACCTCGGCTCCGGGTCCACCATCCGCACCCGGATCGCCCTCGTCTACGGCGGTGTCTTCCTCGTCCTCGGTGCGCTGCTGCTGCTCGTCGTCGACCTGCTCGTCCTCGCCGGGACCGCCGACGCGACCGACGCGATCATCGTCAGCGCCGGAGCCGCCGGAGCCGTCGGTACGGGACCCGTCAGCGCCGGAGGGGACGCCGGGGCGCTCGGCGACGAGCTCGGCCGGGCCGTGGGCGAGCAGATGCTGATGTGGTCCTCCCTCGCCCTGCTCGTCACCGCCTGCTGCGCCGTCGTCGTCGGCTGGTGGACCGCCGGACGCGTCCTGCGGCCCGTCCACGAGATGACCGCCCGCGCCCGCCGCCTCTCCGAGCGCACCCTGCACGACCGGATCGCCGTCCGGGGACCCGACGACGAGCTCAAGGAACTCGGCGACACCATCGACGCGCTCCTGGCACGCCTGGAGACCGCCTTCGACAGCCAGCGCCGCTTCATCGCCAACGCCTCCCACGAACTGCGCACCCCGCTCGCCACCCAGCGCGCCGCGATCCAGATCGGTCTGGACGACGACTGCGCCGTACGGGACGTGCTCCTCGCCGCCAACCGGCGCAGCGAACGGCTCATCGACGGGCTCCTGCTCCTCGCCCGGGGCGAGCGCGGGCTCGCCGAACGCGAGGACGTGCCGCTCGGCGAGGTCGTCGGGGAGGAGTACGCGGACGCGGACGTCACCGGGGACGGCGGGACCGTCCGGGGCAGCCGGGTCCTCCTCGGGCACCTCGTACGGAACCTCGTCGCCAACGCCGTCGCCTACAACGTGCCCGGCGGCACCGTCTCCGTCCACGTGGCCGCCGGGGTCCTGACCGTCGTCAACACCGGGCCCGTCGTCCCCGCCGAGGGCGTCGAAGCCCTCTTCGAGCCCTTCCGGCGCGGCGAGGGCCGCGACCGCACCGGGCCCGGCGCGGGCCTCGGCCTCTCCATCGTCCGGTCGATCGCCACCGCCCACGGCGGCACGGCGACGGCGCTCGCCCGGCCCGCCGGGGAGGGCGGCGGACTGGTGGTGACGGTGACCCTGCCGGTCGGGCGGTGACCTCGCCCGCCGGGACGGGCGGTGACCCGGGGGCGGATCGTCCGGTGCGGTCGGCTGGGCTCGGTCATCGGACCCGTCCGGTACGGCGACGGGGGCGGTGACCTCCTCGGTCACCGCCCCCGTCGCGTCCCGCCGTGTCCCGTCCCGTCGTGTCCTTCAGGACCCGGGACTCAGAGCTCCAGGCCCGCCAGCAGCCCCTCGTAGAACGCGGTGTGCGTGGTGTCCGAGGGGGTCACGCCCGCGAGGTACGTGCCCGTGCGCGGAGCGCCGTCGAGCTTCCGCACGAAGTCGAAGGCCTTGTTGTCCTCCTCGCCCCAGGCCACGAACCGCCAGTGCAGCGGGCGGTCCGCCGCCTCCGCCAGGGCCTGCGCCGCCGCCGTCTTCGACTCCGGCGCGCCGTCCGTCTGGAAGACCACCAGGGCCGTACGGGCCGGGTCCGCCTTCGTGTGGTGGGCGAGGACCTCCTCCACCGCGCGGTGGTAGTTCGTCCGGCCCAGCCGTCCCAGGGTCGCGTTGACCTCCTCCACACGGGTGGGTGTCAGGGTCTCCGGGGTCAGCTCGACCGTGCCGTCGACGTCCGTCGAGAAGAACACCGTCGTCACCGTCGCGGTCTCGTCCAGGTGCGCCGCCAGCGCGGTCACCTGCTCCGCGAGCCGCTGCACGGAGCCGTCCTTGAAGTACCCGCGCATCGAACCGGAACGGTCCACCACCAGGTACACGGCGGCCCGGCTCCCGGCCAGCCCCTGCTTCGCCAGCTGCGCCCCGGCGGCCTCGTGGGCGTCCGCGAGGTGCGGGGCGGTCGCCCCGAGCGGGGCGAGGGGGAGGGCGGCGCCTGCCGTGACCTCGGCGGCGGTGTCCGTCTCCGGCCGCGTCTCGGCGGGCTCCGCCTCCGTGACCTCGGTGGTCCCGTCCTCGGGCGCGTCGGTGACGGCCTCCTGCCGGGCCGGGGTCTCGTCGGCCGGTGCCCCGGCCTCGGGCGCCGGGTCGGCGGCGGGCGCCTCCGGCGCGGTCTCGGCGGCGGCCCCGGGGGCCTCCGGCTCCGTGGCCTCGACCGTCTCGTCGGCGGGGGCGGCCTCCGGCGTGGTCGCCGGATCGGCCACCGCCTCGGCAGCGGTCCCGGTCTCCTTCGCCGCTTCGGCTTCGGGCTCGGCTTCGGGCTCGGGCTCGGTCTCCGCGACCGGCGCCTCGGACTCCGGCGTGGTGGCCGCATCGGCGGCGGGCTCGGCCTCCGGCTCCGCCACCGCTTCCTGTTCCTGCGGTGCGGCCTCGGCGTCCTTCTCCCGCGACTCGGCGGCGACCGGCTCGACAGCGTCCGCGTCCGTGTCCGCCTCGGTCACCGCTTCGGCAGCGGTCCCGGTCTTCGCCCCGGCGGCCTCCGGCTCCACTCCCTCTTCCCGCGCCTCGACGGCGACCGGCCCGGTAGCGTCCGCCTCGGCCACCGGCTCCGCCTCGGCCGGGGGCTCTTCGGCTCCCGCCGCGGGAGTCTCCGCCCCGGCCGTCACCGGCTCCGCCCCGGGAGCGGCCTCTTGCTTCACCGACTCCGCCTCGGCGGCGGGCTCCTCCGCGTCCGTCGTGGGCGTCTCCGCTCCGGGCTCCGCGTCCGTCGCCGTCTCCGTGGCCCCGGCCGCGACCGGTTCGGCGACGGTCTCCTCGGCCGTGACCTGCTCCGAGGCGGCCGTCTCCGTCGCCGCAGGCGTGTCCGCAGGCGTCTTCGCCTCGGGCTCCGCGTCCGCCTCGGGCTCCGCGACCGCGTCCGTCACCGTCTCCGTCACCGTGGGCGTCTCGGCCGCGACCGTCTCCGCCTCCACCGGCTCGTCCGCTGCGGGCTCCGCCGCGACCGGCTCCGCCTCAACGGCCTTCTCCGCCAACGGTGTACCGGTCTCGGCCTCCGCCGGGTCCGCCGTGACGGTCTCCGGCGCGTCAGCCGTATCCGTCGGCTTCGCCGCATCGGCCTCGGCCGTGATCTCCTCGGCCGCGCTCGGCTCGGCAGCGGGCGTCGCCGTCGCCGTCGCGTCCGCAGGCGCCTTCGCCTCGGGTTCCTTCTCGGCCGTCGCAGGCGCGTCCGCGTTCGGGGGCGCGTCCGCCGGAGGCTCCTCCGTGCGGGCCTTCGGGATCTGGGGGTTGTCGAAGGACGCCGACACCAGGTCGTCGGCCGCGCGGCGGGCCGCGTCCTCCGGGGTGGCCTCGGGGGTCTCACGCTTCTGGGACGGGACAGAGGCCGCAGGGGACTCCTCGTGGTCCCGGCCGAACACCTTGCGCAGCATGCTCCGAATACCCATGGGCGAACCCTTTCGCATGAGTGGGGTGCTTGTGAATGTCCGTACTGGGCGTTTCGGGATGTTCATCCCTGGCCAGGGCGGACACGTAAGGTTAGCGGCCGCCCCGGCCTCCGCCGATGACCCGGTCGTCCCCGGTTGTCGCGCATTCATCCGGTGTTCACCCCACCGCCGTCCCCGGGCAGAGGTGCTCACCTAGCGTCACGGCCGAGGGAATCCCGACACCATGTCGGCGCGGTGTGCGCCGGAGGAGGACGACGTGCGCAGACTGCTGCCGCTGTTGAGCACCAACCCGCACGGGGGCGGCCGTTCCGCTCTCACCTGCCGGTACCGCTGCGGGGACGCCTGCTTCCAGGAGGTGCCCAACACCAGTGCCAACGAGTACGTCGGCGACATCATCGCCGGTGCCCTCTCCCGCCGTTCCGCCCTGCGCGCCGCCGCCGTCGTGACGGTCGCCTCCGCCGCCGGCGGGGCCCTGGCCCTCGGCACCGCCCCCGAGGCGTCCGCCCTCCCGCAGGCGCCCACCGGTCACGGCCGCGGCAAGGACAAGGGCCACGGCCACGGCAAGGCCGACGGCGCCCGGGGCCTGCGCTTCAGCCCGGTCGCCCCCAACACCGCCGACCAGGTCACCGTCCCCGCCGGGTACGCCCAGAACGTGGTCGTCCGCTGGGGCGAGCCCATCCTGCGCGGCGCGCCCGCCTTCGACTCCGAGAAGCAGTCGGCGAAGGCCCAGGCCGGTCAGTTCGGCTACAACAACGACTTCCTCTCGCTGCTCCCCCTGCCGGGCGAGCACGGCCGTCAGGTCCTCGTGGCGAACCACGAGTACACCGACGAGGTCCTGATGTTCCGCGGCTACGACCCCGCGAACCCGACCCGCGAGCAGGTCGAGATCGCCTGGGCCGCGCACGGCCTCTCGGTCCTCGTCGTCCAGGAGGAGCGCCGTACCGGCAGGCTCACCCCGGTCACCCGCCACCACCTCAACCGGCGGCTGCACACCACCAGCCGCTTCGAGGTCACCGGCCCCGCCGCTGGCGGCGCCCTGCTGCGCACCTCCGCCGACCCGACGGGCCGCAGGGTCCTCGGCACGCTGAACAACTGCGCGGGCGGCACCACCCCGTGGGGCACGACCCTGCACGGCGAGGAGAACTTCAACCAGTACTTCGCCAACGGTTCCAGCGCCACGGACAAGCGCTACGGCGTCGGCACCGGGGCCAGCGAGCGCAAGTGGGAACGGTTCGACGAGCGCTTCGACCTGAAGCGGGAGCCGAACGAGGTCCACCGCTTCGGCTGGGTCGTCGAGCTCGACCCGTACGACCCCGACTCCACGCCCCGCAAGCGCACCGCGCTCGGCCGCTTCAAGCACGAGGCCGCGCAGCCCCGGCTCACCGAGGACGGGCGTCCCGTCGTCTACATGGGCGACGACGAACGCTTCGACTACTTCTACAAGTTCGTCTCCTCGAAGCGGATGCGGAAGGGGAACTCGCGGTCCGCCCGCGAGCACAACCTGACCCTGCTCGACGAGGGCACCCTGTACGTGGCCAGGCTGACCGGGGACTCCCCGGCGGCCGAGATCGACGGCACGGGCAAGCTCCCGAACGACGGCGAGTTCGACGGCACCGGCAGCTGGATCCCGCTGGCCACCGGGAACGTCAGCCACGTCCCCGGCATGACCGCCGAGGAGGTGTACGTCTTCACCCGCCTCGCCGGTGACAAGGTCGGCGCGACGAAGATGGACCGCCCCGAGGACGTCGAGCCGAGCCCGCGCACCGGCCGGGTGTACGTCGCCCTCACCAACAACTCCGACCGGGGCAAGGCGGGCAAGGCCCCCGCCGACGAGGCCAACCCGCGCAACCTCAACAAGCACGGCCAGATCCTGGAACTCGCCGAGAACTGGGACGACCCGGCCTCCGACGGCTTCGCCTGGCGCCTCTTCCTGGTCGCGGGCGACCCGAACGACCCGTCCACGTACTTCGCCGGATTCCCCAAGGAGAAGGTCTCCCCGATCTCCTGCCCGGACAACGTGGCCTTCGACCCGCACGGCAACCTGTGGATCTCCACCGACGGCAACCAGCTCGGCTCGCACGACGGGCTGTTCGGCGTCGCCACGCGCGGTGAGCGGCGCGGTGAGCTGAAGCAGTTCCTGACCGTGCCGAGGGGCGCCGAGACCTGCGGCCCGATCGTCCAGGACCGGCGCGTCCTGGTCGCGGTGCAGCACCCGGGCGAGATCGACGGCGCCTCCGTCGAGAAGCCCGCCTCGGTCTGGCCCGACGGCCCCGGGAAGATCGTCCGCCCCTCGGTGGTGGCGGTCTGGCGCACCGACGGCGACGACATCGGCGTCTGAGTCCACGAGGGCCCGGGACCCGGGGCCCGCACGGGCCCACGGGTGGGCCGGGGGCGGAGCGTCTCACTCCGCCCCCAGGCCCTCCCTGAACCGCGTGAACTGCTCCTCGGGGTCCCCGGTGTAGGCCCAGGGCACCCACGCCGCCCGGGTCCCGAGCATCCCGAGGAGCTCCCGCGCGATCTCCACCTGGCCCGCGTAACAGGCCGCGTGCGCGAGGAAGTTGAGGTCGCCGACCTCCTCCGGGGCGACCGGCAGACCGGGCTCCCGGCCGCCGATCCAGCGCGCGTACGTCCGGCGCAGCTCGGTGACCGCCAGTTCGTGCTTCCAGTGCTGGTCGAAGCCGCGCACCGGACCCCGTCCGAGCGCGCCGTCCGCGATGTACCGGTACTCCTCGACCCGCGCGACCTGCACGAGCACCGGCAGCGGGGAGCCGGGCGGTGCCACGCCCGCCGCGTCGCGGGCGAAGTCGTACATGCTGCCGTGCGTCCCGTGCCACCGCGCCGACCAGTAGCGGAGCACCTGGATGTGCCCCTCCGTGTTGTACGGGTCGCGGCGCCGCAACTCGTCGAACCAGTGCCGCAGTTCCCGGCGCGGCACCCCGCCCTCGTACAGCCGGGCGACGGAGAGCAGCGACACCCACGGCATGGGGTCGGCGGGTGCCGCCTCGGCGGCGCACCGGCAGGCGATGACGGCGGCGTCGATGCGGGCCCGGTCGATCGCGGCGCCCCGGCCCGCGGCGATGGCCGCGTCGAAGACCCGGACGACCTCGGTCGCCGCGCGCAGTACGGCCGCGTCGGGGTTGCCCGGTTCGGCGGCCCGCCAGGTCTCCACGGTGGAGCTGCCCGCGGCGGCGTGCGACAGGAGCCGCAGCCGGTGGGTGCGGCGCGCCCAGTGGTCGCCGGTGGCGGCGAGCAGGTCCCGTACGCCCTGCCAGCGTCCGATGACGATGTCGTGGCGGGCCTCGGTCAGCGCGCGGTCCCCGAAGTCCGGGTCGAAGTCGGGCGCGAAGCGCGTCGGACGTGCCGTGCGTGAGCGTCGGCGTACGGCCATCGGGACCTCCTCCGGTTCGGCTTGCGGCCTGTCAGATGTGGTGCGGCGGGCGTCGGTTGGCCGGTGGCGGGGTCCGGCCCTTCCCTCCCCGGCGGGGGCGGGGTCAGAAGTCGGTGGCGTAGCTCTTGCCGCGGCTGCCGCCGCGGGGGTGGCCCGCCGGTCCCGAGCCCTCGGCGGCGGCGAGCGCGGCGACCGCGTCGAGCCGGGCCGGACGGTAGTAGTCGCTGCCCTTGCGCCAGTACACGGTCAGCGGCACGAGACCGAGGGCGAGGCCGCCGAGGCCGATGGTGAGGGCGGTGGTGGAGAGGGAGCCGAGGGACTGGACGAAGGCCCACAGCATGAACGCGGAGCCGAGCAGCGGCCAGAGCCCGCCCAGGACCAGGTTGCGTACGGAGCGCAGCAGCAGCGACTTGTAGGCGACGACGGCGGCGATCCCGGCGAGCCCGTAGTAGAAGGCGATCTGGAGTCCGATGGCGGAGACGGCGTCGCGGAGGATCTGCTGGAGGGAGCCCGCGGCGGCGGCGCCCGCGAACAGCAGCAGGGCGGCGGCGCCGACGGCGACGACCGCGACCCACGGGGTGTTCCAGCGGTGGTGGACCGTGCCGAGCGCGGCGGGCATGGTCCGGTCGCGGCCCATCGCGAAGAGCGAGCGGGTGACCTGGATGAGGGTGGTCTCCAGGGTGGCGACGGTGGACAGCAGGACGGCGATCAGGAGGAGCTTGCCGCCGACGCCGGGCCAGATCTCCTGGCCGAGGACGGCGAGCACGTTGGGTCCGGCGCTCTTGATCTCCTCGGCGCTCAGCAGGACGTTCACGGCGACGGTGAAGGTCACGAAGAGGAAGAAGACGAAGCCGACGCCGACGAGGGCGGCGAGTCCCGCGGTGCGTCTGCTGTCGCGGGTCTCCTCGCTGAGGTTGCTGGTGACGTCCCAGCCCCAGTAGTAGAAGGCGGCGATGAGCGCTCCGGCGGCGAAGCCGTGGGTGCTGTCGAAGCCGTCGAGGCCGAACCAGGACCAGTCGAAGGCGGTGGCCCGGCCCCGGTGGGCGAGGGCGGCGAGCACGAACCCGCCGAGGATCAGCATCTCGACGCCGGACATGATCAGTTGGGCCCGTACGGTGAGCCGGGCGCCGCCGAGGACGACGAGCAGCATGATCAGGAACCAGCCCGCGCCGACGGCGGCGGCGAGCACCGTGTCGTCGGCGAGGTCCTGGTCGACGAGGGCGAGGGTGAGGGATCCGGCGGGCAGCGAACCGGCCACCATGAAGACGGTGGCGGCGAAGACGAGGGCCCAGCCGGAGAGGAAGCCGAGGAAGGGGTGGAGGGTGCGGCCCACCCAGGAGTAGCCCGCGCCCGCGTTGACGTCGATCCGGCCGAGCCGGGCGTACGCGAGGACGATGCCGAACATCGGTATCGCGCAGTACAGCAGGGCGGCGGGGCCCGCGTAGCCGACGGTGCCGAAGAGGACGGCGGTGGTCGCGGTGAGGGAGTAGGCGGGCGCGCTGCCCGCGACGGCCATGACGACGGTGTCGAAGGTGCCGAGGACGTTGGGCTGGAGCCCTCTGTTCGTCGTGGTGCGCATGGCGTGGTCCTCGGGGCGCGGGGGTGGGGCAGGGCGAAGTGGCCCGCCCGCCCGGCCGGTTGCCGACGGCGGCGGGCGGAGCACGGTGAATCGAGCGCATCGTAGTCGCCCGGGTGGCGTGGGGTAACGGCGGTGGGGAGGGTTCCGTTCAGTGACCACCGGTTTGTCCGCCCGTACGTCCCCGGGGGCGGGGTCATCGCAGGTCGGGACCGGCGATGGCGCGGGCCGCGCGGACCTCTCCGCGGACCGGGGCGAGGACGCCGTCCTCGTCGCCGGGGAGTTCCGCGCGGACCGCGAAGAGGGTGTCCGTGCGGCGCAGTCCGTCGGCGAGCTCGCGCAGTTCGCGGGTGACGGCGGCGACCTCGTCGGGGTCGGGGGCCGGGGCGCCGTGGTGGACGCGGATGCGGGCGGCGGTGGTGGCGTCAACGATCCGTTCGACGGCGACGACCAGCGGCCACCAGGCGGCGGCGCGGGGGCCGGTGGGCGGTGGTTCGGTGAGGGCCCGCTGGAACTCGGAGCGGACCGTGGACAGATCGCGGTAGAGCTTGCGCCGGGCCCGCAGCCGCCCGCCCTGGTCGTCCCGGGGGCCGCCGAAGGCGCACGCCACATAGGCGGCGGTGTCGGCGACGGAGTCCGCGAGCCGGTCGCCGACGCGGGTGCTCCAGGACTCGGGCCACAGCAGGTATCCGGCGATCAGCGTGATGCCGCAGCCGATGAGGGAGTCGTACAGCCGGGGCAGGACCAGGTCGAAGCCCTGCTGGCTGAGGGTGTCGGAGAGCAGCAGGATGACCGGGGTGATGGCCGCCGTCTGGAAGGCGTACCCCTTCGCGGAGAACGCCGGGATGAGGGCGGCGAGCAGGCACATCACGGGCACGTCCCACCAGCCCCGGGGGACTTCGGCGAGGACGAGCGCGGCGAGGACCAGGCCGACGGCGGTGCCGAGGGCGCGGAGCACCGCGCGGGAGAAGACCGAGCCGAAGTCGGGCTTCATGACGAAGGTGACGGTGAGCGCCACCCAGTAGGAGCGGGGGACGGCGATCAGCGAGACGAGGGCCTGGGCGAGGCCGATGCAGAGGGCGAGCCGCAGGCCGTACCGCCAGGACGCCCCGGAGAGCAGGACGGCGCGGGTGGTGCGGCGGGCCCTGACCTGGAGCGCGGCGGGCCCGCCGAGCCGGTCGCCGACGTCGTACAGGTCGGGTTCGGCCTGGTGGACGACGGTGGCGGCGTGCCGCAGGGCGTGGTCGACGGCTTTCTCGGCGGGCCGTTCGGGGGTGGGCAGTTCGAGTACGGGGGCGCCGGTGCGGCCCTCGTCGACGGCGTCGGCGAGTTCGCGCACGGCGGCCGGGACGGCGGGGGACAGCGGGCCGTACAGCAGGGCCCTGAGGTGGGCGGCGGGGGCGGCCTCGACGAGCGGGATGACCACGTTGAGCTGGGCGAGCAGCCGGACCAGGGAGGGCGCGCGGCCGTGCTGGCGGGCGCGGCGGGCGAGGACGAGGTCGTAGGCCTGGTTGAGGGAGGCGGTGACGTCCTGCCGTCTCTCGTCGTACGCGGGGGTGCCGGTGGCCTCGTACAGCGCGGCGACCGTGCGGTAGGTGGCGGCGACGGCGGCGCGTTCGGGGGCGGCGCGGCGGAAGGGCCAGCCGAGCAGGGTGAGGACGAGGACGAAGAGGCCGCCGAGGGTGAGGAGCAGCGGGGCCTTCCACCAGGGGTCGGGCATCGGGAGTCCGGCGCCGACGACGGCGTTGAGCAGCAGCAGGAGGCCGGAGACGGAGGCGACCGCGCCGATCGAGGAGATCATCCCGGAGACCAGCGCGATCAGGGTGAGGGCGCCGACGGCGAGCCAGCCGTGGCCGAAGACGAGGGTGCCGAGGGTGACGCCGATCGCGCCGAAGAGCTGCGGCACGGCGATGTTGAAGATCCGCATCCGGTAGGCGTCGGCGGTGTCGCCGATGACGCCGGAGAGGGCGCCCATGGAGACGAGCGCGCCGTAGGCGGGCCGGTCGGCGGCGAGTCCGACGGCGAGCGGCGCGGACAGGGCGACGGCGGCGCGCAGGACGGCGGCCCAGGGGATCGGCGCGGGGGCGGGCTTGAGCCCGGCGGTGAGCCAGGCGGGCGGGGAGAGCCGTACGGGGTGCGCGGGTCGTGCCATGCCCCCAAAGTACGTCGCGAGCCTCCCGTGGAGCCCGGTTCTCCACGGCCCGCGTGCGTCCGGCGGCGGCCGGTGCGGGAGGGGGCCGGTCATGCGACGGGCCTCGCCGCGTCCGAGGGGGCGCGCCGGCTTTTCCGGCGCCGATATCGCACGCTTCCCCGGCGGTGAGCGCGCAGTGGCCAGCCTCATCGAATCCGGCCGGTACGGCGTGAGCGCCGAGCGCGTGCGCCGACTCGCCGCCCACTGTTCGGCCACCGACGAACACCTGGTCAACGTGCTAGCGGCGATGGCCGAGGAACGCGGAAAGGGGTGGTGGGAGGAGTATCGGGGGCGCCTTTCGCCCGGCTTTCCCGACCTCGCCGAGCTTGAGCATCACGCGCTTCACCCGCGCGCGATCGACATGCTGCACGCGCAAGTCCATTCACCGAGTCGCACAGGGAATGTGAGAGAGATGACCGACCCCACCGCCTGGCAGAAATCCTCATTCTCGGGAGCGGACAACAACCAGAACTGCGTGCGCGTCTCCCTCTCGGGGAGCGGCACGATCGAACTGGTGGAAAGCGCCATCCCCGAGGCGATCGTCGCCACGAGCCGCGCGAACTTCGCGGCGTTCGTCCGGGGCGTCGAGGCGGGCGAGTTCGACCACCTGATCGAGGCCCCGGTTCAGGGCTGAACCACGCCCCGGTCGGGGTGGTGCCGCCAGCGCCTCCCGCCAACTCGCGGGGGCGTTTGGCATATGCCGGTCCGACCGTGAGGGCCCCGTCAGTTGCGGTAGGACTCGACCTCGGTGGCCGGGCGGACGGCGGCGGTGTCCGGGTCCTCGCCGAACTCGCTCTTCGCGCGGCGCTGCCGCAGCAGGTCCCAGCACTGGTCCAGACGGACCTCCAGCTCGGAGAGGCGGGCCCGCTCCTCGGGGAGGAGGCCGCCCGCGCGGGCCCGCAGGCCCCGCTCCTCCTCCACGAGGGAGCCGATGTCGTCCAGGATCTCCTCGTTGTCCATGTCTTCCAGCGTGGCCGATCAGCGCGGTCCGCGCAGGTCGAGATCGGCGAGGACGGCCCGGTGGTCGGACCCCTCGACCTCGGGGAAGCGTACGTCGGCGACGGTGAAGTCCTCGCTGTGCAGAACGTGGTCGATCTGCGTGAACGGCGGCAGGGGGCCCTCCACGGGCCAGGTCGGGACGCGGCTGCGGCCCGCCTCACGGGCGGCGTCCCGCAGCCGTCCCGCGTCAAGGACCGCGCGGAAGGCCGCGTGGTCCTGGGAGGCGTTGAAGTCCCCGGCGACCAGCGCGGGGCCGGAGACCCGGGCGGCGACGGCGTCCCGGAGCCGGGCCAGCTCCCGCTGCCACGGTCCGCTCGCGCCCGGCAGCGGCGGCATCGGGTGGGCCAGCTGGAGGCGGACGGTCCGCCCGGCGACGGTGGTGGTGGCGCCGGGCATCCCCAGGGTGGCGGGGACGGCGCCCCGCTCGTGCAGCGGATCCGCGCTGAGCAGCACGGAACCCGCCGCGCCAGGGGCCACCACGGCGGTGTGGTGGGGGAGGACGGCGGCGAGGGCGGTGGTCAGGGCGGTGCCGCAGGCCCGGTCGCACTCGGAGACGAAGAGGAAGCGGGGGCGCTCCCGGAGCGCGAGGCGGACCAACGCCCCGGTGCCCTGCCCGAATTCGACGTTGGCGGCGAGGACCCGGACGCGGGCCTGCGGCGGCCCGTACGAGGTGACCGCCGAGGGGGTGTACGGCAGGGAGCTCCAGCCGGTGGCGAGGAGGACGACGGCGGCGGTGAGGGCGAGGGCCCGGCGGCGCGCGGCGGCGGCGAGGAGCAGGGCCAGCCCGGCGGGGAGTGTCAGCCAGGGCAGCAAGGCGAGGAGTTGGGGGACGGGGGTGACGCCGTCCGTGCCCAGGAGGCGGCAGGCGGTGACGACGGCGGGCGCGGCCAGGAGCAGCCCGGCGGCCCCGGCGGTGACGCTGTGCCGGGGCCGGAGGGGCGGTCGGGGCGGGCCGGGCCGTTCCGTGCCGGAGGGGGTCAGGACGGGGTACACGCCGTCAGTGTCGCAGGGCCTGCGCGATCTCCGCCTTGGTGGCGCCCGACAGCGTCCGGTTGCTGCGGGCCGTGCCGGTCTTGGACCGGCCGGGCGGGATCCCGTCGATGTTCAGGACGACCGAGTCGAGGAAGTTCCCGTCGGCGTCCCGGAAGGTCACCATGACCGTGTAGTCGGCAGCCTCGTCCTTCGGGTTGGTGGCGGTGATGTCGGCGACCGTGCGGTCCCCGTCGGCGCGGGTGGCGCCCGCCTTCACGTCGCCGGTGGCGTTGACCCCGTCCTTGACCTGGTCCATCGTCTCCTGGGCCGCCGAGGCGACGGCCGCCGTGGCGGAGGAGAAGGCACCGCCCGCCGCGTCCTTGGCGGCGTCGCACCCGGTGAGGGCGAGCGCGGCGGTGGCGGTGAGGGCCAGGGTGATGCCGGTGGTGGTGCGTCTCATGGGTTCTCGTCCCGGATGCTCGCGCGGGGCCGTCTCAGGGCCTCGCTGTGTTCCCGCCGTACGACTCGTCCGTGGCCAGCGCCCAGATCACGAAGACGGAGATGGCCATGGAGAAGAGGGCCCACCAGGGCTGGTAGGGCAGGAAGAGGAAGTGCATGACGATGTTCAGGGAGGCGAGGGAGATACCGGCGACCCGGCCCCACTCGGCGCCCTTGAGGATGCCGTAGCCGGCGATGGCGACGACCACGCCGAGGGCGAGGTGGATCCAGCCCCAGGTGGTCAGGTTGAACTTGAAGACGTAGTCCCCGACACGGGCGTAGACGTCGTCCTCGGCGATGCCCGCGATGCCCTGGAAGATGTCCAGGAATCCGGTGACCAGCATGAGGACACCCGCGAAGAGGGTGCCGCCCGCCGCCCAGGCACCCGAGGCGGACTTCTTCGGTTCGCGCGGAGGCGCGGTGTTCTGGCTCATGCTCCTCATCGTGCGAGCGTCCGGCCGTTTCCGACCGTCCAGCTGGTCCGTACGGGTGAGGGGGCGGAACCGCCCGGCGTTGTCGGCCCCCGGCCGTAGGCTGCCCGACGCGCCGCCGTCCGGGCAGCACCGGTCCGGACACCCGGGCCCGGGACTGAGATGCCCGGGACCGCGACTCCCCGGGACCGAACAGGAAGGAACGACCCCGCATGACCGACCGGACGACCACCGGCACCACCGCGACCGCTTCCACCCCCTCGACCGGCACCTCCGCCGGGCCCCCCGCGCCCGGCGCTCCGGCCGGGTCCCCCGGCACCGCCTCCGGCACCGCTCCCGCCGACCGGCGGGTCATCACCAACCCCGGCACCCTCCACGACCCCACCCCCTTCGGGTACGCGCACGCCGTCTCCGCGCCCGGTGAACTCGTCTTCATCGCCGGGCAGTACGCCTCCGACGCCACCGGCGCGCCCGTCCCCGGGGACTTCGCGGACCAGGTCGAGCTGTCGCTGACCCGGCTGCGGCAGGCCCTGGAAGGGGTCGGGCTCGGCCCGGAGCACGTCGTGCGGCTCGGCTCGTTCGTCGTCGGGCACGACCTGGCCAAACTGGAGGTCCTGGGCGCGGCGCTGCGCGCGCACTTCGGGGACCGGCTGCCCGCCCAGACCCTCAGCGGGGTCGCGGCGCTCGCGCTGCCCGGGATGCTCTTCGAGATCGACGCGGTGGCCGTGCGGCCCGTCGGCTGATCCACTTGCGCGGGCCGGGGCACGGGTGTGACCTGGAGGGTGCGGGACCGCAGCAGGGGGGCGAGACGAAGGAGCTTGCCATGGCCGCACACGCAGCGACGCCGCTGAGGCGTCCGTTCCCCGCACGCGGCTGGACGTTCCCGGTCGTCACCGGTGTCCTGTACGGCCTGTACGCGGCGACGGTGGCGCGGCACGGCGGCCCGACGACCCTGGGGCAACTGTGGCTGGGACTGGTCTCGGCCGTCGTCCTGGCCGTGGGCATCCACACCCTCCGGCGGTACGGCCGGGCGCTGCCCCGTGAGCCGAGGGCCGCCGCCTGGGGCGTCCTGACCGGCGGCGCGGTCGGCTTCCTCTTCAGCCTCTCCGGGGCCAGCGTGCTGTCCTCCAGCGGCCTGGGCCTGGCGTTCGCCGTGGTCACCACGGCGGCGGCGTACTACCTCTTCTACACCCACGAGGACGCCCGGGGCCGTCCGGCGCCGTACTGACCCCGCGCGACCGGCCGCCGCACCCCGGGCACCGCGAAGCCCGCACCCGGCACGGCGAAGCCCGTACGGCCGACGGCGACGGCGGGGCCCCTCCCAGGAGGGGCCCCGCCGGGCCGTTCAGTCCTCCGCGCCGCCCCTGACCACGACCACCGGGCACGGGGCGTGCTGGGTGACGTGGGTGGAGACCGAGCCGAGCATGGCGGCCTTGAAGCCGCTGTAGCCCCGGTCGCCGACGACCAGGAGCTCCGCGCCGCGCGCCGCGTCGAGGAGCGCCTGGGTGGCGTTGCCGCCCACGACCGTCCGGACGACGGGGGCCGCCTGCTCCGGGGTGAGGGTCGAGGACAGGGACTCGTCGAGGATCTGCCGGGCGAGCCGTTCGGGGTCGAACTCCGCCGGTACGCCGGGCACGAGCGTCGCCCACGAGGCCGGGTACTCCCAGCCGATCACCGTCTGCAGGGTGTCCCCGGTGAGGGCCGCCTGCCGGGCCGCCCACCTCAGCGCCTTCAGGGAAGGCGCCGATCCGTCCACGCCCACCACGATCCTGCCGGCCATCGCCGACCTCCGTTCGCTGTACGGCACATATGAACCATGCGCCACCAACGTAACAAACCGCTCAATCGAGGCGGAGGTCGGCCAGTTGCCGCTCGAAGGGGACGAGCTCCTCGTCGTCCGCCGCGCGCTCCGGGCGGGCCGCGACGGCCTCGGCGAACTCGGTGCCCGCGCGGGTGATCCGGGCGGGCAGCCCCTCGGTGTACTCGTCGCCGCCGCTGCCCCAGTCCTCCGAGGCCGCGTAGACGGCGGTCGGGACGACGAGGGCCCGCAGATAGGCGAAGAGCGGTCGCAGGGCGTGGTCGAGGACGAGCGAGTGCCGGGCGGTGCCGCCGGTGGCCCCGATGAGGACCGGGGTGCCGGTGAGCGCGGCCGGGTCGATCAGGTCGAAGAACGACTTGAACAGCCCGCTGTAGGAGGCGGTGAAGACCGGGGTCACGGTGATGACCCCGTCCGCGCCGGTCACCTCGTCGATGGCGCCCTGGAGCCGCTCCGAGGGGAAGCCGGTGACGAAGTTGTTCGCGATGTCCACCGCCAGGTCGCGGAGTTCGACGACCTGGACGTCGACGGCGTACTCCCGCTCGGCCAGCCGGTAGCGGGCGGCCTGGAGGAGCCGGTCGGCGAGCAGCCGGGTGGAGGACGGCGAGCTGAGGCCCGCCGAGACGGCGACCAGTTTCAGCGTGCGCACGGTGTCATGCCTCCTTCGTGATGGCGGGAGCGGCGGGAGCGGCGGCGGTGCCGCCGGTGACGGCCGGGTGGAGCGGGGCGGTGGCGGGGACGTGGGCGGGGCGCAGGCTCTCGAACTCCTTGCGGAGCACCGGGACGACCTCCTCGCCGAGCAGGTCGAGCTGTTCGAGGACCGTCTTGAGCGGCAGTCCCGCGTGGTCGACCAGGAACAGCTGGCGCTGGTAGTCGCCCGCGTAGTCGCGGAAGGACAGGGTCCGGTCGATGACCTCCTGCGGCGAGCCGACGGTCAGCGGGGTCTCGCGGCTGAAGTCCTCCAGGGAGGGGCCGTGGCCGTAGACCGGCGCGTTGTCGAAGTACGGGCGGAACTCCCGTACCGCGTCCTGCGAGTTCTTCCGCAGGAAGACCTGGCCGCCGAGGCCGACGATCGCCTGCTCGGGGGTGCCGTGGCCGTAGTGGGCGTACCGCTGGCGGTAGAGCCTGACCATCTTCTCGGTGTGCTGCTTGGGCCAGAAGATGTGGTTGGCGAAGAAGCCGTCGCCGTAGTACGCGGCCTGCTCGGCGATTTCCGGGGAGCGGATGGAGCCGTGCCAGACGAACGGCGGGACGCCGTCGAGCGGGCGCGGGGTGGAGGTGAAGCCCTGGAGGGCGGAGCGGAACTTGCCCTCCCAGTCGACCACGTCCTCCCGCCACAGCTTGTGCAGGAGCGCGTAGTGCTCGATGGCGAGCGGGATGCCCTGGCGGATGTCCTGGCCGAACCACGGGTAGACCGGGCCGGTGTTGCCGCGCCCCATCATCAGGTCCACGCGGCCGTCGGCGAGGTGCTGGAGGGTCGCGTAGTCCTCGGCGATCTTCACCGGGTCGTTGGTGGTGATGAGGGTGGTGGAGGTGGAGAGGATCAGGTTCTCCGTGCGGGCGGCGATGTGCCCGAGGAGGGTGGTGGGGGAGGACGGCACGAACGGCGGGTTGTGGTGCTCGCCGGTCGCGAAGACGTCCAGTCCGACCTCCTCCGCCTTGAGCGCGATGGCGACGGTGTTCTTGATGCGCTCGTGCTCGGTGGGGGTGCGGCCGGTCGTGGGGTCGGCCGTCACGTCGCCGACGGTGAAGATCCCGAACTGCATCGTGCTCACCTCTCGCCTTCCTGGTCTCCGCGCTCCCCGTGGTCGGCGGGTCTCTCGCGGTTCTTGGTTGAATCTTAAACCATCTCGTCCAACGGTGCCACCCGTCCCCCTATTCCGGCCCGCGCCCCGCCCCGTACGACAGGGGCCTTCCGGCCGTACGGCGGACCGGTTCCGGTCGGTACGGCGGGCGAGGAGACCGGCCCGTACGCTGGACCGCGTGACCGATGAGGAGAGCTGGAAGGAGCGCGGGGTGATGCTCCGCGTCTTCGTGTACGTCTTCGCCACGCACGCCTTCGCGGGCTTCGTCTGGATCCTCTTCTACGTCGGCCAGAACGCGCGGAAGTGACGCGGGGCGGACCCGGAGGGCGACCCGTGGCGGGGGCCGGAAGGAGATCCGTGGTGGGGGCCGGAAGGAGATCCGTGGTGGGGGCCGCCGGACCCCGTCACCCCGCCCACCTGCGGAGCCTCCCGTAGAGTCCCCGACGTGAACGGTGCGATACACGTCGTCGGAATCGGCGCGGACGGCTGGGACGGGCTCCCCGAGGCCTCCCGCCGCGTCCTGCGCTCCGCCGAGGTCCTCCTCGGCGCCCCCCGCCAGCTCGGACTGCTCCCCGCCGCCGACTGCCCCGGCGAACGCGTCGCCTGGCCCTCCCCGCTGCGCCCCGCCGTCCCCGGACTGCTCGCCGCCCACGAGGGCCGCGCCGTCGCCGTCCTCGCCAGCGGCGACCCCTCCTTCCACGGCATCGCCCGCACCCTCGCCGGGGCCGTCGGCGCCGACCGGCTGCGCGTCCACCCGCACCCCTCCTCCGTCTCGTACGCCTGCGCCCGCCTCGGCTGGCCCCTGGACGCGGTCGACACCGTCTCCCTGGTCGCCCGGCCCCTCGCCGCGCTCTCCGCCGCGCTCCACCCCGGACGCCGCCTCCTCGTCCTCGGCGAGGGCCCCGAGACCCCCGCCCAGGTCGCCGCCCTCCTCCGGGACACCGGCTGGGGCGGCACCCGCGTCCGGGTCCTCGAACAGCTCGGCGGCCCCCGCGAACGGCTCCTCGACGCCACCGCCGCCGACTGGCCGCACGAACGGACCGACGCCCTCCACGTCCTCGCCCTCGACTGCGTCCGCGACCCCGGCACCCTGCGCCTGGGCACCGTCCCCGGACTCCCCGACGAGGCGTACGAGCACGACGGGCAGCTCACCAAGCGGTACGTGCGCGCCGCCACGCTCGCCGCCCTCGCGCCCGCGCCCGGCGAACTCCTCTGGGACGTCGGCGGCGGCTCCGGCTCCATCGGCGTCGAATGGATGCGGGCCCACCGCGACTGCCGGGCCGTCGCCGTCGAGAAGGCCCCCGAGCGGGCCGCGCGCATCGCCCGCAACGCCGCCGCCCTCGGCGTCCCCGCCCTGCGCGTGGTGACCGCCGCCGCACCGGACGGGCTCGCCGGGCTCGACCGGCCCGACGCGGTCTTCGTCGGCGGCGGACTCACCGCCCCCGGCCTCCTCGACGCCTGCTGGGCCGCGCTGCCCGTCGGCGGACGGCTCGTCGCCAACACCGTGACCCTGGAGTCCGAGGCGGTGCTCGCCGCGCGGCACCGCCGCCACGGCGGCGAACTGGTCCGGCTCGCCGTCGCCGCCGCCGTCCCCGTCGGAGGCTTCACCGGCTGGCGCCAGGCGATGCCGGTCACCCAGTGGTCCGTCACCAAGGAAGAGGAAGCATGACCGTCTACTTCATCGGCGCGGGCCCCGGCGCCGCCGACCTCATCACGGTGCGCGGCGCCCGTACGCTCGCCTCCTGCGGGGTCTGCCTGTACGCGGGCTCCCTCGTCCCGGTGGAACTGCTCGCCGAGTGCCCGCCGGACGCGAAGCTCGTCGACACCGCCCGGATGGACCTCGACCAGATCGTCGCCGAGATCACCGCCGCCCACGCGGCCGGCCGGGACGTGGCCCGGCTGCACTCCGGCGACCCGTCCGTCTTCAGCGCCATGGCCGAGCAGATGCGACGGCTCGACGCGCTCGGCATCCCCTACGAGGTCGTGCCCGGGGTGCCCGCGTTCGCCGCCGCGGCGGCGGCGCTCAAGCGGGAACTGACCGTGCCCACCGTCGGCCAGACCGTCGTCCTCACCCGGATCGCCCAGCAGGCCACCCCGATGCCCGAGGGCGAGGACCTCGCCACCCTGGGCCGCAGCGGCGCGCTCCTCGTGCTGCACCTCGGCGCCCGGTACGTCGACCGGATCGTCTCCGAACTGCTCCCCCACTACGGCGCCGACTGCCCCGCCGCCGTCGTCGCCCTGGCCAGCCGCCCCGACGAGACCGTCCTGCGGGGGACCCTGGGCGACATCGCGGAGCAGACGAAGGCGGCGGGCATCACCAGGACCGCCGTCATCCTGGTCGGCCGGACGCTGGCCGCGTCCGCGTTCCGCGACAGCCACCTGTACGACCCGGCCCGGGACCGCCACAGCTGCTGAGGCGGTCCCCGCGGCCGGACGGATCAGGTGTTCGGCCGCTTGCCGTGGTTCGCGCCCTTCTTCCTCCGCGCCCGGCGCTTGTTGCCCCGCTTCGACATGGCGTTCCTCCCGTCCGGTAGGGGTCTGCCCTGGAAAGCCTAGGTTCATGGACCCGCCGACGCACGTCGGGTGTAGTAACATGTAGTACATGGAGACCACGGCTCGGGAGTTCAACCAGAAGTCGTCGCAGATCCTGGCTGCGGCAGCCGCCGGCGAGACCGTCACGGTGACGAAGAACGGTGTCGCCGTCGCACGCGTGGTGCCGATCGGCACCGAAGTGCCCCCGTACCCCACCGACGCCATGGGCGAGATAGATCTTCCCGACCTCGACCTTCCTGACCTCGACGACGACGAGATCGAGGACGTGCTCAAGGGGATGGGCGCGGCCGAGTGATCGCTGTCGCGGACACCAACGCTCTCTACCGTCTGCTCGATCCGCGTCACTCAGGGCACGAGGCGCACAAGAAGGCGCTCGCTACGATCAGCCATCTGGTGATCTCGCCCCTGGTGCTGGCCGAACTGGACTACTTGATCTCGCAGCGGGGCGGCAGCCGCAAGGCGCTGGCGGCGGCTCGTTTCATCGAGCGGTACGCGGTCACCCGGCGGTTCGAGGTCTCTTCGGTCGCCGCGCACCTCTCCACGGCCATCGCCGTGGCCGAAGGCTACGCGGACGGCGGGAAGGGTGTCGGCCTCACGGACGCCATGAACGTGGCATTGGCCGCCGCCCACGGCACCGAGGTCCTGTTCACCACCGACCGCCACTACCGCATGATCCGGCCGTTGACCGGCCACCCGGCGTTCCGGCTGCTGCCCGGCGACCTGTAGGCAAAGGGGACGGGCCCCCGGGCGTTCCTACGCCCCCGGTCCCGCCGGGCCCGCCCGCCCCACCACCGCCCCCGCGCGGTCGACGCAGACCACGTCCACCGTCACCGGCGCGCCCCGCAGCACCGCCAGGGCCTCGTCGCGGGCGCGGGCCGCCACCAGGTCGCCCAGCGGGACCCCGGCCGCCTCGCAGAGCCGCAGCGCCGCCAGGCCCGTGTTCGCGGCGGCCACCTCCGCCGCCAGGGACTCCGGCGCGCCGCCCGCCCGCGCCAGCTCCGCCAGGAAGCCCTTGTCGACCTGCGAGCGGGCCGAGTGCAGGTCCAGATGGCCCGCCGCCAGCTTGGACAGCTTCGCGAAGCCGCCGCAGACCGTGAGCCGGTCCACCGGATGGCGGCGGACGTACTTCAGGACCGCGCCCGCGAAGTCGCCCATGTCGAGCAGGGCGATGTCCGGCAGGTCGTACAGCTCCCGCACGGTCCGCTCCGACGTCGAACCCGTGCAGCCCGCCACATGGCGCAGCCCGCCCGCGCGGGCCACGTCCACGCCCCGGCGGATCGAGTCGATCCACGCCGAGCACGAGTACGGGACCACGACCCCCGTCGTGCCGAGGATCGACAGACCGCCGAGGATGCCGAGCCGGGGGTTCCAGGTGGACCGGGCGATCTCCGCCCCGTGGTCCACCGAGATCGTGATCTCGACGTCCCCGGTCCCGCCGTGCGCCGCCGCGACCGCCGCCACGTGCTCCCGCATGAGCTGCCGGGGCACCGGGTTGATCGCCGGTTCGCCGACCTCCAGGGGAAGGCCCGGCAGGGTCACCGTGCCGACGCCCTCGCCCGCCCGGAAGACCACCCCGGAGCCCGGCGGAAGGAGCCGTACCGTCGACCGGACCACCGCCCCGTGCGTCACGTCCGGGTCGTCGCCCGCGTCCTTCGTCACCGCCGCCGTCGCCGTACCGCCCGTGCGGGACTCGGCCGTCAGCGCGAACGACGGCCGCTGCCCCTTCGGCAGCGTCACCGTCACCGGGTCGGGGAAGTCGCCGGTCAGCAGCGCCGTGTACGCGGCCGTCGTCGCCGCCGTCGCACAGGCACCGGTCGTCCAGCCGGGCCGCAGACCGGTGTGCTTGAGTTGGGCCTCACGCCCGCCGCCTGACATCACGAAGGGGCTCCTGTGCACGTACTCATTCTCGGGGGCACCACCGAGGCCCGCGCCCTCGCCGGGCTGCTGCACGCCCGCCCCGGGCTGCGGGTGACCAGTTCGCTCGCCGGGCGGGTGGCCCGGCCCCGGCTGCCCGAGGGCGAGGTCAGGATCGGCGGCTTCGGCGGGGCGGACGGGCTCGCCGAGTGGATCGGCGGGCACGCCGTGGACGCGGTCATCGACGCCACGCATCCCTTCGCCGGGCGGATCAGCTTCAACGCGGCCCGTGCGGCCGCCACCGCCCATGTTCCCCTGCTGGCGCTGCGCAGGCCCGGCTGGGTCCCGGCCGCCGGGGACCGCTGGACGTCCGTGCCGTCCCTGGAGGCGGCGGCAGGGGCGCTCGGCGGCCTCGGGGAGCGGGTGTTCCTGACCACCGGCCGGATGGGCCTGGCGGCCTTCGCGGGGCTGCCGCAGTGGTTCCTGGTCCGCTCGGTGGACGCCCCCGAAGGGCCCGTCCCGGCCCGTACCGAGGTCCTCCTCGACCGGGGGCCCTTCACCCTGGACGGCGAGCGGGAGCTGCTGGCCCGGCACCGGATCGACGTCCTGGTCACCAAGGACAGCGGGGGCGCGGCGACCGCCCCGAAACTGGCGGCGGCCCGCGAGGCGGGCCTGCCGGTCGTGGTCGTCGTACGTCCCCCGGTCCCGGCGGACGTACCGGTGGCGGCGACCCCCGAGGAGGCCGCCGCCTGGGTGGTGCGGGGCTGAGGCTCAGCCCCCGGCGGGGGCGCCCGGCTCGGTGATCTCGACCCACGACACCCGGTCGAGGTCGGTGACCGCGAGGGAGTTGTCCCACTTGTCGACGGCGACGACGGCGAAGCGGTACGTGTCGCCGTCCTGGACCGAGCCGTAGAGGTGCGAGGTGGCGTCCGCGGGGAAGTACTCGACGCGCCGGTAGACCCAGACGCCGCCGCCCGGCTCCTCGTCGTCGGGCCAGAACTCGGCCTTGAGCAGCTCGTAGTGGTCCAGGTCGGGCTCGGTGCTCGCCGCCCACTCCAGGAACACCCCGTCCTCGCGGGCGACGCCCTTGAGTCCGGCGACGGGCGCCGGGGCGACCAGGTCGCCCGGGGTGGTGAGGGTGAACGGCGCCGAGGGGGCCGACTCGTGGCCCGCCGTGTCGACGGCGGTCACCGTGTACCGGTACGTCGAGCCGTAGCGGGCCGAGCGGTCGGTGGAGGTCCGGGCGGTGACGGTGTTCCACAGGACGCCGTCGCGGTAGACCCGGTAGGAGGCCACGTCCCGGTCGGCGGGCGCGGACCACTCCAGGAAGGCGGCGCGGGCGGGGTCGGCGTACTCGGCGGTCAGCCCGGTGGGCGCGCCCGGGGCGAAGTCGCCGTGGACGGTGCTGACGGCGGTGCGGCCGGAGGTGTTCCCGGCGGCGTCGACGGCCGACACCCAGTAGCCGTAGCCGGTCTTCTCGGTGACGGCGGTGTCGGTCCACGAGGGGGCGGTGAGCCCGGTGGCGACCTGGACGACGGGGGCCGCCGGGTCGGTGCCCGCGCGCCGGTGCACGGTGTAGCGGGTGGCGCCCGCGACGGGCCGCCAGCCGAGGGTGACGCCGCCGCGCGCGTCGGCCGCGGTGAGCCCGGCCGGGGCGGCGGGGGCGGTGCGGTCGACGGTGGTGACGGTGAGGTCGGCGCCGCCCGGGGACTCGTTGCCCGCCCGGTCGACGGCCCGCAGCTCGTAGAGGAACTTCTCCCCGGTGGCGGGCGGGGAGTTGACGTACGAGGTGGCGGTGATCAGGGTGGTGGGGCTGCTGACCCTGGTCCACACCGTGGTGGTGGCGGCCCGCCGGTAGAGGCGGTAACCGGCGTGGTCCATCTCCTTGTTGGCCGCCCACTTCAGGGTGACCCGGTTGAGGGTCCGGTCGTAGGCGGCGGACGCGCCTGCCGGTGCGAGCGGCCTGACCCGGTCGACCGTCGCCGAGGTGTTCGGGGTGTAGCCGAACCTGACGTTGGCGGCGCCGGTCCAGTGGGCGTAGTCCACGCGGATCGTGTGCCGTCCGGCCGGGACGGTGACGGCGACGGCCTTCTTCTGGGTGGTGGAGACGTTCCGCCACAGATCGGTCCTGCGGACGCCGTCGAGGTAGACGCGGATGCCGTCCTGCGCCTCGGCGGTGAAGGTGAACGGGCCGCCGGAGCCGAAGTCGCGGGTGAGCGACCAGCGGACGGAGAAGTTGTCCTTGGGCAGGGTGACGCCCGCGGGGTCGCCGAGGCCGTAGTTCTCGGCGATCGCGCTGTCGCAGGCGGTCAGCTTCGGGGCGCCGCTGAAGGTGGGGTTGGCGTAGTACTGCGCCGTCCACACGGGGGACGCGCAGCTGACGGCGGCGGTGGCCGGGGCGGCGGCGAGCAGGCCGCCGGACGCGGCGAGGGCGGCCGAGGTGGCCAGTGCGCTCAGCCGGTGACGAGTCATCACGAAGAAGGGGCCCTTTCCGGACCTACGGGAGACAGATGGCGCGGGGGGAAGTCGACGGGCGGTGCGGGTGGGGCCGGTCCACCGCCGTCGCCCCGCGACTTTACCGTCCCTTTCCCTTGAGGCGACAGGGGTTTGAGCGCCGGGACGCCTTCCCGGTCCGGTCCGGGACGCCTTCCCGGGCCTCTGCGGAGGCCCGGTCCGGGCGCTCCCCCGGTCCGGTGGGGGAGCGCCCGGGATGTCACCCGTACCGGCGGGGAGTCCAGGCGATCGTGCGGCCGTCCGCGCGTTCCACCGCGCGGGTCTGCGAGGAGCCGATCAGGAGCAGGGTCCGCATGTCGACCTCGGACGGCTCCAGGGTCTCCAGGGTCACCACCCGCACCGACTGCTCCGGCCCGCCGACGTCCCGGGCGACGACCACCGGGGTCTCCGGGGCGCGCAGCGCCAGCAGCAGTTCGCGGGCGGCGGCCACCTGGTGCGTACGGGACTTCGAGCCCGGGTTGTAGAGGGCGATGACCAGGTCGGCCTCCGCGGCGGCGCGCAGCCGCGCCTCGATGACCTCCCAGGGCTTGAGCCGGTCCGACAGGGAGATCGTCGCGTAGTCGTGGCCGAGGGGCGCGCCCGCGGCGGCGGCGGCCGCGTTGGCGGCTGTCACCCCCGGGAGGACCCGTACGGGCACGTCGGCGTAGGCCGGTTCGCAGGCGACCTCCAGGACGGCGGTGGCCATCGCGAAGACGCCCGGGTCGCCGCCGGAGACGACCGCGACCCGGTGGCCCCGGCGGGCCAGGTCGAGGGCGAACTCGGCGCGCTCGGACTCGGCCTTGTTGTCGGAGCCGTGCCGGATCTGCCCGGGGCGCAGCACCGGCACCCGGGCCAGGTAGGTGGTGTAGCCGACGAGGACGTCGGCGTTGACGAGGGCGCCGCGCGACTCGGGGGTGAGCCAGGGCGCTCCGGCGGGGCCGGTGCCGACGACGACGACCTCGCCCCGGTCCCGTACGGGGGGCACGGCGTCGACCCGGGAGGGCAGGACGGCCACCGAGAAGTAGGGGACGGTGCCGGGGTCGACGTCGGCGAGGTCGCCGGTGCGCTCGCCGGGCATGAAGGCGCGCTCCACGTACCGGGCGTCGTCGAGCCGTCCGGCCCGCTCCAGGGCCCGCCGGACGGTGGGGAAGGTGCGGCCGAGCTTCATCACGACCGCCGAGTCGGTGCCCGCGAGCCGGGCCGTCAGCTCGTCCTCGGGGAGGGTGCCGGGGATGATCGTGAGGACTTCCTCGGCCTCGCACAGCGGCTCGCCGAGCCGGGCGGCGGCGGCGCTGACCGAGGTGACGCCGGGGATGACGGTGGTGTCGTAGCGGTCCGCGAGCCGCTTGTGCATGTGCTGGTAGGAGCCGTAGAAGAGGGGGTCGCCCTCGGCGAGCACGGCGACGGTGCGGCCCGCGTCGAGGTGGGCGGCGAGCCGGGCGGCGGCCTCCTCGTAGAAGTCGTCCAGGGCGCCCCGGTAGCCGCCGGGGTGGTCGGTGGTCTCCACGGTGAGCGGGTACATCAGCCGCTCCTCGACGTGGTCCTCGCGCAGGTGCGCGGCGGCGATGGAGCGGGCGATGGACCGGCCGTGGCGGGCCGAGTGGTAGGCGACGACGTCGGCGTCCCCGATGGCCCTCACGGCGGCCAGCGTCATCAGCTCCGGGTCGCCGGGCCCCAGCCCGACCCCGTACAGCCTGCCCGGGGTGCGCGGTGCGGTGCTCATGCCTGGATCTCCGCTTCGTGGGCGAGGGCGTTGAGGGCGGCGGCCGTCATGGCGCTGCCGCCGCGCCTGCCCCGGACGACGAGGTATTCGAGGCCGAGGTCCTGGGCGGCGAGGGCGTCCTTGGACTCGGCGGCGCCGATGAAGCCGACGGGTATGCCGAGGACGGCGGCGGGCCGGGGCCCGCCCTTCGCGACCATCTCCAGGAGGTGGAAGAGGGCGGTGGGCGCGTTGCCGATGGCGACGACGGAGCCTTCGAGGCGGTCCCGCCACAGTTCGAGGGCGGCGGCGGAGCGGGTGGTGCCCAGTTCGGCGGCGAGGCCCGGCACGGCCGGGTCGGAGAGCGCGCAGATCACCTCGTTGTCGGCGGGCAGCCGCTTGCGGGTGACGCCGCTGGCGACCATCTGGGCGTCGCAGAGGATCGGCGCCCCGGCGCGCAGCGCGGCGCGGGCCCGGGTGACGACGCCGGGGGAGTACGCGATGTCCTGGACGAGGTCGGTCATCCCGCAGGCGTGGATCATGCGGACCGCGACCTGGGCGATGTCGGCGGGCAGGCCCGAGAGGTCCGCCTCGGCGCGGATCGTGGCAAAGGACCGGCGGTAGATCTCCGCCCCGTCCTTCTCGTAGTCGAACATCGTGGTGCTCTCGCTCATCTCGTGTGGGTCGCCGGGTTGCGGGCCGCCGCGACCGCCTCGGACAGGGCGGCGCGGGGGGTGGGGACGTCGTCCACCAGGTAGCCGTCGTCACCGGTGGCGACGACTTCGGTACGGGCGCCGTGGGGGTGCCCGCAGCGGCGCGCGCAGCCGGAGTAGTGCACCGGCAGCGGGCCCGGGGGCGCGGCGAGCGCGTCGGCCCGCACATCGGCGAGGGACTTGGCGCAGCCGGGCCGCCCGGTGCAGACGGTGACGCCGGTGCCGGGCGCGTCGGGCCGGGTGATCAGGCCGTGCGCGGCGAGCGCGGGCAGCCTGCCGGGGCCCGCGCCGACGACGACCGCTCCGCGCCAGGGCGTGAGCCGGACCTCGTCGGCGGGCAGCAGGGCCCGCAGCTGGGCGGCGGTCAGCCTGCCCAGCGGGGCGAGGACGTGCGGGGTGCCGCCGGGCAGTTCGCCCGGCGGGGGCGGCGGTGACACCGGCGGCGGGGGTACGGAGACGGGCTCGGCCGCGATCCCGGCGCGGGCCAGTGCCCCGGCCCAGTCCGGTACGTGCGCCCCGGGCAGTTCCCGGGGGCGCCAGGCCCCGGTCCCGGCGGCGTCGGCGGCGTCGAGGAAGGCGAGGGCGGCGGCCAGGGCCGCCGGGACGGCGTCGGCGGCCCCGGTTCTGAAGGCCAGCGGGCCCAGCCGCAGCAGGGCGGTGCCGCCGGGCGCTGCGACCAAGGTCACATCGCCGCCGAGTCCGGCGACGTCCCCGCGCCCGTCGTCCAGGACGAACAGGAACCGGCCCGAGAGCGCCGCCGCCCGGGGCTCGGCGCACAGGGCGCCGTCCAGCGCGCGGGCCCACAACTGCGCGTCGCCGTGGCCGAGTCCGTCGAGTCCCGCGGTGGGCGAGGCGACGATGTTGCGGACGCGTTCGTGCCGGGGGGAGGGCAGCAGGCCCGCCGGGGCGAGCCGGTCGGCGAGCGCGGCCCCGCAGTCGTCCGGGAGGCCGCGCAGTTCCGCGTTGCCGCGCGAGGTGACACTGATCCGTCCGTCGCCCAGCTCCTCCGCCGCCGCCGCCAGGACCTCCACCTGAGGGGCGGTCAGACGGCCTCCGGGAAGCCGGAGTCGGGCGAGCCCGCCGTCGTCGGCGGAGTGCGGGCGCAGCGCTCCCGGGCACGCGTCGCCGCGGTCCCGGGTGCGGGGCGCGGACGGCGGGAGCGGGGTGGGCGGCATGGCGGCGAGCATACCGACGGGGGACCGGACGGCTCGCGGGTGTGATCCGGACGACTGCGACGGCGGCCCCGGCCCGCCGACGGCACGTTCTACTATGCAGACGGCATGGGGTCCCAGGACCCCGGGGAGGAAGCCCGGTGCGATTCCGGCGCGGTCCCGCCACTGTGAGCCGGTCCGGCACCACCGGGCAGGTGAGCCAGGAACTCCCGCCGTCCACACGACCACCCGGGGCGCGGACCACCCCGAGGAAGGCCTGCGTAGCCATGCTCCTGCTGCTGTCGCACTCCGACACCGACCTGCTCAGTGCCCGCGCGGCCGGCGGACCGGTGGAGTACCGCTTCGCCAACCCCGCCCGGCTCCCCCTGGCCGATCTGCCCGGCCTCCTGGACGGCACCGACCTCGTCGTCGTCCGTCTCCTGGGCGGGCTCCGCTCCTGGCAGGAGGGCCTGGACGCGGTCCGCGCCGCCGGACTGCCGGTGGTCGTCCTCAGCGGCGAACAGGCCCCCGACGCCCAGCTGATGGAGGCGTCCACCGTCCCCGTCGGCGTCGCCACCGAGGCCCACGCCTATCTCGCGCACGGCGGCCCGGCGAACCTGGAACAGCTGGCCCGCTTCCTCTCCGACACCGTCCTGCTCACCGGCCACGGCTTCGAGTCCCCGGCCGCCGCCCCCACCTGGGGCCCGCTGGAGCGGACCGCCCGCACGACGGACGGCCCGACCGTCGCCGTGCTCTACTACCGCGCCCACCACATGAGCGGGAACACCGGCTTCGTCGAGGCCCTGTGCGCGGCGGTCGAGGACGCGGGCGCCCAGGCCCTCCCGCTGTACGTGGCGTCCCTGCGGGCCCCCGAGCCGGAGCTGCTCGACCGGCTGCGCGCCGCCGACGCGATCGTCACCACGGTCCTCGCGGCGGGCGGCACCAAGCCCGCCGAGGCGCAGGCGGGCGGCGACGAGGAGGCCTGGGACGCGGGCGCGCTGGCCGGGCTCGACGTGCCGATCCTCCAGGCGCTCTGCCTGACCTCCTCGCGGGCCGCGTGGGAGGAGAGCGACGAGGGCCTGTCGCCGCTGGACGCGGCGAGCCAGGTCGCCGTCCCCGAGTTCGACGGGCGGCTCATCACCGTCCCGTTCTCCTTCAAGGAGATCGACGAGGACGGGCTGCCCGCGTACGTCGCCGACCCCGAGCGGGCGGCCCGGGTCGCCGGGACCGCCGTGCGGCACGCCCGCCTGCGGCACATCCCGAACGCCGACAAGAGGCTGGCGCTCGTCCTCTCCGCGTACCCGACGAAGCACTCCCGCATCGGCAACGCGGTCGGCCTCGACACCCCCGCCTCCGCCGTCTCCCTGCTGCGCCGGCTGATCGCCGAGGGGTACGACTTCGGGCCCGCCGACGAGCTGCCCGGTCTGGTCTCCGGCGACGGCGACGAGCTGATCTACGCCCTCATCGAGGCGGGCGGCCACGACCAGGACTGGCTGACCGAGGAGCAACTGGCGAAGAACCCGGTCCGCATCCCGGCCGCCGACTACCGGCGGTGGTACGCGGAGCTCCCCGCCGGGCTGCGCGAGCGCGTCGAGGAGCACTGGGGGCCCGCCCCCGGCGAGATGTTCCTCGACCGCTCCCGGAACCCGGAGGGCGACATCGTCCTCGCCGCGCTGCGGCGCGGGAACCTCCTGGTCCTGATCCAGCCGCCGCGCGGCTTCGGCGAGAACCCGATCGCGATCTACCACGACCCGGACCTGCCGCCGTCGCACCACTACCTGGCGGCGTACCGGTGGATCGCGGCCCGCGCGGACGACGGCGGCTTCGGCGCCGACGCCATGGTCCACCTGGGCAAGCACGGCAACCTGGAGTGGCTGCCCGGCAAGAACGCGGGCCTGTCCGCCGCCTGCGGCCCCGACGCGGCCCTCGGGGACCTGCCGCTGGTCTACCCGTTCCTCGTCAACGACCCCGGCGAGGGCACCCAGGCCAAGCGGCGCGCCCACGCCACGCTCGTCGACCACCTGGTGCCGCCGATGGCCCGCGCCGACTCCTACGGCGACATCGCGCGCCTGGAGCAGCTCCTCGACGAGTACGCGCAGATCTCCTCCATGGACCCGGCGAAGCTGCCCGCGATCCGCGCCCAGATCTGGACGCTGATCCAGGCGGCCCGGCTCGACCACGACCTCGGTCTGGAGGAGCGTCCGGGGGACGACGGCTTCGACGACTTCCTGCTGCACGTCGACGGCTGGCTGTGCGAGGTCAAGGACGCCCAGATCCGGGACGGTCTGCACGTCCTGGGCGGCGCCCCGGCCGGTGAGGCCCGGGTCAACCTGGTCCTGTCCATCCTGCGGGCCCGGCAGATCTGGGGCGGTACGCAGGCGCTGCCCGGTCTGCGGGAGGCGCTGGGCCTGGACGAGTCGGCCGCGACCCGGACCACCGCCGACGAGGCGGAGGCGAAGGCCCGCGAGCTGGTCGAGGCGATGGAGGCGGCGGACTGGTCCGTGGACGCGGTCGCCCCGGTGGCCGCCGCGTACGGCCCCGAGGTGCACGCGGTGCTGCGGTTCGCCTGTGAGCAGGTCGTGCCGAGGCTCGCCGCCACCACCGACGAACTCACGCACGCCGTGCACGCCCTGGACGGCGGCTTCGTCCCGGCCGGTCCCTCCGGTTCGCCGCTGCGCGGTCTGGTCAACGTCCTGCCGACCGGCCGCAACTTCTACTCGGTCGACCCGAAGGCCGTACCGTCCCGGCTGGCCTGGGAGACCGGGCAGGCGCTCGCGGACTCGCTCCTGGAGCGCTACCGCACCGACAACGGCTCCTGGCCGACCTCGGTGGGCCTCTCCCTGTGGGGCACGAGCGCGATGCGCACCTCGGGCGACGACGTGGCCGAGGCGCTGGCCCTGCTGGGCGTCCGGCCCCTGTGGGACGAGGCGTCCCGCCGGGTGAACGGTCTCGAACCGATCCCGCTGGCCGAGCTGGGCCGCCCCCGCGTCGATGTCACCCTGCGCATCTCCGGCTTCTTCCGGGACGCGTTCCCGCACGTCATCGGGCTCCTCGACGACGCCGTACGGCTGGTCGCGGGTCTTGAGGGCGAGTCCGCCGAGGACAACCACGTCCGGGCGCACACCCAGGCCGACCTCGCGGAGCACGGCGACGAGCGGCGCGCCACCACCCGTATCTTCGGCTCCCGGCCGGGCACGTACGGCGCGGGCATCCTCCAGCTGATCGACTCCCGCGACTGGCGCACGGACGCCGACCTCGCCGAGGTGTACACGGTGTGGGGCGGGTACGCGTACGGGCGCGGTCTCGAAGGGCGCCCGGCGCGGGCCGAGATGGAGACCGCGTACAAGCGGATCGCGGTGGCCGCGAAGAACACGGACACCCGTGAGCACGACATCGCGGACTCCGACGACTACTTCCAGTACCACGGCGGCATGGTGGCGACCGTCCGCGCGCTCAAGGGCACCGCCCCGGAGGCGTACATCGGGGACTCGACCCGCCCGGAGACGGTCCGCACCCGCACGCTCGTCGAGGAGACGTCCCGGGTGTTCCGGGCGCGGGTGGTCAACCCGCGCTGGATCGAGGCGATGCGCCGCCACGGCTACAAGGGCGCGTTCGAGCTGGCGGCGACCGTCGACTACCTCTTCGGGTACGACGCCACGACGGGCGTGGTCGCGGACTGGATGTACGACAAGCTCGCCCAGGAGTACGTCCTCGACCCGACGAACCAGGCCTTCCTGAAGGAGGCCAACCCGTGGGCCCTGCACGGCATCGCGGAGCGCCTCCTCGAAGCCGAGTCGCGCGGCATGTGGGAGAAGCCGGACGCGCAGACCCTGGCCGCCCTGCGCCAGGTCTTCCTGGAGACGGAGGGCGACCTGGAGGGCGCGTCCGACGCGTAGCCGACGGTGCCGGGCGGGGCCTGCCGGCCCCGGTCTAGACGGGCAACGGGGCCGTCGCCGGGGCCAGTTCGAGGACCCGGCCCCGGAAGCCCGCCCGCAGCCGCCGGTCGTGGCTGACGACGACCAGCGTGCCCCGGTAGGGGACGAGCGCGGCCTCCAGCTCCTCCACGAGCGCCGGGGCCAGATGGTTGGTCGGCTCGTCGAGGAGGAGCAGGTCGACGGGTCCGGTGACGAGCCGGGCCAGTTCCAGCTTCCGGCGCTGCCCGGTGGACAGGTCCCGGACCGGGGTCGTCAGGTCGCGGGCGGAGAACAGGCCGAGGGCGAGCAGTGCGTCCGTACGGTCCTCCCCGAAGGACTCGCCCACCGTACGGGGATCGGTGGGCGGGTCCGTCTCCTGCCGGAGCAGCCCGACCCGCGCGGGTCCGTCCTCCGTCGCCGTGTCCACCGTGCCCTCGTCGGGGGCGAGTTCGCCCGCGAGGAGCTTCAGCAGAGTGCTCTTCCCGGCGCCGTTCGGACCGGTCACCAGGAGCCGCTCGCCCGGCTCCAGACGGAGGGCGTCGAGCCGCAGCCGCCCCTCGATCCGTACTCCGGCGAGGTCCACGGGCGCGCCCCCGCCGGTGAGTTCGGCGCGGAACGCCAGCGGGGGCGGCGGCGCGGGCACGGGCGCTGCGGTGAGCCGGGCGAGCCGTTCCCCGGCGGCCCGGATGCGGCTCATGGCGCCGTGCGCCCGTGACCGGGCCCGGAAGGCGCCCGCCCCGCTGAAGGCGGCCGGGGCCTTGCGGGGGATCGCGGAGAAACGGTCGGTGTGGGTGTCGGCGAGGGCCCGGTGGCGGGCCAGTTCCCGCTTCCACTCCTCGTGCTCCCGCTGTCTGCGGGCCCGTTCGGCGGCGCGTCCGGCGAGATAGCCGGGGTAGCCGTCGCCGTACCGGCGCACGGTCCCGCGGTCCTCGTCCACCTCCAGGACGCCGGTGGTGACCCGGTCGAGGAAGGTCCGGTCGTGGGAGACGGCGACGACCGTGCCCCGGTGGGCGCGCAGCCGCTCCTCCAGCCAGGCCACGGACCGGTCGTCGAGGTCGTTGGTGGGTTCGTCGAGCAGCAGCAGTTCGGGTCCGGCGGCGAGGACGGCGGCGAGCGCGAGCCGGGAGCGCTGTCCGCCGGAGAGCGCGGCGAGCGGCCGGGCGCGGTCGAGCGGGCCGTCCCCGCCGAGGCGGCGCAGCACGGTCTCGACCCGCCGGTCGGCCCCGGCGCCGCCCCTGGCCTCGTACGCGGCGAGCAGCCCGGCGTATCCGGCGAGGTCGCCGGTCCCGGCGAGCGCCGTCTCGGCGGCGCGGATCGCCCGCTCCAGCTCCCGTACGTCCGCGAGGGCGTGGTCGACGGCGTCACCGACGGTGGCGTCCGGGGGCAGGTCCCGGGTCTGGGCGAGATGCCCGACTCCCCCGGGGACGTCGACGGTGACGGTCCCCGCGTCGGGGGCTTCGAGCCCCGCGAGCAGCCGGAGCAGGGTGGACTTCCCGGCCCCGTTGTCCCCGACGACACCGAGCCGTTCGCCGGGCCGCAGCGCCAGCGAGACCCGCTCGAACACGGCCCGGTGCCCGCCGTCGGGACGGTGGTGGTGCCTGCTGACCTCGGTGAGTAGGACACGGAACAAGGGCGGCCTCCGGAGGATCGACGACGAGAATCAATGAGACGAGACGAGACGGTCCGTCTCGCTCGATGGAGAACATACGCCATGGGCGCACCCTTCGCAAGACGTTGCGTCTCGTTCGGGAGTGCGAAGGGATCGGGAGTGCGAAGGAATCGAGAACTTCGAAAAGAAATCACGCCGGAGAGCGATGAGTGCGGCCCGGCCCGGACGTCTACCCCTATGACTGGCTCACCACCGAGGAGAACACCATGGCCGAGACCGACACCCGCATCCTGGAGACCGTCGGCGCGACCCTGCGCTACGACGTCCGGCCCGGCACCGGGACCGACCCGCGGCCCCTGCTGCTGATCGGTTCCCCCATGGACGCGAGCGGATTCGTCAGCCTCGCCTCGTACTTCACCGACCGCACCGTCGTGACGTACGACCCGCGCGGGGCGGGCCGCAGCGAGCGGACCGACGGAGCCGCCGAGAACCTTCCCGGCGAGCACGCCGACGACCTGGTCCGGCTGATCGAGGCGCTCGACGCCGGACCGGTCGACATCTTCGCGAGCAGCGGCGGCGCCATCAACTCCCTCGCCCTGGTCGCCGGGCGCGCCGACCTGGTCCACACCCTCGTCGCCCACGAGCCGCCGAGCGCCCAGGTCGTCCCGGACCGCGAGGCCGCCCTCGCGAGCTGCGCGGCCGTCCACGCCACCTACCAGCGGGAGGGCTGGGGCGCCGCGATGGCCCAGTTCATCGCGCTGACCAGCCTCACGGGCCCCATCCCGGCGAACTGGGCCGAGGAGCCCGCGCCCTCCCCCGACGCCTTCGGCCTGCCCGCCGGGGACGACGGCTCCCGCGACGACCCGCTGCTCGGCCAGAACATGCGGGGCTGCACCTCCTACCTCCCCGACTTCCCCGCCCTGCGGGCCGCGTCGACCCGGATCGTCGTCGCCGCGGGCAAGGAGTCCGAGGGCACCTTCGCCGCGCGCGCCGCGGTGGCGATCGCCGAGGGCGTCGGCACCCCGCTCTCCGTCTACCCCAGCCACCACGGCGGCTTCCTGGGCGGCGAGTTCGGGCAGCAGGGCGCCCCGGCGGAGTTCGCCGAAGCCCTGCGCGCCTCGCTCGCGGGCGCCTGACCCACGGGCGCCTGACCCACGGGCGCCTGACCCACGGGCCCGGACGCCCGGAACCCGGCCGACCGCTGCCGGGTCACGGGTGCCGGTCTACTTCTGGTGCGCGGCGGCTGCCTTCACGGCGGCCGCCGCGTCGACGTTCCCGAGGCCCAGTTCCGGGAGCCGCCCCGGGTTCGCCGCCGTGTCGCGGACCGTCGCCGCGAGCGCGTCGGGACCGAGGCCCTGGTGGTGCGGCAGGGCCGCCACGGCGGAGACGTACGGCGCGGCCATCGACGTGCCGGAGAGCTCCCCGTACCCCGAGGTGTTCTTCGGGGTCTCCTTCGTCGGGTACGGGGGGAGGGTGGAGAGGAAGTCGACGCCGGGGGCGGCGAGGGCGTCGCGCGCGCCGAAGCCGGTGAAGGACGCGGGCCGCCCGTCCCGGTCGGCCGCGTCGACCACCAGGACCGGGGCGTCGACCTCGTAGGGCCGGAGCGCGGTGGAGTCGTTGCCCGCGGCGGCCACCACGAGCGCACCCTCTCCGTGGGCGAGGGCGATGGCGCTGTTGAGGACGCCGCCCTTGAGGCGCCGGGCCATCGGACCGGACCCGCCGAGCGAGAGGTCGACGACGTCGGCGCCGTGCCGCGCGGCCCAGACGATGCCCCGCGCGATGTCGGCGTACGCGGATTCCCGCGCGTGCGGGCGGGCGTCTCGACAACCGATCGCCTTGTTCTAGCGAAGTACGAACAACTTGTTCTATCCTGGTGCGAACAAAGGAGGTCTCATGCATCGCGCCGCGCTCCGGCTCCGCGTCCTCGCCGCCCTGCCCCACGTCCTCGCCCTCACCGGCTACCTGCTGCTCCTCGCCCTCCGCTGGGACCGGCTCCCCGACACCCTCGCCACCCACTTCGGCGTCGACGGCGGCCGAGCCGACGGCTTCACCGGCCGCACCGCCTTCGCCCTCGGCGGCACCGCCCTGCTCCTCGTGCTCGGCGCGGGCTGGACCGCCCTCGTCCAGCGCGGTTCCCTCTGGGGCGCCTGGGCCACCGCGGGCTTCACCGGCGCGCTCCTCGTCCTGCTCGTCCGGGACAACCTGGACGCCGCCGACCCCGCCCTCGTCGAGTTCTCCCCCGCCGACCCGCTGCTCGCCCTGGCCGTCTCCGCCCTCCTCGGGCTCGTCGGCCTGGCACTGACCCGGACCGTCCCCCGGGCCGCCCCGACCGGGGCCGCCGTCGGCCCCGACGCGCCCCGGCTGCCGCTCGGCGCGAGCGAGATCGCGGGCTGGTCCCGCGCCACCGCCTCCCGCACGCTGACCGTCCTCGCGGCGCTCGCCCTGGCCGCGACCCCCTTCGTCCTGCTCTTCGCCCCCTGGCCCGGCGCCCTCCTCGGACTGCTCGGCCCCCTCATCGGCCTGCCGGGCCTCGCCCTCGCCCGCGTCCGGGTCAGTGTCGACCGGCGCGGCCTCACCGTGCGGTCCGCGCTGTTCGCCCGGCCGCGCGTCCGCATCCCGCTCGACGAGGTCGCCGGGGCGACCTTCCGCACGCTCGACACGGCCGCCGTCCTGAGCGAGTTCGGCGGCTGGGGCTACCGCGTCCGGGCCCACCGCACCGGCGTGATCGTCCGCACCGGCGAAGCCCTGGTCGTACGGCGGGACAGCGGCCGGGAGTTCGCGGTCACCGTCCCCGACGCGGGCACCGCCGCCGCCCTCCTCAACACGCTCGCCGAGCGCCATGGGAAGGTCTGACCGTGCTCTTCCGTGTCGACCCGGCCTCCGCCGCGCCCCTCGGCGACCAGATCGCCGCCTGTGTCCGGGGCGCCCTCGCCGACGGCTCCGCCGCGCCCGGCGAGCGGCTCCCGGCCGCCCGGGAACTCGCCGACTCCCTCGGAGTCAACGTCCACACCGTCCTGCGCGGCTACCAGCGGCTGCGCGAGGAGGGCCTGATCGAACTGCGCCGGGGCAGGGGGGCCGTCATCGTCCCCGGCGCCACCGCCCCCGACCGCGCCCGGCTCGTCTCCCGCCTCCGAGAGGCGGCGGCCGACGCCCGGGGGCTCGGCCTGACGGCCGAGGAGTTCCTGGAACTGGCCCGCACGAGCCTGGACTGACGCCCGGGGGACGGCCGGCCTCGCACGCCCCTGCCCCCGATGCGGAGGGGGCTCGTCTCCGGGCCCCCCGCACGGCCTCTTCCCGTACGGGTGTCCCGGCCCGGCTTCCGAGGTCGTACGGCTCCGGTCCCCGAAGCCCTACGGCGGGCCACGGGCTCCCGCCCGGTCTTCGGCGCGGCATGGGGCCGGGCGGCCCGCCCGGGTGCGGGAGTCTCTCCCCGCCCGGGTTCCGGCCCCGGCCCTCCCGACCGTACGGCCCGGTCTCCGAGGCCGTACGGGAGGGGCTCGCGGCTCCCTTCGGCGCCGTACGGGCGCGGGCGGACCGCGCCCGGCGCACGGGCGGCCCGCCCCGGTGCCGGTGCCGGTAGGGTCCGGGGCCGGACCCGTACGGGCCGCGTACCCCTGCCCGTACCGGCGCCACCTCCCCCGTCCTCAGGCCAGTTCCCGTACCGGCGTCCCCGCCAGGAACGCCTCGATGTCCTCCACCGCCTGGCCGAAGTACCGTCCGTAGTTCCCCTCCGTCACATAGCCCAGGTGCGGCAGCGCGAGCACGTTCGGCAGGGAGCGCAGGGGATCGTCCAGCGGCAGCGGCTCCGTCTCGAAGACGTCGAGGCCCGCCCCCGCGATCCACCCCTCCCGCAGCGCCCGCAGCAGCACCCCACCGTCCACGAGCCCCGCCCGCGAGGTGTTCACGAGGTACGCGTGCGGGCGCATCGCCCGCAGTTCCGGCTCCCCGACCAGCCCGCGCGTCCGCTCCGACAGCACCAGGTGCAGCGAGACGAAGTCGGCGCCCGCGAACAGCTCCCGCCGGTCCCCCACGTACCCCGCACCGTGCTCGGCGGCCCGCTCCGCCGTCAGGTTCGGGCTCCACGCCCGTACGTCCATGCCGAAGGCCAGACCGACCCTCGCCACCCGGGAGCCGATCTTGCCGAGCCCCACGAGCCCCAGGGTCCGGCCCGCCAGATCGGCGCCGACGGTCGACTGCCAGGGCCCGCCCCCGCGCAGCGCCCCGGCCTCCGCCGGAACGTGCCGGGCGAGCCCCAGGAGCAGCGCCCAGGTCAGCTCGGCGGGCGGCTCGGAGCTGCTGGCGGTGCCGCAGACGGTGATCCCGCGCGCGCGGGCGGCGGCCACGTCCACGGAGGCGTTCCGCATCCCGGAGGTGACGACGAGCCGGAGCCGGGGGAGCCGCTCCAGGAGCGCCGCGTCGAGCGGGGTCCGCTCCCGCATGACGACGAGGACCTCGCAGTCCGCGACGGCGGCGACCAGCGCGTCCCGGTCGGCCAGGTGCTCCCGCAGCACCCGCACCTCGACCCGGTCCGCGAGCGGCCCCCAGTCGGCGGAGGTCAGGGCGACGCCCTGGTGGTCGTCGAGTACGGCGCAGCGCAGCTTCATGCCCGCATGATCGCGCACCGGGCACCGGGCGGGTAAGGCCCTTCCTCCGGTCCTCCGATGCCCCGCCCGGAGCGACAGGAACGCCACCGGTACGGAGAATTGCCCTGACTTGTCATGAATCGGGTCCGAGGAGTGGATGCCATGGCCGCCGTGGACGACGGTGCCGACGCCGGTGACGAACTGGCCGCCCTCCGCGCCAGGGTGTCCGCCCTGGAGGGGGACGGGGGGACCGCGCGGCCGTCCCACCACCGCGTCCGGTCGTTCTTCGCCGCCCTGCTCGTCGTCCTCGGCTGCGTCCTCGTCCCCCTCGGACTCGTCGCCTCCTGGACCTCCGACATCGTCGGCGACACCGACCGGTACGTGCGGACGGTCGCCCCGCTCGCCTCCGACCCCGCCGTCCAGGCGGCCGTCGCCGACCGGGTGACCGGCGCCGTCATGGACCACATCGACCTGGCCTCCCTCCTCGAAGGCGTCGCCCCCGACCAGCGGCCCCTGGTCGAGAAGGCGCTCGGCAAGCTCGGCGGCTCGCTGGAGAGCGCCGTCCGCAGCTTCGTCCACGACCGGGCGCGGGACGTCGTCGCGTCCCCGGCCTTCGAGACCGTCTGGACCGATGCCAACCGGGCCGTCCACACCTCCCTCGACCGGGCCCTGACCGGCGACGACAACGGCGCCGTGAAGATCGGCACGGACAAGGTCACCATCGACCTGGCACCGGTGATCGACCAGGTCAAGGCCCGTCTCGTCGACTCCGGTCTCACCGTCGCCGGGAAGATCCCCGAGATCCACACCGACTTCACCGTCCTCCAGGCCGACGACATCGGGAAGGTCAAGACCCTCTTCGCCCTGCTCCAGGCGATGGGCTTCTGGCTGCCGGTGATCGCGGTGCTGCTGGTCGCCGGGGGCGTGCTCCTCGCGGTCCGCAGGCGCCGCACCCTGGTGGCGGCGGCCCTCGGCGTCGCCCTCGCGGCCCTCGTCCTCGGGGCGGCGCTCACCGTCTTCCGTACGGTCTACCTCAACGCCCTTCCGAACGGGGCCTCCCCGGCGGCGGCGGGCGCCGTCTACGACACCCTGGTCCGCTACCTCCGCACCTCGGTGCGGGTGTTCGCGTCCCTGGGCGTCCTGATCGCCCTCGCGGCCTGGCTCTCCGGCCCGAGCCGCCCGGCCGTCCTCCTCCGGGGACTGGGGGGCGCGGGCGTCTCCGCCACCCGCTCCTTCGCCGACCGCGCGGGACTGCGCACCGGCCCGGTGGGGCCCTTCGTCCGCCGTCACCGCGCCTGGATCACCTGGCTGCTCGTCGCGGCGGCGGCCGCGGCCTGCGTCTTCTGGCCCCACCCCACCGGCTGGGTCGTCCTGGGCCTCGCCCTCGCCCTCCTCTTCGCCCTCGCGGTGACCGCGTTCCTGGCGGAACCGGACCGGGAGCCGGAGCCGGGCCCGGCGTCGGTGTCGTCGGGCCCGCAGCCGGGCCCGGCGTCGGCGTCGGCGTCCGAGCCCGGCCCGGCACCGGACCGGGAGCCGGGTGCGGACCGGGAGCCGGGCCCCGGCCCCGCACCGGACTCCGCCCCGGACCCCGGACCCGCCCCGGACGACCCGGGAACACCGCCGCGTTAGAAGGACGGCCGGGAGCCCTCAGGAGACGTCCCGGAACTCCCGCTCGGCCCGGCTCGGGACGAGCGCCGCACCCGCGAGCAGCCCGACCGCGATCGTCATCACGACCGTGACGAAGTCCATGAGGTCGTGGAAGCCGTGCAGCACGTGCCCGCCCGAGAGCGAGGTGAGCGCCCGCAGCCCGAGCGACCCGGCGGTGAGCGTGAAGAAACCGCCGAGGAAGAGGACGAGCCGGGGCGGCCTGCCGGGCGGCCGGGAGAGCAGGTCCGCCGTCGCCGCGAGTGCCACCGCCGCCACGAACGTCCCGCCGACCTCGCCGATCAGGGCCGTGACCGCCGCCTGCGCGCCCAGCGTCAGGAAGACCAGGGCCGTCACCCAGCCCGCCGCCCGCCACGGCACCCCGAAGGCGAGGACGAGCCCCGCCGTGAAGACCGCCCAGCTCCCGACGACCACCCAGCGGGACAGGTCCGCGTCCTGCGCGGTGTCGAAGAGCGCCCCGGTCGGGGTGCCCGTGACGGCCACCCCGAGCAGCACGCCCACGTACAGCTGGAGCAGCAGCACCAGGGCGTAGACCAGCCGGACGGCACCCGTCGAGAGGAAACCACCGACCAGTTCGGCCGCGGCGGCGCTCAGCAGGTCGCCGGGGACGAAGAAGAACAGCGCGGGCAGCATGATCAGCACCGGCCCGCCGTGCGCGTGCCCCGGCTGGAGCAGCCCCAGGGTCACCAGCGAGACCAGGGTCGCGGCCAGCAGCGGAAGCACCCGGGCGAGCCGGGGCCGCGTCTCGGACAGGACCGTGAGGACCGCCACGAGGCCCGCCAGGAGGGCGGTGCTGCCGATCTCGTACCAGGTGGGCTGGACGGCGGGCGCGAAGCCGAGGGCGAAGAGCACGATCCCGAGGAGCCGCGCCCACGGCGGTACGCGGCCCGGCATCGCCTCGATCCGCCGCAGCCCGGCCATCGCCTCGCCCAACGGGGGCCGCTCCTCCCGCAGCCGCTCGACGAACGCCTTGAGGGCGAAGGCCCGGTCGAGCCGGGGAAGATCGGGAAAGGCGGAGACGACGGAGGTGAGGGTCCGCTCCCCGCCGGTCCGTTCCTGGGCGGCCTGCTCTCCGCCGGTCCGTTCCCGGACGGCCTGTTCTCCGCCGGTCTGTTCCCGGGCGGCCTGAGGTCCGCTTCCGGACGCCCTCTCCGTCTGTTCTCCATCGGTCCGTTCCTGGGCGGCCTGCCCTCCGTCGATCCGCTTCCGTACGGCCCGTTCCCGGGCGGTCTCGTCCGCGCCGACCCGCTCTCCGGCGGCCCGCCCCTCGCCAGCCCCGGTCCCACCGATCTCACTGGGCCCACCGGTCCCACTGGTCCCACCGGCCCCACTGACCATGCCAACCCCGTCGAGCCCACTGGTTCGACCGACCCCACTCACCCCACCAGCCTGACCGACCCCACCAGCCCCACTGACCCCGCCCGTCCTGTCGATCCCCCCGGCCCCCGCCCCGCCCTCCCCCACCGTCACGGAGAGCACCGCGCCGTCCGCGACGAGGACGGTCTCGGCCCGGCCGCCGTACGTCCGGGCCAGCCCCCGGACGACCCGGTCCACTCCCTCGGCGCCCTCGCCGCTGAAGCGCAGCATGAACCGGGTCAGTTCCCGCAGGAACCCGTGCAGTTCGTCGGCCGGGGCGCGCCCCGGCCCGGAGTCGCTCATCCGCCCTCCCGGCGCTCGCCCGACCCCTCCACGCTGAACGGCCCGGAACCCTCCGGCAAGCGGGGGCGCCCGCCCGGGGGAGCGGTCGGCCGGGACAGCGGCCGGCCTGGGGGGCCCGCTGGGGGAACCCGGGGTGCGCGCCTAGAATCGGCTTCCATGTCGAAGCCTGACGAACTGCTCGTTGAGATCGCCACCACGGTGGAGTCGGGGCGGAGCAATCAGATGTCCCTGACGGTGGTCGCCGGAGGCGTGGTCCTCACCGGCCGACTGGCCCCGGAAGCCCTGTGGAGACAGCGCGTGTCGGAGGTCCTGACGGACTCGGACCGCCTGGGAGAGTTCTCCTGCGCCTTCAGTCCCTCCGAACGGAAGGCCGGGTCGCCCACCCATCTGCACTTCCACCTCGCCCGCATCCTCCAGGGCACGGTGGGCATCCCGGAGACCGGCGGAATGTACCGGGTGGCCCTGGAGGACATCAGCGCCTGGACGGTGGGGGACCTCCGCTACTCCGACCACTGACGACCCCCCGGTACGTCAGAAGGGCCCGACCGGTGTGTACCGGGTCGGGCCCTTCTGGCGGTTCGGGCGTCAGCTCGTTCTTCCGTGGCGCACGGCCGGACGCGTCAGACCTCCGCCGGGCCGCCGAGCAGGTTCGAGGCGTGCTGGAGCGGGGCCACCGGCTGGGTGGGCTCGGCGGTCCCGGGAAGGTCGCGGCAGGTGAACCCGAGCTTGGTCATCGCCCTGATGACCTCGGCGGCGCTGAAATCGCGGCGGTCCTGACGGGTGATGACCTCACCGACCTGCTTGGCGGGGTAGACACGGCGCCCGATGATCACGGACTCCCCGGTCACTTCTTCGGGCTTCACGTCCTTCATGGCGTCCAGGACGCTGTTCTTGGTGAGATCGAAGGGGAAGCGGGCGATGACACAACGCATGGTGCCTCACAAGGTCTGGAGGGTGAAGGTTCCGCGGTGCTGAGCCGGTTCAGCGGGCGAGGACAAGGATGCCTTGGGCGCCGCCCTGTCCGTCCACGACGGACGGGGGTGCGGGGAGCCGGTGGTGGAGCGTGGCGTGCGCGGCCGTCCTGTCGGCGGGTGGGGCGAACGGTCCGTGGTCACCAAGGATGTCACGCAGCCGGACCCGGTCCGTGTACGAGGGGCTGTCACGGACGGCGGTGAGCCGGGCCAGGGTGACGAAACCGGTGCACAGGCCGTCCTCGTCGCAGAGCCGCAGGGCTTCGGTACGGGCACCGGCCATGACGGCCAGGGCCACCTCGACGGTCATGTCGTCACCGGCCTGAGGCCCTGTGGTGTCCACGGCGTCGGCCTCCGTCCCGTGGACGGGAGCGATGGGCGCCGGGCGGGGCCGGGTCTGGAACGGTGTCACGACGTGCCTCCAGCGGAGAGGGATCGGCTTCCGGATCACGTGCGGTGCTCAGGCCGCCGCGTCGAGGGCGGACCGGCGCCCGCCCGCGCGCCGGGCGGCCGGCGCGGCTCCGCGCCGACCCCGGACGGGCGCCCCGCGCCTGCGCCGCTCGGTCACCGGTGCGGTGATCTTCACGGGGATGCCCGAGGGGGCCTGGGCGCCGGTGATCCGGCTGAGCGCCTCCTCGCCGGAGTGGACCCGGGTGGTCCGGGGCACGATGCCGGCGGCGGCCAGGAGGTGGGTCATGGCACGGCGCTGGTTGGGGGTGACGAGGGTGACGACGCTGCCGGACTCCCCGGCCCGCGCGGTGCGGCCGCCGCGGTGGAGGTAGTCCTTGTGGTCGGTCGGCGGATCCACGTTGACGACGAGGTCGAGGTGGTCGACGTGGATGCCGCGCGCCGCGACGTTCGTCGCGACGAGGGCGGTGACGTGCCCGGACTTGAACTGGGCGAGGGTGCTGGTGCGCTGGGGCTGCGACTTCCCGCCGTGCAGGGCGGCGGCCCGGACCCCGCAGTCGAGGAGTTCCTGGGTGAGGCGGTCCACGGCGTGCTTGGTGTCCAGGAACAGGATCAACCGGCCCTCGCGCGCCGCGATCTCCGTCGTCAGCCGGTGCTTGTCGGCGCCCTGTACGTGCAGGACGTGGTGCTCCATCGTGGTGACCGCGCCCTGGGAGGGGTCCACGGAGTGGACGACCGGGTCGGCGAGGTAGCGGCGGACCAGGAGGTCGACGTTGCGGTCGAGGGTCGCGGAGAACAGCATGTGCTGCCCTTCGGGGCGGACCTGGTCCAGGAGCGCGGTGACCTGGGGCATGAAGCCCATGTCGGCCATCTGGTCGGCTTCGTCGAGGACGGTGACGGCGACCCGGTCCAGTCGGCAGTCACCACGGTCGATCAGGTCCTTGAGGCGCCCGGGGGTGGCCACGACGACTTCGGCGCCGCCGCGCAGTGCCGAGGCCTGCCGGCCGATCGGCATCCCGCCGACGACGGTGGCCAGGCGCAGTCGCACGGCTCGGGCGTAGGGGGCGAGGGCGTCGGTGACCTGCTGCGCGAGTTCCCGGGTGGGGACCAGGACCAGTGCCAGCGGCTGACGGGGCTCGGCACGCTGTCCGGTGGTACGGGCCAGCACGGCCAGGCCGAAGGCGAGGGTCTTGCCGGAGCCGGTCCGGCCTCGGCCCAGGACGTCACGGCCCGCGAGGGAGTTCGGCAGGGTCGCGCCCTGGATGGGGAACGGCACGGTGAGACCCTGCGCGCCGAGTGCGGCCAGGAGCGGGGCGGGCATGTCGAGTTCGTCGAACTTCTCGACGGCGGGCAGGGCCGCGGTGACCGTCTCCGGCGGGGCGAACTCGCCCTGCGGCGCGGCAGGCCGTCGGCCGTGGCCGCCTGACCGGTTCGGGCCTCCCGAGCGCTTCGGTGCTCCCGAGCGCTTCGGGGCGGGGGCGCCGCTGCGGCGGGTGCCGGACGAGCGGCCGTTCGTACGTGTGGGGTTCATTTCGGAACCTTCCTCGACGGGGCACGCGTCAAGGAATTCCCCCGGTGGAAGAGCGGTGCGGGGAATCGCAGGCACGCACCGAATAAATGATGCGAAAAGATGAATCGCGGGAAGCCCGTAGGAAAAAGAGTGGAATCGGGGGTTCTCGGCAGGAGCTCCGGTACGCCACCGCTCCGCATGATCGATTTTTCGCGGGCTGTGGAAAAAAGTGCAGCTGGGACCCGCACCCCGAGGGATGCGGGTCCCAGCTGCAAAATGTGCGTCAGCGTCAGGCGGGAACGATGTTCTCAGCCGTCGGGCCCTTCTGGCCCTGCGCGATGTCGAAGGAGACCTTCTGGCCTTCCTGCAGCTCGCGGAAGCCCTGGGCCGCGATGTTCGAGTAGTGGGCGAACACGTCCGGGCCGCCACCGTCCTGCTCGATGAAACCGAAGCCCTTTTCCGCGTTGAACCACTTCACGGTGCCAGTAGCCATGTCATATCTCCCTTGTGGGCAGTACATCGGAATCCGCACTTCACGAACCCCGCGTCGCCGCGATGATGCCCTGACCGGAAAATAATGACCGGAAATACGAAGCACTCCCGTGCGGCGCGAGCCGACCGGATGCGCTTGAAGTCTATGGGTACCAAAACTGCAACCTGCTTCGACAGTACCATGCCCCTGCGATATTTGTGCGTCGAATACCTGCCCCTACCCGGTTCCGGTATGAAATTTCCAGGCGGGGGCTGCGAAATTCTCCATCCTCGGGCACAGATATTCGTGCGACACGAGTGCGATGTGCGCGCGAGGCGAATGGGCGTCCGGGAGGCGGGATCACCCACGGCGCACGGTCGGCGGAGGCCGGGGCCGAGGGATCCGTGACGGCGCCGAAGCGCGGGGCGGCGCGCGAGTGTCCCGCGGTGGCTCCGGGCCGGGCGGAGGGTCGAACCGGCGGGAATGCCGTCGGCTCATGGACCCCTGGAATGAAGCGTCTTTCCGGCAACCCTGTTGCTCCCCAAGGGAGTTGACTGGAAAAAGGTGGGCGATTCCGGGCCCGAGGTGTCCCCCTTGACGGTCTGAGAAGGTCGTGTGCCGCATCCGGCGCGGGCGGTGGAAGCGGTGCGCGGGCGTGCCCGGGGTGCAGGGGTGGCGCCCGGGTCGTACGAGCGGTGAGCGCCGTCCGGCACCCGGAAGTCGTAACCCGCCTTGCCCGGTCGGCGGCTCCGGGGTCCTCAGTACATGCCCCCCATACGTATTTTCCGATCGGCTTCCTGCTCCCCGAGGGCTGGCACCGCGATGAAGCCGGACCCGACCGCTTCGGAACGGGCTCTCCTTCTCGTCTGGCTGATTCCGCTGCTGTGGTCCGTCGCCCTCGGCTCCCGGGGGCTGTCGCGGCAGGGAAGCGGGTGGCGGGACGAACCCGGTCCGATGCGGCGCCGACCACCTCGGAAGGGCCCTGGCCCGAGACGTACGACAGCCGTTCCGGGCGCCCGCGCCCCGGTCCCGCCAGGCGCCCTCCCCGCCCACCGGGACCCCGCACACGCCGGACGTCGTCCGTCGTCCGCCGTCCGCCGTCCGTCGGACGAGTGCTGTTTCCCGTTCCCGAGGACTCGAACGCGGCCCAGGGTGCGGGCACTGACCGCCCGGCTCCTACGGGACCGTGGTCCTACGGGGCCGTGGGCCTCGGAGAGGAGCGCGCGGGCGGCGAGGCGCCGCCCGTCACGGGTGCGGACCCGCGGCGACATGTCCGTACGGCCGACGGCCTCGGTCTCCGTACGACTGCCGCAGCAGCCCCCGGCCTCGGTCTCCGTACGACCGCAGCAGCCCCCGGCCCGGGGCTCACGGCTTGCGGGGTACGGCCACCCGCACCTCGTGGAGGTGGATCAGGACGTCGAAGGCGTGGCCGAGCGCCTGATCGAAGAGGGGGTAGTCGTCGCGGAACTCCGTGCCGATGCTGCGGGTGGGGCGCGCGGTCTCCAGCCAGCCGCGGGCGGCGGGCGCGGCGGCGCGCAGATCGACGTAGAAGTCGCGGTGGCGGACCTTGTCGAGGGTGTGCTCGTTGCTGCCCGGGACGGCGGCGCCGACGGCGAACTTCTTCCATTCGCCGCCGAGGGCGGTGTCCTTGGAGAGGAAGGAGCCCCGGTCGAAGGTCATGCCGATCGGGAGGTAGTCCCGGCCCAGCGCGTCACGGAGGAAGGATCCCTGGGTCTTGGGGTAGTACACGGCTTCCGCGGCGATGAGGCCGAGGTGGTCGTTGTGCGCGGAGACCAGCATCTTGTGGCCGGTGCGCTTCTGCCACCAGAGGATGTTCTGGGTCATGACCCGGTCGCGCATACGCATGAATGCGGGCAGGGTGGCGGAGTCGCCCGGATCGAGGGTCAGGAACTCGGTGGTGTCCGCGATGGAGCGGGCGTTCTGTACGGCCCGGTCGTGGGCTTCCCGGTCCCGGCCGCCCGCCGCGCGGATCAGGTCGAGGACCTGCCGGGCCTGCCCCGCGAGGCGCTGCCGCTCGGCGAGCGGCCTGCCCAGGTAGACGTAGATGTCGTCGATGGGGCGCAGCCCGGTGTAGAGCTCGTCCACCCGGGGCGCCAGCGCGGGGTGGTGCCGCTGGACGTAGCCGGTGATCCGGCCGAAGAAGTCGTCGGTGACGGCGGGGGCGGAGAGGTCGTTGCCGACGAAGTGGACGGTACGGGTGGGGTTGCGCCGGTTGTGCTCGCGCATCCACTGGATGAGGTGGACGAACTCCTCGCGGTCCCAGGGGGAGTTGGCGAGGGTCTCCTCGGCGATCTGCCGGGCGTCGCCCTTGCCGGTCTGGAGGTATTCGTCGATCCGCAGCCCGGCGGCCCAGCTGTACTCCAGGGAGAAGGCGCGGAACCCCTTCTCCTCGACGAGATGGCGGAAGACCCGCTCCTTCATGGCGAAGAACTCGTGGGAGCCGTGATTGGCCTCGCCCAGGCCGACGACCTTCGCGCCGCCGATCATCGCGCCCAGGGCCCGCAGATCGGTGGTCCTCCCGCCGGGTTCGGTGGAGCGCAGCGGGTGGGCGATCCGGTCCAGCTCGCGGACGACGGGATCCTTGGCCGGGGCCGACCGGGCGGCGGCAGGGTCCGGGGCTGCCCGCGCCACCACGGGGGTGAGAGCGGCCCCCGCCGCGATCGTCACCGCGGCGAGCAGAGCGGTCCTGCGGCTGAGCTGCTGTCGGCGATTCCTGGTCATACCCCTGGACTCCTTACGAGTGGGCTTCCGGTGACATGACAGATCCTGGCCCGCGACGCCCCGACAGCGCGCGGGGCCTGACCTCAGTGTTTCCAGGGGGATATCCCCCTACGAACAGCCCCCGGCAGCCCTACGAACAGTCCCCGGCAGCCCTGCGGACAGACCTTGGCCCTCCTGCGAACAGCCCCCGGCAGCCCTCCGGCGGAACGCCCGTCACCTGCCCCTGCCGGGACACCGCCGCCTCTGGCGGAGTACGGCGTACGAGGGAGCGGCGACGGCCCATCTGGGTGCGGACAGGATCGCCTCCAGGACACTTGGGCCGTGTCCTCCGGCTCTTTGTCGCCCGCTGCTCACCGTCCCTGCCCGGCGGGCGGTGGCACGTGCGTCATGACCAGGTCTTCCCGTTCCTGGGCGGTGACCCGGTTCACGGCCGGGTTCATGCGGTGAGGCGCTGCTTCGCTTCGGGGCCGGGGGAAGCGGTGTCGGCGGTGACGCCGTGCTGCTCGTCGTCGGGGCGGCCCCGCCTGGGCAGCAGGAAGGTGATCGCGAGGAACGCCAGCAGCAGGCACGCCTGGACGATCAGCGCGCGGTGGAAGCCGCCCGTGAAGTCACCGGCCTCGGTCCGGGCGAAGAACACCGAGCCGAAGACCGCGACGCCGATGGAGCCGCCGAGGGCCTGCACGGCCGACAGGACGCCGGAGGCGGAGCCGATCTCGTCGTCGTCGACCGCGGCGAGGACGAAGCTGAACAGGGCGGCGATCACCATGCCCGCTCCGACACCCGCCACCGCGACGCCGGGAGCGATGTCCCGGATCGAGAACGAGGCCGGGTCGAGACCGTCCAGCTCGAACCACAGCACGGCCGCACCGGCCAGCTGGACCAGCGGGCCGATCTGCAGCACCCTGCGGCCGATCCTGTCGGCGAGGAACGCGCCGCTGACCGCTCCGCCGATCGCGGTGCCCACGGCGAGCGGCAGATTGCCCAGGCCCGCCTCCCCGGCGGTGAAGTGCCGGCCGATCTGCAGGTACAGGGTGAGCACCAGCTGCGTGCCGATCAGCCCGCCGAAGAACAGGGCGATGCCGCCGAGCCCGACGGTGAAGGCGGGCTTGCGCAGCAGCCCCGGTGTCACCAGCGGTTCACGGCCCGCCGCGGCCGTACGGCGCTGCTGTACGGCGAACAGGCCGAACCCGGCCACGGAAGCGGCCACGCACAGCCACGTCCACAGCGGCCAGCCGTCCTCCTGGCCCTGGTTCAGCGGGAGTACGAGCAGGGCGCAGGCGGCCACGACCAGGGCCGCGCCGATCATGTCGACCCGCACCGTGCGGTCGCCCGGTTTCCTGGGCACGATCTTCGCGGCGACGATCAGCGCCGCGGTGCCGATGGGCAGGTTGACGAGGAACACCGACCGCCAGCCCAGGCCGAAGAAGTCACCCTCGATGAGGAAGCCGCCGAGGACCGGGCCGATGATGCCGCCGAGGCCGAGAACGGGTCCGAAGACCGCGAAGGCCTTGGTGAGTTCGGGCCCGGAGAAGTTCTCCCGCAGCAATCCGAGGCCCTGGGGCAGCAGCATCGCCCCGGCGGTGCCCTGCAGCAGCCTGAAGGCGATCAGCGACTCGATGTTCGGGGCGATCGCGCACAGCAGCGAGGCGGCGGTGAAAGCGGTCAGGCCGATCAGGAACATGCGGCGCCGCCCGTAGCGGTCGCCGAGACGGCCGCCGAGCACGAGCCCGGCGCCCAGGGTGAGGGCGTAGCCGCCGATCACCCACTGCAGGCCGACGGCGCTGGCGCCGAGGGATTCCTCCAGGGCGGGCCCGGCGACGTTGACGATCGAGGCGTCCAGCAGGTCCATGATCTCGGCGACGATCATCACGACCAGGATCAGCCACCGCCATCGGTAGGGCTCGGCGGTCTCGTCGGTGGCCGGGGAAGGGTCGTGCACGCCAGTTACCTCCATGGTGAAGTAATTCCATCATGAAGGTAAAATGGTGGCGGTAGGTTGTCAAAGGCGGGCCGTCGGCACGGGCGGCAGGAGAGAAAGGCGGCGGGGCCTTCATGGAGGAAGCGATGAACGACGGCGTCGCGGCTCAGCGCGAGCGGCTGATGGAAGGGCTGCGGGTCTACGGCGGCCACTACGCCGAGCTCAGCCGCCGCTTCGCCGCCTGGCTGGGCCTGCACTCCACCGACGCGACCGCGGTACTGGAGATCGCCGCCGCCGAAGAGCGCGGCATCCTGCTGTCACCGGCACGGCTGAGCGAGCGCGTCTCCCTGTCCACGGGAGCCACCACCGCGCTCCTCAACCGCCTCGAAGAGGCCGGGCACATCACCCGCACCCGCGAACACTCCGACCGGCGCGTCATCACCCTGCGCGGCGGCGCGCACATCCAGGAGCGGGCGGACGAGTTCTTCGGCCCGCTCGCCCACCGCCTCGACACCGCGATGTCCCACTACCCGGCGGAACTCCTCGAACGGTTCGAGTCGTTCATCGCCGACCTGAACTCCACCATGGACGCCCACCTCGCCGAGCGTCCCGCGGCTCCACCGAGGCCCCCCGACACCGCCGACGGAAAGCCTCACTAGGGCCGCAGCGGTTGTCTTTCCGGATCGATGGTTCACGCGGACTCAGGCGGGACGGCCACGGGCCGCTCAAGGAGCGGCTCGTGGCCTGGCGCGACGACACGACGCAGGGGGAGGCCCAATGACCGCCGCCGCGTTCGCTCAGCGGTCGACGCGGACGACGGCCGGGGGCGCGTAGCGGCCGGTGAGGATGTCGGGGGTGGGCAGGTACTGGCGCAGGATGAGGCGGAACAGGACGCCGGGTTCGGTGGTGGGGAGCCAGTTGGACTCCTTCTCCGGGCCGGGGTTCTCGCGCTGGAGGTAGAGGGTGAGGGAGCCGTCGGGACCGTAGGTGAGGTCCTTGGTGAGGCTGCCGAGGTGGTAGCGGCCGATCGGGTTCTCGACGAGGAAGCCCTGCGGGTTGAGGTACATGGTCACCGACCAGAAGGCGTCCACGGGCGGGAAGTCGTCGGGGCCGAAGCGGAGTTCGTAGCGGTGCTCGCCGGAGAGCGGGTCGCCGTCGCCGTCGAGGATGGCGCCGATGTAGTACGCCTCCTTCGCGCTGTTGGCGAGCAGACCGACCTGGGCGATCTCCAGGCGGGAGAAGTAGTCGGTGCCCCAGTCTCCGATGGTGTCGACGTCGACCATGACCCAGCCGTTGCGGGACGGGCCGGCGAAAGGCATGTCCGCGTACAGGTCGCGCAGTCCGTCGGCGACCGCCCGCCGCAGGCCGTCGACGGCTGCGGGGCGGAGCCGGGAGGCGTCGAAGGGGTGGTGCGGGGTGATGCCGATGCGGGCGATCAGGCCGAGGACGCCGTGGTCGGCGGCCGGGGGCGGGCTCGCGCTCAGACAGTCGGCGAGCATGTGGTAGTAGTCCAGCGGGTCGCCGCCCTCGCCCCGCCAGTCGCGGGCCGGCGGGTTGACCGAGGGGTCGGGCTTGGGGGTGGCGGGGTCGGCGGGGCGCAGGGCGATCCGCTTCTGCAGGGCCACGGCGGCGGGGACGTCGTCGTCGAGGATCGTGACGCGGGCCAGGAGACAGATCAGGGGGGTGGGGGCGGTGACGACCCGGGTGATGCCGTCGGGGACGGTGCCGCGCCAGCCGGGCCCGGCCAGCAGGTAGTCGCCGCCGGTGGTGTCGCCCGTGCGCGTACCGACGTAGCCGAAGCTGTTGGTGTACATGTCCAGGAGCTGGACGGTGAAGTAGCGGTCGGTGACGGGCGGGACGGTGAGGACCACCGCGCCGCCGGACAGGTCGACGAAAGTACGTGAGTACGGGGCGTCGACGATCGGCGTGACGAAGTACGTGTCCTTCGGCTCCGCCCGGCGCGGGGTGTGGTGGATCTCGTTGATCGCGCCGAGGTGCGTCGGGGCGGACGCGTCGACGTGCCACTCCCACAGGCTGCGGTGCATCTCCAGGAGCGGGAAGCCGTAGCGGAAGGCCGCCATGCCGAGCCAGTACCCCTCGTCGGCCCGTGCCTTCTCGTGGGCCGTGGCGATCTGCTGCTTCAACGTCTGCGCGTCCATGCGGACTCCGATCCGGTACACCAGGAGGGGGCGCAAGCCATACAACGGTCATCTCATTCCGTTGGGTCCGCAACCGCGGTCCGCGACCGTGGGGCGGCCGGGGAGGGGTGTCACCCGTTCGGCCCCGCCGCCGTTGCGGCCCCCTGAGCTGGCGGAAAGGCTCGGGCACACCGCCTGCCGTGGCGGGGGTGGAGCAGGGCCGGTACGGAGGAGGCAGCGATGGGTGACGCCGTCGGACAGATGCTGGTGTCGGCGGTGGGCATCGCCATCAGCCCCCTTCCTCTGATCGCGGTGGTGCTGATGCTGGCCACCCCGCGCGGCAGGGTCAACGGCACGGCGTTCACGCTGGGCTGGATGCTCACGCTCGGAGTGATCACCACCGCAGTCGTCCTCGTCGGCTCGGGCGCCGGCGCCGACGACGGAGGCACACCCGCCGACTGGACGTACTGGCTCAAGCTCGCGCTCGGCGTGCTCTTCCTGCTCATGGGCGCCAAACAGTGGAAGGACCGCCCGAGGGAGGGACAGGAGCACACGTTGCCCGGCTGGATGCGGGCGATCGACCGCTTCACCCCGGGCAAGGCGGTCGGCCTCGCGGCCCTGCTGTCCGGCGCCAACCCGAAGAACCTCGTCCTCGCGGTCGGCGGCGCGGCCTCCATCGCGAGCAGCCCGGCGAGCGGCGGCGGCAAGGCCGTCGCCGGCGTCCTGTTCGTCCTGATCGGCTCGGCCTGCGTCCTGCTGCCCCTGCTCGTGTACGTCGTCGGCGGCAGCAGGTCGGCCGCGGTGCTCGGCGGCTGGAAGACGTGGATGGGCGAGCACAACAGCGCGATCATGACGGTGGTCCTCGTCGTGCTCGGCGCCAAGTACGCGGGAGACGCGATCAGCGGACTCGCCTCGTGAAGTTCCCCCGCTCGTGGCGCGGGCGGAAGCGGAGCCTCGGCCGCCCGAAGCCCGCGGACGTGGGTTCCGGGCTGGTGACGGGGCTCTTCTCGATCCCGGAGGGCATGGCCTACGCGGCGATCGCCGGTTTCAACCCGGTCGCCGGCCTCTACGCGGGCGTGGTCCCGGCGATCGTCGGCTCCCTGACCTCCCGGACCGTCCTCATGGTCACCACCCTGACGAGCGCACTCGCGCTCACCTCGCAGAGCGTGCTCTCGGACGCCGGCCTCGACTCGAAGGACGCGGGGAACGTCGCCGCCCTGACCCTCATGGCGGGCGTGGTCATGCTCCTGATGGGCGTGCTGCGGCTGGGCGTGGTGATGAGCTTCGTCTCCAACGCCGTCATGACCGGTTTCTCCACCGGCATCGCCCTCCAGATCATCACCGGCGTCCTCAAGGACGCCACCGGCTACAAACCCGAGGGCCACAACCGCCTCGTCCAACTCGGCGACTGGCTCGCCCACCTCGGCGACTGGCAGCTCGCCACGACCCTCGTGGCCGTCGCCACGATCACCGTCTGGGCGGCCACCCGTCTCGTAGGACGACTGGAACCGGTTGCCCTGCTCGTCGCCATGGTCGCCGCCTCGGGGGCCGTCGCCCTGCTCGGCACCGACGTCGAACTCGTCGGCGGCATCGCCCACATCCCCGCCGCCCTCCCCGGCTTCTCCGCCCCCGACCTGTCCGCCGTTCCCCACCTGCTCGGCGGCGCTGTCGCGGTCGCGCTCGTCGGCCTCGCGCAGGCGGCGAGCATCGGCCCGTCCGTCCCCAACCCCGACGGCTCGAAGTCCTCCGTCAACGGCGACTTCGCCGCCCAGGGCCTTGCCAACCTCGCCGGCGGCCTCTTCCAGTCACTGCCCTCCGGCGGATCCCTCTCCCGTACCGGCGTCGCGGTCTCCGCCGGCGCACGCACCCGCTGGGCCGGCATCTTCTCCGGCGTCCTGCTCGCCCTGATCGTCCTCGTCTGCGCCCCACTCGCCGAACACATCCCCATGCCCGTCATCGGCGGCCTGATCCTCGTCGTCGGCGGCGAGCTGATCTGGGGCAAGCGCCACGACGTCCTGTTGGTGCTCCGCACCTCCCGCCTGTCGTCGGCGGCGATGATCGTCACCTTCCTGGCCACCACGCAGCTTCCGCTCCAGCGGGCGATCGTCCTCGGCGCCGTCCTCTCCCTGCTCCTGTACTGCGTCCAGGCCGCCCGCCGCGCCCGCCTGGTCGCCCTCGTTCCCGACGGCCGGGGCCGCTGGCATCCCGGAGACGTCCCGGCGAGCCTGCCGCCCGGCGAGGTCACCGTCCTCTACTACGACGGCGTCGGCTTCTTCGCCGAACTCCCCGGCATCGAGAGGACGCTGCCGCCCACCGACCACGCCCGCGGAGCCGTGCTGATCCTGGTCATGCGCGGTGTCCCCGACGTGCCGTCGTCCACCATGACCAGGGTCCTGCGCCGCCACGCCCACGACCTCCGCCGGTCGGGCGGCCGACTGATCCTCTCCGGCGTGGAACCGGGCCTCGCCCGCGCACTGAAAGCCGCCGCTCTCGACCGGGACCTCGGCCCCGACGGCATCCTCCCGGCAGGCGGCGCCCTCTTCGCCCCCCTCGACCAGGCCCTGGCTACCGCGCGCGCATGGATCACCGCAGCAGAGAACCCGAACCGGCATGATCCGCAGGACGGACCGGAGCGACCGGTAAGGCCCTGACCGCGGTCACCCGACGGGCCGTAGCCTCCAACGGCCGGATGCCGCACAGGACTGATGTCTCCGACAGGCGCGGCCAGATCCTCGACTCCGCCGGGGTGCTCACCGCCAGCCCGATCGACGTCCACCGCGCCTGGCGCGTGCCGGAAGGGCTGGCTCCGGGCGCGTGGCGCAGCACTCTCAGCGATCACCCCGAGGGCCGACGTCTGTACGCGGCTCTGGAGATCGGGGAGGGCACGGCAGGACCCAAGAGGTCTAGACAACAACGAAGCCCCGGGTCGCTGACCCGGGGCTTCGTAGAAGAGCGGATGACGGGAATCGAACCCGCGCTATAAGCTTGGGAAGCTCATGTTCTACCATTAAACTACATCCGCGTAGCGGACGGGTGATCCGTGCCGCATCGTTGCACACTGTACCCCATGCGCCACTTGAGTCGAAGCTCGTGGTTTTTCGGGTGCGGAGTGCCGTGCTGGAGGGTGTCCCGTTGATCCCCTAATGTGGCTTCTCGTCCACCACATGTGTAGGGGAAGGGACTTGATGGGTCCGATGGAGCGCACCGTCGTCCGTTGTGCCGAGGGGCACGTGTTCAGTACCGCTTCGTTCCCGCTTCAGCAGCTCGGGGCCGGGCGGCTCGGGCCGGGGCGGCTCGTCCGGTGTCCGAGGTGTGCGCGGCTGCGGAATGCCGTGCCCGTGGAGGCCGGGCGGCGCTGACGGTGGCCGGGGCGCGGGCGAATGCCGATTGGGGCAGGTCCGCGCCCTCTGCGTATCGTGGGGACGTGCTTCTCTCAGACAAGGACATCCGGGCCGAGATCGATGCCGGACGGGTGCGCATCGACCCGTACGACGAATCCATGGTGCAGCCCTCGAGCATCGACGTGAGGCTTGACCGCTTCTTCCGGGTGTTCGAGAACCACCGGTACCCCCACATCGACCCCGCCGTCGAGCAGCTGGACCTCACCCGTGAGGTCGAGCCGGAGGGCGACGAGGCGTTCATCCTGCATCCCGGCGAGTTCGTGCTCGCCTCCACCTACGAGGTCATCGGCCTCCCCGACGACATCGCCTCCCGGCTGGAGGGGAAGAGCTCCCTCGGGCGGCTCGGGCTCGTCACGCACTCCACCGCCGGGTTCATCGACCCCGGCTTCTCCGGTCACGTGACCCTGGAGCTGTCGAACCTCGCCACCCTGCCGATCAAGCTCTGGCCGGGGATGAAGATCGGGCAGCTGTGCATGTTCCGGCTCAGCTCGCCCGCCGAGTTCCCGTACGGCAGCGAGCGGTACGGCTCCCGGTACCAGGGCCAGCGGGGGCCGACGGCCTCCCGTTCCTTCCTGAACTTCCATCGGACCCAGGTGTGAGGCGGTCGCAGACATGAGTGACGTACGCGAGAACCTGACGTACGAGGGATTCGGGCGGGCGGTCCGCGAGCTGGCGCAGGCCATCGCCGACGACGGCTACGAGCCGGACATCGTGCTCTCCATCGCCCGTGGCGGCGTCTTCGTCGCCGGTGGTCTGGCCTACGCCCTGGACTGCAAGAACATCCACCTGGTGAACGTGGAGTTCTACACCGGTGTGGGCACCACCCTGGAGATGCCGGTCATGCTGGCGCCGGTGCCGAACGCGATCGACTTCAGCGACAAGAAGGTGCTGATCGCCGACGACGTCGCCGACACCGGCAAGACCCTCAAGCTCGTCCACGACTTCTGTGTCGACCATGTCGCCGAGGTCCGCTCGGCCGTCGTCTACGAGAAGTCCCACTCCCTCGTGAAGTGCGAGTACGTGTGGAAGAAGACCGACGAGTGGATCAACTTCCCCTGGTCGGTCGAGCCGCCCGTCGTCCGGCGCGAGGGCCAGATCCTCGACGCCTGAGCCGCTGAGCGGTACGGAGAAGGCCCCCGCCGGGCGTCGGCGGGGGCCTTTCCTCGTATCGCGTGCTCCTACAGCGTGCCCAGCTTGATCAGGCTCAGCAGGGCCACCAGCTGGATCGCCGACGCGCCCAGGGCCTTGGGCCACGGCAGGTCGTGCGAGCGGCTGATCATCAGGGTGAAGAGCGCGCCCGCCGCCAGCCAGGTCAGCCAGCCGATCACCTGGACCAGGCCGTTCTCGCCGCCCAGGAAGAGCGCGAAGACCAGGCGCGGGGCGTCCGTGATCGACATGATCAGCATGGAGAGGCCCACGGTCGGCTGCCAGGCGCCGTCGCCGCCGAGCTGACGGGCGAGGGTGTGCGTGACCGCGCCGAGGATGAGCCCGCCGAGGACGAAGCCCGTGGCGGTCATCAGGACGTACGGGACGGCCGTCGACAGGGTCGCGTTGATCGCCTCTTCGCGCGCCTTGTCGAAGCCGAAGATCGCGAGGAGCCCGTAGAGGAAGGTGACGACCAGCGCCGGGCCCCAGACGGCGTGGTCCCGCATCTGGAGGAAGGTGTCCGCCGGGCGCAGCACGATGCCGCTCAGGAGGCCCTTCCAGGGGAGCCGGGGGCCCGTGGGGACGGGGGCGGCGGGGGGCGCGGCCTGCCCGTAGGGGTCGTCGACGCTGAACATCTGGGTGTGACCCGGATTGTTCGCGGCGGCGGCGCCGGGGTGCTGCTGCCCGTAGGGGTCCCCGAAGTACTCGGGTTCGTCGTACGGCTGCCCGCCGTGCCCGCCCTGGGAACGGTCGCCGTACGGGGGCTGTCCGCCCCGGCCGCCACGCCCGTCCTGCCCGCGGTACGGGGGCTGTCCGCCGTAGGGCTGCTGCCCGTGCCCGCCCTGGGACCGGCCCCCGTACGGCTGGCCGCCCCGCTGCTGGCCTTCGTACGGCCTGCCGCCGTCCTGCGGGTGTCCGCCCTGCTGTCCGTACGGGGCCTGGCCCCGGCCCTGGCCCTGCTCGGGCCACTGCTGCTGCGGGTACGGCGGCGGGGCCGCCTGGTGCCCGTAAGGGGCCTGCTGCGGTTGCTGCGGGTCGCGGTTGTCCCGGCCGCGTCCGTTCCTGAATCCAGCCACGTCAAGGAACGTACCCGCTCCCGGTGCCTCCGTGCTCCTCCGCGTCCGGGTTGCCACGGAGCTGTGACATCCCCTAGGGGATGGTCAGGGACCTCCCTGGGGCCTCCCGAGGGCGTTTCGAGGGCGTTCCTGTCGGTCCCGGTCGGTCCCCGTGGGTCCCGTTCAGTATCGGTCGGTCCCGGTCGGTCCCCGTCGCTCCCGTTCAGTACCGGTCGGTCCGAGGGGCATCCCGGTGCCGGCCGCGACCCCGGTCCGACCGGGACCGGCCCCGGCACCCGCCCCGACGGCCGAAGGGCCGCCCCGCGCGATGTGCGCGGGGCGGCCCTTCCGTGTTCTTGGCGTTCCTGGCCTTCCTGGCCTTCCTGGCTCGGAGCGTCGGCTCAGACCGCCGGCTCGGGCTCCGGCTCCGGGTCCTCGGCGGGCTCCGGGTCGGCCGGGGTCCTGACCGATTCGAGGAGCAGCTGGGCGACGTCCACGACCTGGACGGACTCCTTGGCCTTGCCGTCGTTCTTCTTGCCGTTGACCGAGTCGGTCAGCATGACCAGGCAGAACGGGCAGGCGGTGGAGACGATGTCCGGGTTGAGGGACAGGGCCTCGTCGACGCGCTCGTTGTTGATGCGCTTGCCGATCCGCTCCTCCATCCACATCCGGGCACCACCGGCGCCGCAGCAGAAGCCGCGCTCCTTGTGGCGGTGCATCTCCTGCTGGCGCAGCCCGGGGACGGCGGACATGATCTCGCGCGGCGGCGTGTAGACCTTGTTGTGACGGCCCAGGTAGCAGGGGTCGTGGTAGGTGATGAGGCCCTCGACCGGGGTCACCGGGACCAGCCTGCCCTCGTCGATGAGGTGCTGGAGCAGCTGGGTGTGGTGGATGACCTCGTACTCGCCGCCGAGCTGCGGGTACTCGTTGGCGATGGTGTTGAAGCAGTGCGGGCAGGTCGAGACGATCTTCTTCGCCGACTTCGGCTTCTTCGTCGACTCGTCCTCGTCGTCCTCGCCGAACGCCATGTTCAGCATGGCGACGTTCTCCTGGCCGAGCTGCTGGAACAGCGGCTCGTTGCCCAGGCGGCGCGGGGAGTCACCGGTGCACTTCTCGTCGCCGCCCATGATCGCGAACTTGACGCCCGCGATGTGGAGGAGTTCGGCGAAGGCCCTGGTGGTCTTCTTGGCGCGGTCTTCGAGGGCGCCCGCGCAGCCGACCCAGTACAGGTAGTCGACCTCGCTGAGGTCCTCGATGTCCTTGCCGACGATCGGGACCTCGAAGTCGACCTCCTTGGTCCACTCGACGCGCTGCTTCTTCGCCAGGCCCCAGGGGTTGCCCTTCTTCTCCAGGTTCTTGAGCATCGTGCCCGCCTCGGACGGGAACGCGGACTCGATCATCACCTGGTAGCGGCGCATGTCGACGATGTGGTCGATGTGCTCGATGTCCACCGGGCACTGCTCGACGCAGGCGCCGCAGGTGGTGCAGGACCACAGGACGTCGGGGTCGATGACGCCGTTCTCCTCGGCGGTGCCGATGAGGGGGCGCTCGGCCTCCGCGAGGGCGGCGGCGGGAACGTCCTTGAGCTGTTCCTCGGACGCCTTCTCCTCGCCCTCCGGCGTCTTGCCGCCGCCCGCGAGCAGGTACGGGGCCTTGGCGTGCGCGTGGTCGCGCAGCGACATGACGAGGAGCTTGGGGGAGAGCGGCTTGCCGGTGTTCCAGGCGGGGCACTGCGACTGGCAGCGCCCGCACTCGGTACAGGTGGAGAAGTCGAGGAGGCCCTTCCAGGAGAACTGCTCGACCTGGGAGACGCCGAAGACGGCGTCCTCCGCCGGGTCCTCCCAGTCGATCTCCTGGCCGCCGGTGGTCATCGGCAGGAGCCCGCCGAGCGCGGTGGCGCCGTCCGCGTTGCGCTTGAACCAGATGTTCGGGAAGCCGAGGAAGCGGTGCCAGGCGACGCCCATGTTGGTGTTCAGCGAGACCACGATCATCCAGATGAACGAGGTGCTGATCTTCACCATGGCGGTGAAGTAGATCAGGGTCTGCAGGGTGCCGACGCTCAGGCCCTCGAAGGCCAGGACCAGGGGGTACGAGGCGAAGTAGGCCGCCTCGTAGCCCTCGACGTGGTGGATCGCGCCCTCCAGGCCGCGCAGCACGTAGATGGCGAGGCCGATGGTGAGGATCACGTACTCGACGAAGTACGCCTGGCCCGCCTTGGAACCGGCGAAGCGGGACTTGCGGCCTGCCCGGCCCGGGAGGCTCAGCAGCCGGACGGCCATCAGCACGGCGATGCCGAGGATCGTCATCACGCCGATGAACTCGATGTACAGCTCGAACGGCAGGAAGCCGCCGATGACCGGCAGCGTCCAGTCCGCCCGGAAGAGCTGGCCGAACGCCTGGGCCAGGGTGGGCGGCAGGGTCAGGAAGCCCACGGCGACGAACCAGTGGGCGAAGCCGACGATGCCCCAGCGGTTCATGCGCGTGTGGCCGAGGAACTCCCGGACGAGCGTCACGCTCCGCTGGTAGGGGTTGTCGGTCCGGCTGCCAGCGGGGACGGGCTGTCCCAGCTTGAAGTACCGGACGAACTGGCCGACGGCGCGAGCGAGCAGAGCAACGCCGACCACGGTCAGGGTCAGCGACACGATGATCGCGGCGAGTTGCATGAAGGGCTCCTCGGGCGGGCCTACTAAGCAGTAACTTATGGAGTCCGTGCAGAGATTACCCGCTCGGGGCTCCGTGCTGTAGCGGCGTTCGCGGTGATCTGTGTCGCTCAGGCAAACCTTGCCGCGCGCCGCCTGCGGACAGCTGGAAGCGTACGCGCCAGGATGGTCAGGTCCGTTCCCAGCCAGTGGTGGTCCACGTAGTGCAGGTCGAGCAGCTCGCGCTCCTCCCACGGCAGCTCCGAGCGCCCGCTGATCTGCCAGGGGCCGGTGAGCCCGGGGCGTACGGAGAGCCGTCGGCGGCCCTCGCCCGCGCACTCGCGGTGGGCCGGGGCCAGCGGACACGGCCCGACCAGCGACATCCGGCCGCCGACGACGTGCAGCAGCAGGGGCAGCGCGCCCAGCGGACTCCTGGTGCGGAAGGTCAGCATGGTGAAGGGCCGCCCGTCCAGGCCCGCCACCGTGCGGCGGCGCAGGACGCGCCCCTCGGGGGCCGCGGCCCCGTCGGGCGCGGGCGGAACGCGCCTCCCGGGGGCCGCCCCGCCGAGCGCGAGCGACAGGGCTACGGCCGCGAGGACCGGCGACAGCACGACCAGGAGGGCGAGCCCGCCCAGGACGTCGAACACGCGCTTGGCCGTCATTTCCCGCACCCTTCCGAATGTCCCGCCCCCTTCGGGACGCGTCGCCCACCGCCCCTTCGGGCGGCGGGCGGAATCCCCGGGACGCGAGATCATGGGCTGTTCGTGGGATATTCGTGGTATATGGCAGCTTTGCCCGTCATGGGGCAACCGGACTCTCTCATGCACCACCCCGCCGGGTCCCGGAGCGACGCGCGCCGCTCCGGCGGGTCGGAACGATGGGTTCCGCACCCGCTCGGGGCCGCTCTGAGTGGACGGGCGGACGAAGAGTTGAGTCGCCTCCGCTCAGGTCTGTTGACTCTGATGCGGGTCTCATGCATTCTTGAGTCAGTTCCACTCAAGTCAGTCAGCTGGAGGAATCGAAATGGCACGTGCGGTCGGCATCGACCTGGGCACGACTAACTCCGTCGTCAGCGTTCTCGAAGGCGGCGAGCCCACCGTCATCACCAACGCCGAGGGCGCCAGGACCACGCCGTCCGTCGTCGCCTTCGCGAAGAACGGCGAAGTGCTCGTCGGCGAGGTGGCCAAGCGTCAGGCCGTCACCAACGTCGACAGGACCATCCGGTCGGTCAAGCGCCACATGGGCACCGACTGGAAGATCGAGATCGACGGCAAGAACTTCAACCCGCAGCAGATGAGCGCCTTCATCCTGCAGAAGCTCAAGCGTGACGCCGAGGCGTACCTGGGCGAGAAGGTCGTCGACGCGGTCATCACCGTCCCGGCGTACTTCAACGACTCCGAGCGTCAGGCGACGAAGGAGGCCGGTGAGATCGCGGGCCTCAACGTCCTGCGCATCGTCAACGAGCCGACCGCCGCCGCCCTGGCGTACGGCCTCGACAAGGACGACCAGACGATCCTCGTCTTCGACCTCGGTGGCGGCACCTTCGACGTGTCCCTCCTGGAGATCGGCGACGGCGTCGTCGAGGTGAAGGCCACCAACGGTGACAACCACCTCGGTGGCGACGACTGGGACCAGCGCGTCGTCGACTACCTGGTGACGCAGTTCCAGAACGGCCACGGCGTGGACCTGGCCAAGGACAAGATGGCTCTCCAGCGTCTCCGCGAGGCCGCGGAGAAGGCGAAGATCGAGCTGTCGTCCTCGACCGAGACCTCGATCAACCTGCCCTACATCACGGCCTCCGCCGAGGGCCCGCTGCACCTGGACGAGAAGCTCACGCGCGCCCAGTTCCAGCAGCTCACGTCCGACCTGCTCGACCGCTGCAAGGTGCCGTTCCGCAACGTCATCAAGGACGCGGGCATCAACCTCTCCGAGATCGACCACGTCGTCCTCGTCGGCGGTTCGACCCGGATGCCGGCCGTAGCCGAGCTCGTCAGGGAACTGACCGGCGGCCAGGACGCCAACAAGGGCGTCAACCCGGACGAGGTCGTCGCCATCGGCGCCGCGCTCCAGGCCGGTGTCCTCAAGGGTGAGGTCAAGGACGTCCTGCTCCTCGACGTGACCCCGCTGTCCCTCGGCATCGAGACCAAGGGCGGCATCATGACCAAGCTCATCGAGCGCAACACCACGATCCCGACCAAGCGGTCCGAGATCTTCACGACGGCCGAGGACAACCAGCCGTCCGTGCAGATCCAGGTCTACCAGGGCGAGCGCGAGATCGCGGCGTACAACAAGAAGCTCGGCATGTTCGAGCTGACCGGCCTCCCGCCGGCCCCGCGCGGCGTCCCGCAGATCGAGGTCGCCTTCGACATCGACGCCAACGGCATCATGCACGTGACCGCGAAGGACCTGGGCACGGGCAAGGAGCAGAAGATGACCGTCACCGGCGGCTCCTCGCTGCCGAAGGACGAGGTCGACCGGATGCGCCAGGAGGCCGAGCAGTACGCGGACGAGGACCACCGCCGCCGCGAGGCCGCCGAGTCCCGCAACCAGGGCGAGCAGCTCGTCTACCAGACGGAGAAGTTCCTCAAGGACAACGAGGACAAGGTCCCCGGCGACGTCAAGACCGAGGTCGAGGCGTCCCTCGCCGAGCTGAAGGAGAAGCTCAAGGGCGAGGACAGCGCGGAGATCCGCACCGCCACCGAGAAGGTCGCGGCCGTCTCCCAGAAGCTCGGCCAGGCGCTGTACGCCGACGCCCAGGCCGCGCAGGCCGCGGGCGGCGACGCCGGGCAGGCCAAGGCCGACGACGACGTCGTCGACGCCGAGATCGTGGACGAGGACAAGCCGAAGGGCGGCGCTGCCTGATGTCGGAGGAGACCCCGGGCTTCGAGGAGAAGCCCGACGTCCCCGCCGACGGCACGCCCGAGGAGACCGAGGCCGCCGCTCCCGCCGACAAGGCGGACGGGGCGGCCCCGGTCGGGGACGCTACGGACGTAGCACTGCTGGCGCAGCTGGACCAGGCCCGGACCGCGCTCGACGAGCGCACCGCGGACCTCCAGCGGCTCCAGGCCGAGTACCAGAACTACCGCCGCCGCGTGGAGCGGGACCGGATCACGGTCAAGGAGATCGCCGTCGCGAACCTCCTGTCCGAGCTCCTTCCCGTGCTCGACGACGTCGGCCGGGCCCGGGAGCACGGTGAGCTCGTGGGCGGGTTCAAGTCGGTGGCCGAATCGATGGAGACCGTCGTCGCCAAGATGGGTCTGCAGCAGTTCGGCAAGGAGGGCGAGCCCTTCGACCCGACGATCCACGAGGCCCTGATGCACTCGTACGCGCCGGACGTCACGGAGACGACGTGCGTGGCGATCCTGCAGCCGGGGTACCGGATCGGCGAGCGGACCATCCGGCCCGCCCGTGTGGCCGTCGCCGAGCCCCAGCCGGGCGCGGCCCCGGCCAAGGACGACGCGAAGCCGTCCGCCGACGAGGAGAGCGGTGCCCCCGACGAGGGGTGACGCACCGCTCCTCACAGAGGTGGTCACCGGGACCCCGGTGACCACCGGAGCAGGGACGAACACCGGAGCAGTCCGGAAGGAGGGACGTCGATGAGCACGAAGGACTTCGTCGAGAAGGACTACTACAAGGTCCTCGGCGTCCCCAAGGACGCCACCGAGGCCGAGATCAAGAAGGCGTACCGGAAGCTCGCCCGCGAGAACCACCCGGACGCCAACAAGGGCGACACCAAGGCCGAGGGGCGCTTCAAGGAGATCTCCGAGGCGAACGACGTCATCGGCGACCCCAAGAAGCGCAAGGAGTACGACGAGGCCCGCGCCCTCTTCGGGAACGGCGGCCTGCGGACCGGCGGTCCCGGGGGCGGCGGCTCGTTCAACTTCGACCTGGGCGACCTCTTCGGGGGCACCCAGGGCGGGGCCGGCGGCTTCGGCGGCGGCGGTGGCGGGATCGGGGACGTCTTCGGCGGGCTGTTCAACCGGGGCGGCGGCGCGGGTCCCCGCACCCAGCCCCGGCGGGGCCAGGACATCGAGTCCGAGGTGACGCTCAGCTTCACCGAGGCCATCGAGGGCGCCACCGTGCCGCTGCGGATGTCCAGCCAGCAGCCGTGCACCGCGTGCTCCGGCACCGGCGACAAGAACGGCACCCCCCGGGTCTGCCCGACCTGCGTCGGCACCGGGCAGGTCTCGCGCGGCAGCGGCGGCGGTTTCTCGCTGACCGACCCGTGCGTGGACTGCAAGGGCCGCGGCCTGATCGCGGAGAACCCGTGCGATGTCTGCAAGGGCAGCGGGCGCGCCAAGTCCTCGCGGACCATGCAGGTCCGCATCCCGGCGGGCGTGAGCGACAACCAGAAGATCCGGTTGCGCGGCAAGGGAGCGCCGGGCGAGCGCGGCGGGCAGAACGGTGACCTGTACGTCGTCGTGCACGTCGACGCCCACCCGGTCTTCGGCCGCAAGGACGACAACCTCACCGTGACCGTGCCGGTCTCCTTCACGGAGGCGGCGCTCGGCGGCGAGGTCAAGGTGCCGACGCTCGGCGGTCCCCCGGTCACCCTCAAGCTGCCCGCGGGCACCCCGAACGGCCGGACCATGCGCGCCCGTGGCAAGGGCGCGGTCCGCAAGGACGGCACCCGGGGCGACCTCCTCGTGACGGTCGAGGTCGCGGTGCCGAAGGAACTGGACGACAAGGCACGTGAGGCCCTGGAGACCTACCGCGAGGCGACCGCCGCGGAGGACCCCCGGGCGGAGCTGTTCCAGGCCGCGAAGGGAGCGTGACCCGGTGGACGGACGCCGACGCAATCCGTACGAACTGACCGACGAGTCGCCGGTGTACGTCATCTCGGTGGCGGCCCAGCTCTCGGGTCTGCATCCGCAGACCCTGCGGCAGTACGACCGGCTCGGTCTGGTGTCCCCGGACCGTACGGCCGGCCGGGGCAGGCGCTACTCGGCCCGTGACATCGAGCTGCTCCGTCAGGTGCAGCAGCTGTCGCAGGACGAGGGCATCAACCTGGCCGGGATCAAGCGGATCATCGAACTGGAGCACCAGGTCGCCGCGTTGCAGAGCCGGATCGCGGAGCTGTCGGCGGCCGTCGACGGGGCCGCGGCGGCGATGCGGCAGCGGGAGGCCCAGGTGCACGCCTCGTACCGGCGCGACCTGGTGCCCTACCAGGACGTGCAGCAGACGAGCGCGCTGGTGGTCTGGCGTCCCAAGCGGGGCGAGTGACGAAACGGGTCGTGTGAGGCCCCTTCCCCTCCGGGGGAAGGGGCCTCACGCCGTTTCCGGGGCCGTTCGGGCGGCTGCGGGGACGGGCCCCGCCCCTGAGGGGGAACCCCCTGTCCCTGAGGGCGCCCCTGACTAAAAGATGAGTTCGACCGCGATGCCGCCGACCGTCTCCCACCACGGGGCCGCCCCGGTCCCGAACGCGACGGCCAGCGCGGTGCCGAGGGCGCGGTCGCGGGGCGTGGGGGCGCTCTCCCAGCGCTCGATGATCAGGCCGCCGCCCGAACGGATCAGGGTGCCCAGGCGCCGTCCGTCCCGGAGCAGCCGGCTGGTGTCGGACCCGCAGGGCACCAGCCGGTAGTGGACGCCGTCGGTGCGCACGTCCACCCGGTAGGAGTACCGCAGGAGCCGCCCGCGCGCGGGCCTCAGGCGGGCCGGTTCCCCGTCGACCGTGAGCGCGAGCAGCGCGGCCCTGCGGGTGCCGATGGGGGTGTGGGCGTCGGGGCGGGTCCCGGGGGCCCGTACGAGCTCCACGGTGGGGAGCTCGTACCCGGAGACCCTCAGGGTTCCGGCGGGTCCGTCGAGGTCGATCTGTGCGTACACGGTGTGCGGTGTTCCCGTTCGGGGCTGGGCGGGGGCGGGGGCCGGGCGGGGGCCGGAGCGGCGGGGTGCGCGGCCCGGAGGCCGGTCCGGTCCGGGCCGGTCCGGCCTCCGGGCCGTCAGGTGTCCTGGTCGAGGATGCCCGACTGGGCGATGAGGTAGCCGAGTTGGGCCCGGCTGCCGCTGCCGAGGGTGGCGGCGAGTTTGGCGATGTGGGCGCGGCAGGTGCGCACGTTCATGCCGAGGCGGCGGGCGATGGCCTCGTCGACGTGGCCCTCGACGAGGAGTTTGGCGATGGAGCGCTGGACCCCGCCGATGCCGTCCACGGAGGGGCTGTAGGGGATCACTTCCTCCCAGGGGACGCCGTGCAGCCAGAACTGGTCGAAGACGCCGACGAGGTACTGGACGAGTCCCTCGTGGCGCAGTTCGAGGGCGACCTGGCGGTCGCTGCGCGCGGGCACGAAGGCGACCTTGCGGTCGACGATGATCAGCCGGTCGACGATCTCTTCCAGGGTGCGCAGTTCGAGCCCGTAGGGGGCGACCCGCTCGACGTAGGCGAGGGTGGCGGGATGGTGACGGGCCGTGTGCTGGTAGAGGGTCCGCATCCGGACACCCCGGTCGAGGAGGGGGGCGAGTCTGCGGAGGGCGGCTTCGAGGGTCTCGGGGCGGCGGCCGCTGCCGGGCTGGATGGTGAGGAGTTCGGTGGTGCACTCGTCCATGACGCGGTCCAGCGTGGCGTTGATGACGCTGAGGCCTTCGAGGACGGTGATGGCCTGGGTGCCGGAGGGGTCCTGGGTGTGGATGGCCATGAACGGCTCGAAAGCGTCGGCCAGGGCGATCGCGTGCTGCCGCCGGACCTGTATCTCCCGTTCGATGGGGTGGACCAGTTGGTTGAGGGCGATCGAGGGCGGCACCGGGTGCAGCCATTCGCCGTCGTCGGGGTCCGGGTGCAGGAGGGACAGTTCCTTCAGGCAGGGGGCCGCCTCGGCGTCGGCACGGGCTATCCGGCCGGTGCGCAGGGCGCTCGCGTAGAGCTCCTTGCCCAGGTCGCATAGTTCACCGTGACTGTGCTTATGGCCGGACTCATTGCCTTCTCGCCTCATTTGCACCCCCCTCAGGGTCATGAATTACAGGAACATGATGCCCGGGTTGGCTGGTGAAAAGGGTCGTGAGTGAGCCATCGTCTTACTCGCGGGGGGGAGGTAGTGATCAAAAGAGGTGGAGATCGGCCATGACCAGGATGGTTCGTGCACTTAGCGCCATAGCCGTTGCGGCGGCTGCTCTCGGCGCACTCGCCGTCGGCGAGCCCTCGTGGGAGAGCACCCCGGCGCATCACGTGGCGGGGCCGGACGAGCCCTCGTGGGAGAGCACCCCGGCACACGAGGTGTGGGCCGGGCCGGACGAGCCTTCGTGGGAGTCCGCCCCCCGGGAGCACGTCGTCGCCGGTCCTCCCGAGCCGTCCTGGGAGTTCGTGTCCAAGGCCGCCAAGGGTGCGGGCGCGTGACTCTCCCGCAGGACGACCCCAGGTTCCGCCGGGAGATGGCCACGGCCTACCGGTCCGGTTGGCACTTCGTCGACCTCGCCACGGCCATCCCCCACCGTGGTGACGCGCTGAAGGTCACCCTGTTCGGAGAACCCGTCGTCGTGGCGCGGGGGCAGGACGAGGACGTCCGCGCCTACCGCTGTCTGCGCCGCCCCCGGGGCGCCCCACAGCCCATCCGCTGTGCCATCCGGTACGGCATGATCTTCGTCAACCTCGACCAGCGGGACCACCAGCTGATCGAACCCGAGACCATCACCGCCACCCCCCGCAGTGCTTGAGCGATTCCCCCGTCGTTGTAGATCGCTCAGGCACTTCCCCCACACAGCGGCGCCATCGCGGACCTGAAACGCGATGGCGCCGCTGTGCTGCGCCCGTACGGTTCCGGGGCCCGGGTACGGAGCTGCCGCCCGTACGGCAGCCGTCCCGGCAGGGCGCCGGCCTCCGTACGGCTGTGACGTCCGTACGGCTGTGACGTCCGTACGGCCCCGCGGGCCGTACGGCGTCGCCCCTTCGCCCCCCTTCGCGTCCGCGGTTCCCGAGCGGCCCTCACGGCTCCGACGCCCGTGCCGCCCCCGAAGGGCCCGTGCCGCCCGGTGTCAGGCGTGGCCCATCGCCCGGGTGAGGGCGATCTCGACGACGACCCGGTCCGGGTCGGGCGCCGGGACGCGCCCGTACCGCTCCGCGTAGCGGGCGACCGCGTCCGCGACCACCGCCGGGTCCGTACGGATGTGCGCGAGGCCCTCCAGGGTGGCCCAGCGCGCCCGGTCCACCTGGCAGACCGCGACCCGTGCCCCGTCCGGGCCCGCCGCCAGGACGTTCACCGCCTTCCGGCTCTTCCCGCCGGTGATGATCCGCGCGTACCCGTTCTCCGGGTCGTACATGGCGCCGACCGCCACGACGTGCGGGGTGCCGTCCGTGCGGGGGGTCGTCAGGGTGCAGAGGTGGTTCTCGCGCCAGAAGCTGAGGTACGAGTCTGAGGGGTTCCTCGGATCTGTGGACATGTCCGGAAAATACCGGGTGCGGAGCCCTCCCGTTTACCTTGAGCGGAGTTCGCTCAACTTTGTGTACTCTGGAAGAGTCATAAAGGGAGAGGACCACCGCACACCCAGGAGGAGCACCGCACGTGGACGCCGAACTGACCAACCGGAGCCGGGACGCGATCAACGCGGCCAGCAGCCGCGCCGTGTCCGAGGGGCACGCCGACCTGACCCCCGCCCACCTGCTGCTCGCGCTGCTGACGGGTCAGGACAACGAGAACGTCACCGACCTGCTCGCGGCGGTCGACGCCGACCAGGCGGCCGTCCGCTCCGGCGCCGAGCGGCTCATCGCCGCCCTGCCGAGCGTCACCGGCTCCACGGTGGCGCCCCCGCAGCCCAGCCGCGACTTCCTCGCGGTCCTCGCCGACGCCGACCGGCGGGCGAAGGAACTCGGCGACGACTACCTGTCCACCGAGCACCTCCTCGTCGGGGTCGCCGCCAAGGGCGGCCGTGCCGGTGAGATCCTCGACGGCCAGGGCGCGAGCGCATCGAAGCTGCTCGACGCGTTCGAGAAGAGCAGGGGAGGACGCCGGGTGACCACACCCGACCCGGAGGGGCAGTACAAGGCGCTGGAGAAGTTCGGCACGGACTTCACGGCCGCCGCGCGCGAGGGCAAGCTCGACCCGGTCATCGGCCGCGACCACGAGATCCGGCGCGTCGTCCAGGTGCTGTCCCGCCGCACCAAGAACAATCCGGTCCTGATCGGTGAGCCCGGCGTCGGCAAGACCGCCGTCGTCGAGGGCCTCGCCCAGCGGATCGTGAAGGGCGACGTGCCCGAGTCGCTGAGGAACAAGCGGCTGGTCTCGCTCGACCTCGGCGCGATGGTCGCCGGAGCGAAGTACCGGGGCGAGTTCGAGGAACGCCTCAAGACCGTCCTCTCCGAGATCAAGGCCAGCGACGGCCAGATCATCACCTTCATCGACGAACTGCACACGGTCGTCGGCGCGGGCGCGGGCGGCGACTCCGCCATGGACGCGGGCAACATGCTCAAGCCCATGCTGGCCCGGGGCGAGCTGCGCATGGTCGGCGCGACCACCCTCGACGAGTACCGCGAGCGGATCGAGAAGGACCCCGCCCTGGAGCGCCGCTTCCAGCAGGTCCTCGTCGCCGAGCCGACCGTCGAGGACACCGTCGCCATCCTGCGCGGACTCAAGGGCCGGTACGAGGCCCACCACAAGGTGCAGATCAACGACTCCGCCCTGGTGGCCGCCGCGACCCTGTCCGACCGGTACATCACCTCCCGCTTCCTCCCCGACAAGGCCATCGACCTCGTCGACGAGGCCGCCTCCCGGCTCCGTATGGAGATCGACTCGTCCCCGGTCGAGATCGACGAGCTCCAGCGTTCCGTGGACCGCCTCCGCATGGAGGAACTGGCCCTCAAGAACGAGACCGACGCGGCGAGCAAGCAGCGCCTGGACAAGCTCCGGCGCGACCTCGCCGACCGCGAGGAGGAACTGCGCGGCCTCACCGCCCGCTGGGAGAAGGAGAAGCAGTCCCTCAACCGGGTCGGCGAGCTGAAGGAACGCCTCGACGAGCTCCGGGGCCGCGCCGAACGCGCCCAGCGCGACGGCGACTTCGACACCGCCTCCCAGCTCCTCTACGGCGAGATCCCGACCCTGGAGCGGGAGCTGGAGGAGGCCACCGAGGCCGAGGCACGTCAGGAATCGGCCAAGGACACCATGGTCAAGGAGGAGGTCGGCCCCGACGACATCGCGGACGTCGTCGGCGCCTGGACCGGCATCCCCGCCGGGCGCCTCCTGGAGGGCGAGACGCAGAAGCTGCTCCGGATGGAGGATGAGCTGGGCAGGCGGCTGATCGGCCAGTCCGAGGCCGTCCGGGCCGTCTCCGACGCCGTGCGCAGGACCCGCGCGGGCATCGCCGACCCCGACCGGCCGACCGGCTCGTTCCTCTTCCTCGGCCCCACCGGCGTCGGCAAGACCGAGCTGGCGAAGGCGCTCGCCGACTTCCTCTTCGACGACGAGCGGGCCATGGTCCGCGTCGACATGTCGGAGTACGGCGAGAAGCACAGCGTCGCCCGGCTGGTCGGCGCGCCCCCCGGCTACGTCGGCTACGAGGAGGGCGGCCAGCTCACGGAGGCGGTCCGCCGCCGCCCGTACAGCGTCGTCCTGCTCGACGAGGTGGAGAAGGCGCACCCGGAGGTCTTCGACGTCCTGCTCCAGGTCCTCGACGACGGCCGCCTCACCGACGGCCAGGGCCGTACGGTCGACTTCCGCAACACGATCCTGATCCTCACCTCGAACCTGGGCAGCCAGTTCCTGGTGGACCGGGCCACCCCGGAGGACGTCAAGAAGCAGCAGGTCCTGGACGTCGTCCGGGCGAGCTTCAAGCCCGAGTTCCTCAACCGGCTCGACGACCTGGTGGTCTTCTCCGCGCTCGACCGGGCCGAGCTGGGCCGGATCGCCCGGCTCCAGATCGACCGGCTCGCCAAGCGGCTCGCCGACCGGCACCTCACCCTGGAGGTCACCCCGGAGGCCCTGGAGTGGCTCGCCGACGAGGGCAACGACCCGGCGTACGGAGCCCGGCCGCTGCGCCGCCTCATCCAGACGGCGATCGGCGACCGGCTCGCCCGGGAGATCCTCGCGGGCGAGGTGCGGGACGGCGACACGGTCCGGGTGGACCGCTCAGGGGACGACCTGGTCGTGGGTCCGGCGCGGTAGCGGGACCGGCCCGGTGACGGGGGCGCGAACCGGTCGCGCGGACGCGGGCGACCGGTTCCACGTCGGCTTCTTGTCAGCCCGCAGCGGATCGCGGGGGGTGGGGCTTGCCACGGACCGCCCGGCATGGGGGAGGATGGCGAGCATCCGTACGAAGGGAAATACACGGTGAGCATCGACCCGTCCTCGATTCCGAATTTCGGGGGCCAGCCCCAGCCTCAGGCCGCAGGACCGGCGGGCCCCGTCGTCCCCGACCAGGACCTCGTCAAGCAGCTCCTCGAGCAGATGGAGCTGAAGTACGTCATCGACGACGAGGGTGACCTCGCGGCGCCGTGGGAGGAATTCCGCACGTACTTCATGTTCCGCGGTGAGGACGAGCAGCAGGTCTTCTCGGTGCGGACGTTCTACGACCGTCCCCACTCGGCCGACGACCGCGCCAGGATCCTCGACGCGATCGACGACTGGAACCGCCGCACCCTGTGGCCGAAGGTCTACACCCACCTGCACGAGGAGGAGGACGGCTCCGCCACCCTCCGCCTGATCGGTGAGGCGCAGATGCTGATCGGCACCGGCGTCGCCCTGGAGCACTTCGTGTCCTCCACGGTCAGCTGGGTCCGCGCCTCCATCGAGTTCGACAAGTGGGTCGTCGAGCAGTTCGGTCTGGAGACCCCGGAGGACAAGTCCTCCGACGACGAGGCCTGATCCCCCTCGCCCTCGTGCCCGCCGTCCGTGCGGGCACGAGGACGCCGTCCGCCCCCGGGCGGACGCCGAGCCCGGCCGGAACCGCGCCCACCAGGACGCGACTCCGACCGGGCTTTCGTCTTGCGGGGGCGCGGGGGCGCGGGGGCGCGCCCGTCCGGGCCTGGGCGCCCGGCCCGCGCCGCTCAGCCCGAGAGCCGCTTGAGCCGTGAGACGGCCTCCTCCAGGACCTCGGTCTTCTTGCAGAAGGCGAAGCGGACGAAGGGGGCGCCCGCCTCCCGGTCGTCGTAGAAGACGGCGTTGGGGATGGCGACGACCCCGGCGCGCTCGGGCAGCGCCCGGCAGAAGGCGAAGCCGTCGTCGGTGCCGAGCGGGCGGACGTCGGTGGTGACGAAGTAGGTGCCCGCCGGGCGGTAGACCTCGAAACCGGCCGCTGCCAGGCCCTCGCTCAGCAGGTCCCGCTTGGCGGCGAGGTCCGCGCGGAGCCCGTCGAAGTAGGCGGCCGGCAGCCGCAGGGCCTCGGCGATCGCGTACTGGAAGGGGCCGGAGGAGACGTAGGTCAGGAACTGCTTGGCGGAGCGCACGGCGGTCACGAGCTCCCGGCTGCCGGTGGCCCAGCCGACCTTCCACCCGGTGAACGAGAACGTCTTGCCCGCCGAGCCGATGGTGAGGGTCCGCTCCCGCATCCCCGGCAGGGTGGCGATCGGGACGTGCTCGGCGCCCTCGAAGACCAGGTGCTCGTAGACCTCGTCGGCGACGACGAGCAGGTCCCGCTCCACCGCGAGTTCGGCGACGGCGGTCAGTTCGGCCCGGCTGAGGACGGTGCCGGTCGGATTGTGCGGGGTGTTGAGGAGGATCAGCCGGGTCCGGTCGGTGACGGCGGCCCGCAGTTCGTCGAGGTCGAGGACGTAGGCGCCCTCGTGGGGGCGGAGGGTCACCGGGACCCTGGTCCCGCCCGCCATGGCGATGCAGGCGGCGTACGAGTCGTAGTACGGCTCCAGGGCGATCACCTCGTCGCCCGGCTCGACCAGGGCGAGGAGCGCCGCCGCGATGGCCTCGGTGGCGCCCGCCGTGACGAGCACCTCGGTGTCCGGGTCGTACGCGAGGCCGTACCGGTCCCGCTGGTGGTCGGCGACGGCCGCGCGCAGCTCGGGGACGCCGGGGCCGGGCGGGTACTGGTTGCCCCGGCCGTCCCGCAGCGCGCGGACCGCGGCCTCCCGGATCTCCTCCGGGCCGTCGGTGTCGGGGAAGCCCTGGCCGAGATTGATCGACCCGGTCCTGACGGCGAGCGCGGACATCTCGGCGAAGATCGTCGTCCCGAACTCGGCGAGGCGGCGGTTGAGCAGCGGTCGTGTCATGACGGACATCCTGGGGCCAGGCTCCGGGATCGCTCAAGTGCGCCCGGCCGCGGCCGGGCGGCGGTGGCCGGGCGACGGTGGCCGGGCGGTGGTCCGGTGACGCCCGGACGGCGGCGGGACGGCGGCCCCGGGACGGCCGGACGCCGACGGGCCCGGCGACGGTCGGCCGCGGCTCAGGGGTGGCCCAGGGACGGCCCCGGGACCCCCGGCTCCGGGGGTTCCGGCGGTGGCTCGGGAGTGACGGCTCCGGGGGTCCGGGGCGGCCTCCGGGAGGTCGTCCGGAGCCGCGCTCCGGCTCCTCGCGCGGCCGAAGCTCTGGACTCGCTCAAGTCGGCTTTGACGCCGGGCCGTACGGGGCATCCCCCTCGCACGGAAGAACGAACGGGGGTAGTACCGATGGAAATCTTCATCGTCTTCGTGCTGGGGGCCCTGGTCCTCGTCGGGCTCGTCTCCACCGCCCGCGAGCGGCGGCGGCGCAAGAACGCCCTGCGGCTGTCGAAGCGGCGCGGCGGGCGGTCGGGCCGCTCCCACTGGGCCGACGGCGGCGGCGGGGGCTCGGGGGGCGGCAGCTCCTGCGGCGGTTCGAGTTCGTGCGGCGGGGGCGGGAGCTCGTGCGGCTCCAGCGGTTCCAGCTGCGGCGGGGGAGGCTGCGGCAGCAGCTGAACGGCGGGACGGGGGAGGGCTCCCGGGCCGGTCCACCGGTCCGCCCGGAGTGAACAATTGAACTGTGGGGTCCCCGAAGGGGTTGGAAAACACGGCAAGTTGGGTAAAAACGCTGCGAGTCGCCCGACGTCCGTGGTTCTCTCGCTCCTGACAGAGACAGCCCTCGGACCGTGTGTGGACCCGAGCCGGCGATTCCCCACTCCCGTTGAATCCCTCACCGGGGCGCCCCCGGCCCACCCGTCAAACCGTGTTTGCGGAGCCGACCCATGCTCACCACCCTGAAGACCTCCTACACCGACACCCGCGCGGCCGACCTGGCCTGGGCCCTCGGGCGCGAGCCGCTGCCCGCCCTCGCCACGCTCGACCTCGAACTCACCGGTGCCAAGCTCCAGTTGAGACTGCTCGGCGCCTCCCACCAGGTCCTCCTGGAGGAGGACGGGCGCGACTGCTCGGAGACCGTCGCCTGTATGCCGGGCAGCAGCACCCCGCTGCCGCTCGGCGTCTCCAAGCGCGTCGGCGAATGGGAATACGAATTCGCCGCACGGGTGGAGACCCTCTCGCACGGCTCCTTCGCGGGCCGCGCCCAGGAGTTGCTCGCCCTCGTCGCCGACCATCCCCACGGACTCGCGGGGACCTTCCCCGGCTCCCCGCACGCCTTCACGGCGATGCTGGCGCAGCGTCACGAGGGACAGGTCCGCTGGCGGACCTGGCACGCCTACCCGCAGGAAGGGCAGTTGGTGGTGACCAGGACCCGGATCGGCGCACGTATGCCCGCCATGCTCTGATACGCCCTCCGGGAGCCCCAGGTGCACTCGTGTGGGTGACAAGGGGCGCCCGGGTCGTGACGTAGCGTTACGGTCATGATCGAGCCGACCGTGACCATGCCACCCGAGGAGGTGCGGCGGGCGCCCGCGCGGCGGCCGGAGCCGCCGCGCGGAGCGGTGCGGTTCCCGGTCCTCGCGGTCGTCTTCGTCTGCGCCGCCTGCGGTCTGGTCTACGAGCTGGAACTGGTCGCGCTCGCCTCCTACTTGATCGGCGACTCGGTCACCCAGGCGTCCGTGGTGCTCTCCGTGATGGTCTTCGCCATGGGCGTGGGCTCACTGCTCGCCAAGCGGCTGCGCTGCTGCGCCGCCGTCGGCTTCGGCCTGGTCGAGGCCGCGCTCGCGCTCGTCGGCGGCAGTTCCGCGATGGTGCTGTACGCGGCCTTCGCCTGGCTCGGCGAATCGCGGTACGTGCTGGTCGCGTTCTCGCTGACCATCGGGGTGCTCATCGGCGCCGAGATCCCGCTGCTGATGTCCCTGATACAGCGGGCCGGACACCCCGAGGAGCGGCCGGGCCGGGCGGGCCGCACCCGGCGGACCGGCCGCGCGGCGCGGGCGGGCCGCACCGGGCGGGCGGGCCGCACCGGCCGCAAGGCCTCCGTGGGCGAGCGGGACGACGCCGCGGGGACGGTCGCCGACCTCTTCGCCGCCGACTACGTCGGCGCGCTGGTCGGCGGCCTCGCCTTCCCCTTCCTGCTGCTGCCCTGGCTCGGGCAGCTCACCGGCGCCCTCGTCACCGGCGCGGTCAACGCGGTCGCGGGCGGCGGTCTCGTCCTCTGGGTCTTCCGCCGGGACCTGACCAACCGCTCCCGGGCCCTCCTCGTCGTCGTGAACGTGTCGGTCCTCGCCGTCCTCGCCACCGCGACCGTCCTCGTCGACGACTTCGAGCAGGCCGCCCGCCGGGCCGTCTACGGCGAGCAGGTGCGGGTCGCCGTCCACACCGACCTCCAGGAGGTGGTGGTGACCGGCGGGGTCGACGGCCCGCCCGACCTCTTCCTCGACGGCCGTCTGCGGGTCGCGGGACAGGACGAGTACCGCTACCACGAGGCCCTCGTCCACCCCGCGATGAACGGCCCGCACACCCGTGTGCTGATCGTCGGCGGCGGCGACGGCATGGCCGCCCGGGAGGTCCTGCGCTACCCCGACGTCCGGGCCGTCACCGTCGTCGAGCTCGACCCGGGGGTCGTCCGGCTGGCCCGGACGGACCCGGCGCTGGCCGCGCTCAACGCGCGGGCGTTCCGCGACCCGCGCGTCCGGGTGGTCTACGCGGACGCCTTCCACTGGCTCCGGTCCTCCGTGGGCCGGGTGCGGGAGCGGTACGACGTGGTGGTCTCCGACCTCCCGGACCCCGGCATCACCCCCAGCACCAAGCTGTACTCGGAGGAGTTCTACGGCCTGGTGTCCCAACTGCTCACCCCGTCCGGGCGCTTCGTCGTGCACGCCGGGTCCGCCACCGACCGGCCCCGCACCTACTGGACCGTCGAGGCCACCCTGCGCGCCGCGGGCTTCGCCACCCGCCCCTACAGCGCCTCCGGCCGCACCCCCGGCTTCGCGGCGGGCCCCGACCGCGCCGAGCGGGTCAGCGGCACCGGCCGGGGGCCCGACGACTGGGGCTTCCTGCTCGCCGTGCCCGCGGCCCCCGGCGCCCCACCGCCCCCGCTCGGGCTCGCCCTCGACGCGCCCCGGCTGCGCTCGCTCGGCCCCGGCGGTCTGGCCGCCGCCGCGCGCCGCGCCGAACGGGCCCGGGGCGCCCCGCTGCCGCCCTCGACCCTGATCCACCCCCGGTACGGCGGCTGAGGCCCGGCGGACCACCCGTACGGGTCCCGGCACCGTCCCGGACGGACGAACAGGCGACGCCGCGCCCCCGCCTGAGTAGGCTCGGCTTCCATGGAGCATGAGGTGTTCGTTCCGGTCCCGGCCGAGGTCCTGCGCGCGACGCTCACCGACCCGGACCGGGTGGTGCGCTGCGTCCCCGGTCTCCAGCGGGACGCCGACGCGGAGGCGGGCCCCCTCACGGGCCGCCTCAAGGTGCGGGTCGGCGGCAACACCATCACCTACCGGGGCGCCCTGCGGATCGTCGAGCGCGACGGCGCCATCACCTACGAGGGCCAGGGCACCGAGGTCCGGGGCAAGGGCTCCGCGGAACTCTCGCTCACCGTCGTCCTCACCCCGGCGGCCGAGGGCACCGGGCTGAGCTTCACCGGGGCGCTGACGGCGACCGGGCGCCTCGCCGACGCGGCGGCGGAGACCCGGTCCACGGCGGGCACCCGGCTGCTCGACCGGTTCGTGGAAGCGGTCACGGACCTGGCGGCGGAGACCGTCGCGGCGGCGGAGGAACCGGGAGCCCGCCCGGAGGCCGGAGACGCGGGCGGTCCCGGCACCGGGGCGGCGGCTGCCGGTCGTCCGTCCGCCGGGGGCGAGGGCGTTCCCCGTGAGGGCACGGCCCACGGCGACGGCGGGCCCGCCGGTGCCGACGAGCGCGCCGACCACGAGGGCCACGGCCACGACGCCACCGGCCGCGAGGGCGTCGACCACGAGGGCGCCGGTCGTGACGCCGCTGGTCGTAAGGGAGCCGAGGCCGACGGCACCGGTCGTGGCGGCACCGGCCAGGACGGCACTGACCACGAGGGCGCCGACCGCGACGCCGCCGACGACGAGGGCTTCGGCCGGGACGGCGGCGAGGCCGACATCGTCGACGACGGCGCCGAGGAGTCCGGGCAGGGCTCCGTCTTCGACGTGTCCGTCCCGCCCTCCTCCCTCGACCCCCTCCTCGGCGAGGACTTCGACGGGGCGCCCCTGGAGTTCCCCGCCCCGCAGCCCGCCGCCGAGGCCGCCCACGCCCGCCGCACGATGATCGGACGGAGCGCCGAGGAGGTCGACCACGCCCCGCCCCGCGGCCGGTACGCCCCCGTGCCCGCGCCGGAGGCGAACAGCGCCGGGGCCACCCTGCGCTGGATCGCACCCGCCGCCGTCCTCGCCCTGGCCTCCGCCGTCGTCGTCGGCCGGGCCCTGCGCCGACGCCGCTGAACGGCGCCTCCGGCGAGTGCCCCCGGCGAGTGGCCCCGTCCGGCGCGCGGCACGATTAGGGTCGTCGCGTGAGTATGCAGACGCGACTGACGGCGGGCGACGCCGAGCTGACCATCAACCCCGGGCACGGCGGCCGGATCGAGAGCCTGCGCATCGGCGGCACCGAAGTGCTGCGCCAGGGCGAGCGGTTCGGCAGCTTCCCGATGGCGCCCTGGTGCGGACGGACCGAGAACGGACGCTTCCGCAACGGGGCGACCGTCCATCAGCTGCCGGTCGACGCGGCCCCGCACGCCATCCACGGCACCGTCCGCCACCTGGCCTGGAAGACCGTACGGAGCTCGGCGGACGAAGCCGTCCTCACCTGTGAACTCGGCGACCCCTGGCCGTACCGGGGCCGGGTCACCCAGATCTTCGAGCTGACCGAGGACTCCCTCACCCTCACCTTCGGGGTCGAGACCTACGACGACTCCTTCCCGGCCCAGGCCGGCTGGCACCCCTGGTTCCTGCGCAACCTCGGGCGGGGCGGCCAGGACGTGCGCCTGGACTTCGCCCCCGCCTGGCAGGAGGAGCGCGGCGAGGACCACCTGCCCACCGGGCGCCGGATCGACCCCCGCCCCGGCCCCTGGGACGACTGCTTCGGGATGCCCGACGGCGTCGACGCCACCCTCACCTGGCCGGACGAACTGGAACTGAGGATCACCAGCCGCGCCCCCTGGGTCGTCGTCTACGACGAGCCCGAGGAGGCCGTCTGCGTCGAGCCGCAGTCCGGCCCCCCGAACGGCCTCAACACCCACCCGCGCCTGGTCACCCCGATCGACCCGCTGGAGGTCGGCAGCACCTGGCGCTGGCGCCGCCCCTGAGCGGCGCACTCTAAGCTCGGGGCATGACTGACGTACGCGCTGAGCTGCTCCAGCAGATCAAGGACAAGGCCGTGGTGCACGGCAAGGTGACCCTCTCCTCGGGTCTGGAAGCCGACTACTACATCGACCTGCGCCGGATCACGCTGGACGGCGAGGCCGCGCCGATGGTGGGTCAGGTCATGCTCGACCTCACCGCCGGTCTGGACTTCGACTGCGTCGGCGGTCTCACCCTGGGCGCCGACCCGGTCGCCACCTCGATGCTGCACGCCTCCGCCGCGCGCGGACAGCGTCTCGACGCCTTCGTCGTCCGCAAGGCGCAGAAGGCCCACGGGATGCAGCGCCGGATCGAGGGGACCGACGTCAAGGGACGCCGCTGCCTGGTGGTCGAGGACACCTCGACCACAGGAGGTTCGCCGCTGACCGCCGTCGAGGCGGTCCGTGAGGCCGGGGGCGAGGTCGTGGCGGTGGCGACGATCGTGGACCGGGGCGCCGCCGGGGCCATCTCGGGTGCGGGCCTCACGTACCTCACGGGTTACCAGCTGGGCGACCTCGGACTGGGCTAACCGCCGCGAACTCGTGACTTAGGTCCCGGGCCCCCGCGCAGAATGGTCCTGACCTGCATTTTTGTCCAAGGGCGGGGTGTTTCACGTGAAACACCCCGCCCTTCGGTGTGCCGTGCCCGTGGGACCTCGTACAAGAGTCTGGAAAGATGGGGGTGACGATGACGTCGCCCCCAGGTCAGGGACAGCAGTAGCACACACCCCGCACATCACAAGGAGCGGACGAATGCCCATCGCAACCCCCGAGGTCTACAACGAGATGCTCGACCGGGCGAAGGCAGGCAAGTTCGCCTACCCGGCCATCAACGTGACCTCGTCCCAGACCCTGCACGCTGCTCTGCGCGGCTTCGCGGAGGCCGAGAGCGACGGCATCATCCAGATCTCGACCGGTGGAGCCGAGTTCCTGGGCGGTCAGTACAGCAAGGACATGGTCACGGGCGCCGTAGCCCTGGCCGAGTTCGCGCACATCGTCGCCGCGAAGTACGACATCACGGTCGCGCTGCACACCGACCACTGCCCGAAGGACAAGCTGGACACGTACGTCCGTCCGCTGATCGAGGTCTCCGCCGCGCGCGTCGCCCGTGGCGAGAACCCCCTGTTCCAGTCCCACATGTGGGACGGCTCCGCCGAGACCCTCGCGGACAACCTGGCCATCGGCCAGGAGCTGCTCGCGAAGGCCGCCGCCGCCCGGATCATCCTTGAGGTCGAGATCACCCCGACCGGCGGCGAGGAGGACGGCGTCAGCCACGAGATCAACGACGAGCTGTACACCACCGTCGACGACGCGCTCCGCACCGCCGAGGCCCTCGGCCTGGGCGAGAAGGGCCGCTACCTGCTGGCCGCTTCCTTCGGCAACGTCCACGGCGTCTACAAGCCGGGCAACGTCGTGCTCCGCCCCGAGCTCCTCAAGGACCTCCAGGCCGGTGTCGGCGAGAAGTACGGCAAGGCGTCCCCGTTCGACTTCGTCTTCCACGGCGGCTCGGGCTCCACGGCCGAGGAGATCGCCACCGCGCTGGAGAACGGCGTCGTGAAGATGAACCTGGACACCGACACCCAGTACGCCTTCACGCGTCCGGTGGTCAACCACATGTTCAAGAACTACGACGGCGTGCTGAAGGTCGACGGCGAGGTCGGCGTCAAGTCGACCTACGACCCGCGCACCTGGGGCAAGCTGGCCGAGGCGGGCATGGCCGCTCGGGTGACCGAGGCGTGCGGCGCGCTGCGCTCGACCGGCACCAAGATGAAGTGATGAAGCAAGAGCCTTGAGCGAAGGGCCCGGTACCTCCCGAGGTGCCGGGCCCTTCGTGCGTCGACAGGGAGGGCCCGTATGTACGACTTCGACCGCATAGTGGACCGGCGCGGCACCTGGTCGGTCCAGTGGGACGGGATCGCGGACCGCTTCGGCGTCCCCGACCTGCTCCCCTTCACCATCTCCGACATGGACTTCGCCTCCCCGCCGGAGGTGCTCGCCGCCCTGCGCGAGCGGGTCGACCACGGGGTCTTCGGCTACACGGACTGGCGGCTCGGGGAGTTCCGGGAGGCGATACGCGACTGGTACGCGGACCGCTTCGACACCGTGATCGACACCGGGTCCCTGGTGTACGCGCCGTCCGTGCTCAACCAGCTCTCCCAGCTGCTCCAGATGTGGACCGGGCCCGGTGAAGGAGTCGTCGTCCACACCCCCACGTACGACGGCTTCCGCAAGGCGGTCACCGGGCTCGGACGCGAACTGCGGGGCGTCCCGCTCGGTGACGAGGAGGCCCTGGAACGCGAACTGGCCCGCCCCGACAGCCGGATGCTGCTGCTCTGCTCCCCGCACAACCCGACCGGACGGGTGTGGACGGAGGAGGAACTGACCGGCTTCGCCCGGCTGGCCGAACGGCACGGCGTCGCCGTCGTCAGCGACGAGATCCACGCGGACCTGACCACCGAGGGCCACCGGCACGTCCCCTGGGCCCGGATCGCCGAGCCCGGCAGGGGCCGCCGCTGGGCGCTGCTCACCTCGGGCACCAAGGCGTTCAACTTCCCCGCGCTCTCCGGCTCGTACGGGATTCTCGGCGACCCCGACGAGCGCACGGAGTTCGTCCGGCGGATGGAGACCGGACAGGGCCTCGCCTCCCCCGCGGTGCTCTCGCTGACCGCGCACATCGCCGCCTACCGGCACGGCGCACCCTGGCTGGACGCCCTGCGCGGCTATGTGGCGGGCACGATGGACGGGCTCCGCAAGAGCCTGGCCGAGGGACTTCCCGGGGTGGTCTGGGAGCCGCCGCAGGCCGGATACCTGGCCTGGATCGACCTGCGGCCGCTCGGTGTCGAGGAGGCCCGGCTCCAGGAGGAGCTGGTGGCCGTGGAGAAGGTCGCGATCATGCCGGGCGGGGTCTACGGCACACCGGGCTTCGTCCGGCTGAACGTGGGCTGCCCCCGCGAGAAGGCCGAGCGGGGCACGGAGGCGCTGATCCGCGCGGCGAACCGGCTGCGGACGGACTGACCGGCCCGGACGCGCCCGGGACGAGTGACGGCGCCGTCCGGGACCGCCCCTTCGTCCTGAAGTGCCGGGCGGTCCGATCGGGTCGTGCCGATGGCAGGCGCGGGTGCTTCGCGGGACCATGCAGCCATGGGTGAGCGGGATGTGCGGATGGCCTCGGCGAAGGGGCGGTGGATCGTCTTCACCACCGTCCTCGGCTCCGGGATGGCTCTGCTCGACTCCACCGTCGTCAACGTGGCCCTGCCGCACATCGGTGACGACCTGGGCGCCGACCTCGCCGTCCTCCAGTGGACGGTCAACGCCTACATGCTCACCCTGGCCGGGCTGATCCTGCTCGGCGGCTCGCTCGGGGACCGCTTCGGACGGCGGCGGGTCTTCGTGATCGGCGTGGTGTGGTTCGCGCTGGCGTCGCTGCTGTGCGGGCTCGCCCCGAACGCCGGGATCCTCATCGGCGCCCGCGCCCTCCAGGGCGTCGGCGGCGCGCTGCTCACCCCCGGCTCGCTCGCGCTGATCCAGGCGAGCTTCCACGAGGACGACCGGGCCAGGGCGGTCGGCCTGTGGTCCGGTTTCGGCGGTGTGGGGGCGGCGATCGGGCCGTTCGTGGGCGGCTGGCTGGTGGACGGGCCGGGTTGGCGCTGGGTGTTCCTGCTGAACGTGCCGCTCGCCGCCGTGTGCGTCCCGGTGGCGCTGCGGCACGTGCCGGAGTCGCGGGACAGGGTCGCGCACGGCCGGTTCGACGTGCTCGGCGCGTTCCTCGGCGCGGTGGCGCTCGCCCTGGTGACGTACGCGCTGATCGGCGCCGCCTGGTGGGCGGGGGTCGCAGGGGTGCTGGCCGGGGCCGGGTTCGTGGCGGTGGAGCGGCGGCGCGGCGAGGCGGCGATGGTGCCGCCGTCGATCTTCGCGTCCCGGACGTTCACCGCGGTGAACCTGGTGACGCTGTGCGTGTACGCGGCGTTCGGCGGGTTCTTCTTCCTGGCCGCGCTCCAGCTCCAGGTGGTCTCGGGCTATTCGGCGCTCGGCGCCGGTACGGCCCTGCTGCCGACGACCGTCCTGATGCTGCTGCTCTCCGCGCGGGCGGGGGAGCTGGGGGAGCGGATCGGCCCCCGCATCCCGCTCACGGTCGGGCCGCTGCTGTGCGCGGCGGGGATGCTGCTGATGCTGCGGGTCGGTGAGCACGCCTCGTACGTACGGGACGTGCTGCCCGCGCTGCTGGTGCTCGGGCTCGGGATGACGGCGCTGGTGGCGCCGCTGACCGCGACCGTCCTGGCCTCGGTGGACGTGGCCAGGGCGGGGCTCGCGAGCGGCATCAACAACGCGGCGGCGCGGGCGGCGGGGCTGCTCGCGGTGGCCGCGCTGCCGCTGCTGGCCGGGATGGGGCCGGAGGCGTACCGCTCGGCGGAGGAGTTCGGGTCGACGTTCCGGCGGGCGATGCCGATGTGCGCGGGGATCCTGGTGGTGGGCGCGGTGCTGGCCTGGACGACGCTGCGGACCCCGCCACGGGCGGACTGCCACCCCGACTGCAAGGTCCACTGCGGGGTGACGTCCCCACCCCTCGACCCGGGCGAACGGGACGCCGCCGCCTGAGACCCGTGGGGCCCTGGTGCCTGTAGTGCCTGTGGGGCGCCCTGGGGCCCCACAGGCTGGGGGCGGAGCCCCCCGGGGATCCGCCGGGACCCTGCGGAGGCCCCCGCGTCCGCCTGTGGCCGTTCCTGGCCACCGGGCTGGGGCCGGAGGCCCTTGCCCCGGCCCCGGCCCCGGTTGAAGCCCTCCGGCAGCCGCCCGAGGGCCCTGAGCGCCCCGCGAGCCCTGGAGCCGGACGGGACATTGCCCGTGGACGCTCCCGCCCCGCCCGGAAGGGCCCGTGTCCGGTGGGAGGGTGGCCGCCCGGGTGGGAAGAACGGCCCTGGAGCGGGCCCTGGAGCGGGCCGGGCGGGGCCCCCGTGGGGGTCCGGATCCGGCCGTCGTGGTCCTGCCCGGCCCTGTGCGGGCTCCTCGGCGGGCCCCGCCAGGGTGGTCCGGGTCCGGGTGGGTGGGCGTCTGGGGCAGACTGGGCCCATGGCCATCCACGAGAACCTTCTGGGGGGACCGGCCCCCACCCACCTGCCCGACGACCCGGGTCCGCGCGAGCTGCTCGCGAACGGTACGGCCCCGGCGGACGTCGCCGCGAAGTACCCGACGTCCTCGCTCGCCTGGGCCCGGCTCGCGGACGACGCGTACGAGCGCGGCTCGGTCGTCGAGTCGTACGCCTACGCCCGTACCGGCTACCACCGCGGCCTCGACGCGCTCCGCCGCAGCGGCTGGAAGGGCCACGGCCCGGTGCCGTGGGAGCACGAGCCGAACCGCGGCTTCCTGCGCGCCCTGCACGCCCTCGCCCGCGCCGCCGGGGACATCGGTGAGAAGGACGAGTACGAGCGCTGCTCGACCTTCCTGCGGGACTCCTCGGAGACCGCCGCGGAGACGCTCGGCTGAGTCCGCGTCCCGCCCGGCACGCTCCGTCCCGCCCGTCCTGACCTGATTTCCCCCTGTCCCGGAGGGCAGGGGGAAATCAGGACACCCTTCCCCGGCCTGTTCGAGGCGCGTTCGATACGGCCGGTACGATCCCCGGGACCGCAGGACCGAAGTAGCCGGTACCGAGACCCTTTTCCTCTCCCCCACTGCCGGCCGAGCAGGGGAGAAGTCTGTCGTGGCCGAGCGCGCGGTATCCGCAGGACGACGGCTGCGAACGGGGAGCCGACGCGGAGGCGGGAACAGGCGCGGTCCCGCGCGTCGGCTCGTCCTGCCGGCCCTGGCCCTGATCACCGTGGCGCTCGGCGCGGGCGCCGCCCTCGTCCACCACGACGGCCCGGCGAAGGACATCGCCGCCCCCGCACCGGGAGCGACGACGGCGACCACGGCGACCCCCGCCCCGGCCCCCACCCCCCGGCCCACCACGGCGAAGCCGAAACCGAAGCCGGAACCCGAGCCGGAACCGACGCCGTCGAAGAAGCGGAAGAGCGACCACGAACGGGTGACCGTCCCGCAGTCCGGCACCGGCAGGTTCCTCACCGCGCGGGCGTCCGGCGCGCCCGTCGGCCACGGCGGGACGCTCCGCCGCTACCGGGTGCAGGTCGAGGAGGGCGTCGAACTGCCGGCGGCGGAGACCGCCGCCGAGATCCAGCGGATCCTGGCCCATCCGCGCGGCTGGGCCGCACACGGCAGGGGCCGGTTCCAGCTGGTCTCGGAGAACGCCGACTTCGTCATCAGGATCGCCACCCCGGACACCGCGGACGCGCTCTGCCTCAAGCAGGGCCTGGACACCCGCGGCGAGCTGAACTGCGAGACCACCGACGGGGTGGTGGTCAACCTGAAGCGCTGGATGCTGGGCTCGCCGACCTTCGCCGGGGAGCCCGCCGAGTACCGGCACCTGATCATCAACCACGAGGTCGGACACGAGACAGGCATCCGGCAGCACCTCGGCTGCCCGGGTCCGGGCAGGCCCGCGCCCGCGATGATGCAGCAGATCAAGGGCCTGAACGGCTGCCGCTCGAACGCATTTCCGTATGCCGAAGACGGGAGCTACATCACGGGGCCGATCGTGCCATGATGCGCTTGGGACGCCGTGCGACGAAGCATCCGTCCCGAGGGGACCGGGGCTCCCGTGCCGCAGCGTGAGAGCGCGGGCACGGTGGAGCGGACCGCTACCCGGTAATACGTATCGAGGAGACAGAAATGTCCACCTTCCCCGATGCCGGAGCCGGTTCGGTCGCCGACGACCCGAACCTCGACTTCGCGGGTACCACGCCGTACGAGGACTACGTCCAGGCGGACGTCCTCACCCACCTCCAGCACCTCCGCTCGGACGACCCCGGCGAGATGGTCTTCCTGGTCACCACCCAGGTCATGGAGCTGTGGTTCACGGTGATCGTCCACGAGTGGGAGACCGCGGGCCGCGCCCTGCGCGAGGACCGGGTCCCCGACGCGCGGGACGCCCTCAAGCGCTCGGTGCGCGAGCTGGAGGCCCTCAACCACTCCTGGCGGCCGCTCGCCCAGCTCACCCCGGCCCAGTTCAACTCCTACCGGGGCGCGCTCGGCGAGGGCTCCGGGTTCCAGTCCGCGATGTACCGGCGGATGGAGTTCCTCCTCGGCGAGAAGTCGGCGTCCATGCTCGTCCCGCACCGGGGCGCGCCCCGCGTCCACGCCGAGCTGGAGAAGGCGCTGCACGAGCCGAGCCTGTACGACGAGGCCCTCGGCCTCCTCGCCCGGCGCGGTCTGCCCGTACCGGCCGAGGTGCTCTCCCGTGACCTCGCGCGGCGGTACGAGCCCTCCGCCGGGGTCGAGGCGGTCTGGGCCGGGATCTACGCGGACCCGGAGGGGAACGCGGAGCTGATCGGGCTCGGCGAGGCCCTGAGCGACGTCGCCGAACTGGTCTGGCGCTGGCGCAACGACCACCTGGTCGCCACCCGGCGCGCGATGGGCTCGAAGACCGGCACCGGCGGTTCGGCGGGTGTGGCCTGGCTGGAGAAGCGGGCCCAGAAGAACGTGTTCCCCGAACTGTGGACGGCGCGCAGCCATGTCTGAGGCGCTGCGGGGCCGGGCCCTGGAACTCGACGCTGCGGACGGGCTCGCCGGGCACCGGAAGAAGTTCGCCCTCGACGAGGGGACCGTCTACCTGGACGGCAACTCGCTGGGCGCGCTGCCCGCCCACGTCCCGGAGCGGATGGCCGACGTCATCACCCGTGAGTGGGGCGAGCTGCGCATCCGCTCCTGGGACGAGTCGGGCTGGTGGACCGCGCCGGAGCGGGTCGGCGACCGGATCGCGCCCATCGTGGGCGCCGCCGCCGGACAGATCGTGGTCGGCGACTCGACCAGCGTGAACGTCTTCAAGGCGGTCGTGGCCGCCGCCCGGCTCGCCGGTGCGGGACGCGACGAGATCCTCGTGGACGCGACGACCTTTCCCACGGACGGGTACATCGCGGAGTCGGCCGCGCGGATGACGGGGCACCGGATCGTGCCCGTCGAGCCCGCCGCGATGGCCGACGCGGCCGGTGCCCGGACCGCCGCCGCGCTCGTCAACCACGTCGACTACCGCTCCGGGCGGCTCCACGACCTGCCGGGCGTCACGGCGGCGCTGCACGCGGCGGGCGCGCTCGCGGTGTGGGACCTGTGCCACAGCGCGGGCGCCCTGCCGGTCGGCCTGGACGCCCACGGGGTCGATCTGGCGGTCGGCTGTACGTACAAGTATCTGAACGGCGGGCCGGGCGCGCCCGCCTACCTGTACGTCGCCGAGCGCCACCAAGCGGCCTTCGACTCGCCGCTGCCCGGCTGGAACTCGCACGCCGACCCGTTCGCCATGACCCCCGGGTACGAGGCCGCGGCCGGTGCCGTGCGGGGCCGGGTGGGCACGCCGGACATCCTGTCGCTGCTGGCCCTGGAGTCGGCGCTCGACGTCTGGGACGGGGTCGAGGTCGAGGACGTGCGGGCCAAGTCCCTCGCCCTGACGGACTTCTTCCTGGAGTGCGTGCGGGCGTACGCGCCGGAGGGCCGGGTCGTCGCGGTGACGCCCGAGGGCCACGGGGAGCGGGGCAGTCAGATCGCGCTCGGCTGCCCGGACGCGCCCGCCGTCATGGCGGAGCTGATCCGGCGCGGTGTCGTCGGTGACCTGCGCCGCCCGGACGTGCTGCGGTTCGGCTTCACCCCGCTGTACGTCGGTTTCGCGGACGCGGAGCGGGCGGCGCGGACCCTCGCGGAGGTCCTGGCGGACCGCGCCGCCTGAGAGCGGGTACGGCACGGCTGTCCGGCGGCGCCGCACGCGGGATGGCCGGTGCCGCACCAGGGGCGGTCGGTGCCGCATCCGGGGCGGTCGGTGCCGTACCCCGGGGCGGTCGGTGCCGTACCCCCGGTCGGGCGGTGTCGCGGCCCGGTCGGGGTACGGCGCTCTCCGGTCCGGCGGCACGGCCCGGCGGCACCACGCCGAGTCTCTGGCGGCACCGCGCCACGGCCTGGCGGCACCGCGTCGCGTCCCTGGCGGCATCGCGCCAGGTTCGGCGGCACCGTGCCGTGTCTCCGGTGGTGCCGCGCCCCGGCCTGGCGGCGCCGTGCCGCAGGCCGGTGGTGCCGCCCTCCGGTGCGGCGGCGCGTCCCCGGCGGGCCGCGCCGCTCTCCGGCCGGACGGCCGCGTACAAGCGGTGGCCGCCGATCGCTCCCTGAGCCCGTCCCCGGGCCGTACCGTCCGATGATCGCCTGATCTGCCAGGGCTTCCGGTGCTGGTACCGTCCCCGCAGGTCAGGTCAAGTCGGCCCGGTACCGGAGAGGTTGGAACAGCATGTCGGACCCCGCCGCGCGCGGTGCCGCCGAAGAGGCGTCCGCCTTCTCGCACCCGGCCGTCGCCCCGGACGCCTCCGCGGCCTACGGCGAGCACCCGGACCAGGTGATCGACTTCTACGCGCCCCGGGGCGGCGCGACCCGCGCCCCGCTCGTGGTCGCCCTGCACGGGGGCGCCTGGAGGTCACCGTACGACCGGGCGCATCTGACGCCGTTCGTGGACTTCCTGGCCCGCCGGGGCTTCGCCGTCGCCAGTGTCGAGTACCGGCGCGGCGGCGGCCTCCCCCGGCAGGGCGGTGGCGCCCCGGTCGCCGGGCGCTGGCCGGAGACCTTCGACGACGTGGCCGCCGCGCTCGACGCCGTACCGGAACTCGCCGCCGCGCACCTGCCGCGGGCCGACACCGGACGGATCGTGCTCACCGGCCACTCGGCGGGCGGCCAGCTCGCCCTGTGGGCCGCCGCCCGGCACGTCCTGCCCGCCGGATCGCCGTGGCGGCTGTCCGGTCCGCCGCCGCTGCGCGGGGTCGTCGCGCTCGCCCCGGTCGCCCACTTCGGCCGCGCCGTCGAGCTGGGGGTGTGCGGCGGGGCGGTCACCGAACTGCTCGGGGGACCGGACGCGGCCGGGGAGCGGGCGGCCTCGGCCGACCCCTCGCGGCTGCTGCCGACCGGGATCGCGACCATCGTCGTCCAGGGCCGCGAGGACCTCGTCGTGCCCCCCGCAGTCGCCGACGCGTACGCCGACGCGGCCGCCGCCGCGGGCGAGGTGGTCGGCCTGACGCTCCTGGAGGGCGTCGGCCACTTCCCGCTGATCGACCCGGCGGCCGACGCCTGCGCGGTGGTCGCGGAGGAGATCGCCCAGCTCGCCTGGTGACGGCGGCCCGGGGGACGGGAGTCTCGTCATCGCGGGCGGAATACTGGGTTCCGTAGTACTCAGGAGGGACCCCGGAGGATCCGCATCCAGCCGGACGACCCGGCGCCGCGGCCCCCGTACCGTGTTGAACGTGACCCAGACACAGATCCCCGAAACGAGCCGCAGCCCCGAGATCCGCCTGGCGCAGGCGGCTCTCGGCGGGCTGAGCCAGGAGCTCTTCCGTGACGTGGCCGTCTTCCGGCCGCTGCCCCGCGCGAACGTGGCGACCGGCCCCGCGCGCTTCCTGCCCCGGCCGGTACGGCCCTACGCCGGACTGCTCCCGCACGCCTTCGTCGGGTTCTGCGCGCTGATCGTCTTCGCCCTGGGATACCAGCGGATCTACTACGGCTTCGGCGTGCTGTCGATCGTGATCGCCTGCGTCCCCGCCGCCGTCGTGCTGCTCACCCTGATCCGGCCGACGCTCGCCTTCTGGGTCTCGCTGGGCACCGCGCCCTTCATCGCCTACCTCGGCGGCTCGGGCGGCAACTGGCCCTGGTCGCACGCCTCGTTCGCCACCCATCTGATCGTCCTCGGAGTGGTCGCCGCCCGCACCCGGCCCCGGGCCGCCGCGTGGATGTGGGTCGTGACGGCCGCCTACTGCGTGTTCTTCCAGCTCTTCTTCGGCTTCGGCGGCCTCACCGAAGCCGCCCCGATGCTGTTCTTCTCCGCCCTCGTCCTGCTCACCGTGACCGTCTTCCAGGTCCGCCGCCAGGCCGATCTGGAGGTCACCGCGCAGCAGACCGTCACCGCGGAGGAGCGCTCCAAGCGGACCCTCCTGGAGGAGCGCACCACCATCGCCCGCGAGCTCCACGACGTCGTCGCCCACCACATGTCGGTCGTCGCCATCCAGGCGGAGGCAGCCCCCTACCGGGTCGAGAACCCGCCGCCGGAGCTGGAGCAGGCCTTCCGCACCATCCGCGAGAACGCCGTCTCCGCCCTCACCGAACTGCGCCGCATCCTCGGTGTCGTCCGCGCCGAGGACTACGAGGCCCCCGACGCCCCGCAGCCGACCCTCGCCGACCTCGAAGGGCTCGTCGCCAATGTGCGGGAGGCCGGGCTCACCGTCGACAAGGTGGTCACCGGCGCCGTACGGGAGCTGCCGCCGGGCGTGGAGCTCTCCGCGTACCGGATCGTCCAGGAGGCCCTGTCGAACGTGCTGCGGCACGCGCCGGGCGCCGGGGCGAAGGTCGAGATCGGCTATGTCCTCGGCGGGATCGGACTCCGCGTCGCCAACGGCCCCGCCCGGGGCCTGGTGAAGCCCTCGCCGGGCGCCGGACACGGCATCACCGGGATGCGGGAGCGTGTCACGATGCTCGGCGGGGAGATGACGGCCGAGTCCACCGGGGACGGCGGCTACGAGGTGACCGCCTACATCCCCGTGAGCCGCGAGGAGACCGACCGATGATCCGCGTCCTGATCGTCGACGACCAGATGATGGTCCGCGAGGGCTTCTCGGTGCTGCTGGGCGCCATGCCGGACATCGAGGTCGTCGGAGAGGCGGTCAACGGCCGGGAGGCCGTCACCCAGGTCGCCGCCCTCCGCCCGGACGTGGTCCTGATGGACATCCGGATGCCCGAGCTGAACGGCCTCGACGCCACCCGGGAGATCGTCGCCGCCGACGCGGACGCGAAGGTCCTCGTCCTGACCACCTTCGACCTGGACGAGTACGTGTACCAGGCGCTGCGCGCGGGGGCCTCCGGCTTCCTCCTCAAGGACGCCTCGGCCCGGCAGCTCGCGGACGGCGTGCGGGTGGTCGCGGCGGGCGAGGCGCTCCTGGCGCCGAGCGTGACGAAGCGGCTGATCAACGAGTTCGCGAAGGCCCCGGGCAGCGGCCCCCGGCCGCCCGCGATGGCGCAGATCGGGGAGCTGACGGAGCGCGAGACGGAGGTCCTGGTACTGATCGCGCAGGGCCTGTCGAACGCCGAGATCGCCGATCACCTGGTGGTCGCCGAGTCCACCATCAAGACGCACGTCAGCCGCATCCTGGTGAAGCTGGCCCTGCGCGACCGCACCCAGGCGGCGGTCTTCGCCTACGAGGCGGGGCTCGTACGCGCCGGAGGCTAGGCCCCTGACGTTCCCGTGGCCCGGCAGGGCCGGGAAGGCCCGGCGGAAGGAACAGCCCCCCGGGGCCGGGGAGCGGATCCCGAGAGGGGGGCTTTCCGGCCCCGGGGCGTGTCCGGGGCCGGGTGGCGGTAGCGTCCGGTCATGGACGCTTCCGCTTCCCCGGACCCCCGTACGGACGACGTCTCCGCCGTGTACGACCCCTGGTCGCCCGGGTTCGTCGCCGATCCCTACCCCGCCTACGCCACCCTGCGGGCGGCGGGCCGCGTCCACTGGCACGGTCCGGCCCGGCAGTGGCTCGTCCCGCACCACGCGGACGTGTCGGCCCTGCTCAGGGACCGGCGGCTGGGGCGCACGTACACCCACCGCTTCAGCCACGAGGAGTTCGGGCGGGAGGCGCCGCCCGCCGCGTACGAGCCCTTCCACACGCTCAACGACCACGGGCTGCTCGACCTGGAGGGGGCGGACCACGCCCGCATCCGGCGGCTGGTGTCCACGGCGTTCACCCCGAGGACCGTGGAGGAACTGGCCCCGACGGTACGGCGGCTCGCCGCCGAACTGGTCGGGCGGCTGGTCGCGGAGGGCGGCGGCGACCTCCAGGCGCTGGTCGCGGAACCGCTGCCGGTCGCGGTGATCGCCGAGATGCTGGGCATCCCGGCGCAGGACGAGGAACGGGGGATGCTGCGCCCCTGGTCGGCGGCGATCTGCGGGATGTTCGAGCTGAACCCCTCGCAGGACACGGCCCGGCGGGCGGTACGGGCGTCGGTGGAGTTCTCGGCCTATCTGCGGGAGCTGATCGCCCGGCGGCGGCGGGAACCGGGCGACGACCTGATCTCGTCCCTGGTCGCGGTGGAGGGCCTGACCGAGCAGGAGACGGTCTCCACCTGCGTCCTCCTGCTGAACGCGGGCCACGAGGCCACCGTGAACACCACGGTCAACGGCTGGTGGACGCTCCTGAGGGAGGGCGTCCGGCCCGATCCGGAGAAGTTGTCCACAGCTGTGGAGGAACTGCTGCGGTACGACACCCCGCTCCAGATGTTCGAGCGCTGGGTCCTCGACGACATCGAACTCGGCGGCACCGTCATCCCGCGCGGCTCCGAGGTCGCCCTGCTCCTCGGCTCCGCCAACCGGGACCCGGCCCGCTTCGGCCCCACCGCCGACCGGCTCGACCTGACCCGCGCCGACAACCCGCACGTCACCTTCGGCGCGGGCATCCACTACTGCCTCGGCGCCCCGCTCGCCCGGCTGGAACTCACCGCGGTCTTCGCCGAACTGCTCCGCCGGGCCCCCAACCTGCGCCTGGCCGCCGAACCCGTCCGCAGACCGGGCTACGTCATCCGGGGCTTCGAGGAACTGCTGGTGGAGGTCTGACCCGGCCCCGGCCGCAGGGGCCGGGCCGGACCTCGCCGAGCCCCCCGGCCGGTCCCGCTCAGACCTCCAGGTCCCGGTGGCGCAGCCGGGCGAGTCCGGCGGTCACCAGGACGGCGGCCAGGGCCGTCAGGACCAGGACCGGGGTCCAGTCCATCCCCTGCCCCGGCAGCTTCGGCAGATGCCCGTAAGGGGAGAGGTCCAGGGCCGCCCGCGGCAGCCCCAGCGCCGGGCCCACCCAGCCGAGGGCCAGACAGATCCCGGCCGCGCCCCACGCGGCCCCGGCGGCCCGGGGGACCGCGCCCCACAGCAGGACCGCGAGCCCCGCGAGCGTCCACACGGCCGGGAGCTGGACGAGCGAGGCGCCGAGGAGGGGCCCGAGGTCCCGCCCGTACGAGAGGGCGAGGCCGAGGCCGCCGAGGGCGAGGACCACGGCGGAGCCGCCGAAGGCGACCACCAGGTGCCCGGCCGCCCAGCGGAGCCGTCCGAGGGGCCCCGCGAGGAGCGGTTCGGCCCGCCCCGAGGTCTCCTCGCCGTGCGCCCGCAGCACCGCGCCGACCGCGAACAGCGCCGCGACCATCCCGAGCAGGGAGACGAAAGTCGCCAGGAAGGCGCTGGTCAGCGCGGTCTGACCGCCCATGCGGGCGATGATCTCCCGGGTCCGCGCGTTGTCGCCGACGATGCCCGCCGCGCCCTCCGCCATCCCGCCGAAGAGCAGTCCGCAGAACAGGAAGCCCAGCGACCAGCCGGTCAGGGTGCCGCGCTGGAGGCGCAGGGCGAGCGCGCCCGCCGAGCCGAGCCGCCCCGCGGCGGGCCCCGGCCGGGTCGGCAGGAAGCTCGCGCCGACGTCCCGGCGGCCGGTCAGCGCGTACGCCGCCGCCGTCTGGAGCAGTACGGCCGCGAGCGGCAGGAGCAGCACCCACCAGCGCTCCCCGGCGAAGGCGCGGACGTGCTCGGCCCAGCCGATCGGCGAGAGCCAGGTCGAGGCGGAGGACCCGTCGGCGGTCCGGGCGTCGCCCGCCGCCCGCAGCGCGAACGCCAGGCCGACCGCGGCGCCGGTGAGGCCCTTGGCGAGCCGGGCGCTCCCGGTCAGCTGGGCGGCGAGCGCGGCGGTGGCCGCGAAGACCATGCCGGTGCCGCCGACCGCCAGGCCGAGGGCGAGCGCCCCGGCGAGGCCCTGTCCCGCGAGGCCCGCGGTGACGAGGAGGGCGACGGCCGTGTTCAGGGCGAGGGCGGCGAGGAGGGCGGCGGTGAGCGGTGCCCGGCGGCCGACCGCCCCGGCGGAGAGCGTCTCCTGGCGCCCGGTCTCCTCCTCCTCGCGGGTGTGCCGGACGACGACGAGCAGGCTCGCGACGGCGGCGAGGACGGCGGCGAAGGTGCCGAACCGCCAGGCGACGAGCCCGCCGAGGGAGTCGTCGAGGACGGGCCCGTAGAGCGCCCGCAGCGAGCCGTTGGCGCTCATGGTGGCGGCGGCCGAGGCCCGGTCGGCGGCGGTGGGGTAGACGTCCGCGAGGGTGCCGGGGCCACTGGCGACCAGACCGCCGGTGACGAGGACCCAGAGGGGGATCAGCAGCCGGTCGCGGCGCAGGGCGAGCCGGGTGAGGGTGCCGGTACCGGCGAGGGCCGTGCTCATCGCGGGCCCCCGGCCTCGGAGACCCCTGAGGTCCCTGAGACCCCGGTGGTCCCGGTGGCGTCGGGGCCCCCGCCCTCGGTGGCGTAGTGGCGGAGGAACAGTTCCTCCAGGGTGGGCGGGGCGCTGGTGAGGCTCCGTACGCCCGAGGCGGTGAGGGTGCGCAGGACGCCGTCGAGGTGTTCGGTGTCGACCTGGAGCCGCACCCGGGTGCCGGTGACGTCGAGGTCGTGGACGCCGGGGAGGCGGTCGAGACCGGCCGGCGGGGCGGCGAGTTCGGCGGTGACGGCGGTCCGGGTGAGGTGCCGCAGACCGGCGAGCGTGCCGGACTCCACGGTGCGGCCCGCGCGGACGATGCTGACCCGGTCGCAGAGGGCCTCGACCTCGCTGAGCAGATGGCTCGACAGCAGGACGGTCCGGCCCCGGTCGCGGACCTCCCGGACGCACTCGCGGAAGACCTCCTCCATCAGCGGGTCGAGGCCGCTGGTGGGTTCGTCGAGGACGAACAGCTCGGCGTCGGAGGCGAAGGCGGCGACGAGGGCGACCTTCTGCCGGTTGCCCTTGGAGTAGGTGCGGCCCTTCTTGGTGGGGTCGAGTTCGAAGCGTTCGACCAGGGCGGCGCGGCGCGCCGGGTCGAGGCTGCCCCGGAGGCGTCCGTGGAGGTCGATGACCTCGCCGCCGGAGAGGTTGCGCCAGAGGGTGACGTCGCCGGGGACGTACGCGATCCGGCGGTGCAGTTCCACGGCGTCGTGCCAGGGGTCCCCGCCGAGCAGCCGGGCGGTGCCGGAGTCGGGGCGCAGGAGGCCGAGGAGGACGCGGATGGTGGTGGACTTCCCGGCGCCGTTGGGGCCGAGGAAGCCGTGGACCTCTCCGGTGGGGACGGTGAGGTCGAGGCCGTCGAGCGCGTGGGTGCGCCCGAAGGACTTGTGGAGTCCGGCGACGCTGATTGCCTTCGTCATGTTTCGGAACGTACGCTTCTTTCACAAATTTGTGAAGTTAAGGAAGCGTATAAAGTCGGGGGTCAGCGGCGGACGAGGGAGACGATGAGCGGTATGAGCGGCACCGGGACCGACGGCACGGCTCCCGCCGAGGAGCGGGCGGTCTCCCGCTTCGTCGAGCGGTTCGCCGCCGAACTCACCGAGGCGGGTATGCAGCGCATGGCCGCCCGGGTCTTCGCGGCCCTGCTGGCCTCCGAGACCGGCTCGCTGACCTCGGCGGAACTCGCCGAGCGGCTCAGGATCAGCCCCGCCGCCGTCTCCGGCGCGGTCCGCTACCTCGGCCAGGTCGACATGGTCGGCCGCGAGCGCGACCCCGGCACCCGGCGCGACCGGTACGTCCTCCACAACGAGCTCTGGTACGAGACGTTCACCCGCCGCGACCAGGTCCTCACCCGCTGGGAGAAGGTCCTGCGGGAGGGCTCGGAGACCCTCGGCCCGCACACGGCGGCGGGGATGCGCACCGCCGAGACCGCCGAGTTCTTCGCCTTCCTCCAGCGGGAGATGCTGGGCATCCTGGACCGCTGGGCGGACCACCGGCGCACCCGGACGGCGCCGGACGCGCCGCCGCCGCCGTCCGGGAACTGAGCCCGGGACCTCACGGGGGCCGCGCCCCTACGGGTCCCGAGCCGGGCCCCTGCCCTCCTACGGGCCCACGGGGACGGGCGCCCGATCCCGTACGGGATCACCGGGCCACCGCCCGGCCACCGTCACCCGTACGGCCGTGCGAGGGCAGGGCTCGTTCTCGGGCTCGCCCCGTACCGCCCGTACGGGCAGCCCGGCCCCGGTCCCGTACGGGCTCACGGACACGGGCGCCCCGCCCGGCCCCGTAAGGGCTCACCAGGGCCGACGCGCCCGGGTCCCCCTCAAGGGCTCACCGTTCCCGTGGCAGGGTCAGGCCCCACGCGCCCGCTCCGACCGTCCAGGTGCGGCGGCGGACCGGGCCGGTGAGGCGGCCGTCGGCGCGGTAGCGGAAGTCCGGGCCCGAGACCGTGAGGACCCGGGCGGTCGCGTACCGGGGCGGCGCCGCCACCGGGTGCACGGTCACCTCGGCCGCACCGCCCGCCGAGCGGACCGTCAGGCCCTCCACCGGGGCGTCGACGTCCGCCAGCAGCACCCCGTCCGCCTCCACCCGCAGCCGGTGGGTGCGGACCGCAGGCTCCGCCGGGACCGGCCGGACCAGGGTGCGGACCAGGGACCGGCAGGTGCCCCAGACCGACGCGGCGGCCGGACCGGGCACGGGCCTGGCGGGCACCAGGAGGTCGCCGACGACGACCCCGTCGCTGTCGTCGACCAGCAGGTCGAGCCGCCGCACCGACCCCTCCAGGACCGCCCGCGCGGCGGCGGGCACCGCGCGCGGCACGCCGAGCGCGCGGGCCGTCTCCAGGGCCTCGGGGGCGCCGATCGCGACGAGGGAGAGGACCACCCCGGCGAGCTCCCGCTCGCGGTGCAGCAGCGCCACCGTCCGCAGCAGCGCCCGGTCGTCGCCGAGCACCACGGGACGCCGGGAGCCGCGTCTGGCCAGGGCCCGGGAGAACTCCTCCGGCCCGTCCGGCAGGCAGATCCGCACCTCCGCCCCGGCGCACAGGACATCCTTCGCGATCCGCACGGACTCGCCGTCCGACCGCCGGGCGACCGGGTCGACGATGACCAGTAGCTGGTCGTGATCCGACACCTCGGTCCTTCCTCGGGTAGCATCTTTGTGCAAGAGCCCCTTGCGCTATTGCGCCAGGGGCTTCGTCTATTCCGGGGCACACCGGTGAGGCGGGCCTCGGCCCCCGACCCTGGACATGCCCCACCCGGAAGGGGTGTACGCCTGTGCCCGCACTTGTGCTGCTCGGTGCTCAGTGGGGTGACGAGGGCAAGGGAAAGGCCACCGACCTCCTCGGTGGATCCGTTGACTATGTAGTGCGTTACCAGGGCGGCAACAACGCCGGCCACACCGTCGTCGTCGGCGACCAGAAGTACGCGCTGCACCTTCTCCCTTCCGGCATCCTCTCACCGGGGTGCACCCCGGTGATCGGAAACGGTGTCGTCGTCGACCCGGCGGTCCTGCTCTCCGAGCTGAGCGGACTGAACGAGCGCGGTATCGACACGTCCAAGCTCCTGATCAGCGGAAACGCCCACCTGATCACCCCGTACAACGTCACGCTCGACAAGGTGACGGAACGGTTCCTCGGCAAGCGGAAGATCGGCACCACGGGCCGGGGCATCGGCCCGACCTACGCCGACAAGATCAACCGCGTGGGCATCCGGGTCCAGGACCTGTACGACGAGTCGATCCTGACCCAGAAGGTCGAGGCGGCGCTGGAGGGCAAGAACCAGCTGCTCGCCAAGCTCTACAACCGCCGCGCGATCGACGCCGCCCAGATCGTCGAGGAGATGCTCCAGTACGCGGAGCAGATCAAGCCCTTCGTCGCGGACACCACCCTGATCCTCAACAACGCGCTCGACGAGGACAAGGTCGTGCTCTTCGAGGGCGGCCAGGGCACCCTGCTCGACGTCGACCACGGCACGTACCCCTTCGTCACCTCCTCGAACCCGACGGCGGGCGGCGCCTGCACGGGCGCGGGCGTGGGCCCGACGAAGATCAGCCGGGTCATCGGCATCCTCAAGGCGTACACCACCCGCGTCGGCGCCGGTCCGTTCCCGACCGAGCTGTTCGACGCGGACGGCGAGGCGCTGCGCCGCATCGGCGGCGAGCGCGGTGTCACCACCGGCCGTGACCGCCGCTGCGGCTGGTTCGACGCCCCGATCGCGCGCTACGCGACCCGGGTGAACGGCCTGACGGACTTCTTCCTCACCAAGCTGGACGTGCTCACCGGCTGGGAGCAGATCCCCGTCTGCGTCGCGTACGAGATCGACGGCAAGCGCGTCGAGGAGCTGCCCTACTCGCAGACCGACTTCCACCACGCGAAGCCGATCTACGAGATGCTGCCGGGCTGGTCCGAGGACATCACCAAGGCCAAGACCTTCGCCGACCTGCCGAAGAACGCGCAGGCGTACGTGAAGGCCCTGGAGGAGATGTCGGGCGCCCCGATCTCCGCCATCGGCGTCGGCCCCGGCCGCACCGAGACCATCGAGATCAACTCCTTCCTGTAGGAGCACGCGCGCGTACGAAGGGCCCGCGACCCGGTGAACCGGGGCGCGGGCCCTCCGCGTGCCCCGGCGGGGCCCTCAGTTCCGGTAGTACTCGTTCGGCTCGCCGTCGAGCATCGGGTAGACGAGGAGCCGGTCCTTGCCCCTCAGCTTGTCGACGAGCAGGTATCCGGCGAGGCCCTGCTGGCACTCGCGGTCCCAGGCGGTGGTGTCCTGGGTGGTCGGGCCGATGACCAGGAGGCCCCCGGCGCCCGCGAGGACGGCCGTGGCACCGCAGTACCAGTCCTCCGAGCTGAGCACGCCGTCGACCGTGCGCGGATAGCCGTTGACGACACGGAACACGGGGGAGCCGACCGGGCCCTGGGTGATCGTCACCTCCGAGGTGTAGCGGCCGTCGTTCTTCCCGTACATCTCGGGCGCCGGGATGCGCGACCAGCGGCCGAGATAGCGGGCGGGGACGGCCTCGGTGCCGGTGGGGGCCTTGCGGAAGGTGGCCCGCGCGGCGCCCGAACTCCATTCGAGGACGTCGGGGGAGCGCAGGGTGAGGGTCTGGTGGGCGGCCGGGACACAGCGCCGGGCGGGCACGCTGGTCGTCACGTCGGACTCCCCGAACACCACCTTGTCCTCGTCGGCCGAGACCAGCCGGGAGCGGCCCATGCACATGCGGTTCTCGGTGACCTGGACGTAGACGGCGGTCTTGGCGCCCGCCGCGCCCTGCGAGATCTCGATCCGGGCGGTCTCCCGGGGGTGGTCGGGGGAGCCCTGGAGGACGCCCTCCCAGGCGCCGAGGAAGACGGCGGGGACGATGCCCGGGGTGCGGGCGGCGCCCGTGGCCCCGTTCTTCCGCCCCTCGTCGCCGGTGCCGGGCCAGGAGAAGTACGCGAGGCCCGCCGCCGCCACGGTGAGGGCCGCGAGCCCGGCGACCAGGGCGGTACGGGCCCGGCGCCGGGCGGGCGGCCGGGGCGCGGGGACGCCGGTGGGCCCGCCGACCGGGACCGGGAGGTCCGTGACCGGCCGGTGGGGACCGGCGGACGGCTGCGGGGTGCGGTCGCCGGAACCGGCACCGGCACTCGTCCGGACGTCTCCGGCCCCCGTAGGGGTGCCCCTGACACCGGCCGTGGCGTCCGTGCCCGCGTCCCTGCCGACGTCACCGGCTCCCGCGCCGGAGGGCCGGGCTCCGGCGGCGGGGCCCTCCGGTGCCGTCTCCGCCTCCAGGAGACGGGCCGCGTGGCGGCCGAGGCGGGCCAGGACGCCCGCCGGGAGCCAGGGGTCGGGGACGGGAAGGGCCTCGGCGATCTCGGCGGCGGACGGGCGGCCCGCCGGGTCCTTGACGAGGCAGGCGCGGATCAGCCCGGACAGCTCGGCCGGGAGGTCCGTCAGATCGGGCTCGTCGTGGGCGATGCGGAACATCGTCGCGTGGACACCGCTGTCCGCCGTACCGAAGGGGGCCCGTCCGGTCGCCGCGTACCCGAGGACCGAGCCGAGGCAGAAGACGTCCGACGCCGGGGTCAGCCGGTCCCCGCGCACCTGCTCAGGCGACATGAAGCCGGGGGAGCCGACGAGCGCCCCGGTGGTGGTCAGGTTGCCGCCCTCGGCGACGGTGTCGACGGCCCGCGCGATGCCGAAGTCGATGAGCCGGGGGCCGTCGACGGTCAGCAGGACGTTCGAGGGCTTGAGGTCGCGGTGGACGAGTCCGGCGGCGTGGATGTGGACGAGGGCGCGGGCGAGCCCCCCGGCCAGCGCCTTCACGCTCGCGGGCGGCAGCGGCCCGGACTCGTCGCCGACCACGGTCCGCAGCGAGGGCCCCGGCACGTAACCGATCGCCACCCACGGCGCCTCGGCGTCCGTGTCCGAACCGAGGACGGGCGCGGTGCCGGTGCCGCCGACCCGCTCCAGGGCGGCGACCTCGCGGGCGAACCGGCGCCGGAACTCGTCCTGGGCGGCCAGTTCGGCGTGCACCACCTTCACCGCGACCGTGCGTCCCCCGGCCGAACGTGCCAGGAAGACCCGGCCCATACCGCCGACCCCGAGACGGCCGAGCAGCCGGAACGGGCCGATGACGAGCGGGTCCTGCGCGTTCAATGGATCCACATCGTCAGAGGATGCCAGACGGGGAGTCAGCCGTCCCCGCAGATCCGCAGCCCCTCGGGGGTGGCGCAGGGCAGGTGCCCATGGGCGCGGACGACGTCCTGTCCGCCGCCCTGGTTCATATAGGTGAGGAAACTGGAGGTCAGGGAGTCGGCGGGCGGCTGGCCCCAGGTGTAGGCGTACTCGATCTCCCGGTACGGGTAGCTCGACGCCCCGATCTCGTCGAGGACCGGCCGTCTGCCGTCGAGGGCCACCCGGTGCAGCCCCTTCAGACCGCTCCCGGACCGCAGTTCGGTGTAGCCGAGGGCGCCGGGGAGCCGGGCGACGGCGGCCAGGACCTGCTCGGTGGAGTCGAGTTCGCAGCGGATCACCTTCGCCTCGGGATCGTCGAGGTGCTCGCAGTCGCGGGACGAGACGGCGGGCTCGTTGCGGCCGAGGACCCGGCGCTGGAAGACCTCCCTGGTGCCGGAACCGGCGTTCCGGCTGACCAGCAGGACCGGCCGGTCGAGACCGGGGACGAGCTGGTTCCAGTTGTCGGTCCCGCCCCGGTAGAGCCGCCGGACCTGGTCCAGGGTGAGGTCGTCGACGGGCACGTCGTCGTGGAGGACGAGGGTGAAGAGGGAGACCGCGACCCTGCTCCGGCGCAGTCGCGGGTGGCCGTCCGGTCCGCGCCCGTCGGAGAGGGCGATGACGGCGGGGGAGTCCTTGCCGGACTTCGCCCCCGCGTCGGCGAGTTCCCGTATCCCGGTGGTCGAGCCGCGCGCGTCGACGACGACGGTCGAGCCCTCGCAGTCGTCCTCGTACTTCTTCGCCAGCTCCCGGACGACGGGCGCGAAGGCGGTGGAGCCGGTGACGGTGAGGGTGCCCCGGGCGCAGCCGATCGGCGGCGGGTCCTGTTCCCGGACGATGATCGCGGCGAGGGCGACCACACAGACGGTGAGGACGACGGTGACGGTCCGGGCGGCCCGGCTGAAGACGGGCGGGGTGTCGTCGGGGGTGGTGCTGTGGTTGAGGTGGACGTGGCCCTCGTCGATGTTGCCCTCGACGGTGACGGGCCCGCCGATCGGGCCGCCGGTGAGCAGGACGAGCAGTTTGTAGTGGGCGCCCCGGTTGAGCGGGACCTTGGGGAGGTGGACGGCGGTGTCCCCCTCGGCGGGCCCGGACCAGGTGGCCGGAAAGTGACTGAGGAGCCGGGGGTGGCCGGGGGCGGTGACGACGACCGCCTTCACCCGGCGGCCGGTGAACCGCACGGTGAGTCCGTTCGGGCCGCCGTCCGTGTAGTGGTCGGCGGTGAGGGCGAGGGCGCCGTCGTTCTCGATCCTGAGCAGGACGAGGGTGGCGTCGGCGAGGTCGGGGCTCGCGTCGAAGAAGCCGCGCCGCACGGCCGTGCCCGCGCCGGACAGGGAGCCGTCGGCGTCGCCGATGGCGGTGTCGAGCTGGACGCGGTAGCCGATCCGCCGCCGGTGCGGCACCCGCCGCTCGTACCAGACGGCACCGGCGGAGACGAGGACGCCGAGGAGCGCGGTGCCCACGGCGATGAGGTTCTCAGCGGTCAGCCATTCCACCCGTGCGACGGTACGGACGTGTGTGCGACGGCGGGGGTGGTGCGGCCGACCGCCACCTGGAGTTCTTCCTTCCGTCAGCGGGTCCCGGCACTTTCTCCGGGGGATTCCAGGGGGATTCCCGGGGTGGGTCCCTGGCCGGTCCCCGATGGCTCGCCCGACGGCTCCCCCGTTGGCTCCCCGGGCCGGTCCCCGATGGGCCCCGGGCGGGCGATCAGGGGTTGCCCGGGGGTGTGGAGCGTGGGTGTAATGGCCACGAGGGGGCCTTCCGTGAGGAGTACCCCATGCGTGTCGTCGAAGTGACCGCCTACGGCGGACCCGAGGTCCTCAGGATGGCCCGCCGACCCGAACCGGAGGCCGGAGCCGTCCCGGGCCGGGTGCGCGTACGGATCAAGGCCACCGCCGTGAACCAGGCGGACCTGAAGATCCGCGCCGGGCGCTTCGCCGCCGTCCTCGGGGCCATCGAGCCGCCCTTCGTCCTCGGCTTCGACTTCGCGGGCCGCCTCCTGGACGCGGCGCCCGGTCTGCCCGAGGGCACCCGGGTGGCCGGATTCGTTCCCTGGCTGGCGGAGAGGGCGGCCACGGGCACGTACGCGGAGATGATCCTGGCCGATCCGGCCTGGCTGGCGCCGGTCCCCGACGAGCTGGACTTCTCCACGGCCGCCTCGGTGCCGGTGTCCGCGCTGACCGCCGCGCAGATCCTCGACCTGCCGGCCCTGCCCGCGGGGTCCGCGGTGCTGATCACCGGGGCGAGCGGGGTGGTGGGCCGGTTCGCCGTCCAGCACGCGGCGGCGGCCGGGCTCCGGGTGGCGGCCCTGGCCAACAGCGGCGACGAGGCCGAACTGCTCCTCCTCGGAGCGGAGACGGTGGTGCCGCGCGGGGCGCCGGAGGACGTCATCACGGGGGTGCTGGGCTTCGCCCCGGAGCGCCTCGACGGCATCTTCGACGCGGCCCTGATCGGCGACCCGCTGCTGCCCGCGCTCAAGGACGGCGGGGTCTTCGTCACGGCGTCCGGCGAGCGGGCGCCGGTCGCCGAGCGGGACATCACCGTGAAGGCCGTACAGGCGGTCCCGGACGGCGCCCGGCTGAAGGGGATGCTGGAGCGGGTCGCCGCGCGGGAACTGGCCACCCGGATCGCTGACGTCCTCCCGCTGGAGGAGGCCGCCGAGGCCCACCGGCGCGCGGAGGCGGGCCACCGGCCGGGGCGGATCGTGCTGCTGGTCTGAGGGGTGGCGGGCGGGACCACGACCCGGAGCCGGCGGCTCCGTCCGGAGCCGCCGATTCCGGACGGCATGGTGTCGGGCCTGGTCAGAGCGGTGTCGGACCCCTGTGAGAGGCTGCGGATCTCAGCTCGCGCGCGGCGGTCCCAGGACCCGCGCGCAAGGATCCCAGGGGGGAATCTTCATGATCGACCGACGCCGGAGCATGTTCCGGGCCGTCTTCGCCGCCACCGCCGCCGGAGTCGCGCTGGCCGCCACCGCCGGTACGGCCCTCGCCTCCGGCGATCCGGCCGTGGCCGAGCGGGCGCGGGCCGTGGCCGAGCACCGGGCGCAGAACGCGCCGGGCGCGGGTGCCCTCGCGCGCACCGACGAGGCTCCTGTCGAGACGCCCACCTTCGCCATGAACGCCGTCCACAAGCGGACCTCCGAGCTGTACCTGTACTTCCCGGACCTCGCGGGCGGCTTCGAGCCCCGCGAGCACATTCCGTTCGAGGTCGACTACATGGCCGACGTGATCGACGTCGACAACGACAAGGACGGCTGGGCCGAGGGCGGCTGGCTCCTCTACAAGGACGGCGAACTGGAGTTCAGCCGGGTCACCGAGGACGGCGACTTCCAGGAGAAGAAGGTCGGACGGGGCTGGAACACCTACCGCACCGTCCTGTCGCCCGGCAGCATCGGCGGGGCCAAGGAGGCCGACCTCATCGGCGTCGACAAGGCCGGTGTCCTGTGGTCCTACCTCGCCTACGCGAACGGCACGGTGACCCCGCGCGCCCGGGTCGGCAGCGGCTGGGACCAGTACGGCCAGATCGCCGGACAGGGCGACCTGACCGGTGACGGCAAGGCCGACATCGTCGCCCGCGACAAGTCGGGCGTCCTGTGGCTCTACAAGGGCACCGGCAACTACAAGGCCCCCTTCGCGGGCCGCGCGAAGATCGGCGGTGGCTGGAACGCGTTCGACCGGCTGCTTTCCGTCGGCGACCTGGACATGGACGGCCGGACGGACCTGATCGCCCGGAAGACCAACGGTGACCTGCTGCGTTACTCGGGTACGGGCAACGCCGCAGCCCCGTTCCAGAAGCCGGTGAAGATCGGCTACGGCTACCAGATCTACAACCTGCTCTAGCGGCAAGGGAATTGGCGTAGCTCCGGTGGGAGCTACGCCAATCCCACCCCCAAGTCCATCCCGATCGTCACAAGTTCTGGTCTAGACCTTGACGGGTCCAGACCAATCACGCTTCGCTGTGGCTTCCCCCACCCGGCCCCACCCGGAAGGAAGCGCACATGCTGCGTAAGTTGCTCGCCGTGATGGCAGCACTCTGTACGGCCCTAGGAATCGCCGTACTCGTCCCCTCCGCCACCGCGGGCGCCGCACCCGCCTGCGTCGGCGCCTGGAACTCGGGCAGCGTCTACACCGGCGGCATGACCGCCTCGCTCAACGGCCGGAACTGGTATGCGAAGTGGTGGACGCTCAACGAGCGTCCCGGCACCGCGGACGTCTGGCGCGACCAGGGCGCCTGCGGCGACGGCGGCGGCAACCCGGACCCCTCCGGGTTCGTGGTCTCCGAGGCGCAGTTCAACCAGATGTTCCCGAACCGGAACCCCTTCTACACGTACGCGGGCCTCGTCTCCGCCACCAAGTCCTACCCCGCCTTCGCCAAGACCGGCAGCGACACCGTGAAGAAGCAGGAGGCCGCGGCCTTCCTCGCCAACGTCTCCCACGAGACCGGCGGGCTCTTCTACATCGTCGAGCAGAACACCGCGAACTACCCCCACTACTGCGACGCGGGCAAGCCCTACGGCTGCCCCGCGGGACAGGCCGCCTACTACGGCCGCGGCCCCATCCAGCTCTCCTGGAACTTCAACTACAAGGCCGCCGGTGACGCCCTCGGCATCGACCTCCTCAACAACCCCTGGAAGGTCGAGCAGGACCCGGCCGTCGCCATGCAGACCGGTCTCTGGTACTGGAACACCCAGAACGGCCCCGGCACCATGACCCCGCACAACGCCATCGTCAACGGCGTGGGCTTCGGCGAGACCATCCGTTCCATCAACGGCATCCTGGAGTGCAACGGCGGCAACCCCGCCCAGGTCCAGAGCCGCATCAACAAGTACACGCAGTTCACCCAGATCCTGGGCGTCCCCACCGGGGCGAACCTGTCCTGCTGATCCCTCCCGACGGGCCGCCCCCACCGGGGCACGGTCCGGGCGGCGGGCCCGCGACGCGCGCGGGCCCGCCGCCGAAGCGGGAACATGGCCCTGTGAACGACGACAACCGGGAAGTGACCGTGGATTGGATTCCGGTTTCAGGATTCCAACTCCGCAAGGCCGGAGTGCAGTTCGACGCCGTTCGAGTCGACGGCGACGAGGGGCGACGGCTCGCCGACTGGATAGAGGCGCTCACCGCCGGCGACCCGGGGCCGGTGGTCGCCGAGGCGAACGGGCGCCGCGGGGTCTACTTCCTCGTCCCGCCCGGCACGACCGCGCACCGGCCGTGGCCCCGGGGAGTGACCCGGCTCAACGCGGGTCCCGCCCATGCGAGTTATGTTCCGGTACCGGCGTTGACGGGCCGGACCTGGCCGCTGTCCTGGCGCTGTCCGCCGACCGCGCCGGACCGCTTCGTCCACCCGAGACTGCTGCGCAGCGTCGTCTGCGAACTGCTCGCCTGAGCCGCCCCGCCCGCCCGCGCCCGAGGGGAGAGCGGTCCGCCGCCGGCTCCCGCGCGGCCGGGCCGTCACCCCGGCCTCCCGTACGGCCCCGGCCCGCCCGCTCACTCCGCCCCGAGGTCCGCCCCGGCCGCGTCGAGCGCCGCCGAGAGCCGGTCCAGGACCCGTACCGTCTCGTCGAAGGCCTCCTGGCCGCCCAGTTCCCGCAGGAGCGCGGCGGCGAGCCGCGCGTGGCCCGGCTCGATCTCCCGGACCGCCGCCCGGCCCGCCCCGGTGGGGGCGAGCAGCTTGGCGCGGCGGTGCGCCGGATTCGGCTCGTACGCGGCGAGACCCTCCCGCACCAGCAGGTCCGCGATCCGCTGGACGCTCTGCCGGGTGATGCCCATGACCCGGGCGATCCCGGCCACCGGCAGGGGCTCCGGGAGGACCGCCCCGAGGACCTGCCACCAGGCGGCGGTCAGTCCGGCGGGCGCGGCCAGCTCCTCCGAGACGCTGAGGAACTGCCCGTTGAGCCGGAAGACGCCGAGGGCGGTACGGGACAGGGCGTCCTGCCCTGCCCGGCCCATCTACGCCTCCCGCGCGTTCAGTTCGGCGAAGGCCGCCGGGTCCGAGTCGTGGAAGAGGCGGTACCAGGCGTCCCGCTTCCCCTCGTACGCGCCGAGCCGGGCGAAGATCTCGCGCGCGAAGGCGACCGGCTCGGTCGGGCCCGCCGTGATCAGGTCGCCGTCGGTCACCGCGTCCGCCTCGACGTACCGCCCGGCGCCCCGGTAGCCGGTGGCGGCGAGGTGGAAGGAGGCGGCGCCGGTGTGGGCGCGGTCGTCGAGCAGGCCCTCCCGGGCCAGGCCCGCCGTGGCACCGCAGATCGCGGCGACCGGGACCCCGGCGTCGAGGAAGGCGCGGGCCTTGGCGGTGAAGGGGGCGAGTCCGTCGCCCTCGTCGTAGGTGTCGGCGCCGGGCAGGATCAGCAGCGCGCTGTCCTCGGGCCGCAGGTCGCCGAGGGACAGATCGGGCACGATCCGCAGGCCCGCGAGGGTCGTGACGGGCTCGCCCGCGACCGGGCCGACCGTCCTGACCGTGAATCCGGCGCGGGCGAGCCAGGCCGTGGCGTGCCCGGTCTCCCAGTCGGCGAGGGTGTCGTACACAGCGAGGTGGACCGTCGTGTTCATCATGACAGAAGGCTGTCATGACGACAGCGTGCTGTCAATGAACCCCGGCTCGGTGGTGGGTCGGGGAGGTCCGGGAAACAAGGTGTCGCGTCCGCCCCGGTCTCGATGGACAGGATGGCCATGGCCCGCCCCACCTGCGGTTCCTTACCCTCGACCCCATGACCCCTCATGTCATCGAACCCGACCCCCAGGCCGGGGCCGCCGTCAAGGCCGCCGACCGCGCGCACGTCTTCCACTCCTGGTCCGCCCAGGGCCTGATCGACCCGCTCGCCGTGGCAGGCGCCGAGGGTTCGTACTTCTGGGACTACGACGGAAACCGCTACCTCGACTTCACCAGCGGCCTCGTCTACACCAACATCGGCTACCAGCACCCCACGGTGGTCGCCGCCATCCAGGAGCAGGCCGGGAAGCTCGCCACCTTCGCGCCCGCCTTCGCCGTCGACGTCCGCTCCGAGGCCGCCCGCCTCATCGCCGAGCGCACCCCCGGCGACCTGGACAAGATCTTCTTCACCAACGGCGGTGCCGAGGCCGTCGAGAACGCCGTCCGCATGGCCCGGCTGCACACCGGCCGTACGAAGGTGCTCTCCGCCTACCGCTCGTACCACGGCGCCACCTCCACCGCGATCAACCTCACCGGTGACCCGCGCCGCTGGCCCTCCGACACCGCCTCCGCTGGTGTCGTGCACTTCTGGGCCCCCTTCCTCTACCGCTCGCCCTTCTACGCCACCACCGAGGCGGAGGAGAGCGCGCGGGCCCTCCAGCACCTGGAGGACACGATCGCCTTCGAGGGTCCGGCGACGATCGCCGCGATCATCCTGGAGACCGTGCCCGGGACCGCGGGCATCATGACCCCGCCGCCCGGCTACCTCGCGGGCGTCCGCGCGATCTGCGACAAGTACGGCATCGTCTTCGTCCTCGACGAGGTCATGGCCGGATTCGGCCGCACCGGCAGGTGGTTCGCCGCCGAGCACTTCGACGTCGTGCCCGACCTGATGACCTTCGCCAAGGGCGTGAACTCCGGCTACGTGCCGCTCGGCGGCGTCGCCATCAACGCCGAGATCGCCGCCACCTTCGACAAGCGCCCCTACCCCGGCGGTCTGACCTACTCCGGTCACCCGCTGGCCTGCGCCGCCGCCGTCGCCACCATCCAGGTGATGGAGGACGAGAAGGTCGTCGAGAACGCCGCCCACATCGGCGAGACCGTGCTCGGCCCCGGACTGCGCGAGCTGGCCGAGCGCCACCCCTCCGTCGGCGAGGTCCGCGGCACCGGCGTCTTCTGGGCCCTCGAACTGGTCAGGAACCGCGAGACCCGCGAGCCCCTCGTCCCGTACAACGCGGCGGGCGAGGCCAACGCGCCCATGGCCGCCTTCGCCGCCGCCGCGAAGAAGAACGGCCTCTGGCCCTTCGTGAACATGAACCGCACCCACGCCGTCCCCGCCTGCAACGTCACCGAGGCGGAGGCCAAGGAGGGCCTCGCGGCCCTGGACGCGGCCCTGACGGTCGCCGACGAGCACACCGCGTAACCACGACGCGGGTCCCCTCCGTCCGACTGGACTAGGGTGTCCGGAACCGGACGGAGGGGGACCGACCACATGCCCGCGAGCGGAGCCGTCACCCGCAACACCCTGCGGCAGCAGATCGCGGACGCGCTCCGTGACGAAGTGGTCGCGGGGCGTCTCAAGGCGGGCCAGGAGTTCACCGTCAAGCAGATCGCCGAGCAGTACGGCGTCTCCGCGACCCCCGTGCGGGAAGCCCTGGTCGACCTCTGCGCGCAGGGCCTCCTCGACTCCGACCAGCACCGGGGCTTCCGCGTCCACCGGTACTCCGTGGACGACTACCGGCGGATGGTCGAAGCCCGCACGCTCGTCGTCGACGGCGTCCTGCGCCGCTGCACGACCGCCCCCGCCGCCCGCCGCCAGGCCCCCGGGCCCGAGCCCGGTCTCGGGGTCGCGCTCGTCTCCGTACGGCGCAGGGGAGAGGCCGCCGCCCGCGCCGCCCGCGCCGGGGACCTCGACATCCTCATCGGCTACGACATCCGCTACTGGCGCGAGCTGGGCCGTCTGGTCGCCGCCAACGACCACATCGCCGACTTCCTGCACCGGCTCCGCGTCCAGGGCTGGGCCTTCTCCGTGCCCCACCTGCGCGCCGAACGGGACCTTCCCGCCCAGCTCTGGAGCCGTCACGTCGAACTGGTCGACGCGGTCACCCGTGGTGACACCCGCACCTCCGCCGAGGTCGTACGGGACTACGACGAGCACTCCCTGGCCTGGGCGGACCGCCTGGAGCACCGGGCCCGCTGAGACCCGTCGGATTGAGGCCCCGCCTCCCGGGGCAGGTCCCCAGCGGGTGGGCGCCGCCCGCCGGGCCGACTACCCTGACCATCCCCGCGAACCGACGCGAACCGACGTGAACTGACGGAGAGCGAGCCTCCCTTGGCCTGTGACCTGTGGCTGGTCCCCCTAGTCGACGTGCTGTGCCACAGCCCCGACAACCCCTTCGCCGAAGAGATCGCCGCGTACGACGCCGTGCTCAGCGCGTCCGGCCTGCCGACCGTGCCCGTCTACGCGTACATGCCGGGCCTCTCGGGCGAGGTCGCCCCGGTGGCCGGATTCGACTACGAGGCCCTGCACTTCCTGCGCCGCGCCTATCTGCTCCAGGTGCACGGGCTGCCGGTCGAGCCGGTCGGCGAGCTCGGCGGGGACTACGAGCAGCTCCTGGAGATGTTCGAGTCGACCGCCCAGCAGTCGCACCTGGTCTGGCACTACGACCACGCGGGCTCCTACGTACCGGTCGACTTCCCCGCCCCCCTCGCCAACGACGAGCTCCTGGAGGGCGGCGGACCGCTCGGCTCCTCGTACGGACTCCTGCGCGAACTCCAGTTCGTGGCGCCCTCGATCGGCATCGACCCGGCGAACCCCCCGGCGCCGCCGCTCCCGCCGGACCGCCCCACGGCCCTGGAGGAACCGGCCGTACCGCTCCCCTACGACGACGGCCCCTTCGCCCGGGAGCGCCATGTGTGGCTGGGCCTGCACGCGGCGGCGACCCGGAGCCTGGCCCAGGGCTCGATGATCATCCTGAGCTGAGCCCTGAGCCCTGAGCCCTGAGCCCTGAGCCCTGAGCCCTGAGCCCTGAGCCCTGAGCCCTGAGCCCTGAGCCCTGAGCCCTGGGACCCGGGACCCGGGACCCGGGAATCCCGGACCCTTCCCGCGCGCGGCCCCGGGACCCGGCTAGCGGGTCTCCGGGGGCCGCTGGCGCGGCATGTTCGGCCGGGTCATCGGCGGCAGCGGGAAACGGCCCGGCGGATGGATGCTCTCCGGCCGGGCGGGCGCCACGCCCACCGACTGGAGCGCCAGCGGCGCCGGACCCGAACGGAACTCGACCATCCAGTCCGCGGTCTCCGCCCGTACCAGCTCCGTCACGTCCTCCGAGAAGCGCCGCAGCACCCCGAGACAGCGCTCGGCCGCCTCGCTCGCGGTGCCCTCCGTGGGCCCCAGCACCTCCCGGACGCTCTCCGTCGCCCAGTCGAACTGGAGCGCCTGGAGCCGCCGCTGCACCGCCTGCGCCGTCGCCACGTCCCGCATCCAGCCGGACGTCAGCCCGAAGTACCGGTCGCACGCCATGCACGCGGCGCCCATCAGCAGCGACAGATAGCCCCAGCCCGCCGTACCCCGCGCCACCCCGGTCAGATCGAGCAGCGGCAGCGCCGCGCCCGCGATCACACCGAGGGCCGTGCCCAGCCGCAGGACACGGGCGAAGCGACGCTTCCAGACCCGGTCGGAGAGGTACCACTCGGCGGCGCGCAGGGCCTGGGCCTCCACCCAGCGGTACAGCTCGTCGAGCCGTTCGGCGGGTTCGCCCCAGTCCCCCAGCGGGAACGGCGTACCGGTCAGATCGCGGTGGACGTCTCCTCCGGGGGGGCCCGGTGGTGGCGTCTCCGGCTGCTGGCTCACCGGGCGACTCCTCTGTTCAGCTCAGCGCTCGTGATCCTTCTGTGACGTGCGGTGCACATGGTGCCTGCCCTTCCTACCGCCGAATGGTGGGCGGCGGGCCCCGATTCCCGGGATCTCCGCCCTGAAGAGGGGGTTGATCAGGTAGGGGAGTCCATGGTTTCTCACCCGAAAGAGTGGTGGAGGCGGGCCGGGCGGGGACCACGTAGGCTCGGGCGTACCGACATACGGACGTACCGAACCTCAGGAGTGACCGTGATTCCCGGTGGTGGCCAGCCCAATATGCAGCAGCTTCTCCAGCAGGCCCAGAAGATGCAGCAGGACCTCGCCCGCGCCCAGCAGGAACTGGCGGCGACCGAGGTCGAGGGGCAGGCGGGCGGCGGCCTGGTCAGGGCGACCGTGACCGGTTCCGGCGAACTGCGCGCCCTGGTCATCGACCCCAAGGCGGTCGACCCGGAGGACACCGAGACGCTGGCCGACCTGGTCGTGGCCGCCGTGCAGGCCGCCAACGACAACGCGCAGCAGCTCCAGCAGGCCAAGCTCGGCCCGCTGGCGCAGGGCATGGGCGGTATGCCGGGCCTGGGCTTCTGACCTCGCCCGGTTCCGGCCGGACCCTTCCCGGTCCCGGCCGGTCATGGGCTTATGCGGCCCGCTTCCAGCCACTACCGTAAGAAACAAGCACTCCCCCGGAAGGGCGTTCCGTGTACGAAGGCGTGGTGCAGGACCTCATCGACGAACTGGGCAGGCTGCCCGGCGTCGGTCCCAAGAGCGCGCAGCGGATCGCCTTCCACGTCCTCCAGGCCGAGCCCACGGACGTCCGGCGCCTCGCGCACGCCCTCCTGGAGGTCAAGGAGAAGGTCAGGTTCTGCGAGGTCTGCGGCAACGTGGCCCAGCAGGAGCGGTGCAACATCTGCCGCGACCCGCGCCGCGACCTGACCGTCATCTGTGTGGTCGAGGAGCCCAAGGACGTCGTCGCGATCGAGCGGACCCGCGAGTTCCGGGGGCGCTACCACGTCCTCGGCGGCGCGATCAGCCCGATCGAGGGCGTCGGACCCGACGACCTGCGCATCCGCGAGCTGCTCGCACGGCTCGCCGACGGCTCGGTCACCGAGCTGATCCTGGCCACCGACCCCAACCTGGAGGGCGAGGCCACCGCGACGTACCTGGCGCGGATGATCAAGCCCATGGGCCTTCGGGTGACCCGGCTCGCCAGTGGTCTGCCGGTCGGCGGCGACCTGGAGTACGCCGACGAGGTGACCCTCGGCCGTGCCTTCGAGGGGCGGAGGCTGCTAGATGTATGACGACAGGGCCGGCGCGCTCCCAGAGAGGCTCCTCGATGTCTGACCCCACGCTGCACTCCCTCACGCAGAACCCCGACGACTTCGCGGTCCAGATCGCCGACTCGATCGAGAGCTTCATCGTGGCGACCACCGAGGTGGCCAAGGGCGACGAACCCGACAGCGCGGTGCCCTTCCTGCTCCTGGAGGTCTCGCAGCTGCTCCTGACGGGCGGCAGGCTCGGCGCGCACGAGGACATCGTCCCCGACGAGCGCTACGAGACCGACACGGGCCCGGAGCCGGACGCCGACGCCCTGCGCGAGCGGTTCGCCCTGCTCCTGGAGCCGGTGGACGTCTACTCCGAGGTCTTCGACCCGTACGAGCCCCGCAAGGCGCCCGTCCCGGCCCGGATCTCCGACAGCCTCGCCGACATCGTCACCGATCTCCGGCACGGCCTCGCCCACTACCGCGCGGGCCGCACCAGCGAGGCCCTGTGGTGGTGGCAGTTCTCCTACTTCTCCAACTGGGGCCCCACCGCCTCCGCCACCCTCCGCGCCCTCCAGTCCCTCGTCGCCCACGTCCGCCTCGACCAGCCGCTCGCGGCCCTGGACGGCCTCGACACCGACGAGGACCTGACGGAGGACGAACTCGCCGAGGAGGCGGGCCGCGTGATGGCCGAGGAGATCGGCGCACCGCTGGGCCTGCGCACCCTCAAGGGCTGAGCGCCGACCGCCGGGGCCGTCCCCCTGGGGGCGAGGTCGTCTGCCGGGGCGTGCCCCTGGAGGGATCGGGTGCCGTCCGCCGGGGGCGTGGCCCCTCGGGGGCTGAGCAGTGCCCGCCCGCCCGTGCCCCGCCCAGCCCCTCGGGAGCCGAATCCGGGCGGGTCCATGAGCGACGCCTGAGCGGGGGAGCGCCCGCCGCGAGACACCCGTGCTCCCGGGTGCCCGCGAGGTCCCCGTACCCGGGTGAATCGTCCGGCGGGGACCCGGGGTGATCACTCCGCGAGCGGCGCGTCTCACCATCCGATATGCCATGGGTGTTCGCGGGCCGCTCGTTAGACTGAGCCGATCGCAGCGCCGGCTGCGGCACACACTGAGCGAGGAGCGCACGTGGGCCTTGTCGTGCAGAAGTACGGAGGCTCCTCCGTTGCCGATGCCGAGGGCATCAAGCGCGTCGCCAAGCGGATCGTGGACGCCAAGAAGAACGGCCACCAGGTGGTCGTCGTGGTTTCCGCGATGGGCGACACGACGGACGAGTTGATCGATCTCGCCGAGCAGGTATCCCCGATCCCTGCCGGTCGTGAATTCGACATGCTGCTGACCGCCGGGGAGCGGATCTCCATGGCCCTGCTGGCCATGGCGATCAAGAACCTGGGCCACGAGGCCCAGTCGTTCACCGGCAGCCAGGCCGGTGTCATCACCGACTCGGTCCACAACAAGGCGCGCATCATCGATGTCACGCCGGGCCGTATCCGCACCGCGCTCGACGAGGGCAACATCGCCATCGTCGCCGGTTTCCAGGGCGTGTCCCAGGACAAGAAGGACATCACCACGCTGGGCCGCGGCGGTTCCGACACCACCGCCGTGGCGCTGGCCGCCGCGCTCGACGCCGAGGTCTGCGAGATCTACACGGACGTCGACGGCGTGTTCACGGCCGACCCGCGCGTGGTCAAGAAGGCGAAGAAGATCGACTGGATCTCCTTCGAGGACATGCTGGAACTCGCCGCCTCCGGCTCCAAGGTGCTGCTGCACCGCTGCGTCGAGTACGCGCGCCGCTACAACATCCCGATCCACGTCCGCTCCTCGTTCTCGGGGCTGCAGGGCACATGGGTCAGCAACGAACCGCAAGGAGCCCAGAAGGTGGAGCAGGCCATCATCTCGGGTGTCGCCCACGACACCTCCGAGGCGAAGATCACGGTCGTCGGCGTGCCGGACAAGCCGGGCGAGGCCGCGGCCATCTTCCGGGCCGTCGCGGACGCCGAGATCAACATCGACATGATCGTGCAGAACGTGTCCGCGGCCTCCACCGGCCTCACGGACATCTCCTTCACCCTCCCCAAGGCCGAGGGCCGCAAGGCCATCGACGCACTGGAGAAGGCGAAGAGCGCGATCGGCTTCGACTCGCTCCGCTACGACGACCAGATCGGCAAGATCTCCCTGGTCGGCGCGGGTATGAAGACCAACCCGGGCGTCACCGCGGACTTCTTCCGCGCGCTCTCCGACGCGGGCGTCAACATCGAGCTCATCTCGACATCCGAGATCCGCATCTCGGTCGTCACCCGCGCCGACGACGTCAACGAGGCGGTCCGCGCCGTCCACACGGCCTTCGGCCTGGACAACGCGGACGAGGCCGTCGTCTACGGAGGCACCGGCCGATGACGCCGAAGCCGACGCTCGCGGTCGTCGGTGCGACCGGAGCCGTCGGCTCGGTGATGCTCCAGCTGCTCACGCACCACGCGGACGTCTGGGGCGAGATACGTCTCCTCGCCTCCCCGCGCTCGGCGGGCCTCAAGGCCTCCGTGCGCGGGGAGGAGTGCGAGGTCCTCGCACTCGACGAGACGGCCCTGGAAGGCGTCGACGTGGCGCTCTTCCTGGTGCCGGAGCCGGTGGCCGCCCGCTGGGCGCCCGTCGCCGCGCTCAAGGGCGCCGTCGTCGTCGACACCTCCGCCGCCTTCCGCGCGGACCCCGAGGTGCCCCTCGTCGTCCCCGAGACCAACGCCCCCGCGGCGCTCGTACGCCCCCGGGGCATCGTCGCCAGCCCCGGCTGCACCACCCTCGCGCTGATCGTCGCCGTCGGCGCCCTGCACGCCGAGTTCGGGCTCACCGAACTGGTCGTCACCGCCCAGCAGGCCGCCAGCGGCGCCGGGCGGGCGGGCGTCGAGGCGCTCCGCGCCCAGCTCGGCCTGGTGGCGGGCGCCGAGGACCTGGGCACCCACCCCGGCGATGTGCGCCGGGCCGTCGGCGAGTCCACCGGTCCCTTCCCCGGGCCCCTCGCGCTCAACGTACTGCCCTGGTCCGGCACGCCGGGCGCCGACGGCTCCTCCTCCGAGGAGGAGCGCGTACGGGACGAGACCCGCCGGGTCCTCGGCCTGCCCGCCCTGCGGATCGCCGCGACCTGTCTGCGCGTCCCCGTCCTCACCGGGCACTCCGTCACCGTGCACGCCCGCTTCGAGCGGCCCGTGCCGGTCGGCCGCGCCCACGAGGTCCTGGCGACCTCCCCCGGCGTCGTCCTCTACGACGACCCCGCCCGGGGCGACTTCCCCACCCCCGCCGACGTCGCGGGCACCGACCCCGCCTGGGTCGGCCGGGTCCGGCGCTCCCTGGACGACGAGCGGGCCCTGGACTTCTTCGTCTGCGCCGACAACCTGCGCAAGGGCGCCGCCCTGAACGCCCTCCAGATCGCGGAATCGGTTGTCACAGCTTTGTAGGATCTGTGAACGACCTGTGAGCAAATAGGCGCCATATACCTCTTGAACTGCGGCGATGCCGTGTTCGAGGATGCTCTTCCCCCTTACTGCAACCAGTGGTCGAACGGGGGACGTCTCTGCGTGCGCCCACGACGGTGTGACGCGGGGCACGCCGTGGAGGCGGGGTACCGGGGGAGAACGTTTACACATGGGGATGAACGGCACGCCGGTGAAAAGGGCGCCGCACGCGTACAACCTTGCCGGGGGGAAGCGTGTCCAACATGCGTGGCTGAGGTACTCGACATCGCGATCATCGCCGCCCCGCGCGGCGCGGGCACGGCGCTGCTCCCCCTGCGGAGCCCCGCCGTCGCACCCGCACGCGCCTCGGCGGTCGTTCCCGCACGCGGTTCCACCGGCGCCCCCGTGCGCGCCTCCGGCGCCTTCCGGCGGACCCGCTCGCCCGGCGGGATGCCGGTGATCGCCCCCATGCCGATCGGATCGCGCACGAGCTCCGTGGACGGCATCCCCTCGCCCCGGACCAGCGCCGAGGGCTCCTCGGTCGCCGGGACCACCGTCGACCACCTGACCGAGACCTACCGCGCCCACTACCGCTCGCTGCTCGGCCTCGCCGCGCTGCTCCTCGACGACATCGCTTCCTGCGAGGACGTCGTCCAGGAGGCGTTCATCCGCGTGCACTCGGCCCGCAAGCGGGTCCGCGAGCCCGAGAAGACCCTCGCCTATCTGCGCCAGACCGTGGTGAACCTCTCCCGGTCCGCACTGCGCCGCCGCATCCTGGGTCTCAAGCTGCTGTCCAAGCCGATGCCGGACATGGCCAGCGCGGAGGAGGGGGCGTACGACCAGCTGGAGCGCGAGGACCTCATCAAGGCCATGCGCGGACTCCAGCGGCGCCAGCGCGAGGTGCTCGCCCTGCGCTACTTCTCCGACATGACCGAGGCCCAGGTCGCCGAGGCGCTCGGGATATCACTGGGCTCGGTGAAGGCCTACGGTTCGCGGGGCATCGCGGCGCTGCGTGTCGCGATGGGAGCGACCTCGTGAGCGCGGCACCCGGCGAGGACGGCGCGACCGGCGGCGCCGGGGAGGGCCGTGACGACGACGCCCGAGAAGCCGGGGAAGCCCGGGAAGCCGGGGAAGCCCGGGAAGAACGAGAAGAACATGACGAGCTGAGCGGACAGCCCATGGTGAACAACGAGCCCGACGAGCCCGGCGAGGGCGCCGGGGACGACGAACTCGCGCTGCGGCGGCTGTTCCAGGGCGCCGTGTCCGGTCTGGAGCCCGCCCAGGGCTCGCTGGACCAGCTGCGCCGCGCCGTGCCCGCCCGGCGCGCCCGCAAGCGGCAGGCCGTCGTCGGCGCCGCCGCCGCGGCCGTCCTCATCGGCACCGCCGTTCCCGCCTTCATGCACGTCGCCTCCTCCGGCGGCGTCTCCGCCGCCCGGCCGGTGAACGCGGGCCACGGCGAGGAGGCCCAGGGCGGCACCGGCACCGAGACCGGCGTCGTCGGCGGGAGCTCCCGTCCCCCCCGGGACGGTTCCTCGCCCCGGCCCGGCGCGGACGAGGGCTCCGAGGGCGACCCGAGGCGGCCCGGCACCGGCGCGTCCGGCGGCGGCCCCCGGGAGTCCCAGGGCAGCGGTTCGGGCTCCGCGCCCCGCTGCGGGGCCGACCAGCTCGGCGTCAGCTCGGCGGGAGCGGGCGGACCCGACGGACAGGGCAAGGTGCAGGGCACCTTCCGCATCACCAACGTCTCCGGCCGCGACTGTGTCGTCGACGGCGGCGGGACCGTCGGCTTCGCGGCCCTGGGCGCGGCCGACCCGGGCCGGATCTCGGTCGTCCGGCACAGTCCGGGGGACGGGACCGGTCTGCCCGACCCCTCGCAGGAGTCCGCCTCACTGCTCCTGAAGCCGAGCGGCAGCTACGAGGTGAAGTTCGTCTGGGTGCCCAGCGAGACCTGCCCGACGACCGGGGGCACCCCGACGCCCACGCCGACCCAGACGGCCGAACCGCCGACCACCCCGCCGACGACGCCCCCGCCCACCACCAGCAGCCCGGAGCCCAGCGAGGGCGACGGCTCCGGAGGCGGCGGTACGGGCCCGGTCACCGTGCCCGGCTCGGGTTCCGGCTCCGGCGCGGAGGCGGGCATGGCCCCGCAACTGCTCCGCGCGGACGGCCCCGCCGAGGGCAGCGTCCTGGTCAGCCATGTCGCGGAACCGGGCGGTCCGGCGGCCTCGGCCACCATCCCGGGCGCCTGCGCGGGCACGATCTACCGCACGGGCGTCCTGACCGCCCAGTGACCGCCCGCGCCCGCCGCCACCGGCACGGCCGTACGGCCGGGGACGGCGGAGCGTGACACGGCCCGGACGGCTCAACGTCCGGGCCCGGCCCCGGGGCCGACACGGCCGCATGGCGTCGGCCCCACGGCCCACGGCACCGGCCCGGCGGAGCCACCGGAACACCGGCCCGGACCCCGGCCCACTCAGGTCACCGGCCGGAACGGCCACGGCCATCGGGGCCGGACCAGCGGTCCGGTCCGGGCAGCGAGAGCCCCGCAGGGGCCCGCTACAGTCCCAGTGCCTCGTCGCGGGAGGCCTCCGCCTCACGGCGGACCAGGCGGAACCACATGAAGAGGACGAAGCCCGCGAAGACGAACCACTCCGCGGTGTAGCCCAGGTTCTGGAAGGCCTTCGCGTCCAGACCCGTGCCCGCGGCGGCCGCCGCCGGGACCGGGGTGAGCCCGGCGGGGGAGTCCGTGAGCGTGACCCAGGCGTCGTAGACGTCGTCGGTGACCACGTTCACCAGGGCCGCCGCACTGATCATGCCGAGCTGCCCCTCGGGCAGCCCGCCCGCCGTGTGGACGCCCTTCGTGCCCGGGTTCTCCGAAGCCTGGAGCGCGCCCACCACCTTGACCTCGCCGGACGGCACCACGGGTGCCTTCGCGCCGGTGGGGAGCCAGCCCCGGACCACCGGCAGCGACCGGCCGTCGTCCGTCCGCAGCAGCGTCAGGACGTACGAACCGGTCCGGCCGTCCAGCTCGCGCCCCGGGACGAGGAACTGCGCCCCGAACCGGCCGCGCGCCTCGGCCGACCGGCCCGAGGTCTCCTTGTCCACCGGGAGCAGCGAGTCCAGCGGCCGGGCCGCCGACGCGCTCGCTGCGGGCCGTTCCTCGGCCTCCCGGTGGGAGTCGACACGATCCTCGAACTTGCCGAGCTGCCAGGTCCCCATGAACACGCAGAACGGGATCGCCAGCAGGACGAAGAGGTTGATCCCCCACCAGCGGGGCGTTCTCAGGAACCGGTACACCCCCCCACGGTACGCAGGTCCCCTCAGCCCTCCGTCGCCCGGGTCCCCAGGTGTTTCGCGGCGAACGCGAGGTCCAGGGCGACCTGCTTGATCCGTTCCTCCACGACGAGCGAGCCGTGGCCCGCGTCGTACCGGTACACCTCGTGCACCGCGCCCCTGGCCGCCAGCCGGCCGACGTAGTTCTCGATCTGACGGATCGGGCAGCGCGGGTCGTTGACGCCGGCCGAGATGTGCACCGGGGCCGTCACCGCGTCCACGTACGTCAGCGGCGACGAGGCCGCGTACCGCTCGGGCACCTCCTCGGGCGAACCGCCGAGCAGCGTCCGGTCCAGCGCCTTCAGGGCCTCCATCTCGTCCTCGTACGCCGTGACGTAGTCCGCGACCGGCACCGCCGCGAGACCGACCGCCCACGCGTCCGGCCGGGTGCCGAGGCCGAGGAGCGTCAGATAGCCGCCCCACGAACCACCCGAGAGGACGAGCCGGTCCGGATCGGCCAGCCCGCTCTCCACCGCCCACGCGCGGACCGCCTCGATGTCCTCCAGCTCGATCAGACCCACCCGGTGCTTCAGCGCGTCCGTCCACTCCCGGCCGTATCCCGTCGAGCCCCGGTAGTTGACCCGCACCACCGCGTACCCGTGGTCCACCCAGGCCGCCGGGCCCGAGGCGAAGGCGTCGCTGTCGTGCCAGGTCGGACCGCCGTGCACCTCGAAGACCGTGGGGAACGGGCCCTCGCCCGCCGGACGCTGCACCAGCGCGTGCACCCGGCCCCCCGGGCCCGCCACCCACACGTCCTCCACCGGCACCGAGGGCGGCGCCTTCGGACCGGGCGGGTCGAGGACGACACCACCGGCCGTGGAACGCACCACCGGCGGCTCGGCGGCCGACGACCACAGGTACTCCACGCTGCCGTCCGGCCGGGCCGTCGCTCCCGACACCGAACCGGCCGGGGTCTCCACCCGGACCAGGGCCCCCGTGCCGATCTCGTACCGCCACAGCTCGCTGCGGGCCTCGAAGCTGTGCACCACCAGCAGCCCCGTGCCGTCCGGGCACCACTCGGCCGACACGTCGCCCGGCAGGTCGAGCGAGAGATCGGTCTCGGCGCCCGTCACCACGTCCCACAGCATCGGCTCCCAGCGACCGCGCCGCTGGTGCCCGACGAGCAGCCGGGTGTCCCCGGCCACCGGAGCGAAGCCGAGCACCGAGAGCCCCAGCTCCTCCGTCCCGCCCTTGGTGTCGTCGAGCTCCGCGACCACGCCCGCGTCCGAGGCGCGCAGCACCCGCAGCGCGGAGTGCATCGCGTCCCCGTGCTCGGTGTGCTCGACCGCGACCAGCGAGCCGTCGTACGACAGGTCGCCGACCCCGGCGGACTCCCGGTGCCGGTAGATCTCCACCGGGACGTCCGACCCCGGCCGCACCAGGTGCACCGTCGAGCCGTCCTCGTCGGTGGAGCGGCCCACGACCAGCGTCCCCTCACGGCCGACGGCGAGCCCCGCCGGGTAGGACGCGCCCAGACCGGGCACCGCAGGTTCGTCCGCGCCGCCCGCGAACGGCTGGCGCATCCACACCCCGAACTCGTCCCCGTAGGACGGCAAGTCTGGAACGGAGGAGCTACGGCCGTCATCGAACCACCAGATCCACTCACCGTCAGGTGAGAGGACCCCGTCCGTGGTCCCGTCCGGCCGGTTGGTGACCTGCCGCTGTTCGCCGGTCTTCCGGTCCCACGCGTAGATCTCGTACGTGCCGGTCGCGTTCGACACGAACAGGCTGCGGTCGGGGGCGTCCTCTGCCCAGTCGGGCAGCGAGACGCGAGGTGCTCGGAACCGCTTCTCCCAGTCGGGCATGGCTGCATCAGTCGTCATGCCCCTATTCAACCTGATGGCGCGACCTGCCAAGAACGGGTTTCGGAAACGCTAACCCCCGTGTTCTTTCCCGCATTTTGATCGCTAGGTCGCAAGCATAGAACGGGCTAGAATCCAAGTAATGCCTGAGAACATTCGTGTAGTCGGCTGCGGCCGACAGTCGGTCACCCGTACAGAAGACGAGAACTCCCTTTCCGTCAGCGCCCAGAAGCGCGACCTCCAATACTGGGCGGATACGCCCGGCCAGAATCGCATCGTTGTCGGGTGGGCACTGGACACGAACACCTCCGGAACGACGAACCCTTTCACCCGTCCGCAGCTCGGACCGTGGATAACCGAGCGCATGGATGAATGGGATGTGCTGGCGTTCCCGCGTATCGACCGGATATCCCGGAAGGTCCGCTACTTCTCCGAACTCCTCGACTGGGTCGAGGACAACAACAAGCACATCGTTACCGTCGACGGAAGCCTGAACACACAGGCCGCCGGTGGTAGCGCGGTCGCCAAAGTGCTCTCCGTCCTGGCGGAGGAAGAACACCGGAAGATCCAGAAGAACGTAACCAACGGAATCAAGACCCTGCGGGAGCTGGGACGTTTCACCGGAGGCCCTCAGCCTTTCGGGTACCGGTCCGTGGACTCCGGCGACGAACACCGAATCCTCACCCCCGACCCTGTATACGCGGAGCTGCTCCGAGAGATAGCCAGGCGGGTGCGCAATGGGGATTCCACCTACGCCATAGCCGACGACTTCAACCGGCGCGGCATCATGACGTGGTCGGATCACCTTCGCTTCCTCAAGGGGAAGCCGGTGAAGGGGATCATCTGGAAGGCCGCCACCGTTGCCCGCGTCATCCAGAACCCCGTCTGTGTCGGCTATCAGACGCACAACGGTGAGATCTGGGAGACGGAAGAAGGCGAACCGAGCGTCATCGCCGACACTCCCATTCTGAAGTTGGGGGAGTGGGAGTCTGCAACGAAGGCGCTCACCGCTCGCACTCGACTGAAGAAGGTGAGGCGCAGAGACACCGCTTGTTTGCTCACGGGTATTGCCATCTGTGGTGGATGCGGTACCGCAATGATCTGCCACCACACGACCAAGACCCTGAAGAACGGGGAGACCCGTACGTACAAGGACTACCGGTGTTCCGCGAAGAACCGGTCCGTCCGCTGTGAAGCACTGGCTACGATCAAGGAATCCGAACTCGAAGGTGTCTTCACGGATGCGCTCATGGACTCGATCGGTCACGCGCCCGAGATGGTGAAGATGGTCGAAGAGGGGGAGGACCACACCCCGGAACTGGAGCAGAAGCGCCAGCGCCTGAACCGGCTGGAGAGCGACTACGCCGAGGGCAAGTACGACACCCCGGCGAAGGAGTCGTCCTACTGGCGGACGCTGGAGAACCTCACGAAGAAGATTGCCGAGTTGGAGTCCCGGCCTATCCGTCCGCGCACGGTTACGTTCCAGCAGACCGGCCGGAGGTGGGCCGACAAGTGGACGGCGATGGGGACGCAGGACCGACGGGAGTTCCTGAGCGAACGGAACGTGCGGGTCATCGTCTGGCGAAACCCGATGCCGGGTGTGAAGCGCGGCGTGGTCGTGCACTTCGGCAACCTGAAGGAGTTCGCCGTAGCGGGCGGGGTCGACGGGGCGGAACTCTCCGACTGGGGTGAGATGGGGTGGAACGTGCCGGAGCACTGGATGGACCCGGTGACACTGCGCGATGAAGCGGAGCGGGCCACCGTCACCGAGGTGTTCGGCTCGACGGAACTCCCCGTGACCCTGGTCAAGGTGCGGGACAAGACGCGCGAGATCTTCCCCGAAGCGGCTTCCGGCTACGTGTCCACGCTGCACACCGCCGCGTGAGCGCAGGCGGGCGCTGAGCGGCCTTGCAACCCCCGGTCCGGGTTCTTCCTGGGCCGGGGGTCCTTCGTGCCTCCAGGCGGCTCAGGGTCGCATTCCGCCCACCTGTACGATGCCTGGCAGGTCGCCGCCGTCACTCCCGACCGCACGAGACCGAGTCCGGGCCGCAAGCCTGGGCGACCACCTGTGAAGCGCCGTGCTCACCGCACGGCCACCCCCGCGAAGAAAGGGAGGCTCATGTCCCGCCGTCCGGCGGGGGTCACTGGCGCACCCGTGTGCGCTGCACAGGAAGGAGCCACGCTCGGTGGCTATCAGCTTCGGTTATGACCGCCCGTGGGGCGGCGTCTCCCAGCACGAGTACCGGCGCATGGCGCAGGACCCCGGTCACCCGCTCGCCTATCGCGTGCACTTCGCCGCCATTGGATGGGCGGACAGGCAGGGACACGCGGCCTTTGAGCCGGGTCGCCTCGCGACGCTACTCGGCAAGAACGGCAACCGGCTCTCCGACCAGAGCGCGCGCAACGCGATAGGGCGAGCCAAGGATCTACGCCTTGTCTCGCCCCGCTCCGGGGCGGCGTGTCTGGTGCTTCCGCCTCACCTGTTCCAGAAGGCCAAGGGCGCTCCCGTTCCATGCCGCGTTCACCAGGACCGCACGCCCTGCGTGTAGTCGGAGCACGTCTGACGTGTGCCGCTACCTGCGCTGAGCTGCGGAAACGTTCGCGTCCTCTCTTCTCTATTTGGGGTAGGTCCAGTGCGGCCCCCTCCGGGGCCGACAGAGTGAAGACACTTCGACCAACGGCAAGGGCATACCGGGGCGCGGCAGCGCCCCACCTGCGCAAGTCGCAGCGGCGGAAGAGTCACCAGGGAGGGGCGGCTACGCCGCCACGGAGCAAAGGCCTTCAACGGTGCGGCCCCGACGGGGCCGATATCTGGAAGACCAGGAAGCTACACAGTGGGGGCGCTGGCGCGCCCTCACAGGGGGAAGCCGCAAGGGGTAAGGCGCTTCCCGTTGGCCGCTACGCGGCCACAGAGCGAAGACACTTACGCCAAGCCTCGAAAGGCTCCACTCTTGTGCAGGCTTCCGCCGCCGGCTGGAGCCTCACCGTTGCTCTGGCCTGCGGCTTTCCTCTTGCGCTTCTCCTCGCCATCGCCCTGGCGACCCCTGGAACCGTGGCAGAATCTGAGCTGCTAAGACATGGCGGTCGAAGCCTGCCCCCTTCGGGGGTCATACCCCCACCTCCCCGCCGTCGCTCGTGTCCTTGCCGACGGGCACGCCTGCACTGCCGGGCAGTGCCCACAGGGCGACAGGTCAAGGTGTCGCGTAAACGGTCGGTTGCGCGACAATGCGCCGCACCCCGGCCCATGTCCGGTTCGCCCTGGCCGGACTGTCGCGTAACCCGTCGCGAAAGTTCCGGCTCCTATCTAGCTTTCGCGACACGTATGTGCGACAGTCCTCGGCATGACCATGAACACCCCGGCCGATCAGGTCGAGCGCCACGACTGCCCCAAGTGCCAGGCTCCCGCAGGAAGTCCCTGCCGTACCGGCGCGGGCAAGGTGGCAGCCAGCTACCACACAGGGCGCTTCGCCCTCGTGCCCGCCTTGAAGGCGGAACTCACCGTGAAGACCCCGGCCGACCGCAACCCCGGCAAACGATGGACGCAAGGGGCACCCGTTCCCCAGGTTCCCGACGCCGTACCGGGCGCAGCGATCCGGCTCGGCTACGCCCGCACCTCGACCGCCAGTCAGGAACTCCAGTCCCAGTTGGATGCCCTTGCCAGGGCGCAGTGCACGCGGGTGTTCTCGGAGAAGATCAGCAGCCGGGTGAAGGAACGGCCGGAGCTGGAGAAGGCCCTCACCCTGGCGCGGGAGATCAAGCAGGCCGCCCCCGGCCAACCGGTCATCCTGACCGTGCTGGAGATGAAGCGCCTTGCCCGCAGTGCAGCCGAGTTGATGACCCTGTCGTCCACCCTCCAGGCGGACGGCATCCAACTGGAACTCCTCTCCGGTCCCCTCCAGGGGGTGTACGACCCGAACGGGGCGGGAGCCATCGTGTTCGCCGTTCTCGCCGTCAGTGCGGAGGTCGAGCGGGAGGGCATCCGGGAGAAGACGATGGAAGGGCTCGAAGCCGCCGCCCGCAAGGGCAACGTGGGCGGACGCCCGTCCGTCATGGACGATGACAAGCTGGCCGTGGCCCGCGCCAGGCACGCCAAGGGCGAGAGCGTCACAGCCATCGCCAAGGGCCTGGGAGTCCACCGGGCCACCCTGTACCGGCACCTCGGAGAAAGCGCCTGAGGCAGGCGCACAGCCGTTCTGACTGGCCCCTGACGTACGCGTCGGGGGCATCGTCATGTCCGGCATGGGTGAGCCCCTGCCAGCCACGGGGGCGACTGACAGGGGCCTGTGTCCCTCACCGTGCGCCGGGTGGTTGCACGGCACCCCGCATACGAGGGCGGACCGGGGCGAGGGCCTGAGCACGTCGGCTCAAGCGGAGACACGACCTGCCTCCTGCCCAAGGCTTGTCCGATCGGGGGACAACTGGCCTGCCCTCACCGCGTCGCGCCGCCGCGATCACGGGAAGGGCAGGGGCCTGTACCTACTCGGCGCGCACCACCATGGCGAACGAGGTGCGCACCCGTCGGAAGCCCTTGTGGTTGCTCCGGCCCGTGTGGGTCATGCACTCCTCGTCCACAGCCGCACTGTCCGTCGATGGACGCGCCGACCACTTGCAGTGCAGGCACTCCGCCTCGAACGTCACATCCGTATCCGGGTGCTCCGTGATCCGGTGCTGCACGTACCGCAGGACTGAGCGGCTCACTGCGCGACCTGCCGAGCCCTCATCGCCTCTGCCATCCGCTCGGCAACATCCGCACGCACCATGCCCATGTGTACATACGGCGTACCGTTGTAGGTGACGACGGGACGTAGCGCCTCCCACGCCCTCTCTGGGAGGCCAAGAGCCGCAAGGGCATCCCGTAACGCGGAGGTCGCCTGTTCGGCCGTCAAGCGGCCGTCTCGCCACGTCTGCATGTCCATCACTCGGCGCCGTGCCCTTCCCGCAGGTGCGTCCGCAGGACCACGTTCGCATCGGACACCTTCGAGTAGTCCCCGACCGAGCGCGCATTGGCCCGAGTCACCGCGATACCGAGGCACTCGCCGCAGCCTGCCATGGTGTCCGGCTCCCCGAGCGGAACCGTCAGATGCACCGGGTCTGCCATCGTCGTCTTCGGTGTACTCATCCTGTACGGCCTCCCGACTGAGCGAGAAACCAGTTTCATCCGGACCACCCGGAGAACCCAGGACTATTGGCGTAGTCGGGTAAAGATCATGGCCCAATCGCTGAGGAGCGACCGGCAATCCTCCCCGAAGACGGCATGGGATTCGTACCGCTCGAAGTCCTCCCGGTATGCACTGACATCCCTATGGTCCCGAAGTATCAAAGCCCCCGTGTGGGTCTCGACTTGGACCAGCCGCCGGTCATAGACCGTGAAGACGCTGAGCGGCGTCTCAGCGATAGGGCCGGCTAGTCCAAGGGGAATCACGCCGAGCCGCACATTTGGAATGCGGGAGACGGAGGCCAGGCGGTCGAGCTGCATTGCCATTGCCACGGGGGAAGCGAGAGGCCAGCGCACGGCCTGTTCCGTGAGAAGGAACGTGAAGAACTTCGAGGAGTCCAAGAGGATCTGCTGGCGCTCCAGCTTCTTCGCGACCGTCTTGGACATGTCGCCGGAGTTGCGCGAGAGACTGGCCCGCACATAGTCAGGCGTTGCCAGGAGACCCGTAATCATGGTCGGCAGGAAGAACCGGAACTCTGTGGTGACGGCTTCCAGCCGGGCCAACTCGTTCTGCTTCTTGTCCAGTCCCCGCCGCTGGGAACCCCAGTGGTCCTGCCACTCCGTGTTTGCTGCGCGGGCGAGAGCGAGGATCTCGGTTGCCACCGTCCCCTCTGCTCCAAGAGCTTCGAGGATCAGTTCCACATCCACTATGGCCGGGGTCAGCTTTCCGCTCTCGATATTGCTGACCCTGGTCTGGCTCATGTTGCAGCGCTTAGCGAGCCGGACTTGAGTCCACCCGGCCCGCTTGCGCTCGTTCTTCAAGACCCCTGCCAGGTCAGACCTGGATTGACCTAGGGTCTCCGGATCAAAGGTCAAGGCCCTTCACGTACTCCTCGAAGGGGACTGATTCGGATACCGCGATCCTCTGGTATTCGAGGAACGGTTCAGTAGAACCGTCGTGGACCTCTCGGCTGATCTGCCTGCCGTCCGGGTGGTAGTTCATGAGCACCACTTCGGACTGATCGAACATCCAGAAGTCATGCACCCCGTCCAGGGGATTGGGCCTATCCGTCACGTCGAGAATGCGGATCTGCTCACCTGCCAAGGCGTGAGCCTTGTAGTAGTGGTGGAACTCGAAGCGCAGGTAATCCGACAAGGGGCGAGTGACGACATGGACGCGCCCTTGCGTGCGTCCCTCCGTGGCCTGTCGGCGTAGCCGGTCGGTGTACTCGTTCGTCACCTTCTCCGGGTCGATGCGCGCCCCGGCGCGGAAGGCTGCGAACTCCTCTTCCTCCTGCGGCATGAGGTACTGCGGCAACGCTTCAAGACGCCACGCCTCCCGCGTGAACCGCTCGAATCGCGCTGCCCATTCCTCACCAGCCAAGAACACGGAACGCCTCCCTCAACGTCTCCTCCGGGATCTCCACGAGCCCTTCCCCGTCCGGGGCGTTGAACGCCTGCGACACGTCACCTTGGACGACGAACGAGCCGGACGCGGTCCGGTAGACGTTCGGGCAGTCGTCCTTACCGCACGTGCCGTTCCCGTTGCCGGTCAGCCGGGTCAGTTCCTCACGAGCCATGGCGAAACCCCCTGTCCCGCGCCCCCTCGTGGGGCGGCTCCACGACCGTACGGAGCAGGCGTCACCGCCGTCTATGCGGTCACGGCAATATTGGCGTTGTCGCATAAAGAAGCCCCTCGGGAGGGACCGGAGGGGCGGGAGTCAGCGGACGAGCAGGGCGGCGGATGCCCGAAGGACTGGACAGGCGTTCTCAAGTAGGGGCAAGATCCATCCCCGTCGGTGTCCGAGAACCACCAGATCCAGGCGCCGTCCGGCGACAGCGTCCCGTCCGTCGTCCCGTTCGGCCGGTCCGTGACCTGCCGCTGCTCCCCGGTCGTCCGGTCCCAGGCGTACAGCTCGTACGTCCCGGTCGCGTTGGACACGAAGAGCGAGCGGTCGGGGGCGTCCTCGGCCCACTCGGGCAGCGAGACGCGGGGCGCCCTGAAGCGCCGCTCCCACAGCGGGGTCGGTTCGGTGGGCTCGGCGTTCCTGGTCTCAGTCATGGCACCCATGATGCTCCGCGCGGCGGACAATCCGCTCGCGTCCGCCGCGACCTGTGGATAACCTCGCCGACATGTACTCCCCGACGCCCGAGGACTGGCACGAGACCAACCGCGCCCGCTGGGACGAGCGGGTCCCGATCCACACCGCGGCGGAGTTCTACGACCTCGACTCCTTCCGCGCGGGCAAGGACCCCCTGCGGGACTTCGAGCGCGCGGAGGTCGGCGACGTCACCGGCCGCAGCCTGCTGCACCTCCAGTGCCACATCGGCCTCGACACGCTGTCCTGGGCGCGGCACGGCGCCTCCCGGGTCGTCGGGCTGGACTTCTCCGTACCGGCGGTGGAGGCCGCCCGCTCGCTCGCCGCCGACCTGGGGCTGTCCCGGGAGCGGGCCGCGTTCGTCGCCGCCGACGTGTACGACGCCGCCGCGGCCGTCCCGGACGACGCGTACGACATCGTGTACACGGGAGTCGGGGCGCTGTGCTGGCTGCCCGACATCCGGCGCTGGGCACGGACCGCCGCCTCGCTCGTCGCGCCGGGCGGCTTCCTCTACCTGGCCGAATTCCATCCGCTGGCCGACTCGCTCGACGACGAGACGGGCGGCCGGGTCGTGCACGACTACTTCGTCCGCGAGCCGTGGGTGGACACCACGCCGGGGACGTACGCGGACCTCGACGCGGTCACCGTCCACAACCGCAGCGTGGAGTGGGTGCACCCGGTCGGCGAGGTCGTCACCGCGCTGGCCTCGGCGGGGCTGCGCGTCGATTTCCTGCACGAGCACGACGTGTCGCTGGTCCCCCGCTACGGCTCGCTCCAGCGGCACGAGGACGGCTACTACCGCTTCCCGGCGGACCGGCCCCGCATTCCGCTGATGTACTCGCTCAGGGCATCACGTCCGGCCTGACCAGGAGGTCACGGGGTCGGACGGCTGATCCTTATGACGGCCCGCCCGCCCTTGAGGTCCACCGTCGAGCGGTGCGGCGGGGCGCCGTCCTCCTCGTCGTCGCGGAGCACGAGCGCGCTCTGCCGCTCCTTGAGCTCGTTCTGCTTGCCCTGCGAGAAGGTGGCGTGCAGCTGCTCGAAGCCGGTCGAGGAGATCTGGCCGCTGCGCTTCCCCCTGCCCGTCATGCGCAGGATCTGGTCGGCGAAGGCGATCACGGTCAGCAGGATGACCAGACCCGGCAGCGTCACGAACACGGCGAACTCCATGCCTTCCATCAAAACACGTGGGCCCGGCCCTGGACAGGGGCCGGGCGGTCACCTTGCCCGGTGCGGGGGACACCTCCAGGATGTGCCATGGATGACGCTGGGAGAGTGACGCATGAGGCACGCGGGCCGTACAAGGCGCGGAGAGACGGCGGGGACGGCTCTGCTGTGGGGCGAGCAGGTGACCACCGGGCAACTCGCCGCCGCCGAGGAGGGATACGCCCGCTGCGGGCCCGCCGAGCGGCTCCTGTGGGAGCGGCTCTCCGTATTCGAGGGCGCCTTCGGCCGGGAGGCCGTCCGCGCGGTGTGCGGCTTCGGTGAACTGCCCCCCGCGCGCGTGCTCGTGGTTCTCGACCGGCTGGCCCCGCTCGCCCTCCTCCCGGTCGACGACCTCTTCGACGGGGAGCCCGCCGAACCCCGCTACTGGATGCCGCACCCCGTGCGGGCGGTGGGCGCCCGGCGGCTCAGCGCGCGCGGCGACCGCCCGTCCGTCGTCCCCCGCCACCGGCGCTGGTCGCTGGAGCTCGCCCGGCGGGCCGCCGACCGGTGGCGGGACGGCCGACAGCTCGACGCCCGCGACCTCGCCCTGCGGGAACTCCCCGACCTGGCTGCCGCCATGGACCCGACGACGGCGTCCGGCGCGCCCGGCGAGGAGGCCGCCACGGCCGTCGAGACCGCCGTCACCCTGTGGTTCCTGTGGGTGGCCTGCGGCCGGGTCGCCGAGGGCCGGACCCGGCTGCGGCACGCCCTCTCCCTGTACCCCGGGCCGCCACCGGCCCGCGCGCTGTGGCTCGCGGGCTTCCTGGAGCTGGAGTCCGGCCGCCCCGAGGAGGCCACCCGGCTGCTCGGCCGGGCCGTCGAGGCGGCGGAGCGCGACGGCGACGACGGCGCCCTCGGCGTGCTGGCCCATCTGCGCGGTTCGGCCGCCCTCCACCAGGGGCGCACGCGCGCGTCGGCCGCCGCTTTCCGCGAGTCCCTCGAACTGGTCTCGGAGCCGACGGAGTTCGGGCCGTCCCGGCACGGCTGCTGGGTGGGCCTCGCGCTCTCCCTGTGCCGGACCGATCCCGGGGGCGCCCGGGAGGCGCTCGGCGGGGCGGAGCGGGAGCACCGGGCCGGGGACGCCCGGCCGGCCGATGTGTACGCCGACGCCTGGGCCGAGCACGTACGGGCCGAACTCGCCGCCTGGGACGGGGACCCGGAGCGGGCGGCGGGGCACGCCAGGCGGGCGCTGCGCGCGCACTTGGACCTCGGCTCCTCGGTGGGGGCGGCCGTGGCGGCGGAACTCCTCGCGCAGATGCGGTCGCTCGGCGGCCGGAAGGACACGGCGGCCCGGCTCCTGGGCGCGGTGGACCTGCTGCGGACCTCCGCCTTCGAACCGTCCTACCGGCCCGCGCGGTTCGTGGAGGCCGTACGGGCCCACCGGGACCGGGACCTGCGGTCGCTGCGGGACGACCCGGCGCTGCGGGACGCCTTCGAGGAGGGCGCCAGGCTCGGTCTGTTCACCCTGGCCGACTGTCCTTAGCCGACTGTCCCCGGCCGACCGCCCCGGCGGCCGGACCGCGGGTCGCGGAGTTTTCCACAGATGCGAGCTGGCCCCGTTCCGGGCCCGTCCCGCTGTCTACGATGCCGACATGATCGCCTTCGTCGTCGCCGCCGTGTTCCTGCTGCTCTTCGGGGTCGGTGTGCTGCGGGACCGGCGCCGCTTCGGCAACGCCGTGTATCTGGGGCTCGCCGTCACCTTCCTCGGCATCGGGCTCCTCACCGGGATCGAGGACGCCCCGCCGGGCGTCGCCGAGACCGTGATGGTCCTGCTGCTCCTCGTGGTCGCCCTCGGCCCGCTCGTCCTCGCCGGACTGCTCTGCGCGAACGGCGTGAAGATGGTCCGCAAGGAGGGCAGACACCCCGCCAACCTGCTGTCGCTCCTCGCCGGGCTCGGGATACTCGGGGTGATGGGCCTCGCCGCGTCCGCCGTCGTCACCCGGTCCGTGGTCCTCGCCCTGATCGTCGGCACCACCCTGCTCGTCCTCGGCTACGTGTCGTTCCTCTTCGTCTGCTTCGTCGGCTACGCCTTCCTGTACGGCCGTATGAGGGTCCGCCGCGACGCCGACTTCGTGGTGGTCCTCGGCTCCGGTCTGATCGGCGGCAGCCGGGTGTCCCCGCTGCTCGCCAGCCGCCTGGACAGAGGACGGCAGGTGTACGAGCTGCTGGCCGCGCGCAGAGGACCCGACCGCCCCGCGCCCGTCCTCGTCACCTCCGGCGGACAGGGCCCCGACGAGCACCTGTCCGAGTCCCACGCGATGGCCGACTACCTCGTCGAGCGGGGCTTCCCCGCCGACGCGCTGGTCCGCGAGGACCGGTCCCGGACCACCGAGGAGAACCTGCTGTTCAGCAGGGAGCTGATGGAGCGGGAGCGGCCGGGCTCCGCGTGCGTGGTCGTCACCAACAACTTCCACGCCTTCCGGGCCGCCCTGATGGCCCGTAGGGCGGGCGTGGACGGCCAGGTGGTGGGCTCGCCGACGGCCGCCTACTTCTGGCCCTCGGCGACCATCCGCGAGTTCGTCGCGGTCTTCCTCCAGTACAAGGTGGTGAACCTGGGGATCTGCCTGACGCTGATCGCGCTGGGAGTGGTGGCCGGTCTCGCCCGCTGACCCGGCCCGCCCGCCGGACGGTGTCTCACGGGGTCACCACCGGGAACAGCGGATCGGGTGTCGTCACGTACGACAGGAGGCGCGCCAGCAGGGCCGGATCACCCTCCACCCCGATGCCCGGCTCCCCGGGGTCCCCTCCGGCGAGCAGCCCGAGCAGTCCCGCCTTGTCGAGGGTGAGGACGAGCCCGGCGGGCGTCCGGGGAGTGTCCGGCACGGCCCGCTGGGTGAGGGCACCGTGCCGGAGGGTGAGACGGCGGCGTTCCCCGGGGAGGACCAGATCGACGGTGAGGTCCTCGTCCCAGGCGCGCGGCCCGTCGATCCGCACCGCGATCGAGTCGACCAGCATGGGCACGGTCAGGGCCGTCGACATCTCGGGGTTGGTCATGTCGACCATCTCGCCGCTGATACCGTGCCGCAGTTCCTGAGCGGCGGTCAGGTAGAAGTTGCGCCAGGGCCCGTTCTCGGAGCCGTGTCCGAGCCGCTCGTAGACCCCGGCGAGCGTCTCCTTCGCCGGGACGTCCTCCGGGTCGGCGAAGACCAGGTGGTTCAGCAGGGTCGCGGCGAACCGCAGATCGCCCTCCTCGGCGTACGCGCGGGCCTTGGCCAGGGTCGCCCCGGGGCCACCGGCCACGTCCACGTACCGGCGGGCCAGTTCGGTCGGCGGATGCTCCCACAGATGGGCCACGTTGCCGTCGAACCAGCCCAGGTAGCGCTGGTAGACCGCCTTCGTGTTGTGGCTGAGGGAGCCGTAGTAGCCGCGCGCGTGCCAGGCGCGCGCGAGGGCGGGCGGCAGCTCCAGGCGCTCGGCGATCTCCGGTGCGGTCAGCCCCTCGTTGAGGAGCCGCAGCGTCTGGTCGTGGGTGTACGCGTACAGGTCGCGCTGTTCGGTCAGGAACCGCACCACCTCGTCGTGGCCCCAGGTCGGCCAGTGGTGGGAGGCGAAGGCGACGTCGTACCGCCCGTGGAAGTACTCGATGGCCTCGTCGAGGTACACGGCCCAGATCCGGGCGTCGCGGACCACCGCCCCGCGCAGGGTCAGGATGTTGTGGAAGGTGTGCGTGGCGTTCTCGGCCAGGCACAGGGCGCGGTGGTCGGGGAAGAGGAAGTTCATCTCCGAGGGAGCCTCGGTGCCGGGCGTCAGCTGGAAGACGATCCGCACCCCGTCGACGGTCTCCTCCTGGCCGGTCTCCGTGATGTCCACGGTCGGCGGGACGAGACTGATGGTGCCGGTGGAGGTCGTCGGGCCGAGACCGGCGCCGATCTGCCCGTCCGGCGCCTTCGGGAGGTTCGACCCGTACATGAAGCTCGCCCGCCGGGTCATCGCGTTGCCCGCGTAGACGTTCTCGCTGACCGCGTGCTCCAGGAAACCGGCCGGGGCGAGGACCGGCACCCCTTCCTCGGTGCCGTGCGGCAGGACGCCCCGCGCGCCGCCGAAGTGGTCGCCGTGCGAGTGGGTGTAGATCAGACCGGTCACCGGACGGTCGCCGCGGTACGCCCGGTAGAGCGCGAGGGCCGCTTCGGCGGTCTCCGTGGAGATCAGCGGGTCGATGACGACGATCCCGCGTTCGCCCTCGACGACCGTCATGTTCGACAGGTCGAGCCCGCGCACCTGGTAGATGCCGTCGGTGACCTCGTACAGGCCCTGCTTCGCGGCGAGCCGGGACTGCCGCCAGAGGCTCGGGTGCGCCGTGTCCGGGCAGTCCTCGGCCAGGAAGCCGTAGGCGTCGCCGTCCCAGACCGTGCGCCCGGCGGCGTCCGTGACCACGCCGGGGACGAGGGCGCCGAGGAAGCCCCGGTCCGCGTTCTCGAAGTCGGTGGTGTCGTCGGAGGGGGGAAGGGGCTCGCTCATGTGCCGGGGCTCCGTTCCACGGGGGTGGTGATCGGCGTACCGGACCATCTGATCACCGGGGTGCCGGGGCCGCACCTCGGGCCGGGACCGGCTCCGGGGCGGGCGCGCCCGCCCAGGGTGCCTTCCGGGCGGAGGCGCGCGCCTACTGGAACGCGCTCCCGGGGCGGGCCCGGCGGAGGCGGGCCCCGGGGCAGGAGCGGCGGAGGAGGCCTTCCGTACCTACCCTTGAGTTACCGACGGAGGTGACCCATGAGCCGACACCACTTCCACATCGACTACCTCGGGCACTCGGTCTCCGCGACCGTGCGGACCGGGCACCACCCCGTGGTCGAGGTCCTCGTCGACGGCAAGGAGACCGGCTACGCCACGACCAGGGAAGACGGTGCGGTCACGGTCCCGGTCGAGCTGCCCACCGATCCGCCGAGGACGGTGACGGTACGGGCCACCCCGGGGCCCGGAGTCCCGCGCTGCCTGCTGCTCGCGACGGCGGACGGGGAACCGCTGGTGATGGCGCCGAGACCGTACTGAACGGGTCGCGGGGCCGGGTGGGCCGCGGGGCCGAGCGGGCCGTGTGAGGCGGCGGGCCGTGCGGGCCGTGTGAAGCGGCGGGCCGTGCGACGGAAACCGGTCGGCCTGGCCGTACCGGCTGCACCGGCCGTACCGGAAGACGGGGCCGTCTCCCCGGTCCGTAACGGGAAGGAAAGATCCGCCGCCCCGGCCCGTACGGGAACCCCGAGGGCGGCCACCGGTCCGTACGGCTCAGGACAGCCAGGCCATCCCGATGACCAGGAAGACGACGAAGGCGATGGCCCCGGCGACGGCGGCGGTCTTGCGGGGGCGGCGCCGGGAGATCTCGGCGAGCCGGTCGCCCGCACCGGCGGGCCGTTCGCGCCGCCGCGACGAGGACATCGTCCCGGCACCCTGGCCGGACCCGCGCGCGGTCCTCGGCGGCGGTACCGGCGAGGGCACCGAGGGCGGCAGCGGCACGGACGCGGTCGCGGGGGCGTGAGCGGCAGGCGCGTGCGCGGGCGCGCGACCCGGGCCGGGCGCGTGCGCGGGCAGGGGCCGGGCCGGAGCGGGTGACCGCCCGCCCGGACGCCGGTGCTGCACCGGCCCCGGCACCGGCCCCGCCGGGACGGTCTGCGGATAGCCGCGCCAGGCGCCGGAGGAGAACCAGTCCGCGATGCCCTGCGCCGGGGGCCGCTGCTCCGGCTGCTTCGCGAGCAGGCTCAGCAGATACGTCTCGAACTCGGGCGGGAGCACCGCGCCGAGACGGCTCGGCGGCACCGGGGCGGTGTCGATGTGCTGGTACAGGAGGGCGGTCGCCGTGTCCGCCTGGAACGGCGTCCGCCCGGTGAGGAGCTGGTAGAGGACACAGCCGAGCGAGTACACGTCGGACGCGGAGGAGGCGGGCTGCCCGAGGGCCCGCTCGGGCGCCAGATAGAGCCCCGTGCCCACGATCTGACCCGTCGTCGTGAGCGCCCCCGACGGGTCGTCGACGAACCGCGCGATGCCGAAGTCGGCCAGTTTGACCGTGCCGTCGCCGTCGACCAGCAGGTTTCCGGGCTTGATGTCCCGGTGCACGACGCCCTGCCGGTGCGCGGCGGCGAGCCCGGCGGCGGCGTGGGCCGCGACCACGGCGAGCCGCTCGGCGGGCAGCACCAGCGGTTCGGCGGGGGTCCCGGCGAGGCTGTCGCCCTCCACCAGCTCCATGACGAGGAACAGTTTCCCGTCCCAGGTGCCGAAGTCGAAGACGCCCACCACGTGCGGATGGCTCAGCCGCGCGGCCGTCTGAGCCTCCAGCCGGAACCGGTCGCCCGCGGACGGATCGGCCATCTGCGCCAGCATCAGCTTCACGGCCACGGACCGGCCCAGCACTTCGTCGGTGGCCCGCCACACCTCGCCCATGCCGCCCCGGCCGATACACACATGAAGTCGATATCGGTCCGCGACCAGCACCGGGAGACCACCCTTTCGACGATCGATCAACGTGACGGAAGAGAACCAGCCTAGAGCCGCCAGGCCCGCCCCTTCGCCGCACTCCCCCCGACCGGCCCCCGCCGTCGCAGGACCGGCCGCCCCCGCCGCAGGTTCCCCTCGCCCACCGGAAGCGACTCGGCCCCCTGCCGGAAGGGAGACGCGGCCCCCACCGGACGAAAGCCCGGTCATTGCCGTACGAAAGCCCGGCCCCGACCGGAGAGACCGCCCGGCCACCGCCGGGAGCGAGTCCCTCCACCGCCGGAAGGGCCACGGGTCCCCCGCCGAAAGCCGATTCGGCCGCTGCCGGAGGAGATTCCGTTCCCCGGCGGAAGGGACTCCGGCGGCCCCGTCGCGGTTCCCGCCCGCCGCAGAAGACCTCTACCGCCGCGACCGGATGCGTGCTCCGGACCCGAGGCGCCCGAGAGCCGGCCGTGGACAGGGGCGGACCGACCCGAGGAGCGGCCGCGCACGAGAACCGGCCGAGACGGAGGACCGGCCGAGACCAGGAGAACGGGCCGAGACGGAGGACCGGCGAGACCAGGAGAACGGGTCGTGGACAAGGGAACCGCCCCCCTGCGCGGCTCCCGGGACGACCGGCGGCGAGGGGGGGCCGGATCTGGAGGACCTGTCCGCCGACGCGCCGCTTCAGCTCGCCCGGCCGTCCCTCGGCGACCTTGCGGCCCTTGTCGAAGACGGTGATGGAGTCGGCGAGCTGGTCGGCCTCCTCCAGGTACTGGGTGGTGAACAGCACCGTGGAACCGTCGGAGACCAACCCCCTTACGGCGTAACGGACTTCCTGCCGGGCGCGCGGGTCGAGGTCGGTGGTGGGCCGTTGGGGCCCAGGACTCCCACGACCCGCCCGGCCGGAATTTCCAGGTCGACACCGTCCAGGGCGGTGAACTCCCCGTACTTCTCGGTCAGGCCCTCGGCCCGGATCGCGTACGACGTGTTCCACGGCTCCTCGTCAGGTCTTCGTCTCGCTTCGACGTCCCTGACGACGCCGGTCCCGGCTGACAGGCCCCGGACGGTCCTCTGACGGCCTCGCGCGGAGGTCCGTCAGCGGCTGTCAGGGGCTGTCAGGCGCCGCCGTCCGGCCGGAGTAGCGCGCGGAGCGCGGCGGTGTCGAGGACCTGGGCGCGGGACGGGAGGACCCGCCGGACCAGGACGTCCTGGACGTCGGGGTCGGGGTCGGCGACCCCGTCGGAGAGGACGAGGAGCCGGTAGTCGCGGTCGGCGGCGTCCAGGACGGTGGAGAGGACGGCCCCGCTGGTGCTGACGCCGGAGACGACCAGGGTGGTGATGCCTCGCTCGCGCAGCAGCCGGTCGAGGTCCGTGGTCGACAGGGCCCCGAACCGGGTCTTGCGCACGACGAGGTCGCCGTCCCGGGGCGCGAGGCGCGGATGGAAGGCGGTGGCGGGGTCCTCGTGGTGCAGCGCGCGGTGCCGGGCCGCCGGGGCGAAGGCCCTGTTGGTGCCGGAGATCGCGTCCCAGTCGGCCTCGGTGAAGCCCACGCGCACATGGGCGACGGCGCCGCCCGCGGTACGGACGGCGGCGACGGCCTCTTCCAGGCGGCCGATCAGGGCTTCGCGACCGTCCTCCGGCAGCCCGGCGAGGATCGCGGGCTGGCAGTCCATGACGAGCAGCGCGGTACGGGCGGGGTCGAGCGCGGGGGTGGTGGTCACGCGGGGATTCTCCTTCGGGGGCCGGGAGGCGGGACGGTGGCGCGCGGGGACTTCTTCGAGGACCGGGGCGGGGCCGGGGGTGGCCCCGGGCCCCGGGCCTGGACGCGGAGCCGGGAGCTGGGCAGTTGGCCGGTAGTCGGGCAGGGAGTCGGGTCAGGACGCGGGTCCCCGCGCCGGGCGGTGCCGCGCGAGTGAGGTCCCGCTCCGGTCGGACCGGGGCAGCAGGAGCGGGGTGGCCAGGGCGAGCAGTCCCACGACCACGAGGGCGGTACGGGGTCCGGTGGCGGCGGCGAGCAGCCCGCCGAGCGCGGTGAGGACGGCGATGGACGCCTGCTGGGCGATCGACCAGGCGGTCAGGGTGCGGGCGACGAGGTGCCGGGGGGTGCGTTCGAGCCGGAGGGTGGCGAGCACCGGGGTGTACAGGCTCATGTGGACGATGATCGCCAGCTCGACGGCCATCACGGTGAGGAGTCCGACGGTGCCGGGACCGACGAGGGCGAGGCCGATCAGCCAGACGGCCCGCAGGGTGCCGACGACCCCGATGACCCGGCCCCGGCCGTGCCGGGCCACGGTACGGCGGGCGAGCCGCGAGCCGACGAGCCCGCCCAGACAGGGGGCGGCGAAGGCGAGGGCGTACTGCCAGGGCGGGAACCCGAGGTCACGCAGCAGGAGCACGGCGAGGACCGGCTCGGTGGCCATGATCAGCCCGGAGACGGCCATGTTGTTGAGGCAGAGCGCCCGGAGGACGGGGTCGCGGAGGAGATGCCGCCAGCCGTCGAGCAGGGCCCCGGCCGGTGCGGTGGACCTGGCCGGGGTCGTGACCTCCACCGGTGCCGTGCCCCCGGCCGGTACCGTGCTGCCCCCGGCCGGTGCCGTGCCCCCGGCCACCGGGCGCGGCGGGGCCTCCTCCCGGCCGCCCGCCGCGACCAGGCAGAGCGCCGAGAGAAGGTGACCGAGCGCGTCGGCGACCAGGGTGACGACCGGTCCGAACACCCCGATCGCGGCCCCGCCGAGCGGTGGTCCGACCGCGATGGAACTCCAGTTGGTGGACTCGAACCGGGCGTTGGCCACGAGCAGGTCCTCCGGCCGGAGCAGGGCCTTGAGGTAGGCGCCGCTCGCCGCGCCGGACGCGATCCTGGCGGCGGAGAGCGTGGCCGAGACCACGAACAGCTGCCCCGGGCCGAGGAGCCCGAGGGCGTACGCCACCGGGACCGACGCCAGGGCCGCGCACCGGACCAGATCCGTCACGATCATGACCGGGCGTTTGCGCCGGAACTCGACCCACGGAGCGAGCGGCACCGCGAGCAGCGCCCCCACCGCGGGCCCGGCGGCGGACAGCGCGGCCACCTCGGCGGGACCCGCGCGCAGCACCAGTACGGCGATCAGCGGCAGGGCCCCGAAGCCCAGCCCGGAGCCGTACGCGCTCACCGCGTACGCCGCCCACAGCAGACCGAAGCGCCGCCCCAGCCGTCTCCTGGCCACCCTGCCCCCGAGGTTCCGTCCGAACAACCCGACACCGACCGGACAGAGGAAAGCGAGCGACCGTACCGCAGGTCAAACAACCGGAAACGGCGAATCCCACAACCAGCGGTTGTTCCCTAAGGTGGTCCGTCATGGACCTCGAAGCCGTACGCACCTTCGTCGCCGTCGCGGAGGCGGGCCAGTTCCGGAAGGCGGCCGTCGACCTGTCGGTCACCCAGCAGGCCGTCTCCAAACGGATCGCCGCCCTGGAGCGGCACCTCGGGGTGCGGCTGTTCACCCGCACCCCGCACGGGGCCGAGCCCACCATCGACGGACAGGCCCTCCTGCCGCACGCCCGGGAACTGCTCCGGGTCGCGGACCGGGCCGTCGCGTCCGTGCGCGCGGGCCGGCGCCCGCTGCGGGTCGACGTGATCAACTCGCGGGGCGCGGTGTCGGGCCTGATGCGCGACTTCCACCGGGCGCATCCCGGGACCGAACTCGACGTGCTGATGATGCCGGCCATCGACGAGGCGGTCGCCGCCCTCCGGTCCGGCGCCATCGACGCGTCCTTCCGGGCCGTCGCCGACCCCGGCCGTCCGCTGCCGGAGGACATCGCGTCCGTCCGGGTCCTCGACGAGCCGCTCCAGCTGCTCACCGGCCCCGGCCACGCGCTGGCGCGCGCCCGGTCGGTGACCGTCGCCGAGCTGGTCGGGCACCGGATCTGGATGCCCGGCATCGTGCCGGGGACGGAGTGGGCCGCCTACTACGACGAGCTGGTCGCCGAGTTCGGTCTCACCATCGAGGCGACCGGCCCCAACTTCGGTTCCGACGCGCTCCTCGACACCGTCGCCGACACCCCGGCCCTGGCCACCTTCATGAGCGAGGGCACCCGGCTGGTCTGGCCCGCGGGCCACGGTCTGCGCCGCGTCCCGGTGACCGACCCGGTGCCGGTCTACCCGCACTCGCTCCTGTGGCACCGCGACAACCCCCACCCGGCCCTGACGGTCCTGCGGGCCCACCTCGCGGGGGTGTCCCCCGCCCCGGACACCCCGGGCACCTGGCGCCCGGGGTGGACGAGACCGTACTGAGCGGGGCGGGTCACAGGGAGGCGAGGACCTGGGCGGCCCTGCGGGGGTCGCGCAGCGGCCGGAGCGCGAGCCGGACGAGGACCAGCGGGTTGTCGTCCCCGGCGGCCCGGTTGGTGCCGAGCTCCCCGCAGGACAGACACTCGTGGATGATCATCCACTCGCCGTCGTCCCGGGCGCAGAGCCCCACTGCCTCCATACGGCCCCGGCAGTCCGAGGCCCGGTCGCCGGGGACGCGGTGGTCGACGTGCAGACTGGCCAGGCAGTGGGGGCAGTGGTTCCGGTGCGCGGTGCCGGGCGCGTCCAGCGGGACGTCCAGACGGCAGCCGACGCACCGGAAGCAGTCGGCCCGGTCGCGGATCCGGCCGTGCAGAACGGTCTTGGGCCGTTGCGGGCGCCGGTCGTGCGGGCGTCGTGGCATGACGGTTCCTCCTTCCGGATCAGTGGGCGCCGAACGCTTCGAGCGGGAAAGGCGGTTGGGCCAGGGGACGGACCGCCATCCGCATCAGGACGAGCTGGTTGTCGTCCGCGCGGACCGGCGAGGAGGTCAGCTCGTCGCAGCGCGCGCAGCGGTGGATGACCCGCCAGTCGCCGGTGCGGAGCACGGCGACGGCGATCGGGACCATCCGGCCCTCGCAGTCGCTCGGCCCGCCCTCGACGTGGTCGAGGACGTGCCGGGAGTGCAGGCAGGAGGGGCAGTGGTCGGCGGACGCGGCGACGGTCAGGCCGCACGCGACGCAGGTGAAGGCGTGGTCGGTGTGGGACACCCGGGGTGTGCTCCTTGCTGGAAGTCGTACAGGGCAGCAAGAGCAGGCCGAGCGGTCCTCGCCGGGGCCGTGACGACGGCCCCAAGAAGATGACGAAGGATTACGCGGCGTGGCGAGGCGCGCTCGGCGCGGTCCGGGGCATCAACACATCCTTGACAGTGACCCGAAGAGGGCCGTTCGACGAAGGCCCCGCACACCACGGGACGTCGGGAGCGTAACAACGCCCCTCCACCCCGCCAACCGGATTTTTCCCCCCCGGCCGACCGCCCCACAGCGACTCAGGAGCGGCACGCCCCCCAGCCCAGCCGACCACCTGCTTCGTCTCCCGCTCCCGCCCGCGCGGGAGCAAGCTCGCCCTCTCCCCCGGACACGCGGTAAGCACTGGTCACAGCCACAAAGAGGTGTGGCCGGTACTGATACCAGTACCGGCCACACCTGCTGTTACGGCTGTCGGGGTGGCGGGATTTGAACCCACGACCTCTTCGTCCCGAACGAAGCGCGCTGCCAAGCTGCGCTACACCCCGATGTCACTGCGCTGTTCTTCACTTCGCGGCGACATCGCTTACTTTAGCCCACGCGCGGGCTGAGGCGAAATCCGGTATTCGGGGGCTACGCGCGGGCCGTCAGGGTGAGGAGGGTGACCTCCGGCGGGCAGGCGAAGCGGACCGGGGTGTAGCGGCTGGTGCCGCAGCCGGCGGAGACGTGCAGGTACGAGGTCCGGCCCCCGGCCGTGTGGGTGGAGAGGCCCTTGACCCGGTCGGTGTCCAGGTCGCAGTTGGTGACCAGCGCCCCGTAGAAGGGGATGCACAGCTGACCGCCGTGGGTGTGCCCGGCGAGGAGCAGCTCGTACCCGTCGGCCGTGAAGGCGTCGAGCGCGCGCAGGTACGGGGCGTGGACCACGCCCATCGTGAAGTCGGCGTCGGGGTCGGGGCCGCCCGTCACCCGTTCGTACCGGTCGCGCTTGATGTGCGGGTCGTCGAGCCCCGTGAAGGCGAGGTCCGCCTGCGGCAGCTTGAGCCTGCCGCGGGTGTTGGTGAGGTTCGCCCAGCCCGCCGCGTCGAAGGCGTCCCGGATGCCCTCCCACGGGTTGTGGACGGCGTCGACGACCGGCTTGTTGCCGTTGAGCCCGTGACGGCCCTGCACCTTCTCCATCAGGTAGAGGGCGGGGTTGCGCAGCCGGGGGCCGTAGTAGTCGTTGGAGCCGAAGACGTACACGCCCGGGAACTGCATGAGCGGGCCGAGCGCGTCCAGCAGCTCCGGTACGGCCTCCGGGTCCGAGAGGTTGTCGCCGGTGTTGACGACGAAGTCCGGACGGAGGCCCGCGAGGGACTGGAGCCAGGCCCGCTTCTTCCGCTGGCCGCTCACCATGTGGATGTCGGAGACCTGGAGCACCCGCAGATCGCTCATGCCGGGCGGCAGCACCGGCACCGTCACACGGCGGAGCCGGAACGAGCGGGCTTCGACCCCCGCCGCGTAGACGATTCCGGCGGCGGCCGCCGCCGTGAGACCTGCCGTGATCTTGAGGGGGATCCCGTACCGTGCGCGCATTCCCCCATCGTCGCAGACCCGACGAGGGGAAATGCGCGGGCGGGCGGGGCGCGACACCTGCCACACTTGACCCCATGACCACGCTCAAGGAGAAGCTCCAGGCCGACCTCAATGCCGCGATCCGGGCGCGCGACGAACTGCGTTCCTCGACCCTCCGGCTGACCATCACCGCCATCACGAAGGAGGAGGTCGCGGGCACCACCAAGCGCGAACTCTCCGACGACGAGGTGCAGAAGGTGATCGCCAGGGAGGCGAAGAAGCGCCGAGAGGCCGCGGACGCCTTCGCCCAGGGCGGCCGTTCCGAGTCCGCCGAGCGGGAGAAGGCCGAGGGCGTTCTCCTCGACGCGTACCTGCCGAAGCAGCTCGGTGACGACGAGCTCGACGCGATCGTCGCCGCCGCCGTCGAGGAGGCGCGGGCGGCGGGCGCCGAGGGGCCGCGTGCCATGGGCGCCGTCATGAAGATCGTGAACCCGAAGGTGGCCGGTCGGGCGGAGGGCGGCCGGGTCGCCGCCGCGGTGAAGAAGCTCCTCGCGGGCTGATCCGAGCCCTTTGTCCGGTGTCCGGGCTTCCCGGGCCTCCCGGTTCTCCGGTTCCCGCCACGCGGACCCCGGCGGGAGCCGGGCCGACCTCCGACGGGTCGACCTCCGACGGGTCGACCTCACGAACGGGCTGTCCCCGGTCGGGGGGCGGTCCCGGACAGGCCCCCGACCAGCGGCCCCGTCCCGCCGCCGCGCGGACCCGCACCACATGAGGAAGGGCGCCCCACCGGAGCGGGGCGCCCTTCCTCATGTCCTCGGCGGGGTGTCAGCGGTCTCCGCCGTCGTTGCCGTCCCCGTCACCGAACGTGCCCGGTGGGATCGTCATCCCGGGCAGCGGGTTCGTGGGATCGCCGTCGCCCGGCTTGCCGTCGCGCGGCCTCCGCTTGTCGCGGTTCGGGCCCTCGTCGCCGTCCTCCGGCGCCTTCGGCCTCTCGGCACGCGGTACGGAGACGGCGGCGAAGCCCGGGGTCTGCCCGGCGTCCAGCGCGCCCGTCATGGCGATCTTCCAGATCGGGCCCGGAAGGCAGCCGCCGCAGACCTTGTCGTAGTACTCGCCGCCGATGGTGATGTCGAACATCGACTTCTTCTCGCCGATGTCGTCACCGACCCAGACGGCGGTGGAGAGGTTCGGGGTGTAGCCGACGAACCAGGCGTCCTTGCGGTCGTTGGTCGTACCGGTCTTGCCCGCGTTGTCCCGGTCGCTCAGACCTGCCTTGGTACCCGTGCCGTCCTCGACGACGCCCTTCAGCATCTGGTTGATCGTGTCGGCGGTGCGCTCGCTCATCGCCCGGGTGCACTTGGTGTCCGGCACGTTCAGCTTGTCGCCGTTGGCGGCCTTCACGGACTCGATGGCGATCGGGGTGCAGTAGATGCCCCGGTTGGCGAAGGTCGCGTAGACGGTCGCCATGTCGAGCGGGGTGCTCTCCTGGGCGCCGAGGGTGATCGAGGGGAGCTCCTTGACCTTCTTGCCCAGCTCGCGCTCGTACCCCATGTTCTTGGCCATCGTGATCGTCTCGCAGAGGCCGGCCATCTGCTCCAGCTTGGCGAAGTACGTGTTGATGGACTTGCCGAGGGCGCTGGTCATGTCGAAGGCGCCCTCCTCCGACTCCAGCTCGTTGCCGATCTCCCAGTTGGCGTAGCCCGCGGGCTTGCCGTCACAGCGGGTGTAGTCCTTCTCCGGGATGTTGATCTTCCACGGGGTGTCGAAGGACTGCGCCGGGCTCAGCCCCTTCTCCAGGGCCGCCGCGGCCGTGATCGGCTTGAACGTCGAGCCGGTCTGGAAGCCGTACGTGGTGCCGCCCATCTTGCTGCCGACGGCCAGGTTCAGCGTGGTCTGGTGCTGCTTCTGGTCCAGGCCGTAGGGGCGGGACTGGCCCATCGAGAGGATCTTGCCGCTGCCGGGCTGGACCTGCACCACCGAGGCGGCGACCTGGTCGTCCTTGTTGATCTTCGCGATGGCGGCCTCGTTGGCGGCGGCCTGCGCGCGCGGCGAGAGCGTGGTCCTGACGGTGAGACCGCCGAGGTTCCACAGCTTCGTGCGCTCCTCGGCGGTCTTGCCGAAGACCGGGTCGTTGAGGATCGTCTTGCGGACGTAGTCGCAGAAGAAGCCGGAGCCCGCGACGGCGGTGATGCAGCCGTTCTTCGGCATCTTCACCTTCAGCTTCAGCGGGGTCGCCTTCGCCTTGTCCGCCTCGGCCTGGCTGATGTCCTTCACGTCGGCCATCCGCTGGAGGACCACGTTGCGGCGCTTGGTGGCCTCCTGGATGTCGTTGACCGGGTCGTAGCGGCTCGGCGACTGCACGAGACCGGCCATCATCGCCGCCTCGCCCAGGGTCAGGTCGGCGGCGCGCTTGGAGAAGTACCGCTGCGAGGCGGCCTCGATGCCGTACGCCTGCTGCCCGAAGAACGTGATGTTGAGGTAGTTCTCCAGGATCTTCTTCTTGCCCAGCTCCTCCTCGACCTGGATCGCGAACTTCAGCTCGCGGACCTTGCGGCCGATGGTCTGCTGGGTCGCCTGCGCGACCTTCTCCGGGTCGTCACCCGCCTCCTCGACGAAGACGTTCTTCACGTACTGCTGGGTCAGCGTGGACGCGCCCTCCGAGACCCCGCCGGACTGCGCGTTCTTGTTGATCGCGCGCAGCACACCCTTGAGGTCGACCGCTCCGTGCTCGTAGAAGCGTCCGTCCTCGATCGCGACGATCGCCTTCTGCATGTAAGGGGAGATCCTGTCGAGCGGGACGACCGTCCGGTCCCGCGAGTACACCGTGGCGATCAGACCGCCCTCGGAGTCCAGGATCTTGGTGCGCTGACTCAGCGGAGGAGTCTTCAGATTGGAGGGGATCTCGTCGAACCCCTCGACCGTGCCCTTCGCGGCCAGTCCGAACACCCCGGCCGCGGGCAGGGCGATACCCGCCAGCACGGCTCCGGAGAGCACGCTGACACCGAGGAACTTGGCGGCCTGCTGGGTCCCGGTCAGACCACCGCCCGAGCGCTTCTTTGCCATGGGGGCAGCCTACGTTCTCATTCGCCGGACACACGTATATGCCTTGGCCTAAGCTGCTCCCAACTGTCACAGCAGTGTGGTCCGGCATCAAGACCCGGGTGTGACATCGACATGAAATCCCGCGACCCCGAAGCGCGGGCGGCTCGTGTCCGATTACGGCTCATGCGTCATGCGGTGTCCCGAGTGGACCCGAGCGATACGGGCATGTCCAGGCGGTATGTCCACTATCACGCGCATGTCCTCCGGTCACTCCTCTGGGTGATCTGACGCGTACGCATAGTCCGTTCGGGCCATCCAAGATTGGGCCTGAAGGGGGTGTTGCGGCGTCCCGGCCTTCCGTAACGTCCCAACTGGCAGCGGTGAATATGCCGCTGTCGCCGTGGGGGAGCCTCGATTCGGGAGAGGACGGCGCCGGTATGGGCTGGGTAGCTGACTGGAGTGCGCAGGCGGCCTGCCGCACTACCGATCCGGATGAACTTTTCGTTCAGGGAGCGGCGCAGAACAGGGCGAAGGCGGTGTGCACCGGATGCCCGGTGCGGACCGAGTGCCTCGCCGACGCCCTCGACAACCGCGTGGAGTTCGGTGTGTGGGGCGGTATGACGGAGCGGGAGCGCCGCGCGTTGCTGCGCCGCAGGCCGACCGTCACCTCGTGGCGCCGTCTCCTGGAGACCGCGCGCACGGAGTACGAGCGCGGAGCGGGCCTGCTGCCCGTGGCCATGGAGGACGACGCGACGTACGAGGCGTACGCGGCGGTGGGCTAGCCCCGCGCGGTCGCGCGAGTGCCTCAGCCCTGGTGGGTCCGGTCCTCCACGAAGGCATCGGCCCGGCTCGGGCGCGCGAGCGCCCCGGCACGTGCGGGCTCCGGTGCGGAGGTGCGGGGCCCGTCGATCGCTCAGGCCGAGCCCGTCCGCACGGCTGTGAGACGGTCACCGATGGCTCGCAGTCCGGTGAGGTCGTGCACATCGCCGGGCAGGGCGGCCACCTCGGTCACCGCCACCTCGGGGTGGAGCGCGGTGAAGCGGTCGCGTGTGCGCCGCTCGCGCGCGAGCACCCGCATCCGCTCGGCATGTAGCCGCAGCAGTCCCGCGGTGAGCTGTCGTACGTCCGCTTCGGTCTCCGCGGCCGTGCGCGGGTCGGCACCGGATTCCGCACGCGTGTGTATGTCCGCGCCGGTGTCCGCGTCCACGGGTGGGTCCGTGCCGGGGTCCGGGGGGGCGGTCACGTCGGTTCCCACGGTCACGTCCGCGTCCGCTTCGGTGGCCGGGTCGTGCGCGTCTGTTTCCTGTGCCGGGTCGGCTGTGGGGGCAGCCTCGGATACGGAAAGGGCGGCGGCGGTGGCGATCTCGGAAGGCTCGGGGTCGGTGGCCGGGGAGCCACTCCGACGATTCTTCCCGGCCATCTGATCCACCATGCGTCCGTCCTCAAGATTTTCCGCCGCGGCCCGTGCCCGCTCGGCCGAGAGTCCGGCGGCGCCGCTGCCGTGCACCCGGTTGAGGACCAGTCCGGCCAGCGGCATCCGCTCGGCTGCCAGCCGTTCCACGAAGTACGCGGCCTCGCGCAGCGCGTCCCGCTCCGGCGTGGCCACCACGAGGAAGGCCGTGCCCGGTGCCTGGAGCAGCCGGTACGTGGCGTCCGCGCGGGTCCTGAACCCGCCGAACATGGTGTCCATCGCGGCGACGAACGTCTGCACGTCCTTGAGGAACTGACCCCCCAGCAGTTTTCCCAGCGTCCCCGTCATCATCGACATGCCCACGTTGAGGAACTTCATCCCGGCCCGGCCGCCCACCTTCGCCGGTGCCATCAGGAGCTTGATGAACTTCCCGTCGAGGAAGGAACCCAGCCGCTTCGGCGCGTCCAGGAAGTCGAGGGCGGACCGCGACGGCGGAGTGTCCACCACGATCAGGTCCCACTCGTCACGGGCCCGGAGCTGGCCCAGCTTCTCCATCGCCATGTACTCCTGCGTACCGGCGAACCCGGCCGACAGGGACTGGTAGAAGGGGTTCTCCAGGATCGCCCGCGCCCGCTCGGGCTCCGCGTGCGCCTCGACGATCTCGTCGAAGGTCCGCTTCATGTCCAGCATCATCGCGTGCAGTTCGCCGCCGTCCGGACCCTTGACGCCCTCAACCCGGCGCGGGGTGTTGTCCAGGGAGTCGATGCCCATCGACTGGGCGAGACGACGGGCCGGATCGATGGTGAGGACCACCACCCGCCGCCCGCGCTCCGCCGCCCGCACACCGAGCGCCGCCGCCGTGGTCGTCTTCCCGACGCCGCCCGAACCGCAGCAGACGATGATGCGGGTCCCCCGGTCGTCGAGCAGCGGATCGAGCTCCAGGACGGGAGCCGCGTCGAGACCGCCCCCCACCGAGGACTTCTGCGCCTGCGTCACGCGCCCACCCCTTGCCTCCGCAGTTCCTTCGCGAGCCGGTAGAGACCCGCGATGTCCGCCCCGTCCCCCAGGAAGGGCAGCTCGTACGTCGGTACGCCGATGCCGTCGAGGGCCTCGCGCTGGGCCCGCTCCAGCTCCACCCGCCGCGCGTGCTCCGCCGCCTCGGCGAGCAGCGGATCGACCAGCTTCGCGCCCCCGGGCACCCCGGCGGCCACCAGCGTCCGCGCGACCGCGTCCCGGTGTCCGCCGGAGGCGGCCCGCAGCGCGGCGGCGTCCAGGACGTGCGGCCGGACCATGTTCACCACGACCCGGCCCACCGGCAGTTCGGCGCCCCGCAGCTCCGCGACGCCGTCCGCGGTCTCCTGGACCGGCATCTCCTCCAGCAGGGTCACCAGATGGACCGCCGTCTCCGGGGACTTGAGGACCCGCATCACGGCCTGCGCCTGGTTGTGTATCGGACCGATCCTGGCCAGGCCCGCCACCTCGTCGTTCACATTGAGGAAGCGGGTGATGCGGCCCGTCGGAGGCGCGTCCATGACCACGTGGTCGTAGGTGTGGCCGCCGTGCTTCTCGCGTCTGCGGACCGCCTCGCAGGCCTTGCCGGTCAGCAGGACGTCCCGGACGCCCGGCGCTATCGTCGTCGCGAAGTCGATCGCGCCGAGCTTCTTCAGGGCCCGCCCCGCCCCGCCCAGCTTGTAGAACATCTGGAGGTAGTCGAGGAGCGCGCGCTCGGCGTCGATCGCCAGCGCGTACACCTCGCCGCCGCCCGGCGCGACGGCGATCTTGCGCTCCTCGTACGGAAGGGCCTCCGTCTCGAAGAGCTGTGCGATGCCCTGTCTGCCTTCGACCTCGACGAGGAGGGTCCGCTTCCCCTCCGTCGCGAGGGCGAGGGCGAGGGCGGCGGCGACCGTCGTCTTACCGGTACCGCCCTTGCCGCTGACGACCTGGAGCCTGCTCACGTTGTCGAGCCTAACCACTGGCGACGGCGCCCAATCAGGAGACCGCCCCGGAGAAGTCACCTAGGGGGCCGCTGAGGGGCGGTCCCGGCGGGACAGGTCCGCGGCAGCGGATACAGTCGGCTCCATGACCAAGTGGGAGTACGTCACGGTGCCGCTTCTGGTGCACGCGACCAAGCAGATTCTGGACACCTGGGGCGAGGACGGCTGGGAGCTCGTCCAGGTCGTTCCCGGGCCGAACCCCGAGCAGCTCGTGGCCTACCTGAAGCGGGCCAAGTCGTGAGCGGGGCCGTCGAGGCGAAGCTCGCCGAGCTCGGCCTGACCCTGCCGGAGGTCGTGCCGCCGCTGGCCGCGTACCAGCCGGCCGTGCGCTCCGGCGCGTACGTCTACACCTCGGGTCAGCTCCCGATGGTGGGCGGCGAGCTCCAGCTGACCGGCAAGGTCGGCGCCGAGGTCACCGCCGAGGAGGCCAAGCAGCTCGCGGCCACCTGCGCGCTGAACGCGCTCGCGGCCGTGAAGTCGGTCGCCGGTGACCTGGACCGGATCAAGCGGGTCGTCAAGGTCGTCGGCTTCGTCGCCTCCGCCCCCGACTTCACCGGACAGCCGGGTGTCGTCAACGGCGCCAGCGAGCTGCTCGGCGCGGTCCTCGGCGAGAAGGGCGTGCACGCGCGCAGCGCCGTTGGCGTGGCCGTACTGCCGCTCGACGCGCCCGTCGAGGTCGAGGTCCAGGTGGAGCTGGTCGAGGGCTGACCCCCACCAGCACGCGCTCAGGGCCGGTTCTCCGTCACGGGGAACCGGCCCTCGTGCATTCGCGGCCCGGCGCATAGCATCCGGCCATGTCGACGAATGGTCAGCCGCAGCAGTCGGAGCAGGGGCCGGAGCAGGGCCCGGAGCAGGGCCCGGAGCGGCCGGAGCACCCGGACCAGCAGCGGGCCGAGCGGTCCGGGCGGCGGTCCGACGGCCAGTGGTACCCGGCCGAGTGGCCCGACCGCATCCGGGCCCTCACCGCCGGCGATCTGGTCCCGGTGGACGCCCGGCCCGCCGCCACCGTCATGCTCCTGCGGGACGCGCACGCGGGACCCGAGGTCCACATGTTGCGCCGCCGGACCTCCATGGCCTTCGCGGGGGGCGCGTACGCCTACCCCGGCGGCGGTGTCGACCCGCGTGACGAGCAGCCGGTGCGCTGGGCGGGCCCCGATCTGGAGACCTGGGCCGCACGGCTCGGTCTGGACGGTCCCGCGCGGGCGCAGGCCGTGGTGTGCGCGGCCGTGCGCGAGACGTACGAGGAGGCGGGCGTCCTGCTCGCCGGGGAGACCGCCGACGGCGTCGTCGGCGACACGACCGGCGCGGACTGGGAGCGGGACCGGGAGGCGCTGGTCGCCCGGGAGCTGTCCTTCGCGGACTTCCTGGACCGGCGGGGGCTGGTGCTGCGCTCGGACCTGCTGGGCGCGTGGGCGCGGTGGATCACGCCGGAGTTCGAGCAGCGCCGGTACGACACCTGGTTCTTCGTGGCCGCGCTGCCCGCCGGACAGCGCACCCGCAACGCCTCCACGGAGGCCGACCGCACGGTGTGGACCCGCCCCGCGGAGGCCGCCGCCGGGTACGACCGGGGCGAACTGACGATGATGCCGCCGACGATCTCTACCCTGAGGACCCTGGAGCCGTACGGCACGGCGGCGGAGGCGCTGGCCGCCGCCGGGGAGCGGGACCTGGCACCGGTGCTCGCGCGGGCGCGCCTGGAGGGCGACGAGCTGGTCCTGAGCTGGCCTGGACACGAGGAGTTCACCAAGGTCGTCCCGCTGGGGGGTGCGCGGTGAGCGACGCGGCGGCGCTGCCGGGGCAGCCGCGCGGAGTGGTGGCCTCCGGGCCCGCGACCGCCCGCGCCGTGAACGTCCTCGCGCCGAACCCGTCGGCGATGACCCTGGACGGCACCAACACCTGGCTGCTGTCCGAGCCCGGTTCGGACCTCGCCGTGGTCGTCGATCCCGGTCCGCTGGACGAGGGGCATCTGAGCGGGGTGGTGGCGACCGCCGAGCGCCTCGGCAAGCGGGTCGCGCTCACCCTGCTGACCCACGGGCACCCGGACCACGCGGAGGGCGCGGGCCGGTTCGCGGAGCTGACGCGGACGCCCGTACGGGCCCTGGACCCGGCGCTGCGGCTCGGCGACGAGGGCCTCGGCGCGGGGGAGGTGGTGACGGTCGGCGGTCTGGAGCTGCGGGTGGTCGCGACCCCCGGGCACACCTCGGACTCGCTCTCCTTCCACCTGCCGGCCGACGGGGCGGTGCTGACGGGGGACACGGTCCTGGGGCGCGGGACGACGATGGTGGCGCACCCGGACGGGCGGCTCGGGGAGTACCTGGACTCGCTGCGGCGGCTGCGGTCGCTGACGGTCGACGACGGGGTGCGCACGGTCCTGCCGGGGCACGGCCCGGTCCTGGAGGACGCGCAGGGGGCGCTGGAGTTCTATCTGGCGCACCGGGCGGCCCGGCTCGCGCAGGTGGAGGCGGCGGTCGCGGCCGGCTGCCGGACGTCGGCGGAGGTCGTGGCCCGGGTGTACGCGGACGTGGACCGTTCGCTGTGGCCCGCGGCGGAGCTGTCGGTACGGGCGCAGCTGGAGTACCTGCGGGAGCACGGCGGGAGCTGAGCCGGGCGGCGGGGCGATCCCTGCCCTTCATGGGCGGGTACGGGTCGTTCGCCCGGTTCCGGGGTCCGTGCGCGTCACGATCCTGTCCCGAGGTGGGACCCGGCCCTTCGGTCTCCTTGACCCGTGCTTTACGCTCCGCTTACTTCTGTTGTCAGATTTCGGGGGGAACGCCCGTGTTCGTCGTCGCCATCCTGCTGCTCATAGCCGCAGTGGTGCTCTACTTCGTCGCCCGCTCCAACGACTCGAAGGGGCTGCGCCTCGGCGCGATCGGCGCGGCGGTCGCCGGTCTCCTCTCGCTGGTCACGAGCATGACGTACGTGATCAGCGCGTACGAGGTGGGTGTCCCGGTCGCCTTCGGCAAGGTCGGTTCGCCGATGACCTCGGGAATGCACGTGAAGTCGCCCTTCACCGAGGTCACGACCTTCTCGACCCGCCCGGTCGACCTCAACCTCTCCGACAAGGACGTGGTCGAGGTCCGCTCCTCGCAGGGCGGTGTCATGTACGCGGAGGTGACGGTGAAGTGGGCCGTCGTCCCGTCCAAGGCCGTGGAGCTGTACAAGCTCGCGGGCAGCGAGGACGCCATCCAGCAGCGGCTCGTCTTCCCGGACAGCCGTGAGATCGTCCGGAACGTCTTCGCCCGCTATTCGAGCGAGCAGGGGTACGCCTCCGACCGCGAGAAGATCAACGCGGAGATCGCCGCCCTGGTCGAGGAGCGGCTGGCCCCGCGCGGGATCGTCGTCACCACGGTGAACCTGCGCAACGTGAAGCCCTCGGAGGCCCTCCAGGGCCAGATCGACCGCAAGATCCAGCAGCAGCAGGCCACCGAGCGGGCCACCGAGGCCGCCCGGACCGCGAAGGCCGAGTCCGACCGGCGCCGGATCGAGGCGGAGGGCATCGCCCGCGCCAACCGGATCCTGAACGACTCGCTGACGGACAAGGTCCTGATGAACCAGTGCATCGACGCGTTCAAGGAAGCGGCCGGGAAGAACGCGGTCTACGCCCTGCCCTGCGGCAACGGCTCCTCCACCCCGGTGATCGTGGACGGTTCGAAGCGCTGACCACGCCCGCCCGGCACGCGAAGAGGCCGCCCCGGATCCTGACGGACCGGGGCGGCCTCTTCGCGTACGGGAGCGACTACCGCGAGCGCTTCGCGAGGCGCTCCACGTCGAGCAGGATCACCGCGCGGGCCTCCAGGCGCAGCCAGCCGCGCTGGGCGAAGTCGGCGAGCGCCTTGTTGACCGTCTCGCGGGAGGCGCCGACCAGCTGGGCCAGCTCCTCCTGGGTGAGGTCGTGCACGACGTGGATGCCCTCCTCCGACTGCACGCCGAAGCGGCGCGACAGGTCGAGGAGCGCGCGGGCGACCCGGCCGGGGACGTCGGAGAAGACCAGGTCGGACATCTGGTCGTTGGTCTTGCGCAGTCGGCGGGCGACCGCGCGCAGCAGGGCGGTGGCCACCTCGGGGCGCGCGTTCAGCCAGGGCTGGAGGTCGCCGTGGCCCAGACCGAGCAGCTTGACCTCGGTCAGCGCGGTCGCGGTCGCGGTGCGCGGGCCCGGGTCGAAGAGGGACAGCTCGCCGATGAGCTCACCGGGGCCGAGGACGGCCAGCATGTTCTCGCGGCCGTCGGGGGAGGTGCGGTGCAGCTTCACCTTGCCCTCGGTCACCACGTACAGGCGGTCACCCGGGTCGCCCTCGTGGAAGAGCGCGTCACCTCGGGCGAGGGTCGCCTCACCCATCGAGGCGCGCAGCTCAGCAGCCTGCTCGTCATCGAGCGCCGCGAAGAGCGGGGCGCGCCGCAGAACGTCGTCCACGAGTTCTCTCCATACTGTCGACCTGCTCAGGGACCTGGGTCCCATGATGCCGGACGTACAAAACAGTGCGATCAATCACAACAAGTTTGACCCACCGAGTCGCTCTTCCGTACGTCAGGGGCCCGATTGGGGGCTGATCGGCCACGCCCGGGACGGATGTCGGCGGCGGCGCCTAGGCTGGCCGGGTGTCCAACTCGCCGGTGAGAGCGCAGGCCAAGGGGGCTGAAAGAGTGTCGGCCGAAGGTAATTCCGCCGTGGGCGAACACGGTGTGTCGAAACGGGCAAAAGCCGTGAAAAGGAAGTCGGTCGCGCCGGAACGCGGGACGACGGCGCCGAAGACCGGGACGTCGAAGGGCGGTACGCCGAAGGGCGGGGCCACCAGGACCACGGCCCCGAAGAAGGCCACGGCCGCCGCCGGGACCGCGAAGAAGTCGTCGGCCTCCCCCGCTCCGAGGAAGGCCACGGCTTCCGGAGCCGCCTCCTCCGAGGCCACGGCCTCCCCGCCCGCGAAGAAGCCGACGAGGGTCAGGACGGCGACGGCCAGGACGGCCAGGACGGCCGGAGCGACGTCGGCCGAGACGGCCAGGACCGCGACGGCCGAAACCAAGGCCAAGGCGGCCAAGGCCACCCCCGCCGGACCCGCGAAGAAGGCCGTCACCAAAGCCAAGGCCAAGGCCACCGCCACCGAGCCCCCGGCCTCCTCCCCGCCCGCGACCGCCAAGGCCGCGCCCGAGTCGCGGATCGCCATGGTCCGCCGGGCCCGCCGGATCAACCGCGAGCTCGCCGAGGTCTACCCGTACGCCCATCCCGAGCTGGACTTCCGCAACCCCTTCGAGCTGCTCGTCGCCACGGTCCTCTCCGCCCAGACCACCGATCTGCGGGTCAACCAGACCACCCCGGCCCTCTTCGCCGCGTACCCGACCCCCGAGGACCTGGCCGCCGCCGTCCCCGAAGAGGTCGAGGAGCTGATCCGCCCCACCGGCTTCTTCCGCGCCAAGACCAAGTCGATCATGGGCCTCTCGGCCGCCCTCCGCGACGACTTCGGCGGCGAGGTCCCCGGCCGCCTCGACGACCTCGTCACCCTGCCGGGCGTCGGCCGCAAGACCGCGTTCGTCGTCCTCGGCAACGCCTTCGGCGTCCCCGGCATCACCGTCGACACCCACTTCATGCGGCTCGCCCGGCGCTGGCGGTGGACCGCCTCCGACGACCCCGTGAAGATCGAGGCCGAGGTCGCCACCCTCTTCCCGAAGAGCGAGTGGACCATGCTCTCGCACCGGGTGATCTTCCACGGCCGCCGTATCTGCCACGCCCGCAAGCCCGCCTGCGGCGCCTGCCCCATCACCCACCTCTGTCCCTCGTACGGAGAGGGCGAGACCGACCCGGAGAAGGCGAAGAAGCTGCTCAAGTACGAGAAGGGCGGCTTCCCCGGCCAGCGGCTCAACCCGCCCCCGGACTACCCCGGCCGCCCGGCACCCCCGCTGGGCGCGCGCGACTGAGCCCGCCCGCCGGCGGCCCGCGCCGGAGCACGGAGCCGGGGAACGAACCCGTACATCGACCGCGTTGTGAACCACGGGGGTGCCTATGACGCGCACTGACGAACAGATCCACGGGCCGGGCAGCGACGGGCTGCTCAGCCGGGACGGGCTGCCCGGCTGGCTCGGACCCGTCGACCGGGCCGCCCGCACGGTCCGGCCCGAGCAACTGAGCCGCTTCCTGCCGCCCGCCAGCGGAGCGGGCCGCCAGTCCGCCGTCCTCGTCCTCTTCGGCGAGGGCGAGCGCGGCCCCGAACTGCTCCTCATGGAACGGTCGGGCAGCCTCCGCTCGCACGCCGGACAGCCCTCCTTCCCCGGCGGCGCCCTCGACCCCGAGGACGGCCCCCCGGCCGACGGCGGACTCCTGCGCGCCGCCCTCCGCGAAGCCCGGGAGGAGACCGGCCTCGACCCGGAGGGCGTCCAGCTCTTCGGCGTCCTGCCCCGGCTCTACATCCCGGTCAGCGGCTTCGTCGTCACCCCCGTCCTCGGCTGGTGGCGCACCCCCAGCCCGGTCGACGCCGTCGACCCCGGCGAGACCGCCCGCGTCTTCACCGTCCCCGTGGCGGATCTCACGGACCCCGCGAACCGCGCCACCGCGATCCACCCGAGCGGCCACCGGGGCCCCGCGTTCCTGGTCGCGTCCGCCCTGGTCTGGGGATTCACCGCCGGGGTGATCGACCGGCTGCTCCACTTCTCCGGCTGGGAGCGACCCTGGGACCACGCCAAGCAGGTCCCGCTCGACTGGCGGTCATGACAGGCTGAACCCCGCGCGCGGGCCGACCACCCGGCGCCCGCCCTCCCGGCGAACAGGCTGCCCCTCCGGCGACCGGAAACGAATCTGCGAGGCATTTGACGGTGAACGTGCTGGACATCCTGCTGCTGCTCGCCGCCGTGTGGTTCGCGGTCATCGGCTACCGCCAGGGATTCGTCGTCGGCATCCTGTCGGTGATCGGCTTCCTCGGCGGCGGTCTCGTCGCCGTCCTGCTGCTCCCGATGCTCTGGGACAAGCTCACCGACAGCAGCGAGGTCTCCACCACGACGACCGTCGTCTTCGTGATGGTCGTCATCGTCTGCGCCTCCGTCGGCCAGGCCTTCACCACCCACCTCGGCAGCCGACTGCGCCGGCACATCACCTGGTCACCCGCGCGCGCCCTCGACGCCACGGGCGGCGCGCTGGTCAACGTGGTCGCGATGCTCCTGGTGGCCTGGCTGATCGGCTCCGCCCTCGCCCGCACCTCGATGCCCACCGTCGGCAAGGAGGTGCGCCAGTCCAAGGTGCTGCTCGGCGTCGAACAGGTGATGCCCTCCCAGGCGTCCCGGTGGTTCGGCGACTTCAGCTCCACCCTGGCCCGCAGCGGCTTCCCCCCGGTCTTCAGCCCCTTCGCCAACGAACCCATCACCCCGGTCACCCCGCCCGACCCGGCACTCGCCGACAGTCCCGTCGCGGCCCGCGCCCAGCGCTCGATCGTGAAGGTCGTCGGAACCGCGCAGAGCTGCGGCAAGGTCCTCGAAGGCACCGGCTTCGTCTTCGCCGACCGCCGCATCATGACCAACGCGCACGTCGTCGGTGGCGTCGACGAGCCCACCGTCCAGATAGGCGGCGAGGGCAGGCTCTACGACGCCAAGGTCGTCCTCTACGACTGGCAGCGCGACATCGCCGTCCTGGACGTGCCCGACCTGAAGGCCGCCCCGCTGGCCTTCACCGGCGAGGACGCCCACAGCGGCGACAGCGCGATCGTCGCCGGATTCCCCGAGAACGGCTCGTACGACGTGCGCTCCGCGCGCGTACGGGGCCGTATCGACGCCGACGGACCCGACATCTACCGCCGGGGAGACGTGCGCAGGGACGTCTACTCGCTGTACACGACGGTCCGTCAGGGCAACTCCGGCGGCCCGCTCCTCACCGAGGACGGCAAGGTGTCCGGTGTGATCTTCGCCCGCTCCCTCGACGACCCGAACACCGGCTACGCCCTGACGGTCGACGAGATCCGCGAGGACATCGAGCGCGGCAGGACCGCCGCCCAGCAGGTCGACACCCAGGGTTGCGCCCTGTAGGGCCTGTAGGACCCGTAGGGGCCCACCCCCTCAGGGGCGGGCCCGGGGGCGTCAGGCCGTGTCGCGCGGATGCCGGAGGCGGGCCGAGACCCAGCGGGCCCGGCGGCGGAGGATCCGGGAGAACTCCACCCCCCGCGCGGTGTGCGCGCGGCCCTGGTCCGGCGGGCCGCCCCCCTCACGGGGACCCGGCCCGGAGGCCGAGCGGCGGTTGCGTGCTGTTGTGTCACCGTAGTCGTGCGTCCAGCCCATACTTCGACGTCTGCCCGTGCCCCAAGGTCGGTAACCACTTCGGGGCACTCCAATCGGAGTATGCGCGGGGCACATGGCCGTTCGACGCAAGTCCGTACGGCCCGCAGGGAGGAGAGGGGCCGTCAGCGGTCCGGCTCGGGGTCCTTCAGCCAGTTGACCAGCTCCGCCGAGAAGGCCGCCGGGTCCTCCTCGTGCGGGAAGTGCCCGAGCCCGTCGAACAGCCGCCAGCGGTACGGCGCCTCCACGTACTCGCCCGAGCCCGCCGCGCTCCTGGTCCGCATCACCGGGTCCTGGGAGCCGTGCAGATGCAGCGTCGGCACCCGTACCGGCCGCTTCATGCGCCGGTTGAACTGGATGCCGTCCGGCCGGGCCAGGGACCGCACCATCCAGCGGTACGGCTCGATCGAGCAGTGCGCCGTGGACGGGACCAGCATCGCCCGCCGGTACGTGTCGGCCGTCTCCTGGTCCACCCCGTACCGGGGACCCGACCAGTCCTGGAGCAGCTCGCCCACCAGGGCCGCGTCGTCCGCGACGAGCTGACGCTCCGGCAGCCACGGCCGCTGGAAGCCCCAGACGTGCGAGCCCGCCCGCGACTGCGCGAAGTCGGAGAGCATCGCCGAGCGCCAGCGGCGCGGGTGCGGCATCGAGGAGACCGCGAGCCTGCGCACCAGCTTCGGCCGCATCACGGCCGCCGTCCACGCGAGATAGCCGCCCAGATCGTGCCCGACGAGCGCGGCGTCCGGCTCGCCCAGCGAGCGGATCACCCCGGTGACGTCGAGGGCCAGATTGGCGGGGTCGTAACCCCGGGGGGTGCGGTCGCTGCCGCCGACCCCGCGCAGATCCATGGCGACCGCCCGGAAACCCGCCTCGGCGAGCACCGGCAGCTGGTGCCGCCAGGTCCACCAGAACTGCGGGAAGCCGTGCAGGAGCAGCACCAGCGGGCCGTCGCCCATCTCGGCGATGTGGAAGCGGGCGCCGTTGGCGGCCACGTCACGATGGGTCCAGGGCCCGTCGAGCCGTACCGGCCCGCCGTTGCCGCTCTCGGAAAGGGTCATACGGACGAGCGTGCCACAGAGGAGGCCTTGTCCAGCGTCCTGTCCAGCGCCGTCCCCGGCTCGGGACGGGGGTGCGGCTTGACGGTGGAGAGCACGGCGGCCGTCTGCTTGGCCGAGGCGATGGACTTCTCCGGCGGCTTGACCTTCTTGAACTTGGCGACCGCGACCAGGCCCAGCAGCACCGCGAGCAGTACGTTGAACGCGAAGGACAGCAGGAAGCACCAGACCAGGTTCCAGCCCCCGTTCCCGTTGTGCCCACCGGTCCAGGTGTTGATGGCGTACGCCAGCGCGAAACTCAGCATCGGCAGCGAGAACAGCAGGACGACCAGGGCGCCGACGCCCAGGATCGCCCCCATGCCGCCGCGCTTGACGTCCTGTCGGATCTCGGCCTTGGCCAGGGCGATCTCGTCGTGCACCAGGGCCGACATCTCGGTGGTCGCCGAGGCGACCAGCTGACCGAGGCTGCGCTCGGCTCCGTCGATCGGGTCGCTCATCGCTGCTCCCTCTTCTTCTCTACGGTCCGACTCAGATCATGCCGGACGGTCGGCCCCGTCGCGCGGTGCCCCCGCCAGTCGGGCGCGCTCGCGGTGATCGGCGGCCTTCTTCTCGTAGATGGCGGCCATCCGGAGGTGGTACTCCGGATTGTCCTCCTCGTAGATGTCGGGGATGCCGTCCTGGTCCTCGTCGCGCTCCTCGTCGGTGACGAGCGCCTGGTACTTCCGCACCCGCAGTTTCAGCAGGACGGAGGCGAGGACGGCGGCGATCAGCGAGCCGATGAGGACGGATGCCTTCACCTCGTCGGTGAGGACGGCGTCGCCCTCGAAGGCGAGTTCGCCGATGAGCAGCGAGACGGTGAAGCCGATCCCGGCGAGGGTGGCGACGGCGAAGACGTCCGGCCAGCTCAGGTCGGGGTTGAGTTCCGCGCGGGTGAAGCGGGCGGCGAGCCAGGTGCCGCCGAAGATGCCGAGGGCCTTGCCGACGACGAGACCCAGCAGGACGCCGAGGGTGACCGGCTGGGTGAACACGTCCCGCAGGGCGCCGCCGGTGACGCTCACCCCGGCGGAGAAGAGGGCGAACAGCGGGACGGCGAGCCCGGCGGACAGCGGGCGGACCAGGTGCTCGATGTGCTCGCCGGGGGAGTGCTCCTCGCCCTCGCGGGTGGTGCAGCGGAGCATCAGGCCCATGGCGACACCGGCGATGGTGGCGTGGACGCCGCTGTTGTACATCAGGCCCCAGACGACCAGGGCCAGCGGCACGTACACGTACCAGCCGCGGACGCCCTTGCGCAGCAGCAGCCAGAACAGGAGCAGTCCGGCGAAGGCGCCGCCGAGGGCCGCGAAGTTCAGGTCGCCGGTGAAGAAGACCGCGATGATCAGGATCGCGAAGAGGTCGTCGACGACGGCGAGGGTCAGCAGGAAGGCGCGCAGCGCGGACGGCAGGGAGGTGCCGATCACCGCGAGGACGGCGAGCGCGAAGGCGATGTCGGTGGCGGTGGGGACGGCCCAGCCGGCCAGGGAGCCGTTGCCGAGGGTGTTGACCAGGACGTAGACGAGGGCGGGGGCCGCCATGCCGCAGAGGGCGGCGACGACGGGGAGGGCGGCGGCCTTGGGGTCGCGCAGCTCGCCCGCGACGAGTTCGCGTTTCAGTTCGATGCCCGCGACGAAGAAGAAGACCGCGAGGAGGCCGTCGGCGGCCCAGTGCTGGATCGACAGGTCGAGGCCGAGGGCGGCGGGCCCGAGGTGGAAGTCGCTGAGGGAGCGGTAGCTGTCGCGCAGCGGGCTGTTGGCCCAGACGAGGGCGGTGACGGCGGCGAGGAGGAGCAGGACGCCGCCGACGGTCTCGGTGCGCAGGGCGTCGGCGAGGTAGCGGCGCTCGGGGAGGGGGAGGCGGCCGAGGAACTTGCGGTCGCCGCCGGTGCGGGTGTCGCGGTCGTCTCGGTCGGTGGGGGTGGGCGCGGCCACGGGGAAAACCTCCGGTCGGTGGGCAGGACTGAGCACATGCCGACCAGACTTCCCGGCGCACCTTGGTTTTCTTGTCGCGTCTCTGACGCGGTCTTTACCTTACCTAAGGAGCGTGGGCTGCGTCCGGCGGGATCAACTCTAGGGAATTTTGTCCCTTTCGTCCCGCCGGGGCGTCGGCCCCGCCACGGATGTACGCCCGTGGATGTACGGCCGTCTCCGCGAGGGCGACGGCCGTACGGCCCGTCTCCACGGGGGCGCGGAAACGGGGAACGCCCGCCCCGAGCGGTCCGGGGCGGGCGTCCTCGTCGTACGGGCCGGGCTCAGTCCTCGCTGGAGGCGGCCGGCAGCTGGGTCTGGATCAGCGACATGACCGAGGAGTCGGTCAGCGTGGTGACGTCGCCCAGCTCCCGGTTCTCCGCCACGTCGCGCAGCAGACGGCGCATGATCTTGCCCGAGCGGGTCTTCGGCAGCTCCGCGACCGGCAGGACGCGCTTCGGCTTGGCGATCGGACCGAGGGTCGCGCCCACGTGGTTGCGCAGGTCGTCGACGAGGCTCTCGTCCTCGCTGGCCGTACCGCGCAGGATGACGAAGGCGACGATCGCCTGCCCGGTGGTCTCGTCGGCGGCGCCGACGACGGCCGCCTCGGCGACGGACGGGTGCGAGACCAGGGCCGACTCGACCTCGGTGGTCGAGATGTTGTGGCCGGAGACCAGCATGACGTCGTCGACCCGGCCGAGCAGCCAGATGTCGCCGTCGTCGTCCTTCTTGGCACCGTCACCGGCGAAGTACTTGCCCTCGAAACGGGACCAGTAGGTGTCGATGTAGCGCTGGTCGTCGCCCCAGATGGTGCGGAGCATCGACGGCCACGGCTCGGTGAGGACCAGGTAGCCGCCGCCGCCGTTCGGAACCTCGTTGGCCTCGTCGTCGACGACGGTGGCGGAGATGCCCGGCAGTGCCCGCTGGGCGGAGCCCGGCTTGGTCTCGGTGACGCCCGGCAGCGGCGAGATCATCATCGCGCCGGTCTCGGTCTGCCACCAGGTGTCCACGATCGGGGTCTTCCCCGCGCCGATGTGCTCGCGGTACCAGACCCAGGCCTCGGGGTTGATCGGCTCGCCGACCGAGCCGAGGACCCGCAGGCTCGACAGGTCGAACTTGGCGGGGATGTCGTCGCCCCACTTCATGAACGTGCGGATCGCGGTGGGCGCCGTGTAGAGGATCGTGACGCCGTACTTCTGCACGATCTCCCAGAACCGCCCCTGGTGCGGGGTGTCCGGGGTGCCCTCGTACATGACCTGAGTCGCGCCGTTGGCCAGCGGGCCGTAGACGATGTACGAGTGGCCGGTGACCCAGCCGATGTCGGCGGTGCACCAGTAGACGTCGGTCTCCGGCTTGAGGTCGAAGACCGCGTGGTGGGTGTACGAGGCCTGCGTCAGATAGCCGCCGGAGGTGTGCAGGATGCCCTTCGGCTTCCCGGTGGTGCCCGAGGTGTAGAGGATGAAGAGCGGGTGCTCCGCCGGGAAGGCCTCGGGGGCGTGCTCGGTCGACTGGCGGGCGACGATCTCGTCCCACCACACGTCGCGGCCCTCGGTGAACGCGGTCTCCTGGCCCGTGCGGCGGACCACCAGGACGTGCTCGACCTGCGGACACTTGGCGACGGCCTCGTCGATGGCCGGCTTCAGGGCGCTCGGCTTGCCCCGGCGGTAGCCGCCGTCGGCGGTGACGACCAGTTTGGCGTCGGCGTCCTGGATGCGGGAGGCCACGGCGTCCGCCGAGAAGCCGCCGAAGACCACCGAGTGGGCGGCGCCGAGGCGGGCGCAGGCCAGCATCGTGACGGCCGCCTCGGGGATCATCGGCAGATAGACGGCGACCCGGTCGCCCTTGCGGACGCCCAGCTCGGTCAGGGCGTTGGCGGCCCGGGAGACCTCGTCCTTCAGCTCGGCGTAGGTGATCGAACGGCTGTCGCCCGGCTCCCCTTCGAAGTGGATGGCGACGCGGTCGCCGTGTCCGGCCTCGACGTGCCGGTCGACGCAGTTGTACGCGACGTTCAGCTCGCCGTCCGCGAACCACTTCGCGAACGGCGGGTTCGACCAGTCGAGGGTCTCGGTCGGCTCGGTGGCCCAGGTCAGGCGCTTGGCCTGCTCGGCCCAGAAGCCCAGCCTGTCCGCCTTGGCCTGCTCGTACGCCTCCGCCGTCACGTTGGCGTGCGCGGCCAGCTCGGCGGGCGGCGAAAACCGTCGCTCTTCCCGAAGCAGATTGGCCAGGCTTTCGTTGCTCACGACATCTCCCTTTCCCAGGGCGTCCTCTGTGCGTATGTGTCCCGCGTCATAGCTCATCAGTCAGATGCCCGGGTGACAAGAGCATCCAGGAAATTGGTTTAGACCTATGAACCGGCGGGTGGGTGGTGGCCCCTCTTCCCGAGCGGTGGGAAAAGGGGCCACACAGTCTCACGGACGGGAGGAGCGCGGGGTTCAGGACGCGCGGACCCTCTCCCGGGGGCCGGTCGGCATGACCCGGGTGAAGACGTCGTCGTAACCGTGCGGCTCGTCGGGCTCGGAGAGCAGGTACGCCTGCGCCTCCCCGACGTGGAAGTACACCCCGTGCAGCGTCAGCGTGCCCTCGGCGAGGCGCCGCGCCACCGGCTCGTACTCCCGCAGGTGCTCCAGCTGCTGCACCACGTTGGTCAGACAGAGCTGCTCGACCGCGTCGGCGGGCAGCCGCCCCGCGATCCTGGCCCAGGCGTGCCGACGGCTCGCCATCCGCTCCAGACTGGGCCGCCCGTGCCGCAGCCAGCGGCGCAGCGGGCTCGTCGGCTGGTCGGGACCGCCGCCCAGCAGGGCCTGCATCGCGCCGCAGCCGGAGTGGCCGCAGACGGTGATCGAGTCGACTCCCAGCACGTCCACCGCGTACTCGATCGCCGCCGCCACCGAGTCGTCCCCGCTCTCCTCGCCGGGCCGGGGCACGAGGTTCCCGACGTTGCGCACGGTGAACAGGTCACCGGGGCCGCTCGATGTGATCATGCTGGTGACGAGCCGGGAGTCGGCGCAGGTCAGGAAGAGCTGAGAGGGCCGCTGGCCCTCCCGGGCGAGCCGTGCCAGCTCGTCCCGGACGAACGGGGCCGTGTTCCGCTGGAACTTCCCGATGCCACGGGCGAGCTGGAGCCCCGTCGAACTCCGGAAGCCGTCCGGCGCCGGAGATCCGGACTCCTTCCCCGGCGCCTCCGGGGGCTCCTCGCACTGGTGGTTGTGCCACGGGGTCCACGGGCGGCAGCAGGTCTGGGCGGTGGCCGTCGACGCGCCGGGCTCGGCGATCCGGACCCCGGACGGGCCGGTCGTCTCGACCGTGCCGCCGTGGGCGAGGTGCCCGGCGGTCCAGTCGCTCAGCGTCTCGTAGGCGGCGTGGTCCATGAACGAGCCGTCCAGCTCGACCACCACGTCCGAACCGGCCGGCAGCTGGTGCAGGGCCCGGCTCAGCCGGGGCACCGCGAGGAACGTCAACTGGCCCCGGACGCGCAGCAGCTGCCGCCCGTCCCGCTCCTCCAGAGCGATCCTGGTCCGGGCCAGCCGGTGCAGCGCGACCGCCACTGCCACGCCGATCCCGAGGGCGACGCCCTCCAGGAGGCCGATCAGCGCGACCCCGGTCAGCGTCACCGCGTAGACGACGACCTCACGGTGCCGGGTGACGGTACGGATGTGGGTGATGCTGACCATCTGGATGCCGACCACCATCACGAGCGCGGCGAGCGCGGGCAGCGGGATCAGATCGAGCACCGGCACCAGCAGCAGCGCCGCCAGCACGATCCACAGGCCGTGCAGCATCGTGGAGGCGCGGGACACCGCGCCCGCCGACACATTGGCGACGCTGCGGACGGCGACCCCCGCGACGGGCAGTCCGCCGAGCGCCCCCGAGACCACGTTGGCCGCGCCCTGACCGGCGAGTTCACGGTCGAGGCGGGAGCGCGGGACGCTGTTGCTGTGGTTGCTGTGGTTGCTGTGGTTGCTGTGGTTGCTGTGGTTGTCGCGGGCGGCGACGAGCTTGTCGACGGCGACGGCCGAGAGCAGCGACTGCACGCTGGTGACCAGGGTGATCGTGAGCACTCCGGCCAGGATGCCGAGGACCGGGCCCTCGGGCAGGCCGGGCAGCGCGTGGCTGCTCCAGGACGGCAGGTCCACCCGGGGGACGGCGAGCCCGGCGAACGCCGCCACCGCCGTCGCCCCGGCCACCGAGATGAGCGCCGCCGGGACCTTGCGGGAGAAGCGCCCGGTGCGGCCCGGCAGCCGGGGCCAGCAGAGGAGCACGGCGACGGTCAGGGCGCTGATGAGGAGCGCCCCCGGCCGGATGTCCGCCAACTGGGCGGGCAGCCCCAGGACGTTGTCCACGGCGGAGCTCTGAGGGGTCCCCCCGAGCACGATGTGCAGCTGGGCGAGGGCGATGGTGACGCCGATGCCGCCGAGCATCCCGTGCACGATCGCGGGCGAGACGGCGAGCGCGGAGCGGGCCACGCGGAGGGCGGAGAGGCCGAGCTGGGCGAGCCCGGCGAGGACCGTGATGGCGCAGGTGGTGCGCCAGCCGTAGAGCTGGATCAGTTCGGCGGTCACGACGGTGAGTCCGGCGGCGGGGCCGCTCACCTGGAGCGGGGAGCCGCCGAAGCGTCCTGCCACCAGGCCGCCGACGGCGGCGGCGACGAGGCCGGACTGGAGCGGTGCCCCGGTGGCGAGCGCGATGCCGAGGGAGAGCGGCAGCGCGATCAGGAAGACGGCGACGGAGGCGGAGAGGTCGGCGCCCGCGACACGGAAGCGGCGCGGGCCGCCCGGCGGGCTGTGGGGCCGCTGGACGCGGGGTCGGTTGGTGGTGCGGGCCGGGGTGGTGAGGGGCATGTCAGGTCTCCTCCGGGGCAGCGCGGTCGCGGTTCGTGCAGGGCGCACAGGTGGTTCGCGGCCGTGGATCACGGCGTGCGGCGGGGGATCGCCGACGAAGATCCCCGTCGGCACAAGGATCAACGCTCGGTAAACGAATCGTAATGGAGAGTAAAGATCATTGCCCTGTTTTCAGGGCAAACAGGGCAATGATTCACCTGTTCCAGTGAAGGACGAACGCATTGCCGCTTGTCGTTTCATCTCTTTGGTGCTCGTGGTGCGACGTTGACGCCGCCGACCCCGAAGCCCGCCCACGGCGGCCGGACGGCAGCACGGAGGCTCGCACGGAACCGAGGAGAGGTGGGCGGATGACTGCCGCCGGGAGAAGGACCACTGCCCAGAGGAAGGCGCTCGCCGCCGGTGCCCTCGCCGTCGCCCTGATCGGCGGTCTCGCCGGGTGCTCGGGCTCCGACGGCGCCGCCGCCAAGGGAGCCCCCGGCGGAGCGGGCGGCAAGAAGGGCCCCGCCGCCGCGCCCGGAGCGCCCCGCCTGATCGGCGACGGCTCCACCGCCTACACCGGGGCCCAGCCCCACCAGCCCGTCTGGCACCGCCTCAAGCCGGGCGAGACCCCGCCGCAGTTCGTCGTCTTCTCCTGGGACGGCTCGGGCGAGGACAGTCAGAAGCTCTTCTCCCACTTCCGTACCGTGGGCAAGAAGTACGACGCCACCATGACGTACTTCCTCAGCGGCGTGTACCTGCTGCCCGAGGCGAAGAAGGAGCTGTACGACCCGCCGCAGCACAGCCCCGGCCGCTCCGACATCGGCTTCAACGACACCGAGGGCATCCGCGCCACCGTCCGCGAGCTGCGCGGCGCGTGGCAGGAGGGCAACGAGATCGGCACCCACTTCAACGGACACTTCTGCGGGGCCGAGGGCGGCGTCGGCAACTGGTCCGTCGAGGAGTGGAAGAGCGAGATCAACCAGGCCAAGTCCTTCGTCAAGAACTGGAAGGGCAACTCCGGACTGCGCGCCGAGCAGCCGCTGCCCTTCGACTACGACAAGGAACTCGTCGGCGCCCGCACCCCCTGCCTCGAAGGCCGCAAGAACTTCGTGAAGGCGGGGGCGCAGATGGGCTTCCGTTACGACACGAGCGGCGTCAACGACCAGATCTGGCCCAAGAAGGACTCGGGCCTGTGGGACCTCTCCCTCCAGCTCGTGCCCGTCCCCGGCCGCGCCTTCGAGACGCTCTCCATGGACTACAACTTCATGGTCAACCAGTCCCCGGGCACCACCCAGGGCGACCCGTCCCAGCGCGAGTACTGGGGCGACCAGATGCGCGACGGTCTGGTGGAGGCCTTCCAGCGCTCCTACCGGGGCAACCGCGCGCCGCTCGTCATCGGCAACCACTTCGAGTCCTGGAACGGCGGCGTCTACATGCGCGCCATCGAGGAGACCATCGCCAACGTCTGCGTGCAGAAGGACGTCAAGTGCGTGTCCTTCCGGCAGCTGGCCGACTGGCTGGACGCCCAAGACCCGGAGGTCATCGCCAAGATGCGCACCCTGAAGGTCGGTCAGGCCCCGGCGGGCGGCTGGAAGACCTTCCTCGCCTCCCGTCCGGCCGCCCCGGCGGGCGCGACCGTCCCGGCCCCGGGAGCCCCGAAGCCCGCGAGCCACTGACCGGACCGCACGGGCCGCTGACCCGAGCCGCTGACCGATCGGGCCGCTGACCCGCCGTGACACGGGGCCGACCGCGGGCCCCGGGCCGACTTCGGTGGCCGGGGCCCGGGGTCGGCCTCACGGATCCTGGGCCGGGCGCCGGGCCGGGCTCTGACTCGGGCCTCCGGAACGGGGCTCCGGCCCGGAGCCCCGTGGGCGGCTCTGTCCCGCCCGGCGCTCCGGGATGTCAGCCGAGCTGGGAGGCGGTCAGCGGTTCACCGAGGACGAAGCCGGGGTCGACCTGCGCCGCCAGGTCCGCCCCGGTCCTCTCGTTGCCCCAGCTCTCCGCGTTGCGGAGATGGAAGTGGACCATCTGACGCGTGTAGCGCTCCCAGTCGCGGTGGACGTACGAGTCGTCCGCCGCGTCCTGGAGGGCCTGGAGCGCCATCCGGTTCTCCGCCTCCAGGAGCTCGAACCGGGCCGGTCGGCCCTTCTCCATGGCCCGCACCCAGTCCGAGTGCCCGACCGTCACGAGCAGGTCGTCACCGACCTCCGCGCGCAGGAAGTCGATGTCGTCCTCGCCCTGCACCTTGTTGCCGACGACCTTCAGCGCCACGCCGAAGTCCCGTGCGTACTGCTTGTACTGGCGGTAGACCGAGACGCCCTTGCGGGTCGGCTCGGCGACCAGGAACGTCATGTCGAAGCGGGTGAAGAGCCCGGACGCGAAGGAGTCGGAGCCCGCCGTCATGTCGACGACCACGTACTCGTCGGCACCGTCGACCAGGTGGTTGAGGCAGAGCTCGACCGCGCCGACCTTCGAGTGGTAGCAGGCGACCCCGAGGTCCGACTCGGTGAAGGGCCCGGTCGCCATCAGACGGATCTCGCCGTCGTCCAGCACGACCGGCCGCGCGCACGCCTCGTACACCGGGTTGTCCTGGTGGACCCCCAGCAGCCGCGAACCCTCCCCGGGGGGCGTCGTCTTGATCATCGTGTCGGCCGAGGCGATCCGCGGGTTGGTGCCCCGCAGGTACTCCTTGATCAGTGGCAGGTGCGCGCCCATCGCGGGCAGCGCGGCGGCCTCCTCCTCGGACAGGCCGAGCGCGGCGCCGAGGTGCTGGTTGATGTCGGCGTCGATGGCGACGACCGGGGCTTCGTTGGCTGCGAGATGACGGATGAAGAGCGAGGACAGCGTGGTCTTTCCGCTGCCGCCCTTCCCGACGAAAGCGATCTTCATGTTCACCTAGCGTAGCGGTACGGAAGCGGCCCGTGGTCGGGGTGCGTGAAGAAGACCACTCCAACGTGGGGCGGACCGTCGGGGCGCGTAGCCTCCCTACTTATGAGTACGCACGCCTCTGACCCCTTGGCCGCCCTCGGCTCCCTGCCGGGCGTCGCCGACGCGGTGGACTCCGTACGCAAGGCCGTCGACCGGGTCTACGGCCATCGTGTGATGCGCCGCCGCAGCAACGAGATCTCCTCCGAGGCGGCTCTGCGCGGGGCGCGCGGCTCGGCCGCCCTGTCCGGTGCCGACTGGGCCCTCGAAGAGGTCCGCCGCCGCACCGACTTCGGTGCTGACCCCGAGGCCCGCACGGTCGGCGCCGCTCTGCGCCTCGGCGCCGAGGCGGGGCAACTGCTCTCGATCTGGCGCCAGTCGCCCCTCCGGGTGCTCGCCCGGCTCCATCTGGTCGCCGTCGGCGTGCCGGGCGACTCGGTGGGGCGTCCCCGACTGGACGGCGAGCGGGCCGACGAGCCGCTGGTCGACGCCCCGCTGCCGACGCCCGCCGAGGTCGCGGCCCGGCTCGACGCACTCGGGGAGCTGATCGTCGCGGGCAGCGGAGCCCCGGCCCTGGTGACGGCGGCCGTGGTGCACGGCGAACTGCTCGCCCTGCGCCCCTTCACCTCCCACAACGGCCTGGTCGCACGGGCCGCCGAACGGATCGCGCTGGTCGGCAGCGGCCTCGACCCCAAGGCGGTCTGCCCGGCCGAGGTCGGCCACGCGGAACAGGGACCGGACGCCTACCGCGCGGCGTTCGAGGGATATCTGTCGGGGACCCCGGAGGGCGTCGGCGGCTGGGTCGCGCACTGCGGGCGCGCGGTCGAGCTGGGAGCCCGTGAGTCGACGGCGGTCTGTGAAGCGCTTCAGCGCGGCGCGGCCTGACGGACGCGGCACGGCCCCGTTCGTCGGGGCGCGGGGCCCCTGAAGGGGGATGCGGAACCGGAGCCGAACCGGGTGGCGGACGCCCGGTCACCGAACGGTTTACGGGCTTCTCCGCAGGCCCGGAAAAGGGTTGCGGCGGTACCCGTTCCGGTACCGCCGCTGGCACGTCCGCCCAGTTACCATGCGTCCTCGAATATGTGCCCATCAGGCCGGGAACTTTGCCCGTTGCCTGGTGCGGCTGGCCCGTAATCGACGGGTCGACGTCGCGTGGGTGCTCGGTTTCTGTGCTAGGTCCGTGGGGCCTTCATGCTCAACAGGTGATCCTCTCGGATGTCCTTGGTCTCGCGGGCCTGATTCCTTTCTACTCCTGTCCCGCAGGAAGCGAAAGTGGTGGCCGTACTTCTCCACCGCTCCACTCAAATTCGGGCAAAGTCATCCGCGAGCCGATGTGAGAGCCGCCTGCCGACGCCGGGAGGCGTACCAGACGAGTCCGGCGCCCACGGCCGCCGCACCCACCGCGGCGGCGGCGACGAGCGTGGGACGCGGTGGCATCCGGAATGCGGGAAGCCGCTGCTTCAGCCGAACCGGCTTCTCGAAGACGAGAACAGGCCATTCCCGCGCCGCCGCCTCACGGCGCAGCGCCCGGTCGGGATTGACCGCGTACGGATGGCCGACGGCCTCCAGCATGGGGACGTCGGTCGCCGAATCGCTGTACGCGTAGCAGCGCGCGAGGTCGTAGCCTTCCGACTCCGCCAGTTCCCGGACGGCCTCGGCCTTCGTCGGGCCGTAGGCGTAGTACTCCACCTCGCCCGTGAAGCAGCCGTCCTCGCCCACCACCATGCGGGTGGCGACGACCCGGTCGGCCCCGAGCATCTCGCCGATCGGCTCGACGACCTCGGCGCCGGAGGTCGAGACGATCACGACGTCGCGGCCGGCGGCGTGGTGCTCCTCGATGAGGGAAGCCGCTTCGTCGTAGATGATCGGGTCGATCAGATCGTGAAGGGTCTCGGCGACGAGCTCCTTCACCTGGGCGACGTTCCAGCCTTTGCAGAGCGCGGAAAGATATTCACGCATCCGCTCCATCTGGTCGTGATCGGCTCCGCCCGCCAGGAAGACGAACTGGATGTACGCCGTCCGCAGGGCGGCGCGGCGGCTGATCAGTCCGCCACGGTAGAAGGACTTGCTGAAGGTCAGCGTCGAGGACTTCGCAATGACCGTCTTGTCCAGGTCGAAGAAGGCGGCTGCGCGCGGCAAGGAGTGGTTTTCCACAAGCCCGAGCATAGGTGCCCGCCATTCGGCGTACGCTGGGGCGCGTGGGTTTGCCTGAGAAGCCTCTCGGGTACACCATGGAAGTCACGGATCGTTCGCGACCGTGCTACGCCGGTCCGGCTCCTCCCCCCCCGAGTCGGCCCGGCAAAGACGACCCCCGCTCTCCCCCCCGGCGGGGGTCGTCGCATGTCCGGAGCCGTTTTCGCGCGGTGGGACATCGTCTTCCTCCTTCCTCTCGACCGCTGGCCGCTACTTCGGCCGATGCTCACCCGGGACTTGATTCCTCACTCACGGTAACCGGTCGGCCTCGTTCCGGGCAGCCCCCGGGCGGGTGGCGAAGTTATTCACAGGGCTTGGGATATCCCCAGTTTTTCAGCGGGGTCCCCAGGATTTCCGGTGCGGCCCCACGGTGATTCCTGTCGCGAAGTCCGCGGCCGACAGGAATCACGAGAGGGGGCGTGCCATGACGCCATCCGTCAGGACCGCCGGGACCGGGAGCGCGCGGGGCGGGACGGGGAGCGCGCTGGACGGGCTCGGGAGTGCGCGGGGCGGGGCCGTGCGGGGCAGGACCAGGAGTGCGCGGGGCGTGGCCGGGGCCGTGCGGGGCGTGGCCGGTGAGTCCGGCGTGGGCGAGCCGCGCCGCCCCGGGCCGCTCATCGTCACCGAGGACCTCGGGCTGCTCGACGATCTGCTGCGGCTGTGCGCCGCCGCCGGAGTGGAGCCCGAGGTGCATCACCGGGTGCCCGAGCGCCGGGCGAACTGGACCGATCCGCCGCTGGTCCTGGTCGGCGACGACGTGGCGGACCACTGCCGGGGCGCGGCCCGTCGCCCCGGGCTCGTCCTCGTCGGCCGTGACCGGGACGATCCGGAGGTCTGGCGGCTGGCCGTCGGCATCGGCGCGGAGTGCGTGCTGCGGCTGCCCGACGCCGAGACCGTCCTGGTGGACCGCATCGCGGACGCCGCCGAGGGGGTCGGCCGCCGGGCGCTGACCGTGGGGGTGGTCGGCGGCCGGGGCGGCGCCGGTGCCTCCACCCTGGCCTGCGGGCTCGCGCTCGCCGCCGCGCGGACCGGGCGGAGGGCCCTGCTCGTCGACGGCGACCCCCTGGGCGGAGGGCTCGACGTGCTGCTCGGGGGCGAGCGCGAGGACGGCAGGCGCTGGCCGGACTTCGCTGCCTCGAAGGGGCGGCTGGCCGGTGGCGCCCTGGAGGAGTCCCTGCCGTCCGTGCGGGGCGTCCGGGTGCTCAGCTGGGGCAGGGAGCCCGCCGCCCCGGTGCCGCCCGAGGCCGTCCGGTCGGTGCTCGCCGCCGCCCGCCGCCGGGGCGGTGTCGTCGTGGTCGACCTGCCGCGCGGGACCGACGCGGCGGGCGCCGAGGCCCTCGCCCAGCTCGACCTCGGACTGCTCGTCGTGCCGGGGGAACTGCGGGCGGTCGCGGCGGCCCACCGGGTGGCCGCCGCACTGACCGTCGGAGTGCGCGACCTGCGGGCCGTGGTCCGGGGGCCCTACGCCACGGGACTCGACGAACGGTGGATCGCCGACGCGCTGCGGCTGCCGCTGGCCGGGGAACTGCCCTACGACCCGGGGATCGTGGCCGATCTCGACGCGGGACTGCCCCCGGGCGCCGCACCCCGTGGACCGCTCGGCCGGTTCTGCGACGCCTTCTGGGCGCACGCCCTGGCCACTGGCGGTGCGGCATGACCGGGATCGCGGGTGCGGGCGGTACGGCGCTGCTCGACGCGGTGCGGCAGCGGCTCGCCGCCAGCGGGGCCGAGCCCACCCCGGCCCGGGTCGCCGCCGCCCTCCGCGCCCAGGGGCGGCTGCTCGGCGACACGGAAGTCCTCGGCGCGGCGGAGGAGCTGAGGTGCGAACTCATCGGGACCGGGCCCTTGGAGCCACTCCTCGCCGACCCCGCCGTCACCGACGTCCTCGTCTCGGCGCCCGACCGGGTCTGGGTGGACCGGGGGACCGGCCTGGAGCGGGTGCCGGTGTCCTTCCCGGACGCCGCCGCCGTCCGCCGCCTCGCCCAACGGCTCGCCGCGGTGGCCGGCCGCAGGCTCGACGACGCCCGGCCCTGGGTCGACGCCCGGCTCCCCGACGGAACCCGGATGCACGCGGTGCTGCCCCCGGTCGCGGTCGGCTCGACCTGTCTGTCGCTCCGGGTCGTCCGCCCGCGCGCCTTCACCCTGGAGGAACTCACCGCGGCGGGCACCGTACCGCCCGGTGGCGCCCCGGTGCTGCGGGCCCTCATCGACGCCCGGGTGTCGTACCTGGTCAGCGGTGGGACGGGCACCGGGAAGACCACGCTCCTCGCCTCTCTGCTCGGCCTGGTGGGCGAGCGGGAGCGCATCGTCCTCGCCGAGGACTCGGCTGAACTGCGGCCGGACCACCCGCACGTGGTGCGTCTGGAGGCCCGGCCCCCGAACCAGGAGGGCGCGGGTCTCGTCACCCTGCGGGACCTGGTCCGGCAGGCCCTGCGGATGCGGCCCGACCGGCTGGTCGTCGGCGAGGTCAGGGGCGGTGAGGCGGTGGACCTCCTCGCCGCCCTGAACACGGGCCACGAAGGCGGCTCGGGCACGGTCCACGCCAACACGGCGGCGGACGTGCCGGCCCGGCTCGAAGCCCTGGGGACGGCCGCCGGGCTCGATCGGGCCGCCCTGCACAGCCAGTTGGGCGCGGGCCTGTCGGTCGTGCTGCACGTGGCGCGGGACGGGGGCGGACGGCGACGGATTGCCGAGGCGCACGTCCTGGAGCGGGACCGCGAGGGCCTCGTCCACACGGTTCCCGCGCTGCGATGGGGCCCCTCCGGGTTCGAACGCGAGCGGGGCTGGGGGCGGCTGCGGTCGCTGATCGGAGGGGGAGCGTGATGACGACCGACCCGGAGTCGGTACGGGCGCTGGCCCAAACGGTCGCGGACATGGATCGGGTACGGGCGCTGTCCTGGATGGCGGCCGACCCCGATGCCGTACGGGCACTGGCCCAGTCGGCGGCGGCGCTCTGTGCCGGATCGGCGCTGTGGCTGTGGTGGACGGTCGGACGGCGGCGCGGTGCGCGCCGGGCGCGAGCGGTCCTCGCGGGCGGCACCCTGGACGGGCTGGACGGGCTGGACGGGCTCGGCGGGGTCGACGGGGTCGACGGGAGTGGTGGGTGGTCGCCGTTCCGGCCGGAAGGCGGATGGCGGGCCTGGGGCGTCCGCCGGTGGGCCGTGGCGCGCGGTCGGCGCGCGTGGCTGTGCCTGCCGGTCGCGGGGGTCCTCGCCTTCCTCGGAGCCTCGCCGTTGCCCCTGGTCGCGGGCGCCCTCGCGGTGCCGCTCGTCGGGCGGTGGCTGCGGGCCGCCGGACGCCGGAAGGAACGCGAGGCGAGGGCCGGGCGGGTGGTCGCCCTGTGCGGGGCCCTCGTCGGGGAGCTGAGAGCCGGATGGCAGCCCGCGCAGGCCCTGTCCTTCGCGGCCAGGGAGACGGGCGCGCTGGGCGGCGAGGAGGCGGCGGTACTGGCGGCCGCCAGGTTCGGCGGGGACGTACCCGAGGCGTTGCGCGCGGCGGCGGTCCGGGACGGCGCCGGGGGACTCGCGGGGCTCGCCGCCTGCTGGCAGGTGGCCGTGGACGGCGGCGCGGGCCTGGCCGCCGGTCTCGAACGGCTCGAAGCGGCCCTGCGGGACCACCACGAACAACGGGAGCGGCTGCGCGCCGAACTGGCCGGGGCCTGGGCGACGGTGGTGGTCCTCGCACTGCTCCCGGTGGCGGGGATCGGTCTCGGGGCGGCGCTCGGCGCGGACCCCCTGCGGGTGCTGCTGCACACCCCGGCGGGCCTCGGCTGCCTCGCCGTCGGCGGCGCCCTGGAGGCGGCCGGACTGTGGTGGGCCGCGCGGATCGTCCGGGGAGGGGAGCGGACATGAGCGACGCCGTACGGCTGGGGGTACTGCTCGCGGTGCTGCTGGCGGGTGGTGCGCAGGGCGCCCGGCACTGGAGGGACGGGCGGCGGGAGCGCGGGACGCGACGGCGGGCGGGCGCCCTGTTCCCGCCGGTGGCGCCCGCGCGGCAGAAGGGGCGGTCCGCGCCTTCGGGACGGCTGCGGCACGGGGCCGTGGCCCTCGGGGCGGCCGGTCTCGGCTGGGTGCTCTGCGGAGTGCCCGGCGCCCTGCTCGCCGGAGCGGTGGTGGGGGCGGGCGCGCGGCGGTGGCTCGTCCCACGGGAGACCTCGTCGGCCGACGATGAGGCCGCGGCGCGCGACCTGCCGCTCGCCGCCGACCTGCTGGCCGCCTGTGCGTCGGCCGGAGCGGGGCCGGGCGAGGCGGCGGAGGCGGTCGGCCGCTCGCTGGGCGGCCCCTTGGGCGAGCGGCTGTGCCGTACTGCGGCGGAGTTGCGGCTCGGTGGTGAACCGGCGGAGGTGTGGGGGCGGTTCGGGGCGATACCGGGAGCCGAGGGGCTGGCCCGCTGCATGGAGAGGGCCGGCTCTTCGGGGGCGCCCGCGGCGGAGGCGGTGGCCCGGCATGCGACGGCGCTGCGCGCGGCCCGGACCCGCGTGGCGGTGACCGGGGCGCGCAGGGCGCAGGTGCTGATCAGCGCCCCCGTGGGTCTCTGCTTCCTGCCCGCCTTCCTGGCGGTGGGGGTGGCCCCGGTGGTGATCGGCCTGGCTATGGGCCTCCTGAGCGGATGAGCGGTCGCGACGGAGCGACGGCAGGACGGTGCGCACAGCCGTCGTGATGACACGGCTGCCATGCCGGCACGACGGCGACGACAGCAAGCACGAGGAGACCACGACATGACGGAAAACGGACGATTCGAGGAGAACGGCATGACAGTCGGCAAGGGCGGGACCGTGGGCACGGGCCGGAGGACGGCGACAGCGGTCCGTAGGGGCCGAACGGAGGGCGTGGCGGCCGAGGCGGCCCGGAAGACGGGCACGGCGGAGGTCGCGCCGAAGACGACGGGCACGCCGAAGACGACGGGCACGGCGGAGGTCGCGCCGAAGACGACGGGCACGACGGAGGCGACGGGTGCGGCGGAGGTCGGTCCGGGTGGGGCGGGTCCGGTGGGCGCGGCGCGTCGGGCGGGGCCCGGTGGCTGGTGGCGGGCGCGGCTGGGGGCGGTGCGCGGGGACGCGGGGATGACCACGTCCGAGTACGCGGTGGGGACGATCGCCGCGGCAGGGTTCGCCGCGGTGCTCTACAAGATCGTGACGAGCGGGGCGGTCTCGGGGGCGCTGGAGTCGGTGATCGGGAAGGCCCTCGATGCGCCGTTCTGACCGGGGTTTCGTGACGGTGGAGGCGGCGCTGGTGCTGCCCCTCCTCGCGCTGTTCACGGTGACCCTGCTCTGGGCACTGGCGGCGGCCGCCGCGCAGATCCGCTGCGTGGACGCGGCGAGGGCGGGCGCCCGGTCGGCGGCCCGCTCCGAGCCGGTGGCGACGGCGGAGGCGGTCGCGCGGGCCGCCGCGCCCGAGGGCGCCCGGGTGGCGGTGACGCGGTCGGGGGAGCTGTGGCGGGTGACGGTGGAGGCGGCGGCCCCGGGCCCCGGCGGCATGGGGCTCACCCTGCGGGCGGACGCTGCGGCGCTCGCTGAGCACGGAGGCACACCGTGACGGCCGGGCCCCGGCACCGTGGAAGCGGCGGCGACCGGGGTGCGGCGACGGTGTGGGCGGCGTTCGCGGCCTGTGCGCTGTGCGTGGTGTTCGGGGCGGTGCTCGCGCTCGGGCAGGCGGTGGCAGCCCGGCACCGGGCCGGTGGGGCTGCCGATATGGCCGCGCTCGCCGCCGCCGACCGGGCGCTGTGGGGCGAGGCCGAGGCGTGTGCGACGGCCGCCCGGGTGGCTGCCGCGCAGGGTGCCGAAGTGGTCCGGTGCGGGCTGCGCGGCGAGATCGCCGAGGTCACGGTCCGGGCGGCCTTCGGCCCCTACCGCCCGGAGCTCAGGTCCCGCGCGGGGCCGCCGAGTCCGTCGGGTCCGTTCGGGATGCCAGGGATGCCGGGGACGTCGGGTCCACCGGGGAAGCCGGGTCCCGTGGACGCGGCGGGGGCGTCCGGGACACCAGCGATACCGGGGGGTCCGGGGCCGTCCGGGGAGGAGTCCGGGCCGGGGAAGGCGCCGGGATCTTCGGGTCCTGCCGGGTAGGAGCGGGAGTCTCCGGGCCTGCCTGAGGGGAGTCCGGAGAGTCCGGGGCCGTCCGGGGAGGTGTCCGGGTCTCCGGGGCCTCCTGAGGGGTCTCCGGTGTCTCCGGGGCCGGTCGAGGAGGTTCCGGGGCCTCCCGGAGGAGTTCCGTGAGGAGGCGTACCGCGCCTCGCTTGTGGAGCGGATCGTTGCCGTTGCCGCACTTGGGGGACTGGACGCAGGAGGGGCAGCCCGCCTCGCACTCGCAGGAGGCGATGGCCTCTCGGGTGGCGGTCAGCCAGGCACGGGCCGTGTGGAAGGCGCGCTCGGCGAAGCCCGCGCCGCCCGGGTGCCCGTCGTAGACGAAGACGGTGGGCAGCAGGGTGTCCGGGTGGAGCGGCACGGAGACGCCGCCGATGTCCCAGCGGTCGCAGGTGGCGAAGAGCGGCAGCATCCCGATGGAGGCGTGCTCGGCGGCGTGCAGGGCGCCCCCGAGGATCTCCGGGGTGATCCGGGCGGCGTCGAGCTGGTCCTCGGTGACCGTCCACCACACGGCGCGGGTCCGCAGGGTGCGGGGCGGCAGATCGAGCTTGGTCTCACCGAGGACCTCGCCCGTGATCAGCCTGCGGCGCAGGAAGGAGACGACCTGGTGGGTGACCTCGACGGAGCCGTAGCAGAGACGGCCGGTTCCCCAGGGGATCTCGGTCTCGGTGTCCAGGACGGTGAGGGAGGTGGTGTCGCGGGCGGTGGTCGAGTACGGCGGGACGGCTTCCTCGACGAGGGCCACGGAGTCCTCCAGGTCCAGCTTCCGCACCAGATAGGTGCGGCCCTGGTGGAGGTGGACGGCACCCTCGTGGACGGAGGTGTGGGAGGCGGCCTCGTCGACGGTGCCGAGGAGGCGGCCGGTGCCCTCCTCGACGATCCGGACGGGGCTGCCGCCGCCGCCCCGGATGTCGGCCAGGTCGGCGGCCCGTTCGCGGCGGGTCCAGTACCAGCCGGTGGAGCGGCGGCGCAGCAGTCCCGCGCCCTCCAACTGGGGCAGCAGTCCGGGGACGGCCGGGCCGAAGAGCGCCAGGTCCGGTTCGGTCAGCGGCAGCTCCGCGGCGGCGGCGCAGAGATGGGGGGCGAGGACATAGGGGTTGTCGGGGTCCAGGACGGTCGACTCGACGGGCTGGTCGAAGATCGCCTCGGGGTGGTGGACCAGGAAGGTGTCCAGCGGGTCGTCGCGGGCGACCATGACGGCGAGGGCGCCCTCGCCGGACCGGCCGGCGCGGCCCGCCTGCTGCCAGAGGGAGGCCCGGGTGCCGGGGTAGCCGGCGATCAGGACGGCGTCCAGGCCCGAGACGTCCACGCCCAGCTCCAGGGCGGTCGTGGCGGCCAGACCGAGGAGCTCGCCGGAGTGCAGGGCCCGCTCCAGGGCGCGGCGCTCCTCGGGCAGGTAGCCGCCCCGGTAGGCGGCGACCCGGCGGGCGAGGGCGCGGTCGGTCTCCGCGAGCCGCTCCTGCGCGATCACCGAGATCAGCTCGGCGCCGCGCCGGGAACGGACGAAGGCGACCGAGCGGACGCCCTGGCGGGTCAGGGCGGTCAGGAGGTCGGCGGTCTCGGCGGTGGCCGTGCGGCGCACGGGCGCGCCGTGCTCGCCGTGCAGCTCGGTCAGCGGCGGCTCCCACAGGGCGAAGACCAGTTCGCCGCGCGGTGAGGCGTCGTCGGAGACCTCGACGACCGGGAGACCGGTGAGGCGGCGGGCGGCGACGGAGGGCTCGGCGGAGGTGGCGGAGGCGAGGAGGAAGACCGGCTCGGAGCCGTACCGGGCGCAGATCCGGCGCAGTCGCCGCAGGACCTGGGCGACGTGGGAGCCGAAGACGCCCCGGTAGGTGTGGCACTCGTCGATCACGACGTACCGCAGGGAGCGGAGGAAGGAGGACCATCTGGGGTGGGACGGGAGGATGCCCCGGTGCAGCATGTCGGGATTGGTCAGCACGTAGTTCGCGTACTGGCGGACCCACTCGCGTTCCTCGACGGGGGTGTCGCCGTCGTAGACGGCGGGGCGGATCCGGGTGCCGAGCGGGGTGGTCAGCTCTCGCACGGCGCGCCGCTGGTCGGCGGCGAGGGCCTTGGTGGGGGAGAGGTACAGGGCGGTGGCCCCGCGACCGTTGGGGGCCTCGGAGCCGTCCAGGAGGGTGCTCAGGACGGGGGCGAGGTAGGCGAGCGACTTGCCCGAGGCGGTTCCTGTGGCGATCACCACGGACGTGCCGTCGAGGGCGTGCTCGGCGGCCTCCGCCTGGTGGGCCCAGGGGTGCTCGATCCCGGCGCCCTCGATCGCGGCGATCACCTCCGGGCGGATCCGGTGCGGCCAGACGGCATGACGGCCCTCCCGGGCGGGCATGTGCTCCGTATGGGTGATGCGCGCGGCTCGGCTCTCGCCCGAGGAGAGCAGGTCCAGGACCTCGCCGGGAGAGGGGCGGCTGCCCGTGTCCCCGGCCGGACGACGGGGGCGGTGATTCTTGGCCATCGGCATCGAGTGTGTCACTGCCATGACGGACAATGCTTCCAAGGCGTCGTGCATGGCTGCTGGTAAGTGATTGAATGCCATCGCGGCTGGCGATCGGTTCCCCGACTCCGTTCCGGAGATCCGAGGGGGCGATCGTTCCATAGCAAGGTGCTGGAGGATCCGTGGACCTGTCCCTGTCGACTCGCAATGTGTCCGGCGCTGGTGGTGACCGTACGGTCGTCGAGGTCGGTGGCGAGATTGATGTGTATACCGCGCCCAAGCTGCGCGAGCAGTTGGTCGAGTTGGTGAACGACGGCAGCTACCACCTGGTCGTCGACATGGAGGGCGTGGACTTCCTCGACTCCACCGGACTCGGCGTGCTGGTCGGTGGCCTGAAGCGTGTGCGTGCCCATGAGGGCTCGCTGCGTCTGGTCTGCAACCAGGAGCGCATTCTCAAGATTTTCCGGATCACGGGTCTCACCAAGGTGTTCCCGATCCACACCTCGGTCGACGAGGCCGTCAACGCCGTCGACTGAGCCCAGGGGGTTCGCATGGCCACCGTTGAACTCCGCTTCAGCGCTCAGCCCGAGCACGTCCGCACGGCCCGCCTGGTGGCTGCCGCGGTCGCCCGTCGGGCCGGGGTGGACGAGGCGGTCCTCGACGAGGTGCGTCTCGCCGTCGGCGAGGCGTGTTCCCGTGCCGTCGGGCTGCACCGCGGCAACGGCGTCACGACCCCCATCCGCGTCGTGCTGACCGAGGACGAGAAGACGTTCTCCATCGCGGTCGGCGACGAGGTGCCGGGCGCGGGGGTGGCGGCGGCCGATGCCGCCGGTGTCCCCGGCGCGCGTTCCTCGGCTCCGGCCGAGGAATTCGACGACGCCGACGGCGAGGACGAGATGGGGCTCGCGGTGATCCGCGGGCTCGTCGACGACGTCGAGGTGAGCGCCGGGGAGGCAGGCGGCACCATCCGCATGACCTGGCCGGTGAGCGCGGCGGACATCCTGTCCTGAGGACGTACGGGAAGAGGCCCTGCCCAGGCGGCGGGGCCTCTTCCCGTGTGCGCGGAAACTCCCTGTGGGGAAGGCGGTGCGCCTTCGGCACGGGTGTCCGGTGACCCGGACCCGTACATCGGCGGCCCCGGGCGCGTACGCCGGTGGGGGAGCAGCCCCGGCCGCTCGTGACGTCCGCGTCCCCGACCGCGTCCGTGAGCCCGTCCCGCGTCCCCTGGCCCCAGCCCGCGGTCCATCGCCCCGAGGCTGTCCGTCCGGGCCCCGGCGTACCCGTCGTCCCGCCCGGTCCCAGCTGTCTCGGGCTCGGCGGGTGGTTGGTGCATCCGCGCGGAGGTCCCTGCGGGGTCCCCGTCTGTCCGGTTATGGCTCCCTATGATCCGTCCCCATGTATCCCACTTCTCTCGCCGCGGCGGTGCTCACCAGCGGGAACCGGACGATCGTGGCCGTGGTCGGGGCCGTCGCCCTGCTCGCGCTCCTGGTCGCGCGGCTCCTCCTCCGGCAGGTGCTCGCGGCGGGTGAGGGCACCGAGCGGATGCGGGAGATCGCCGCCGCCGTGCAGGAGGGAGCCAACGCCTATCTCGCCCGGCAGCTGCGGACCGTCGCCATCTTCGCGGGAGTCGTGTTCCTGCTGCTGATGGCGTTGCCCGCGGACAGTTGGGCGCAGCGGGCGGGGCGCTCGCTGTTCTTCCTGGTCGGGGCGTTGTTCTCGGCGCTCACCGGCTACATCGGGATGCGGCTCGCCGTACGGGCGAACGTGCGGGTCGCGGCGGCGGCGCGGGACGCCACGCCGGGCCCCGGCGAACCGGCGAGGGACCCGGCCGAGGTCGCGCACCGGGCCATGCGGATCGCGTTCCGTACCGGCGGAGTGGTCGGCATGTGCACCGTGGGACTCGGCCTGCTCGGCACGGTCTGCGTCGTCCTGGTCTACGCCGCCGACGCGCCCAAGGTCCTGGAGGGCTTCGGCCTCGGTGCCGCGCTGATCGCCATGTTCATGCGGGTGGGCGGCGGCATCTTCACCAAGGCCGCCGACGTCGGCGCCGACCTGGTCGGCAAGGTCGAGCAGGGCATCCCCGAGGACGACCCGCGCAACGCGGCCACCATCGCCGACAACGTGGGTGACAACGTCGGCGACTGCGCGGGCATGGCGGCCGACCTCTTCGAGTCGTACGCCGTGACCCTCGTCGCCGCGCTCATCCTGGGCATGGCGGCCTTCGGCGACCACGGTCTGGCGTTTCCCCTGATGATCCCGGCGGTCGGTGTGGTCACCGCGGTCGTCGGGGTCCTCGCGGTCGTGCCGCGCCGCGCCGACCGGAGCGGGACGAGCGCGATCAACCGGGGATTCCTCGTCTCCGCCGTCCTCTCGCTCGCCGGGGTCGCCGCCGTCGCCTTCACCTATCTGCCGTCGTCCTACGCCGGACTCCGGGGCGTCACGGATCCCGGCATCCACGACCACGGCGGCGACCCCCGGGTCCTCGCGCTCGTCGCGGTCGCCCTCGGCATCGTCCTCGCCGCGCTGATCCAGCAGCTCACCGGCTACTTCACGGAGACGGACCGGCGTCCGGTCAGGGACATCGGCAGATCCTCGCTCACCGGCCCGGCGACGGTGGTCCTCGCGGGCGTGGCGCTCGGCATGGAGTCCGCCGTCTACACGGCGCTCCTCATCGGGCTCACCGTCTACGGGGCGTTCCTGCTGGGCGGTGCCTCGATCACGCTGGCGCTGTTCGCGGTCGCGCTGGCCGGTACGGGGCTGCTGACCACGGTCGGGGTGATCGTCGCCATGGACACCTTCGGTCCCGTCGCCGACAACGCCCAGGGCATCGCGGAGATGTCCGGGGACGTCACGGGCGCGGGCGCGCGGGTCCTCACCGAACTGGACGCCGTCGGCAACACCACGAAGGCCGTCACCAAGGGCATCGCCATCGCCACCGCCGTCCTGGCGGCCTCGGCGCTGTTCGGCTCCTACCGGGACGCCATCGCGACCTCCGTCGCCGATGTCGGCGCGAGGGCGGCCGGGCCGGGCCTCTCGATGGACGTGTCACGGCCCGACAACCTCTTCGGTCTGATCCTGGGCGCGGCCGTCGTCTTCCTCTTCTCCGGACTGGCGATCAACGCCGTCTCCCGGTCGGCGGGTTCGGTGGTGTACGAGGTGCGGAGGCAGTTCCGCGAGCATCCCGGGATCATGAGCGGCACCGAGCGGCCCGAGTACGGACGGGTCGTCGACATCTGCACCAGGGACGCGCTGCGCGAACTCGTCACACCGGGCCTGCTCGCGGTGACCGCCCCGATCGCTGTCGGTTTCGCGCTCGGGGTCGGGCCGCTCGGCGCGTACCTCGCCGGGGCGATCGGGACGGGCGCCCTGATGGCGGTCTTCCTCGCCAACTCCGGTGGCGCCTGGGACAACGCGAAGAAGCTGGTCGAGGACGGCCACTACGGCGGCAGGGGCAGCGCGGCGCACGAGGCGACCGTCATCGGGGACACGGTCGGAGACCCGTTCAAGGACACGGCGGGCCCCGCGATCAACCCGCTCCTGAAGGTCATGAACCTGGTCGCGCTGCTCATCGCCCCGGCGGTCGTCCACTTCGGATACGGGAAGGACGCCGACCCCCTCGTACGGGCGGTGGTCGCGGTGGTCGCCGCCCTCGTCCTCGTGGTCGCCGTAAGCGCTTCCAAGAGGCGCGCGGTGAGCGTCTCCTGACAGGGTGCCATCCGGGGCTTCCGCGCGTGTCGTGTGTCTCATTCCCGGGTGATTCCGGGGCGGGCACGAGGGTCTCCCTTGGTTCTAAAGGCTGCAATCCGGGGCGAATCACTCGGACGGAAGGTGGAACTCGCCCGTTCGGCGTGTATGTTCCGGGGCCGAGAGCCTTGGAAGGGACCGATCCGGTGAACAAGAAGCTTGCGGCCGCACTGTCCGGCGGCGCGGTACTGGTGCTCGCGCTGTCGGGTTGCAGCGATGACGAGGGCGACAAGGTGGGCGACTGGGCCAAGACGTTCTGCGACCAGGCGAAGCCCCAGATCCAGAAGCGCGCCGACGCCCATCAGATCATCATCTCGACGGCCGCCGACAGCAAGCCCGCCGAGATCCAGGCCGCCGACTCGAAGGCGTTCCAGGACATCGCCGACGCCGACCGGGCCCTGGCCAAGGCCGTGGAGAGCGCCGGTGCGCCGCCGGTCGAGAACGGCGAGAAGGTCAAGCAGGACGCCATCAAGGAGCTCAACGCCACCGCTGCGGCCTACGAGGGCCTGAAGAAGCAGGTCGACGCGCTGGACCCGTCGAACCAGCAGAAGTTCGCCGACGGCCTCCAGGGCGTCGCCGACGGTCTCACCAAGATCGAGAAGATGGACCAGGCCGCGCTGTCCAAGCTGGAGGAGGGCGAGCTGGGCCAGGCGATGGCGAAGCAGCCCGGCTGCCAGAAGCCCAAGGCGTCCGTCCCGAACGGTACGGGCTCCGCCCCCCCGAAGGCCGGTGGCACCGCCGAGGGTTCCGGCGACGCCGCCGCCAAGCCGTCGGCGAAGTCCGAGGACAAGTCGTCCGACGAGTCGTCGGAGAAGGCGCCGGAGAAGGCGCCGGAGAAGCCCGCCGCGACCAAGAGCCAGGAGTAGCGGGCCGGAGCCGGACCCGCGCCCCCTGGCTCCGCCCCGGTCCAGCGGCCTCCGGTCCAGCGGCCTCCGGTCCGCCTCCGATCCGTCCGCTTCCGGCCGGATCGGGGCCGTACCAAAGGCTGATCGGAGCCGGATCGGAGCCGGATCGGAGCTTGATCAGGGCCGGATCGGAGTCGGATCAGGGGCGGCCCGCCGGGTCGCCCGCCCGGATGTCGGTGGCGGCGGTCACAATGGGGTCCGTGAGTACGACCAGCCTGACCCCCAGCCTCCCGGTGCCCGCGCACGCCGCCCGTCTGCGCGAGGCCCTGCTCGCCGCCGACTTCACCGCCGACGGACTGCTCGACCTGCTCGGCGCCCCGGCCTACGCGGCGCTCGCCCGCAGCGAGACCGTGCCCGCCCTGCGCGCCACCCGTGGCGACTCGCCGCTGGAGACCCTCGTCCGGCTGTTCCTGCTCCAGGAGTCCGTGGGGCACGAGCGGGCCGCCGCCGCGCTGCCGTTCGCCGAAGCCCTCGCCGACGGCTGGCTGGTCCGCACGGACGACACCGTGGCCGCCACGGTCGACGTCCGGCCGTACGGCGGACCGGACGGCGAGGACTGGTTCATCGTCTCCGACCTGGGCTGCGCGGTCGGCGGCGCCGGAGGCATCGGGCAGAAGGACGAAGGGGTCGTCCTCGGCGTCGGCGGCGCCTCCACCACCCTCGCGGGCATCACCGTCCGCACACCGGTCTCCTCCGCGCTCGACCTGGGCACCGGCTCCGGCATCCAGGCACTGCACGCGGCGCAGCACGCGACCCGGGTCACCGCCACCGATCTCAACCCGCGCGCCCTCGACTTCACCCGGCTCACGCTCGCCCTCTCCGGCGCCCACGAGGCCGAACTGCTCACCGGCTCGCTGTTCGAGCCGGTCGACGGGGACACGTACGACCTGATCGTCTCCAACCCGCCGTTCGTGATCTCGCCCGGTGCCCGGCTCACCTACCGGGACGGCGGGATGGGCGGCGACGAGCTGTGCCGGACGCTCGTACAGCAGGCGGGCGAGCGGCTCAACGACGGCGGGTACGCCCAGTTCCTCGCCAACTGGCAGCACGTCGAGGGAGAGGAGTGGCAGGACCGGCTGCGGTCCTGGGTGCCCGCGGGCTGCGACGCCTGGATCGTGCAGCGCGAGGTGCAGGACGTCACCCAGTACGCCGAGCTGTGGCTGCGGGACAGCGGCGACCACCGGGGGGACCCGGAGGCGTACCGGCGGGCGTACGAGGGCTGGCTCGACGAGTTCGAGGCCCGGAAGACGCGCGCGGTGGGCTTCGGCTGGATCACCCTGCGCCGCAACGGGGCCGTGGCCTCAGGCGCCGTCGATCCGTCGATCCTCGTCGAGGAGTGGCCGCACCCCGTCGAGCAGCCCCTCGGGCCCACCGTCCGCGCCCACTTCGAGCGCCAGGACCATCTGCGCGCCCACGACGACGCGGCCCTGCTCGCCGCCCGGTTCACGCTCGCGCCCGAGGTGGTGCAGGAGCAGGTCGGACTGCCCGGCGCGGAGGACCCGGAGCACGTGGTGCTCCGGCAGAACCGGGGGATGCGCCGCGCGACCCGGGTCGACCACGTCGGCGCGGGCTTCGCCGGGGTCTGCGACGGCACGCTCAGCGCGGGCCGCATCCTCGACGCGATCGGCCGGCTGACCGGCGAGGACCCGGTGCTGCTGCGGGACCGTACCCCGCAGGCGATCCGGCTGCTCGTCGAGGAGGGCTTCCTGCTCCCCGTCGCGGACGGGGACGACACCCCCGTCTGACCCTCCCCGCGACGGCCGCCGTCCGCCCCTTCCCGGCCCTGCCCGCGGACAGGACCCGGGAGGTGGACGGCCGCCGTCCGCCCCTCCCCGGCCCTGCCCCTGACCGAGCCGACTGCCGTCCACCTCCCGGGTCCTGTCCGCGACGGACTCCTTCCGGCGCTCCCCGCGACGGCTTCCGTACGCCCTCGCCCGTGGCCGGGAAAGTCGCTCCCGAGGGGTTCCGGTCCTCGGGTGGGCGGCCGTCCGGGATGTTCCGCTTATCCGGCGACGAGTGGTTCGTCGCCGGTTCCGCGGTGCCCGGACACCAGGTCCTCCCCTCGGGATGGAGCCGCCCGAGCCATGACGGAACCCGCTGGTCGGACGCTCGGGACCCGGCCCGCCCGCCGTCCCCGCGGGCGGGCCGCCGGGCGTCGCCGACACCCGCTCCCGCCTTGGGGGAAACGTCCCGCCCACCCCTTCCGCCTGCCGCCCGCCGGGACCGGACGGGCCGGACGGAGCGGGTGACTACCGGCCATCCTCGTGAAACCGTGGGGACCGCTCCGCGTCGTTCACCCGGAATTCGCGCCCACGACGTCCGGAGGTGTCAGCCTCGGGCCCGGGGGACGACGTCCCACGGGAACGGAACGGGGTACGGGCATGGAGAGCGGGCCGGCGATCTTCGCGGGGGCTGCGTTCACGCTGTTCGGCGGGGCGCTGCTGCTGTGGACCACCGTGCGGACGCTGCACCGCGAGCCCGTCGCGTACGGGGTCGCCCCGCGCACCGCCGTCGCTCTGACCGGGCTCTCCGGCACGGTGTTCCTCCTCCTCGGCGTCTGGTGCTTCGGCCGCCTCTGACCTCTCCCCGGCACCCCCGCGCACACGCCCCGCCCCGCCCGACCGGGAGTCCGGGCGGCAGGAATGGCAGGACTCGGGTTACCGTTCGAGTGGCCGTTGCGGGCTTTCGCCGTTTGACACGGGGGCGGGTTGTACCGTCACACTCCGCAGCGACGGGAGCGTCACCGTCCGTGCCGCTGCCGTGCGTGCCAGTGCCGTACGTGCCCGAGAGTGTCGATCCGGAGAGAAGAGCGAAGTTGTCCCCGACCAGCGAGACCGCACACGGCGGCCGCCGACTCGTCATCGTCGAGTCGCCTGCCAAGGCGAAGACGATCAAGGGCTACCTCGGCCCCGGCTACGTGGTCGAGGCGAGCGTCGGGCACATCCGTGACCTCCCCAGCGGCGCCGCCGAGGTGCCCGAGAAGTACACGGGTGAGGTGCGCCGCCTCGGCGTCGACGTGGAGCATGACTTCCAGCCCATCTACGTCGTCAACGCCGACAAGAAGGCTCAGGTCAGGAAGCTCAAGGAGCTGCTCGCCGAGTCCGACGAGCTCTACCTCGCCACCGATGAGGACCGCGAGGGCGAGGCCATCGCGTGGCACCTCCAGGAAGTCCTGAAGCCCAAGGTCCCGGTCCACCGGATGGTCTTCCACGAGATCACCAAGGACGCGATCCGGGAGGCCGTCGCCAACCCGCGCGAGCTGAACCAGCGGATGGTCGACGCCCAGGAGACCCGCCGCATCCTCGACCGGCTGTACGGCTACGAGGTCTCGCCGGTCCTGTGGAAGAAGGTCATGCCCCGGCTGTCCGCCGGGCGCGTGCAGTCCGTCGCCACCCGGCTCGTCGTCGAGCGGGAGCGCGAGCGCATCGCCTTCCGTTCCGCCGAGTACTGGGACCTCACCGGCACCTTCGGCACCGGCCGCACCGGTGACGCCTCCGACCCGTCCCAGCTGGTCGCCCGGCTCGCGTCGGTCGACGGCAGGCGGGTCGCGCAGGGCCGTGACTTCGGTGCCGACGGGCGTCTGAAGAGCGCGAACGTCCTGCACCTCGACGAGTCGAACGCGCGTTCCCTGGCTGCCGCCCTCGCCGACACCGCCTTCTCGGTGCGCTCGGTCGAGTCGAAGCCGTACCGCCGCTCGCCGTACGCCCCCTTCCGCACCACCACCCTCCAGCAGGAGGCGAGCCGCAAGCTGGGCTTCGGCGCGAAGGCGACCATGCAGGTGGCGCAGAAGCTGTACGAGAACGGCTTCATCACCTACATGCGTACGGACTCCACGACCCTGTCCGACACCGCCGTCTCGGCGGCGCGGGCCCAGGTCACCCAGCTGTACGGCGCCGACTACCTGCCGGAGAAGCCGCGTGTCTACGCGGGCAAGGTCAAGAACGCCCAGGAGGCGCACGAGGCGATTCGCCCTTCGGGTGATCGTTTCCGCACTCCGGCGGAGACCGGTCTGACCGGCGACCAGTTCCGGCTGTACGAGCTGATCTGGAAGCGGACCGTCGCCTCCCAGATGAAGGACGCCACCGGCAACTCGGTCACCGTGAAGATCGGTGGCCGCGCGGCCGACGGCCGGGACGCCGAGTTCAGCGCCTCCGGCAAGACGATCACCTTCCACGGCTTCATGAAGGCGTACGTCGAAGGCGCCGACGACCCGAACGCGGAGCTGGACGACCGCGAGCGGCGGCTGCCGCAGGTCGCCGAGGGCGACGCGCTGACCGCCGACGGGATCACCGTCGACGGCCACGCGACCAAGCCCCCGGCCCGCTACACCGAGGCCTCGCTCGTCAAGGAGCTGGAGGAGCGCGAGATCGGCCGCCCGTCGACGTACGCGTCGATCATCGGCACGATCCTCGACCGCGGCTACGTCTTCAAGAAGGGCACGGCGCTCGTCCCGTCCTTCCTGAGCTTCGCCGTCGTCAACCTCCTGGAGAAGCACTTCGGGCGGCTCGTCGACTACGACTTCACCGCCCGGATGGAGGACGACCTCGACCGCATCGCACGCGGCGAGGCCCAGGCCGTGCCGTGGCTGAGGCGCTTCTACTTCGGTGAGGGCGCGAGCGGTACGGGCGCCTCCGGCGGCGCGGCGGACGCGGGCAACGGCGACGGCGACCACCTCGGCGGCCTCAAGGAACTGGTCACCGACCTCGGCGCGATCGACGCCCGCGAGATCTCCTCCTTCCCCGTCGGCGACGGCATCGTGCTCCGCGTCGGCCGCTACGGCCCGTACGTCGAGCGCGGCGAGAAGGACGCCGAGGGCCACCAGCGCGCCGACGTCCCCGAGGAGCTCGCGCCCGACGAGCTGACCGTCGAACTCGCCGAGGAGCTGCTCGCCAAGCCGAGCGGCGACTTCGAGCTGGGCACCGACCCGGTCAGCGGCCACCAGATCGTCGCCAAGGACGGCCGGTACGGCCCGTACGTCACCGAGATCCTGCCCGAGGGCACCCCGAAGACCGGCAAGAACGCGGTCAAGCCGCGCACCGCCTCGCTCTTCAAGTCGATGACCCTCGACACCGTCACCCTCGACGACGCGCTCCGGCTGATGTCCCTGCCCCGGGTCGTCGGTACGGACGCCGAGGGCGTCGAGATCACCGCGCAGAACGGCCGCTACGGCCCGTACCTGAAGAAGGGCACGGACTCGCGTTCGCTCACCGAGGAGGACCAGCTCTTCACGGTCACCCTCGAAGAGGCGCTCGCGATCTACGCCCAGCCGAAGCAGCGCGGCCGGGCCGCGGCCAAGCCGCCGCTGAAGGAGTTGGGCACCGACCCGGTCAGCGAGCGGCCCGTGGTCGTCAAGGACGGGCGCTTCGGCCCGTACGTGACGGACGGCGAGACCAACGCCACCCTGCGGACCGACGACAGCGTCGAGACGATCACGCCGGAGCGCGGCTACGAGCTGCTCGCCGAGAAGCGCGCCAAGGCACCGGCGAAGAAGACCGCCAAGAAGGCCCCGGCCAAGAAGGCGACCACGGCGAAGAAGACGGCCACGAAGACGGCGGCGAAGAAGACCACCACCGCCGCCAAGAAGACCGCCGCGAAGACGACGACGGCCAAGAAGACGACGGCCGCGAAGAAGACGGCGGCGGCGAAGCCGGAATAGGTACCGCTGGTATCCGTACGGAGTCGGGGTATCGGATACCGCGGGTATCTGTACGGAGGCCCGCTGTACGGATACGGGTATGGATACCGCCGGTCTCCATACGGCCCCGGGCGTTCAGATACCGCCGGTATCCACGCCGAGGTCTGGGCGTATGGGTACCGCCGGTATCTGCCCGGAGCGTCGGGCCGTGGATACCGGCGGTATCTGTACGGAGCCGAGGTGTCGGATACCGCCGGTATCCATACCTGGCCCGGGTGTCAGATACCGAACCTGGCCCCGGTGTCGTCAGATACCGCCGGTATCCATACCAATCCATACCAACGCCCCAGCATCAGACACCGCCGGTATCCATCCGACCACCGGCAGTGCCACTCTCCGCACCAGCGGCCGGACGCCCATCGGGCCGGTCCGCGACAACGCCCAGCGGGGGCGCGGACGGACCGTCCCCGCCCCCGCCGTGCCTTGTCACAGGCTCGTCCGGATGTTCGGTCGTGGGCCGCGGGGAGCAAGGCCGTCCGGATAGGGTGGACGGATGCGAGCAGAGCAGCCAGACCGCCTCGGTGATTCCGACGCCGCACTCGTCGCGGACTCCCGGGAGCGTGCCGTACGGGCGCTCCTGCGCCATCAGCCGCTGCGCCGGCTGTGGAGCGCCCATCTGGTCGGCAGCGTCGGTGACGCCCTCGCCCTCCTGGTCCTCGTCGTGCTCGGCCTCCAGGCCGCGGTCACCGAGGGCGCGCTCGGCGGGGGGTACCGGGGTGCCGCGTTCGCCGTGGCCGCCGTCGTCGGCGCCCGTCTGCTGGCCTCGGTCCTCTTCGGGGCCGTCCTGCTCGGTCCGCTGACCGCGCTCACCGGACCCGGCGGGTTCCTCGACCGGCGCTGGACCATGCTCGGCGCCGACGGCGTCCGGGTCGCCCTGCTCGTCGTCGCCCCCCTGTGGATCGACTGGACCCCCGGCGACGCCCTCTGGTACCTGCTCGGCACCGTCTTCGTCGCCGGTGCGGCCGAACGGCTCTGGACGATCAGCCGCGAGGGCGCCGCGCCCGCGCTGCTGCCCGCCCCGCCCATAGAGGGCCCGGCCGTGCGCCCGCTCCCCGACCACCTCGGAGCCCTGCGCCGCCTCACCCAGCGCACCGGTTTCCTCGCCGTGCCGATCGCCGCCGCGGTCCTGCTCGTCGCCACCCTGGCCGGTGAACTGCTCGGTCTCGGCATCGACTGGTTCGCCCAGCACCAGGCAGCTCTCGGCGCGTACGTCGCCGCGGGTCTCCTCGCCGCCTCCGCCGCCATCCTGTACGCGATGGCGCTGCCCGGCGACGCGACCCCCCGGCCCCGCTCGCCGCTGGAGGGCCTGCGCCGCCCGGCCGGTACGAAGGGCCGCACGGGAGCCCTCCAGATCCTGGTCCTGACCTGCGCCCTCGTCGCCGGGGCCATCGCGGCGGCGGCGTCGGTCGCCGTGCTGCACGCCCGTGACCTGGGCGGTGGCCCCGTCACGTACGCCCTGCTGATCCTGGCGCTCAGCGGCGCCACCGCCGTCGGCATCCGCACCGCGCGTTCCGTCCTGCCCGTGCTGTCCCGGCGCAGGCTGCTCGCCCTGGCCACCGCCGTCACCGGCGTCGCCCTGATCGCGACGGGCCTGGTCCCCGACACGGCGACCGTGCTCCTCCTCGCCGTCCTCGCCGGATACGCGGCCGGAGTCGCCGCCAACACCGGCCACGTCCTGATCGACCAGGAGAGCGAGGAGCCCCGCCGGGCCCGCGCCACCGAGCACCTCCAGGCCGCCGCCCGGGTCGGCATGGGCCTCGGCGCGCTCCTCGCGCCGCTGGTCGCCGGCGCGATCGGCCAGCGCCGTCTGGGCTCCGCCGACTCCGTCCTCGGGCACGGCGGCGCCGCCTTCACGCTCGCCCTCGTCGGCGCCCTGCTCCTTCCGGTCGCCGCCGTCGTCCTCGCCAGGACCGACGACCGCGCGGGCGTCCCGCTCCGCCGTGACCTGCGCGACGCGCTGCGCGGCTCCGACCCGGCCCAGGCGCCCTCCCCGACCGGCTTCTTCATCGCCCTGGAGGGCGGCGACGGAGCGGGCAAGTCCACCCAGGTCCAGGCGCTCGCCGAATGGATCCGGGCCAAGGGCCACGAGGTCGTGGTCACCCGCGAGCCCGGCGCCACCCCCATCGGCAAGCGGCTCCGCTCGATCCTGCTCGACGTGTCGTCGGCGGGCCTCTCGAACCGCGCCGAGGCCCTGCTGTACGCGGCCGACCGCGCCGAACACGTCGACTCCCTGGTCCGGCCCGCCCTGGAGCGGGGCGCGATCGTCCTCTCCGACCGTTACATCGACTCGTCCGTGGCCTACCAGGGCGCCGGACGCGATCTGTCGCCGACCGAGATCGCCCGTATCTCCCGCTGGGCCACCGACGGTCTCGTCCCGCACCTGACCGTCGTCCTGGACGTCTCCCCGGAGACCGCCCGGGAGCGCTTCACCGAGGCGCCCGACCGGCTGGAGTCCGAGCCGCCGGAGTTCCACGCGCGCGTACGGGCGGGATTCCTCGCCCTCGCCGCCGCCGACCCCGGCCGCTACCTCGTCGTCGACGCGGGTCAGGAGCCCGAGGCCGTCACCACCACCGTCCGCCACCGGCTCGACCGGATGCTCCCGCTCTCCCGGGCCGAGGTGAAGGCCGTCGAGGAGGCCCGCCGCAAGGCCGAGGAGGAGCGCAAGCGGCGCGAGGAGGAGGAAGCGGCCCGCAAGGCCGAGGAGGAGCGGCTGGAGCGCGAGCGGCAGGAGCAGCTCGCCCGGCTGCGCGCCGAGGAGGAGGAGCGCAAGCGCCGCGAGGAGGAGGAAGCCCGCCGCCTGGAGGCCGAACGGCAAGCGGAGGAGGCCCGCCGCAAGGCCGAGGAGGCCCGGCTCGCCGCCGAGGCCGCGGCCGAGGAGGAGCGCCGTCGCCTCGCTGCCGAGGAGAAGGCCCGCCAGGAGGAGCAGGAGCGGCTCCGCAAGGCCGCCGAGGAGGAGGCCCGGCTGCGGGCCGAGGCCGAGGAGCGACGCCTGGAGAAGCAGCGCAAGGCCGAGGAGGCGCTGCTGCGCGCCGAGGAGGCCCGCAGGATGGCCGAGGCCGCCGCCGCCGCGAAGGCGGCGGAGGAGGCAGCGGCGAAGGCAGCCGCCGCGAAGATCGCGGCCGAGGCCGCCGCCAAGGCCGCCGCCGAGCGCGCGGCGGCCGAACGGGCCGCCGCGGAGCTGGCCGCCGCCGAGCGGGCCGAGGCGGCGAAGGCGGCCCGGCGGAAGGCCGAGGCCGAGAAGCGGGCCGCCGAGAAGAGGGCGGCGGAGCGGACGGCCGCGGCCGAGCAGGCGGCCGCCGACCGCGAGGCGAAGAACGCCCGGAAGCCCGCCGGGAGGACCGCCCGGTCCGTCGAGGAGTCGGCGAACGAGATCACCGTCCCGACCCCGGTCGTGAAGCCGGGCGGGACCCCCGAGGAGTCCGCGAACGAGGTCACCGTCCCGAACCCCGTGGTGAAGCCGGGCGGGCCCACCGGCGCCGACCCGCGCACGGCCCTCAGCCGCGAGACCGGCTCCCGGGGCGGCTCCCGGTCCGGCCGGTCGCCCCGGGGACGCGGGGCCGACGGCCCGGCCGTCCCGCCCGAGGAGATCACCGTCGCCACCCCGGTCGTCCGGCTCGGGCAGCCGGACGACGAGACGGCCGTCCTGCCGCAGATCCGCGACCGGGAGGCCCGCGCTTCCGACGAGACCGCCGTGCTGCCCGTCGTACGGGACGTCGAGGAGACGGCCGTACTGCCGCCGGTACGGGACACCCGGGCGTCCGACCCGGCCGACCGGGTGCCGCCGGGCATCTTCCGGGACGAGCACGAGGCGCCGCACGGGGCGAACGACCGGACCCGTGAGCTGCCCCAGCTCGACGAGAACGGCCGCCCGCGCCGCCCCGACTGGGCCGAGGAGACTCCGCTCGACGACCTCCCGACCCTCGCCGACGAACTGTTCGGCCCGCACGACGAAGAGGGACCGCGCCGCCGCAGCTGATCCGCCGGTGGGGGGTGTAGCCAGCTCCACCCCCCACTGGGCAGCTCGCCCCATACCGGCCTGACCTGCGTTTTCCTAGCGTTGTCGGTATGACGACGACCGCAGTGACGCCGGGTGGACCCACCCCCGCTCCCGACTCCGCCGCCCTCTCCCTCGACGGGGTGTGCCGGGCCTACGGGCGCGGCGCCCCCGCACTCGACGGGGTGAGCCTCGTGGTGCCGCGCGGCCGGTTCACGGCCGTGATGGGCCCCTCGGGCTCCGGCAAGTCCACCCTGCTGCGGTGCGCGGCCGGACTCGAACGGCCGACGGCCGGGACGGTACGGATCGGGGGCACCGACCTCGCCGCCCTGAAGGCCGCCGCCCTCACCCGGCTCCGCCGCGACCGGGTCGGTTTCGTCTTCCAGTCCCTGAACCTCGTCTCCGCGCTGAACGTGCGCGAGAACGTCACCCTTCCGCTGCTCCTCGCCGGGGCCCGGGAGGGCCGGGCCCTCGACGCCCGTGCCCTGACCGGACTCGCCGCGGTCGGGCTCGCCGACCGCGCGGAGGACTCCCCCGAGCACCTCTCCGGGGGCCAGCGCCAGCGGGTCGCCATCGCCCGCGCCCTGGTCAACGAGCCCGAGGTGGTCTTCGCCGACGAGCCGACCGCCGCCCTCGACCCGGTCACGGCGGCCGGGGTCCTCGCGCTGCTGCGGCGCGCGGTGGACGAGCGGGGCACCACGGTCGTCCTCGTCACCCACGACCCGGTGGCCGCGGCCTGGACGGACGAGGCGGTGTTCCTCGACCGGGGCCGTCTGATCGCCCGCCTCGACCGGCCGGACGAGAAGGGGGTACGGGACGTGCTGGGGGCCCCGCGCGCGCGTACGGCGGTGTCCCGGTGAGCCCGCGCGGGAACGCCGCCGTCCGGCTGCTCGCGGCCCGGTCCCTGCGGACGCACCGGCGGGCCTGGGCCGCGGTCTTCGCGGCCGTCGCCGTCACCTCCGCGCTGCTCGGCGCCCTGGCCCTCGCCCTGGGGTCGACCGCCCTCGGCCACGCGCGCGTGGAGCGGTACGCGGCCACCGCCGTCGTCGTCGCCGGTGACCAGGAGGTCCGCTGGACGACGAAGCCGTGGGGGAGCGAACCCACCACGGAACGGGCGGACCTCACCGAACGGGTCCGGGTCCCCGAGGCGGCCGTCGCCGTGCTGCGCGCGGTGCCGGGCGTCCGGGCGGCGGTCCCGGACCACACCTTCGCCGTACGGGAGGGTTCCCCGGCGGACCGCGTCCACGAGGGGCGTTCCTGGGACGCGGCACGGCTGGCCCCGTACCGGCTGACCGAGGGCCGGGAACCCCGCACCGGCTCCGAGACGGTCCTCGGCGGCGGCGCGGAGGCCTGGCCGGGCTCCGGCCCGCGAACGGGCGCGGGAACGGGCCCCGGCACCGGGTCGTCCGCCACGCCCCGGATCGGTGACACCGTCGCCGGGCGGACGGTCGTCGGGATCGCCGACGGGCCTGCCGCGCTGTACGTCACGGCGGCGGAGGCCGGGAAGCGCGCCGGACACCCCGGCACCGTCGGCGCCGTCGGGGTCCTCGCCGAGCCCGGCGTCCCGGTGGACACCCTCCACGCGCGCGTACGGGCAGCCCTGGACGGGGCGGGACTCGAGGACACCGCCTCCGGCCAGCCGCTCCGGGCCCTCACCGGCGACGGCCGGGGCGGCGCCGAACACCTCGCCGCGCCGCCCGCCCGCACCGAACTCCTCATGGTCCTCGCCGCCGTCTCCGGCACCGTCGTCCTCGTCGCCCTCCTCGTCCTCGCCTCGCTCGTCGCACAGGCCCTCGGACAGCGCGCAGCCGAACGGGAACTGCTGCTCTCGATCGGCGCGACACCCCGCCAGACACGGGCCGCGGCGGGACGGGAGGTGATCCGGGTGGCCGGTCCCGCCGCGCTGCTCGGCGCCCTCCTGGGCGCACCGGCGTTCCTGGCCCTCTGGTCCGCGCTGCGCGGCCGTACCGGAGTCGTCCCCGAAGGGCTCGAACTGCCCTCCCCGCCCTGGCTGTTCGCCGCCGTCCTCGTGACCGCCGCCCTGGTGACGGGGCTCGCGAGGGCCGTCGTCCCGTTCGCCGCCCGACAGCCGGGCCGGGCCGGGAAGGGCACCGCCCGGCGGGTCGGCGGGATCGCACTGCTCCTCGCCGGCGTGATGTCCGCGGGGGCGGGCGCGGCCCAGGGCGGCGCCGCTGCCGCCGCCGCTGCCGGGGCTGCCACGGTGACGCTGGTCGCCGGGTGCGCCCTGCTCGGGCCGTGGCTCGCGCGGGCCGCCTCGGTGGTCCTCGACCGGCCGCTGCGGTGGTGCGGCGGCGCCCCCGGACGGCTCGTGGCCGCCGGGGCGAACACCCACTCGCGCCGCCTCGGGGCCGCCCTCGCCCCCGTGGTCCTGGTCACCGCCTTCGCGCTGGTGCAGCTGTCTGCGGGAGCCACCATGGGACGTGCGGCCGACGCGCAGGCTCGGGCGGCGACCACGGCGGACCTGGCGTTCACCGGGACGACGGCGGAACACGTCCGGGGGCTGCCCGGGATCGCCTCGGCGACGGACGTGCTGCGGTCGTCGGTGGTCCTGGCCCGTACGGAGCTCGGCACGCCCCGCCTGGAACGGCTCCCCGTCCTCGGCGTCGACGCGGCCGGTCTGACGGGCACGCTCGACCCCGGCGTCGTCGCCGGAGACCTCGCGGGACTCGCCCGTACGGGCACGGTCGCGGTCGGCTCCGACACGGCCGACTCCCTGGACGTGCGCCCCGGTTCGACGGTCGAGCTGCGGCTCGGCGACGGCACGCCCCGGCGGCTCCGGGTGGTCGCGGTCTACGAACGCTCCCTCGCGCTCGGCGAGTTCCTGCTCCCGAAGGCCGAACTCGCCCCGCACATGAGCGATCCGTATCCGTCGAGGGTGCTGGCGGCGCGGGAGGGGAGCGGTACGGATGCCACCGCCTGGGCCGATGCCACCGCCGGGGCCGGGCAGGCCGCCGTCGACGGAGCCGGTCCCGGTCCCGGTCCTGGCACCGGCACCGGGCCGGTCACCCGCCCCCTTCCCGGTCCCGTCGTGCCCGAGCGGGTCGCCCTGCCCGGGGCCGAGCTGAACGGGATCGTCTCGGCGGCGGTCGTCTCCGCGATCGGCGGCCTCACCCTCCTCTCCGTACTCAGCACCCTCACCCTGATCGGCGCCGGGCGGCGCGGTGAACTCCGGCTGCTCGGCCGGGTGGGCGCCTCGGCGGGCCAACTGCGCCGGACGCTGGGCCTGGAGGCGGGCTTCCTCGTCGTCACGGGCCTGCTCGTCGGCGCCGTGGTCGCCGCCCTGCCGCTGACCTCCTTCGCCTGGACGCTCACCGGCGGGCCGCCGTACCTCCCGCCGGTGCACCTGGGCCTGATCGCGGGGGCGGTGGTGGTCACGGTGGTGGCGGGCGTGTTCCTGCCGGGCACGGGACGGCGCCCGCGCGGGTGAGGTCCTGAGCGGGGAGGTCCTGAGCGGGTGAGGTTCTGAGCGGGTCCGGGGCGGTGCGCCCCGGGCCCGCTCAGGCGTTGAGGAAGGCGAGCACGGCGAGGACCCGGCGGTGGCCGCCGCTGTCGCTCGGCGGCAGGCCCAGCTTCAGGAAGACGTTGCCGATGTGCTTGTGCACGGCCCGCTCGGTCACCACCATCGAGCGGGCGATCGTCGCGTTGTCGTGGCCCTGCGCCATCAGTTCCAGGACCTCGCGCTCGCGGGGAGTGAGGGCGTCCAGCGGGTCGCTGCGGCGGGCGAGCAGCTCGGTGACGACCTCCGGGTCCAGGGCCGTACCCCCGGCGGCGACCCGTTCCAGGGCGTCGAGGAACTCGTCCACCCGGCCCACCCGGTCCTTCAGGAGGTAGCCGACACCCCGGGCGCCGCCGCCCAGGAGCTCGGCGGCGTACGTCTCCTCCACGTACTGCGAGAGGACGAGGACGGGCAGGTCCGGCAGCCGCTCACGGGCCGCGAGCGCCGCCCGCAGCCCCTCGTCGCGGAAGCCGGGCGGCATCCGCACATCGAGGACGGCCACGTCCGGGCGGTGCTCCAGGAGCAGCGGCAGGACTTCGGGACCGGTGGCCGCGACCCCGGCGACCTCATGGCCGGAGGAGGTCAGCAACAGCACCAGACCCTCCCGCAGGAGGGCGTTGTCCTCGGCTATCACCACACGCACGGCAGCTCCACTTCGATCATGGTCGGGCCCCCCGGGGGGCTGGTCAGGCGGACGGAGCCGTCGAGCGCGGCGACCCGGCGGCGCATCCCGGTGAGCCCGGAGCCGGTCCGCTCGCCCGCCTCCGCGCCGCCCCGGCCCTCGTCCGCCACGCGCACGTGGAGGGCGGCCGGTTCACGGGAGAGGGCGACGGAGGCGCGGTCGGCACCGCTGTGCTTGGCGGCGTTGGTGAGGGCCTCGGCTACGACGAAGTAGGCGGCGGCCTCGACGGCGGCGGGGGCGCGGGGGTGCGGGGCGGCCGGGGGGCCGTCCCCGTGCGCGGGCCGGTCGTGGCGGGCGGGCCGGTCGTCGTGCGCGGGCCCTGTTCCGGCCGGGGGCTCGTCGAGACCCGTCACCGAGACCCGCACCTCCAGGCCGCTGCTCGCCGCGAGCGCCCGTACCGCCCCCGTCAGGCCACGGTCGGTGAGGATCGGCGGATGGATGCCGCGCACCACGTGCCGCAGCTCGGCGAGCGCCTCCTCGGCCTGGGTCTGGGCGTCGTCGAGGAGCCTGCGCGCGGCCACGGGATTGGAGTCGTACGCGCGCTTGGCCAGGCCGATCCGCATGGACAGCGCCACCAGACGGGCCTGCGCGCCGTCGTGCAGATCGCGCTCGATCCGGCGCAGTTCGGCGCCGTGCGCGGCGATCGCGCCCGCCCGGGTCGCCGTCAGCTGTTCGATACGGGCGGCGAGCGCGGCGTCCCGGACGGCCGAGGGCGCGGGCGTGAGGAGCGTCCGGGACCAGTCGGCCGCGAGCCCGGCGAGCCTGCCGTGCAGCGGCAGGGCCACCGGTGGCCGCCCCGCGAGTCCGGTCACGACGCCGTCGACCAGCAGCGCGGGCGCCCACAGGACGAGGGAGGCGTACCAGAGGACCATGCCGTAGAGGAGCTGCGCACCGGCCCAGATCAGGTCACGGCCGGTGCCGGGATCGCTGACGGCGGTCCGCACGCGCGCGGGGAGCGGCCCTTCGAGCGGAAAGTACGCCTCCGGTACGGCCGTCCCGGTCCAGGCCGCGACCCGGCGCCGCTCCCAGCCGGCGAGACGGCGCAGCAGCAGCACGCTCTCGGGCAGGACGCCCGCGCCGATGACGGTGACGGTGAGGAAGGCGGTGAAGAGGGCGACCCCGATCATCAGATAACAGAGGATCGAGACCGCCGCCCCCACCAGGAGCTGGAGGGACGCCCGGCCCGCATCCCTGATCGCGTCGCGCATGACGACAGGCTATGCGGGATGCCGGGGGGTCCGCGGTGGTGCAGGCTCCACCACCGGTCCGGGGGCGGGCACCGCTGTGCCGGGAGCGGATCGGGAAGAAGATCGAACAGTGCCGGGCGGTCCGGCCTCTTCTCCTCCTCTCCCTTCCTGGAGTTCCCATGCGGTCCCTGTTCTGGTCGGCACTGGTCCTGAGCGTCCTCGCCAACGCCTACGTCAACACCTTCGCGGGCTGGAACGGCGCCACCCACATCGTCGCCAGCGCCTGCACGGGCACGGCGGTGCTCGGCTCCGCCGTCGCGCTGTGGCTGACGCGCCCCCGAGCCGGGAACTGACCGGGAGCCGCCCCGCCGCTCCCCCTCCGCCGGGCCGGGACTGTCGGAGGTCTGCCCCACAATGGGAGGCGTACCTGAGGAGGGGCAGACATGGCCGTATGGGACGACCTGGTCGGACAGTCGAAGGTGGAGGAGCAGCTCTCCGCCGCCGCGCGGGACGCCGACACGTTCGTGACCGCCCATGCCGCGGGGCAGCCCGTTCCCGAGGCCTCGAAGATGACCCACGCCTGGCTGTTCACCGGCCCGCCGGGGTCCGGGCGGGCGACGGCGGCGCGGGCGTTCGCCGCCGCGCTCCAGTGCGTGAGCCCCGACCGGGCCCTCGGCGGCGCCCCGGGCTGCGGTTTCTGCGACGGCTGCCACACGACTCTGATCGGCACCCACGCGGACGTCGAGATCATCCGCACCGACCTGCTGTCGATCGGCGTGAAGGAGACCCGCGCCCTGGTCCGGCGCGCCCAGCTCTCCCCGGCGGGCGGCCGTTGGCAGGTCATCGTCCTGGAGGACGCCGACCGGCTCACCGAAGGCGCGGGCAACGTCCTCCTGAAGGCCGTCGAGGAGCCCGCGCCCCGCACAGTCTGGCTGCTCTGCGCGCCCTCCCTGGAGGACGTGCTGCCCACGATCCGCTCCCGCTGCCGTCACCTGACCCTGCGCACCCCGCCCGTGGACGCCGTCGCCGACGTGCTCGTACGGCGCGACGGCATCGAGCCGGAGGCGGCGCACGCGGCCGCGCGCGCCACCCAGGGGCACATCGACCGGGCCCGCAGACTTGCCACCGACGAGCGGGCCCGCGCCCGCAGGTCCGTGGTCCTCAAGCTGCCGCTGCGGGTCGGTGACGTCGGCGGCTGTCTGAAGGCCGCGCAGGAACTGGTGGACGCGGCGGCCGAGGACGCGAAGCAGGCCGCCGAGGAGGTCGACGTCAAGGAGACCGAGGAACTGAAGGCGGCCCTCGGCGCGACGCAGGGCGGACGGATGCCGCGCGGCACGGCCGGGGCGATGAAGGAGCTCGAAGACCGGCAGAAGCGCCGCAGGACGCGCACGCAGCGCGACAGCCTGGACCTGGCGCTCACGGACCTGACCGGCTTCTACCGCGATGTGCTCGTGCTCCAGCTGCGTTCGACGACCCCCCTGGCCAACACGGACGTACGGGACGCGATCGAACGGATCGCGGCCGACACCACCCCGGAGCGCACCCTGCGCCGCATCGAGGCCGTCCTCGCCTGCCGCGAAGCCCTCGACCGCAACGTGGCACCGCTGCTGGCGGTGGAGGCGATGACGATGTCGCTGAGGGGCTGAGGGGCTGAGGGGCTGAGGGGGACTGTTGGGGTCGGCCGGGCGGCCAGGGGCTTCTGGTCGGGCACCCGGCCACGGACTCCCGGCATCCCCGGCCACCGGGCGGCGATTGGACACGTTCCGTACTGGTCCGGATACGCTCCGGGAATGGACTCCAGGCGTTTGCTCCGTACGTCCGCCACCGCCCTCGCGGCGGCCGGGCTGATCCTCTCCGGCTGCTCCGGCGGAAGCGACGCGGCGGCGTCCCGCAGCACGTCGGCGGCGGCGCCCCCCGGGTCCGCGACGCCCGACGCGCTGAAGAAGCACTACGCGCAGAAGCTGAAGTGGCGCGACTGCGGCGTCGCCGGCTTCCAGTGCGCGACCCTGCGGGTCCCGCTGGACTACGCGAAGCCGGAGGCGGGCGACATCGACCTCGCGGTGTCCCGGGCGCGGGCCACCGGCCCGGGGAAGCGGCTCGGTTCGCTCCTGGTCAACCCGGGCGGCCCCGGCGGCTCGGCCGTCGGCTACCTCCAGGGGTACGCGGGCATCGGCTACCCGGCACCGGTCCGCGCCCGGTACGACATGGTGGCGGTCGACCCGCGCGGGGTCGCCCGCAGCGAGCCGGTCGAATGCCTCACGGGCCCGCGGATGGACGCGTACACGCAGACCGACCAGACACCGGACGACGCGGCGGAGGTCACCGCGCTGACGACGGCGTTCAAGGAGTTCGCGGCGGGCTGCGAGCAGAAGTCGGGGAAGATCCTGCCGCATGTCTCCACGGTGGAGACGGCCCGGGACATGGACGTCCTGCGGGCGGCGCTGGGGGACCCGAAGCTCAGCTATGTGGGGGCGTCGTACGGCACGTTCCTGGGCGCGACCTACGCCGAGCTGTTCCCCGCGCGGGTGGGCAGGCTGGTCCTGGACGGGGCGATGGACCCGTCGCTCCCGTCGCTGGACCTCAACCGCGACCAGACGGCCGGCTTCGAGACGGCCTTCCGCGCCTTCGCCGCCGACTGCGTCAAGAAGAAGGACTGCCCGCTCGGCACGGGGTCGGTGGACGCGGCGGGCGAGGCGCTGAAGAAGTTCTTCCGCGACGTGGACGCGAAGCCGGTGCCGACGGGCGAGGACCGTGCGCTCGGCGAGTCCCTCGCGACGACCGGGGTGATCGCGGCGATGTACGACGAGGGGGCGTGGCCGCAGCTGCGGGAGGCGCTGACCCGGGCGATCGGCGGCGAGGGCTCGGGGCTGCTCGCACTGGCCGACGGCTACTACGAGCGGGAGGCGGACGGCACGTACGCGAACCTCATGTTCGCCAACGCGGCCGTGAACTGCCTCGACCAGCCGCCGTCCTACACGGGCCCGGCGGACGTCGACAAGGCCGTCGCGTCCTTCGAGAAGGCGTCGCCGGTCTTCGGCAAGGCCCTGGCCTGGTCGGCGCTCAACTGTACGTACTGGCCGACCCCGGCCACCGGCCGCCCGCACCGCATCACCGCCGAGGGCGCCGCCCCGATCCTCGTCGTCGGCACCACCCGAGACCCGGCCACCCCGTACCGCTGGGCCCGCTCCCTGTCCGACCAGCTCTCCTCGGGCACCCTCCTCACCTACGAGGGCGACGGCCACACGGCGTACGGCCGGGGCAGCGACTGCATCGACTCGGCGATCAACGCGTACCTCCTGGAAGGCACCCCGCCGACCGACGGAAAGCGCTGCTCATAGGCCCTGCCCGGGGGCGGTCGGAGCACCCCCGGAAACTGTGTAGACTTGGCGACGCTGCTGCACCCACCATGGGTTCAGAAAGTGTGCCGCCTTAGCTCAGCTGGCCAGAGCAACGCACTCGTAATGCGTAGGTCTCGGGTTCGAATCCCGAAGGCGGCTCGGAATTACCCCAGGACTCACTCGCCGTGACCTGGGGTTTTTTCATGCCCTTCAGGTGATGTACGCCGGTTGATCGGCGGTCCGTGGGCCCGGTCAGTGGCCCGTGGCGACGAAGCGGAGGTAGCGCAGCAGGCCGAAAGCGCGGCGATGGTCCGTGCCGGCTGTGGCGAGCTGGGCGGCCAGTCGCTCGTGTGTGGTGCGCGCGTCGGCCAGTTGGGCGTGGCGCTGGAGCAGGGCCGCGCGCTGCTGCTGCTCCAGCGCGAGGTGCTGCTGCTTTTCTCTGCTGACCTGCTGCTGACGGGCGGCGATGCGCTGCTGGACCTGCTCACGCTTCTGTCGGGCCGTGCTCTCGGCCTTCGCGATCTCTGCTTCGAGCTGTTTCTTCCTCGCGGCGAACTGCTGCCGGATCGCCGTCCGCTCCTGGGCACTCAAGCTGGTCGGTGCCGACTTCAGAGCCTCCTTCTCCCGCGACGTCCGCCAGCCTTCGAGGGCGGTTGCCCGGACCTCGCCGACTCCCGAGATCTTGACCTGTTGGCCGCCGGGCCGGATGAGGTACGCGTCGCGGTTCGCGTACCGGCCGCTCTGCACGTAACGAACTCCGGTGAAGTCGGCGGCCGTGTGGATGCCGGCGGCGACCAGGGCCGCGACCGTCCCGGCGCCCATGTTGGAGAGCCTCTTGACGTCGTGGATGGCGACGCGGCGGAGTCTGTCCTGAACGTGTGCCCTGGCTGCCTTGGCCAGCGCGGTTTCGCGTTGCTTCCGTTCCTGGTCGCCCAGTGCGTTCAGCGTGCCACTGAGGCTGTTGGTCGTCTTGTTGAGCGCGGTGGTGATCCGCGCCTGTTCGTCGCGCAGTTCGACCTGGAGGCTCTTTATCTGCTGGTTGAGCTGGGTGCCCCGGTTCGCGCCGGACAGGGCCAGGGCTTCGATCTCCTGCTGGATCTTCGCCGCCGCCGCCTCGGGGTTCTCCAGGGCGCGCACCTGCTGCCGGAGCGTCTGCAGCCGGGCCTTCGATGCCTTGGCCTCGGGGCGGGAGCGGCAGATGACGTGAAGGGCGCCGCCGGAGACGAGCAGGGCGCTCGCCTGCGCGGTCGAGTAGCCGACCGGCAACGCGCTGACGGCGCTCAGTACGCCGGGTGCGGCCGTCCCGGCCAGGGCGAGGATCCCGGTGAGGACGTCCACGGCGCGTCGGCGGGCGAAGCCCCCGCCGGGGGCTGCGGAGGACGACGCGGGGGCGCTCCCACTGCTTCCCCCGGGGGTGCTCCGGGGCGGCGGGATGTGGCCCGCGAGCCAGGAGGGGGTGCCGCCCACCGGAGCCGCGGCCGGGGCCTGCCGCTGGACAGGGATCGCCCCGGCCGTGGACAGCGCGGGCACGGCATGGGGAGCGGTGGAGAGCAGCCCGTGGGTCTGAGCGGCCAGCGCCTGGAGGGTGGGATCGGGATGGGTCAGCAGCAGACTCCAGGCCAGTGAGGACTGCGGCTCCTTGAAGTCGTCCTCCTTCAGAATCAGGAACTCTCCCTCGTCATCGTGCAGCTGGTCCCAGATGCCGGGATCGGTGGCGATCGCGACCAGGGCCAGATGGATGATCCAGGAGGAGAACCGGTCCATGCCGGGGCCGAAGTCCGCGCTCGTGCGCGCGGGGGACTGGTAGTTGCGATGGCCGTTCTCGGTGGCGCCCTGCCCCTTGAGCGCGGGTACGTACATGCCGTCGTAGTCGACGAGGCGGAGCGTGCCGTCGGCCGCGACCAGGAGGTTGCCGTGCTGGAGGTCGCCGTGGCCGATGCCGAGCTTCTCCATGTCGGCGATCAGCGCCGTGAAACGCTCGGCGGTCCGCAGGACCGCGGCCGTGTTCCGGACGTTCCGCTCGATCCACGAGATCAGGTTGGTGCCCTCGGCCCAGGCCATTTTCAGTGCCGGGTACCACTGACCGGCGACGAGGACGCCACGCGCCAGGTAATCGAAGCTGACCGGCCACGGCTGGGACAGCGACGCGGATCCGAGGCCGGTGAGCTGTGTGCTGATGGCTCGGTAGCGTGTTTCCAAGGTGCTGCTGTCGCGCGTGAAGCACTTCAGCGCGTACCGCTGTCCGCCGGGGGCGGTGACGGAGAAGACGCTGGCGAAGTTCCCGGAGATCGCCTTCGGGCCGAGTACGGGGCTCTGCTGCACCGAACCGTGCTTGAGGTCCGGGTCCTCGAAACAGAGCGCGGGGTTCTGGAGGACTTCCACGTAGTTCGCGCCGGTCGGGAACTTGCGTCCGGTGGCGGGTCCACCCGCGCGGGAGGCCGCCATCACCTCTCCGCCCTCACCCGCAGGCGAAGGAGAGCCACGTCGTCGTTGCGCATCCGGGACTTGTCGCGTTCGCTCTCGACCCAGTCGGCGAAGTCCTCGTCGCCCAGGTCGGCGAGGCTGCCGAGCTGCCGTCCCGCTCCGCCCGAATCGACGTCGGGGTGGGACAGCAGCCATGCGGCCAGTGCGTCGGTTGCCAACAGCAGCTCGTCACCGGCGTGGAGTTCACCGCTCGCGGTCGACGCCCGGTCGGCGATCAGCGTGGCATCGCGGTTGCGGCTGCCGAGGAGCTGTGGGGTGATGCCGAAGCCGTCGCCGTCCGTGAGGGGGAACGAGGTGACGAGCCCGCCGTCGCGGAGGTGGAAGAGGCACGTGTCGCCGAGCGCGAAGGCCCGCCAGGTCCAGTGCCGTATGTCCTTGCGGGCTGCCGGTTCGGCGGAATCCGCCGTTAGGTGGACGGCCATCAGCGTGGCAAAGGCCCCCTTGTCGAGGCCGGGTTGCTCGTACCAGGCGATGGGACGGCCGCGGGCCGCCCGCTCCGCCTGGTACTCCGCGACGTAGCCATCCCACTGGTCGACGGTGTGGGAGAGGAGGTTCTCGACGAAGGAGCCGGAGGGGCGGCCCCGGCCGTCCTGTCCGTCTCCTCGTTCGTCGGTGGCAACAGCCATCGACGCGACGGCACCGCGTACCAGCCGCCGGGCCCAGGCTCCGGCGAGCAGGCTCTCGGACGCCCCGTCGGCCACCGCGGCGAAGAGCGAACTCGCGTCGGGTGACGGAGAGACGGCGATCGCGTCCTCGCACTCCTCGGTCGTGCTGCCCGTCTTGGGGACGAGGAAGCGCTGGACGTCGAGAGGCGTCGAAGGCGCGCCCACGCCGCTCAGCGAAGTTCCGTGGCGCGCGTACCGATGTCGAGGAACTCGACGATGGATGTGATGTCGGCGTTGTAGACGAAGCCCCGTGTGGCGTCGCTGACCCGGTGGCCCTGCGAAGCGGCGTAGGAGCGCATGTGGGTGGGCAGCACGCTCGACATGTGGAAGAGCAGCCGGGAGTAGGTGTCGGGGAGGTCGCTCTCGCTGTCCGGGAACGTGACGGGGGTGCCACTCGCCCCCGACACGTGCAGGTTGAAGAGGAGCACCGACCCGTCGGCGGTGGCGTGCGAGGCCAGCCCGATGGCCGCGCTCGTCGGATCGCCGTCGGTTGACTCGCCGTCGGTCAGGTTGAGGACGATGGGCGGGAATCCGCCCGGGTGCTCGTCGACCCAGCGTGCGACGAGCGAGTCGGCGTAGCCAAGGGCACGGGTCATCGGGGTGCCGCCGTTGGTGACCGGGTCCATCCAGACGGGGAACTGCACGGTCGTCTCGACCAGGCCGCCGGCGCCATCCGGAACCTTCTTCGTACGGCTCTCCAGGCGGGCGGGGTTGTTCGCGATCTCGCTCAGCGGTACGAGGTCCCGCCCGGCGAGCACGCCGTTGAAGGCGGAGCCGACCTGGTTGTGGCCATAGCCGATCACTGCGACGTGAAAGTAGTCGCGGACGCCCTCTTCCTTCGCGCACTTGACCGACAGCTCGGTCAGCAGTCGGTTGATGGCGTCCGATACGACCTGGGCGCGCTGCTGGACCATTTCGCCGCTGCCGATGGGATCGCTCATGGAGGCGGACTGGTCCACGAGGAAGATGAAGCAACCGGGGTTGGTCCGGCTGATTTCGGCGGTGTACGGCATCTGGCGACCCGGCTCCTCTTGCTCGGCGGGGGACCGAACGGCACGGCATGGGACGCGCACGGACCTGACCCCCCAGGGAGATTGATGGTAGCGGCACTGAGCTGCTCAGTGAGGCGGAATCGGAGGGGAGGGCCCGGGGCCGCCGTCTCCTGCTGGACGGCCCGCTGGACGCGCGTCGGCCGTTCTCGCGTTCAGTGGGCCGACGGAGCTGAGACAGTACGCTGAACGCAGCGGGGTCGGGCCCGCTCACATGGTGTCCGGGAGGTGCGTCATGACTGCCGAGACGGCAGCCCCTGCGTGGATGCACGAGCAGATCACGGCGGAGCAGTACGACTCCTGGTCGGAGGAGCAGTGTGCGGGGATCGAGATCGTGGACGGGATGATCGTCGTGAGTCCCAGTGCGTCCAAGCGCCACAATCGGCTCGCTCGGATCCTGGCGAATCTCCTGGAGGCGGCTGCGGGGCCTGGCTGGAACGCCGATACCGACTTCGATGTGCGTCTCCAGGACGTCCCGCTCACGAATCGGCGCCCGGATGTCGTTGTGTACCGCGCGGACACGATCGACATCACGCCCACCCGTCCTGAGCACGTGCTGCTGGTCGTGGAGGTTGTCTCACCGGGATCGGAGACCACCGACCGGATCGTGAAGACGGACCAGTACGCGAAGTCCGGTATCGCGTTCTACTGGAGGGTCGAGCAGGCCGCGACAGGTGCCCCCTTGGTGTACACCTATGTTCTCGATCCAGCGACCAGGGCCTACAGGGATGGGGACGTGTTCACTGGCGTCGTCAAGGTTTCGGCTCCCTTCCAGGTGGAGTTCGATCTCGGCCAGATCTGACTCCACGCGGGGCATCCCTGGCGCCACGGTGATCACGGTCGGACGCCTCTGACCAGTGGAAACAGGATTCGGTGGCACCGCCCGGAACCACTCGGGATGATCTTGCAGATCCTCATAATGCGTAGGTCTCGGGTTCGAATCCCGAAGGCGGCTCGGAATTACCCCAGGACCTCACTCGCCGTGACCTGGGGTTTTTTCATGCCCGGGTGGCACGCGTCGAGTCCTGGGAAGGGTCTGTGCGAGCGGAGGGGGCGACGACCTTCTGGTGGCCCCGGCTGCTCAAGTGCGCCTTGTCGCAGGTGTCGGGTCGTCGCCCCAGGGGGTGTCAGTCTCCGTGCCCCGTGCCTCCGCTGCCGAAGCCGCCGCTGGAGATTCCGCCCCACTTGCGCTTCTCTTCGGTCGGGGGGTCCGGGGAGGTCTCCCCGGTGTCGTGGAGCTGGTAGGGCATGAGTCGGTGCTCGCCGTCCGTCCGGGGGACCTCGGTGCGGCGGCGGTACTCCGACACCTCGCCCGGCAGTTCGCCCGTGTCCGGGCGGTGCGGCTGTTCGTCGGGCTTGGGGGCCCGGGATTCGCGGTCGCGGACGCGGAAGCCCAGCCAGACCGCAGCGATCAGGACGGCGACGAGGACGAGACCGCCGATCAGCTGCCCTAGGCCCGACTGCCAGACTCCCGCAGCCAGCGTCTGTGCTGCGCTGAGAGTGTTCATACTCCAGGATTACCCCTTTTCAGCCCTTTTGGACGCGATCGGTCCTGGCAGCTCGAAGAATCTTGAAACATTCCTCCGTCCTCGTCGCGTCAATGAGATGTAAGGCGACCACGGCCCGTGACCGAAGCGAGAGGAGAGGCATGAGACAGTCCCGCGCGGATGAGTTCCTGGAGTTCGCCTCCGCGCGATCGGGGCACCTCTTCCGGTCCGCATGTCTGCTGACCAGCGGAGACACCCATCTCGCCGAGGACCTCACCCAGGAGACACTCGGCCGGATGTACGTCCTCTGGGGCCGGACGGCGCGGATCGGCAACCCCGCCGCGTACGCCCAGACCGTCCTCGTCCGCACCTTCCTCAGCCACCGGAGGCGCCGCTCCGCCACCGAACGCCCGCTCGGCGAACTCCCCGACCGCGCCCCCGACGACGGCCAGGACCCGGCGCTGCGGATCGCACTGCTCGACGCCCTCGCCGGGCTCGCCCCCAAGGACCGGGCCGTCGTCGTCCTCCGCTACTGGGAGGACCGCAGCGTCGAGGAGACCGCCGACGCCCTGCACGTCAGCTCCGCCGCCGTCCGCACCCGTTCCTCCCGGGCGCTCGCCAAGCTGCGGCAGCGCCTCGGCGGCACCGTCGGGGAACTCGCCGCCCGCTGAGCCGCCCGCTGAGCCGCCTGCCGAGCCGCCCGCGGGGCCACACGCATAGGGCCCTGCCGAGCAGCCCGTAGCCACCCTCAGAGCCATCTCCCCTTCTTCTTCCCTCCCCATCGGAAAGGGCGAATTCGACATGCCCCAGCACGAAGACCAGCCGCACGGATTCGAGGAACGGCTCAGCGCCGTCCTGCGCGGCACCGGCGACACCTTCACCACCGACGACCGGCGCGAACTCGTCGAGGGCGGCCTCCGGCGCGGGCGCCGCCGCCTCGTCCGCCGCCGCCTCACCGTGTCCGGAGGGGTCCTCGCGCTCGCCGCCGTGGGCCTCGGCGGCGTCTACGGCGGTTCGCTGCTCGGCCCCGCAGGAACGGCCGCCACCTCGTCCGTCGCCGCGCCCCCCGTCTCGAACACCGCCGCCACCGCCACCGCCGAGAAGCGGCCCGGGGGCCCGGTCCGCGTCGACGAGATCGCCGCCGTCCTCAAGGCCCACACCCCCCGGGGGAAGTGGACCTTCGACGGCCTCGGCAGCACCGGCGAGGCCGTCGGGGGCGTCTTCGACGACGGGAAGGGCAAGGCCGCCGTCGGCGTCTCCCTCTCCCGCGCCTCCGGTGCCTCCGCCCGGTCCATGGTCACCTGCCCCGACAAGGTCGTCGTCCCCTACGACGCCTGCACCGCCCAGAAGCTGCCGAACGGCGCCCGGCTCATGATCTTCCAGGGGTACGAGTACCCCGACAAGCGCGAGGAGACCAAGACCTGGCGCGCGGTCCTCCTCACCAAGGACGGCTTCCTCGTCGACACGAGCGAGTACAACGCCGCCGCCCAGAAGGGCGCCCCCGTCAGCCGTACCGATCCGCCCTTCACCCCCGCCCAGCTGAAGATCCTGGTCACCGCCGACGCCTGGCGTCCGCTGCTCGCCCGCCTCCCCGGGGCCCCGGGCGGCGGACAGGACACACCGCCGCCCGCCGAGCCCTCCGGTACCGCCGTCCGCGACACCCTGCGCGGCCTGATCCCCCGGGGCCTCGACGTGCGGACCAAGGGAGGCGGCGGCGAATACGGCTACGTCGTCGTCGACGACGGCAAGGGCGCGAGCCTCGTCGGCGTCAACGTCCAGCCCTCCTCCAAGGACTTGATCGCCGAGCTCTTCAGCGGCTCGGACGTCGTCACCCTGCCCGACGGCCGCAAGGTCCGGGCCGTCAAGCGGGCCGGTGAGAAGGGCGGCGCCGGAGTCGTGTGGTGGAACGTCGACACCATCACTCCCGACGGCTTCCGCGTCGTCGTCTCCGCCTTCAACTCCGGCGCGCAGCACGAGGCCGCCACCCGCGCCGAGCCCGCCCTCACCATCGAGCAGCTCAAGTCCCTCGCCCTCAGCCCGAAGTGGCGGAAGGTGTCCCTGGGGTAGGCGGTCGGTCAGCCGCTCCGGAACGGGGGGGAGAGGAGGGGAGGGCCGGGCTGTCGGCTCCGGCAGCCCGCCCCTCCCCTTTCCCGTGCTCCCGTACGGGGTCCGGCCCCGCCTCCGTACGGGGTCCGGCCCCCGCTTCCGTACGGCCCGGTCCGGGTGCCCGCTACTTCGCGTCCGCGTATCTCTCCACCGTCGCCGTCGTGAACGGGAACCGCACCGGCGTCTCCCCGAACGTGATCCGGCCCGCCTCGTCCCCGGCCGCCCCGATCGCCGCCGTGACGGCCTCCGCCTCTTCCACCGGACAGTGCACGATCACCTCGTCGTGCTGGAAGAACACCAGCTCCGCCCGCATCCCGGCGAGCGACCGCCGCAGCGCCGCCAGCATCAGCAGCGCCCAGTCGGCCGCGCTGCCCTGCACCACGAAGTTACGGGTGAAGCGGCCCCTCGCCCGCGCGTTCCCCGAGGCGTATCCCGGGGTGAACCCGCTCTCCTCCGGCGCCGCCCGCTCGGCCTCCTCCTGCGGCAGACCCGCCTCCTCGTCCTCGCCCGAGCCCACCGCGCGCGGACTGGTCCGGCCCAGCCAGGTCCGTACGAGCCGCCCCTCCTCGCCCGCCTTCGCCGCCTCGTCGACGTACGCCACCGCGCGCGGGAAGCGGCGGCGCAGCGCCGCCAGGTTCTTCAGGCCGTCCCCGCTGGTCTGCCCGTAGACCGCGCCCAGCAGCGCCAGCTTCGCGTGCTCCCGGTCGCCGGAGAACGCCCGGTCCGACAGGCGCGTGTACAGGTCGTCGGGGTGCCCGGCCACGTCCATCAGGCCCGGGTCCCGGGAGATCGCGGCCAGCACCCTCGGCTCCATCTGGTCGGCGTCCGCGACCACGAGCCGCCAGCCCGGGTCCGCCACCACCGCACGCCGGATCACCTTCGGGATCTGCAGGGCCCCGCCGCCGTTGGTCGTCCAGCGTCCGCTGACCGTGCCCCCCGGCAGGTACTCCGGCCGGAAGCGTCCGTCCCGCACCCAGGACTGGAGCCAGGACCAGCCGTGCGCCGTCCAGATCCGGTACAGCTTCTTGTACGCGATCAGCGGCTCCACCGCCGGATGGTCCAGCTCGGCCAGCTCCCAGCGGCGGGTGGACCTCAGCCGTACGCCCGCGCCCGCGAAGGCCTTCACCACGTCCGCCGGGAGGTCCGGCCTGACCCGGCGCCCGAAGGCAGCCGACACCTCGTCCGTGAGCTCGGCCAGCCTGCGCGGCTCGCCCCCGCCCGCGTACCGCTCGCCGAGCAGCTCGTCCAGCAGGTCCCGGTGCACGTCCGCCCGCCACGGCAGACCCGCCCGGTGCATCTCGGCCGCCACCAGCATCCCCGCCGACTCGGCCGCCGTCAGCAGCCGCATCCTGCCGGGATGCTCCGCCCTGTCGTGCCGCCGGACCTGCTCCGCGTACACCGCGAGGAGGCCCTCGAACGGCACGGACACCGTCGGGCGCGGTTCGAAGAGGGAGTCCTGCGAGCCGGGCTCGGCGCCGCGCTGCGGCGGGTCCGGCGGCACCGCCCCGTTCCGCAGGCGCGCCCAGGCCGCCGCCGCCGAACGGGGCTCGCCGAGCCGCCCCTCGTGCCCGAGGAGCAACTGCTCGGCGGCCTCCACGTCGTAACAGCGCTCGATCCGCACCCCGGCGGCGAGCAGCCGGGGGTACACCTCGGCCGTCGACCGCCACACCCAGCGCGAGACCTCCGGCCGGGACCGTACGGCCGTGACGAGGTCCGGCTCGCGCCGCACATCCCCGGCGGGCAGCCCGTCCGGGCCGAGCGGGACGAGCAGTGCTCCGTCCCCCTCCGCCTCGGCCGCCAGCGCCCACCTCTCGTTCATGGGTGCGAGTCTGGCACCCGCCACTGACATCGGCCCGGAGGCGCTTCCGCACGGAGCGCGCACGGGGACGCCTATCGGAGCGCGTACCCGGAGCGCGTACGGGAACGGGCGGGTGGGGAGCGGGAGGCGTCCGGCCGCCCGTGCTCTCACGCCGCCGCGTGGAACAGGGCCGCCGCCTCTCCCCGTGAGTCGACGCCGAGCTTGTTCAGGATGTTCGCCACGTGGAACTTCACCGTCGACTCGCTGATGTGCAGCTCCTCCCCGATCCGGCGGTTGCGGTGGCCGAGCGCCAGGTGCCGCAGGACCTCCAGCTCCCGGCCGCCGAGCCCGGTCAGCGGATGCGCCGCCTCGACCGGCGCGGCCGGTGCGGCCAGCGGGAGGACCGCCGTGATCGTGGTGCCCCAGCCCGGCAGCGCGTCGACGCCGAGCCGCCCGCCCAGCACCTCGATCCGGTCACGGACCGTGCCCGCGCCCAGGTCGCAGGGGGCGAGCGCGCCCGCTCCGTCGTCCCGCACCGAGGCCCGCAGCTCGTGCTCGGTCAGCTGCCAGCCGACGTGGACGCGGCGCACCGAGTCCTGTTCGAGCACGATCAGGAGCAGCGCCCGGACGATGGCCCGCGCGCTGTGCGCCACGTCCGCCGCGAGCGACCGCGCCGAGTCGGGGGCGCCCAGGTCGAGGCGTACCCGGGTGTGCCGCAGCATCGGCCGCAGCTCGGCCGCCAGCCGTTCGAAGGCCTCCCGGGCCGGTTCCTCGGCGAGCGCCCGGTCCCGGTGCTGCGCCGCCCGCATCTCGATCAGCGCCGACGCGGCCAGGTCGGTCGCGGTCGTCCGGGCCGTCGTGTCGTCCAGGGCCCGGCTGCGCAGCACCCCCAGGACCCCGGACAGCGCGGTCGCGTGGGAGGCGGTCAGCTCGGCGATCACCCGGGCCCGGGTGTCGGCCGCCGCCCGCGAACGGGCCAGCGTCCCCGGCATCGCCTCCGACGCGAACCGGTCGAAGTGCCCGGACACCAGGTCCCACAGGGCTTGCGCCACGGCGAGTGCGGCCTCGTCCGCCGGGGCGGCGGAGTCCTCCCGTACGAGGACCAGGACCGCCCCGCGCCGGGTCGCGTGGCTGGTGACGGCGACGGCCTCGCGCGGGCGTCCGCCGATCACGCTACGGCCCTGCCACGGCTTCCCGGGGATCCCGGAGGCGAGCAGCGGCGCGAGTTCGGCACCGGTCAGGAGCGCGGTGCCGCCGAGCGCCTTGAAGGGGGAGTGGGCGCAGTGCGTGGAGAGTTCGGCCGCGTCGACGTGGGGGATCAGCGGGGCGAGTGCGGCCGAGACCTTGGGGAGGATCTCGCCGAGCGGCTGCCGGATGATCTCGTACGCGGCGGTCAGGGTGAGCGCGTCCATGGGCCGAGCGTAGTGCGCGGGTACAGGGCGGAGGCCGTTCTTTCGGACAGGTGTGACTGGCCGTCGGAAGGGCGGGGAGCGGGGTGCCCGGGGAGCAGGCTGAGGACGTCGAAGGGACCGGGCAGTACGGCCGGTTCCCTTCGGCACCCGGTCGGGACGGCGGCGAGAGGCCGTGCCGGAGGAACCGGGGCCACGACACCGGGCCGAGGGGCCGGGTTCGACGGACCTGGCCGAAAGAGCTGGGTGCGACAGGCCCGGACGGAACCGGGTGTGACAGACCTGGCCGAAAGAGCCGGGTGGGACGGAACCCGGACGGAAGAGCCGGGTGTGACGGAACGGGTCCGAGTGATCCGATGGGCGGCAGTGGAGGCCGGGATGGAAGCGACAGTGTACGAGGAGTTCGGCGGGCCCGAGGTGCTGCGCCACGAGACCGGTGTCGCCGTGCCGGTGCCCGGACCCGGTGAGGTCCGTGTCAAGGTGGCCGCCGCCGGGGTCAATCCGGTGGACTGGAAGCGCCGCCGCGGCTGGGTCGAGGCGTTCTACCCGACGACCTTCCCCGCCGTCCCCGGTCTGGAGTTCGCCGGGACGGTCGACGCGGTCGGTGCGGGCGTGACGCATGTGGCGGTCGGTGACGAGGTCCTCGGCTGGACGGAGACCGGCGCCTACGCCCAGTACGCCCTGGCCGGGATCGTCGTCCCCAAGCCCGGGGGGCTGTCCTGGGAGACGGCCGCGAGCCTGCCGGTGGCCGGTGAGACCGCGCAGCGGGTGCTCGGTCTGCTCGGGGTGGAGGCGGGCGGGACGCTGTTCCTGCACGGCGCGGCGGGGGTCGTCGGTTCGGTCGCCACGCAGCTCGCCGTCGCCGCCGGGATCAGGGTCGTCGGCAGCGCCTCCGAGTCGAACCACGCGTATCTGCGGGAGCTGGGCGCGGTCCCCGTCGCGTACGGGGAGGGGCTTGCCGACCGGGTGAGGGCCGCCGCGCCCGAGGGCGTCGACGCGGTCTTCGACGCGGCCGGGCACGGGGTGCTGCCGGTCGCGATCGAACTCCTCGGCGGGGACGCGGCGCCGAAGGAACGGATCGTGACGATCGCGGACACCGAGGCGGAGCGGTACGGGATCGTCTTCTCGGGGCTGCTCGGCGATCCGGACGCGGTACGGGCCGGGCTGGTGGCCCAGGCGGCGCTCGCGGCCGAGGGCCGCCTCACGGTCCGGCTCGCGGAAGTGCTGCCGCTCAAGGAAGCCTCCCGCGCACAGGAGTCGAGCGAGTCGGGGCATGTGCGGGGGAAGCTCGTCCTGATCCCGTGAACGGGGGATTGGGGGACGGGGGATTGGGGGACGGGGGCCGTGTGGGCGGCTCGTCGGCGGAGGGATGGCGCGGGGCGATGGCGGCCGGGCGGGGCCGGGCGCGGGCGTGGACGGGGCGGTGACCCGGCTCCGACTCCGGTCGCCGCCCCGTCCGTCCCACCATCGCCGCTCAGCGCGCCGCCCGCCAGGCGGGAAGGGCCGACGCGGCGACCGCGACCGTCGCGCAGACGCCCGCCGCCGCGCCGACCGCGCCCCACGGCAGGACCAGGGCGACCGGGGCGGAGAGCGCGGCGAGCCCCGCCGCCAGGGTGCCGAGCACGAGCCCCGCCACCAGCAGGCCGAGCAGCGCCCCGATCGCCACGGAGAGCACCGCCTCGCCCGTCACCACCCGCAGGACCTGGCCGCGGGTCGCCCCCGTGAGCCGCAGCGCGGTCAGTTCCGGACCGCGTACGGAGGTCGCCATCAGCAGGGTGTTGGCGAGGCCGATCACCGTGTACACGAGGGCGATGCCCAGGAGCAGGAGCATCCCGAGCCGGTTCCGGGGGTTCCCGCCCGCCGGGCCGCCGCCCGCCCACGCCTCGGCGCTCGCCACGGTGCCGCCGCTCGCCGCGAGGGCCCGCACCGTGGCCGTACCGCCGCCCCGGGCCTCGATCAGGTCGGATACGGAGCCGGGCGCGTTCGCCCGGGTGACGTACGGCCCGTTGTCGCCGGTCCCCCGGGCGAGGACGGCCACCACCCGGAGCCGTACCGGACCCGTCCCGTCCGCCCGCCAGACCTCGACGGTCCCGCCCACCCGGCGCCGCTCGAACTCCTCGTTCACGACGATCGAGCGGTCGTCCAGGTCGCGCGGGTCCCCGGCGACCACCGGCAGCCGGGCCAGCGCGGCGAACGCCACCGGGTCGGAGACCGCCCGCGCCCCGTACTTCACCACCGCCTCCGCCCCGTCCCGCACGAACACCGACGTGCGGCCGGTGGCCGACACGACCGCCCCCGGCGGCGCGGTGACCGGCCGCAGGTCCTCCCCGGTCACGACGTACTCCGCCGTCGTCCGCCCCCGCGCCTCGGCGTCCTTCGCGCGCGTGACGCTCTCCGCCGAGCCGAGGAGGGTCCCGGCGAGCGCGACGGTCACCAGGACGGGCGCGGCGACGGCGGCGGTCCTGCGGACCGAGGCCGCACTGTTCTCCCGTACCAGCGTCCCCACCGCTCCCCGCAGTCGCAGCAGTCGCGCGACGGGCCGGACCAGGAGCGGCGAGAGCAGTGCGACTCCGGTGATCAGAAGCATCGGAAGGGTCGTGTACGTCTTCCGCTTGAGCAGCGCCGACGGGTCCGTGGCGCAGGTCCAGACGAGCAGCCCCAGACCGGTCAGGAGCAGGCCCGCGCCCATCACGAGCCGACCGAGCGGCAGGGCGTCGGCGTCGACGTCCGCCGTGCGGAGCGCCGCCGCGGGGCCGGTCCGCCCGGCCCTGCGGGACGCGGCCGCCGCCCCGGCGAACGCGACCGTCACCCCCGTCCAGAAGGCCGTGTGGAAGGGCCAGGCGGCCCCGCCCGCCGTGAACCACTCCGGGGCCAGCCCGGCGCCGACGAGGGTCCGCGCCAGCAGGGGCGCGGCGACGGCGCCGAGCGCGCACCCGGTGGCGGAGGCGAGCACGCCGAGCACCGCCGCCTCGGCGAGGAGCAGCCGGCGGAGCTGCCCCGGGGTCGCCCCGGCGGTCCTCAGGAGGCCGAACTCGCGGCGCCGCAGCGCCACCGCGAAGGCGAAGGTGGAGGCGACGACGAAGACCGCGACGAAGGCGGTGACGCCGCCGGAGGTGCCGAGGAGGGTGCCGAGCGCGATCAGCGCCTCGGCGTCCCGCGCGGAGCCGGGGTCGGCGCGCCCGCGTCCGTCGCCGGTGAGGACCTGCGCACGATCACCGACGAGGGCGCGGACGGCGGGGGCGGGGGCGTCCACGCCGACGGCGTCGGGGCCGCCGGAGACGGTGACGGTCCAGCGGGCCCGGAGTTCGCGGAGCACTTCCCTGTCCACAGGCTGTGGATGGTCGAGCGGTGTGGCCAGGGGCGTGGTCACGGGTCCGCGCCGCACGTCGAGGACCAGGTGGGACCGCCCCTGTACGACGACGGGTGCGGAGGCGAACCGTTCCGTCGGGCGTTCGGGCGCCCGGAAGGTGGCGGCGAGGCCGAGCCCCGTGGCCGTCAGGAGTCCCACGCCGAGGGCGAGCGCGACGAACCCGCCGAGGAGGGAGGCCCAGCGGAGCCGGAGCCCGGAGAGCACGACGGTCAGCATCCCGGACCCGCCTGTGTGCGGGTGTCCGCGGGGGTGCCTGTTCCTGTGCCCGTTTCCGCTCCCCTTCCCCTTCCCCTTCCTGTCAGTGTTTCCTTGCTCGCTTCCGTGCCTGTTCCTGTGCCCGTTTCCGTGCGCGTGCTTGTCGCCGGTTCTCCTCCGGGGCCCGTGCCCGTCTCCAGGGACGCCGTCCGGGCCACCACCGACTCGGCCGTCGGGGAGGAGAGTTCGCCCGCGACGCGGCCGTCGACCAGGAAGACCACGCGGTCCGCGCGGGCCGCCGCCACCGGGTCGTGGGTCACCATGACGATCGTCTGGCCCTCGCGGTCGACCAGTTCCCGCAGCATGTCCAGGACTTCGCGGCTCGTCGTCGAGTCCAGCGCGCCGGTCGGCTCGTCGCCGAAGAGGACGGCCGGACGGGTGATCAGGGCGCGGGCGAGCGCGACCCGTTGCTGCTGGCCGCCGGAGAGCTCCCCGGGCCGGTGCCGTTCCCGGCCCGCGAGCCCGACGCGCGCGAGCGCCTCCCGGACCCGCGCGCGGGACGGGCGGCGGCCCGCGAGCCGCAGGGGGAGCGCCACGTTCTGCGCCGCTGTCAGGGAGGGAAGCAGGTTGAAGGACTGGAAGACGAAGCCGATCAGCTCCCGGCGGAGCAGGGTCAGCCGCCGCTCGCCGAGTCCTTCGAGGGAGACGCCGCCGACCTCCACCCGTCCGGCGGTGGGCCGGTCGAGCCCGGCGGCACACTGGAGCAGCGTGGACTTGCCGGAGCCGGAGGGGCCCATGACGGCGGTGAACGTCCCGGCGGCGAAGTCGAGGTCCACACCGTCGAGGGCGCGGACGGTGCCGTGGTGCCGGGTCAGCCCCCGGAGCCGTACGGCGACGGGCGCGGGTCCGGTACCAGTACCGGGATCGGGTGCGGGGCCGGTTGCCGTGCCCGCTTCGGGCCGGGTGGCGGGGGAGGGGCGGCGGACTGTCGAGGTCATGCCTTCAGCGAACCGTTTCTCTCGCCGTCGATCACGACCACTGGCGGGCGTCCGGAAGGTGGGCCTGGCCCTACCCTCCCGCGCCCCGGCGCCGGGGGAGGGCTGAGACCATCGGGAGTCGACCGGACGCATCGGCGGCATCGGCGGCATCGGGCGGATACGCGTGGGGTCGGGCGGATACGCGTGGGGTCGGGTGCGGCGGTGGGACCGGTGAGACTGGCAGGACCATTGAGGTCTGTGGGGCCCACAGGGTCAGCGGGACCAGTGACAACAGCGGGATCAGCAGGACCAGCGGGGCAGGATCAGCGGCGCCGACGGCACCAGCAGGGCCCGGCGCGACGGCGGGCCCCGCGCGGACCCGCGCGAGGAAACGGAACGGACGCGAGGACGGCGTGAGCACCACCATCGACAAGGCCTTCGAGGCGCTGTACGCGAGCGACGACGCGACGCTCGACACGGCCGCGTCCCTGCTGGCGGCCGACCCGGCCGCCGACGCGGAACTCGCCCGGCGCGGCGAGGCGTTCGTCCGCACCCTGTGGGAGCGCGGCTGGCAGCCCGCGGACGTCGTCCGTCCGGTCCGGCGGGACCTCGCGGACGAGCACCTGCGGGTCCTCGCCGCCCTCGTACGGTCCGAGACCGCCCGTTACCCGACGCTCCCGCACCGCTGGCGGGCGCAGCTCGACGAGCTGGACCAGGCCGCCGGGCGCCCGGCGGACCGTTTCTCGTACGCGACGACCGTCCTGGAGCTGTACCGCCTGCTGGTCCGGCTGCCGCGCCTCGACGTGGTCGGCCCGGTGCCGGGCGAGAAGCTGCCGCCCGCCGCCGCGGGGGAGCCCCGGATGCTCACCCGCATCCGGGCGCTGCTCGCCAAGGCGGAGGCCACGGGGTACCCGGAGGAGGCGGAGGCGCTCACGGCCAAGGCGCAGGAGCTGATGGCGCGGCACAGCCTCGACGAGGCGACCCTCGCGGCGGGCGCGCCGTCCCCGGAGACGCCGGGCGCGCTGCGGATCGGGGTGGAACCGCCGTACGAGCAGGCGAAGGCGATCCTGCTGGACGCGGTGGCGACGGCGAACCACTGCCGGGCGGTGTGGAACGAGGCGTACGGCTTCTCGACCGTAATCGGCTTCGAGGCGGACCTCGACCCGGTGGAACTGCTCTACACCTCGCTGCTCGTGCAGGGCACGTCCGCGATGACCCGGGCGGAGGCCGAGCAGCGGGCCGGGGGACGCAAGCGCACGAAGTCGTTCCGGCAGTCGTTCCTCCTGGCGTACGCGAACCGGCTCGGCACCCGGCTCTCGGCGACGTCCCGCCGGGTCGCCGCCGAGGCCCCGACGCTCCTCCCTGCCCTCGCCTCCCGGGACCTGGCGGTCACCACCCGCACGGACGAACTGTTCCCGGAGACGCGCTCGACGCGGGTGCGGGCGGCCTGGGACGAGGAGGGCTGGAACCACGGCGCCTCGGCGGCGGACCGCGCGGGCCTCGCCCCGGGCCGGAAGCGGGTACGGGGGGCGGAGTAGGCGGCACGACCTGGCGGGTCCCGCACTTGGTGGGGCTCCCGCATCGGGCCGGGGCTCCCGCACCGGGCGGGGCTCCCGCACCGAGTCGGTCCCGCGCCGGGCGGGCGGGGCCTGGTGCGGGCCGGGTGTGGGGCCGGGCCGGGTGTGGGACCGCCGGGCTTGGCCGGGCTCGGCTCGGCCCGCCCACGCCCAGCTCGGGGCCTCGCCCGGCCCCGCCCAGGCCCGTCCCCCGTATCGCCTGGATCAGGGCGCCCCCTTCTGCCCGGCCCGGGTCCGTTCCCCCTACCGCCCCGGTCGGGAGCACGTCCCCTCTTGCCCGGCCCGGGTCCGTTCCCCCTACTGCCTCGCTCAGAGCGACCCCTCCTGCCCGGCCCAGGCCCGTCCCCCGTACCGCCCGGATCGAGGCACGTCCCCTCCGCTCTGGATACCGCCCCGACCGGGGCGCGCCGCCCCGCCCCGGTCAGCCTTCCCCGGGGTCCCTATCCGCCCCACCTCCCATCGAAATGCCTGGTTCGCGCTGGATGCCCGATACGCTCGGGCCATGAGCTGGCTCCGGGCGTTGAAGGAGACCGCCCGCTCCGGACTCACCGTCGAGCGGCGGCGGCTCGATCCCGTCGTCGCGGGCCGGGCCGCCCTCGGGCTCGCCCTGGTCGTCGGCTTCTCGCTCGCCCTCTTCGGGCCCGCCGTCGCCGCGGCCTCCGCCTTCGGTGCCTTCCAGGCGGCCATCGCCACCTTCCAGCGGTCCTGGCGGCCCCGCCCCACCCTCGCCCTCGCCTCCGGCGCCAGCCTCGCCGTCTCCACCTTCCTCGGCTACCTCACCGGCGCCCACGAGGGCTTCTTCCTCGCCCTGCTGCTGCTCTGGACCTTCCTCTCGGGCCTCGCCTGGGCCGCCGGGCCCACCGCGGGCATCATCGCCTCCTCCAACGTGGCGATCATGCTGGTCACGGTCACCCTCCCCACCTCGGTCGCGGCGGCCGCGGGCCACGCCGTGATGATCTTCACGGGCGGTGTCGTGCAGGCGGCCTTGGTCGTCCTCCTGCCCGTGCGCCCCTGGGGCGCCCAGCGGGACGCCCTCGCGGACGCGCTGGCCGCCGAGGCGGACTACGCCCGTCGGCTGCGGCACGACCCGGTCGCGCCGTTCGACCCCCTGCCGCTCATGACGGCCCGCAGCGCGGCGGCGGTCACACCGGGCCAGGCCCGCCGCCGCCCGGCGGAGCTGCACGGCGCGCGGGGCCTCGCGGAACGCATCCGTCCGGTCCTCGCCTCCCTCGCCGACCCGGCGGTCGGGGTGCCGGAGGAGGGCCCGGAACGCGCGCGCGTGCGGGAGCTGCTCGCGGCGGCGGGCACCGTACTGGACGCCGCCGCGCGCGCGATCCGGCACGGCGAACCGGTCGATCTGCCCCCGTCCGCCGTCGAAGCGCTGCGCGCCCGGGACAGCGGCGCGGTCCTCACCGGCCCCTCCCGCCGCGCGGCCGTCCGCCTGATGGCCCTCCTCGGCGACGTCGTGGAGACCGCCGAGCCCAGGACGGAGACCTCCGGCCCGCGAGGGGAGACGGCGGGACCGGGGAAGAAGGCGCCCGGAGACGGGTCCGTCCCAGGAACGGGCAGGTCCGGCCCGTCGTCGACGACCTCCACCCCGCAGAAGGAACCCCCCACCAAGGAACCCCCCACCAAGGAACCTCTCGCCCCCGTCGTCCGCGCCCGCCCCACCCTCCTGCGCCTCGCGCCGATCGTCCTGGCCAAGGTCCGTGCCGAACTGCGCCGTGACTCGCCCGTCCTGCGGCACGCGGTCCGGGTCTCGGCGGTGACGGCCGCCGGGTACCTGCTGGGCGCGGCGCTGCCGCTCGGGCACGGCTACTGGGCGCCGATGGCCTCGGTGATGGTGATGCGCCCGGACTTCTCGCAGACGTACGCCCGCTCGGTGGCGCGCTTCGGCGGCACCCTGATCGGGGTCGGTCTGGCGACGGCGGTGGTGCAGACGGCGCACCCGGACGTCTATCTGTCGGCCGGACTCGCGGTGCTGTGCGCCTTCTCGATGTACCTGCTGATGCGCACGGGGTACGCGGCGGGCCAGGTCTTCGTCGCCGCGTACGTCGTGTTCCTGCTGGGCATGGAGGGCGCGGGACTGACCCAGACGGTACGGGACCGGGTGACGCTGACGCTGCTCGGCGGGCTCCTCGCGATGCTGGCGTACGCCGTCTACCCCGCCTGGGAGACCCCCCGGCTGCGCGGCAGGCTCGCGGACTGGCTGGCCTCGGTCGGGCGGTACGCGTCGGTCGTCGTCGCGCGGTACGCCGAACCGGCGGCGGGCGCGGACGGGCCCGATGTGCGCCAGGCGCTCCTGGACACCCGCGCGGCCCGGGTCGCCTGGCAGGAGGCGGTGGAGCGGGCGACCCACGAGCCGGTGCGGCACCGGGGGCTCTCGCACGCGGCGACGGAGCAGGCCGACCACGCGCTCGCGGAGCTGGGGAGGGTCGCGATGCTCCTGGAGGCGCACGTTCCGGAGCGCGGCGCACCGCCCGTACCGGGTGCGGCGGTCCTCGCGGAGGCCCTGCACCGGGCGACGGAGCGGGGCGCGAAGGAGGTGCGGGAGCGCCGGGCACCGCAGTGGGAGGAACTGCGGGAGACCGTGGACGCCTGGTCGGCCGAGCCCCCGGACCACTTCCTGCTGCACAAGGGGGCGGTACTGCTCCTGGAGGTGCTGGACGAGCTGACGACGGCCCTGATGGAATCCCGCCGCCGCTGACGCCCCGCGCCCCACCGGCCCACCGGTGCGCCCCGCGCCCCACCGCCCCACCGGTGCGCCCCACGGCCCACCGGCCCACCGGGCCCGCCGACTCCCCTGCCGGGCCCCCGCGTCCGGCGCCGTAGGGTGAGTCCGGTGGTAGGCCCGGTGATGGCGGGCGCACGGCGGCTTACCGGGGGGTAGCACGCTGAGTCGCGTAGCCGCTACGCCACCCCTCGTGCACGTGCATCTGCTCATGCAGCCGCATGTGAACACAGCTATGATCCGGGGAAGTTGACACGTGCACCAAGCAATTCGGGGAGCTACCAGTGCATCATGCGCATCACGCGTACAACGGCATGGCGGCCACGGAGCTGCGAGGTGTCGTGTGGCAGAAGAGCAGACACAGCAACTCCCAGGGTTCCTGCGTGGAGTTCGCCAAACTTCCCGGGGGGAACGTCGCCGTCCGCAACTCGCGGCACCCCGAGGGCCCCGCGCTCGTCTACACGCCCGCGGAGATCGAGGCGCTCCTGCTGGGTGTCAAGGACGGGGAGTTCGACCACCTGGTGTGAGCCCGACACGTGCATACGGGCATATGGGCATATGGGCATACGGGCATAGGGATACATGGATACGGGGAAGGGCCCCGCGCATCCCGCGCGGGGCCCTTCCCCGTATCCATGTATCCGCGTACCGGTTGGTCTCCACCCGGCGGCGGCGCTCCCGCTACTCCGGACCGATCCGGAACAGCGCCCACACCACCTTGCCCCGCAGCGTCCCGGCGAGCGGATGCCAGCCCCAGCTGTCGCTGAACGAGTCGACCAGGAACAGTCCGCGCCCCGACTCCGCCGCGAAGTCCTCCTCGCCCCGGCGCGCCTCGGGGCTCTCCCGGCTCGGGTCGCGCACGGCGCACACGAGGCGTGAGGACCAGCGCATCAGATGCAGTCTGACGGGTGGGTTCTGGCCGTCCTCGGGACAGCCCTCGCCGGGCACCGCGTGGCGCAGCGCGTTGGTGACGAGTTCGGAGACGACCAGGGCGACGTCGTCGAAGCGCTCCGACAGCTCCCAGCGGTCCAGGGTCGCGCTGGTGAACTTCCGTGCCCCGCGCACGGCTTCGTACCGTGGGGGCAGGGCGCATGAGGCGGAGGTGGAGACGGCTCCGGGATCGATCGGCGGAAGGCCCTGCCGTAGCGGCTCGAGCACGGTCGATCCATTCGTCCCCATGCGAGGCACTCCCGGGAATCGCGACTGTGGTGCGACAACACGACAACACGAACGAGTACGCGGCTGCGCGGGCTCCATGGTTCCGAATGCGCCCACTGGATGCAAGGGCAGATGCACGTGCACGCGCCTGACCTGTCCATCCACGTGCCTAATCTGTGCATAAGTCGTCCCCTGTCGGAGGGGAACTTTCCGGGATCCGCGCCCGCCGCACGCGCGGATGCCCGGAACTCGCCGTCTTTCCGTAATCGAATGTGTACGCGCTGAAGCGTTTGGTGGCAGAATCCGGGGCTCGACGGGGGCTCGACACCGTAAGGGGAGGCTGGGAGCCGTGACCGCAGGCGAATCGGGCGGAGCGAGCGGGAGTGTGGTGCGCCGCATCCTGCTGGGCTCCCAGCTGAGGCGGCTGCGCGAGTCGCGCGGGATCACCCGCGAGGCGGCCGGCTACTCGATCCGCGCATCCGAATCCAAGATCAGCCGGATGGAGTTGGGACGGGTGAGCTTCAAGGCACGGGACGTCGAAGACCTCCTCACGCTCTACGGCGTCGGGGACGAGACCGAGCGCGGTTCGCTCCTCGGGCTCGCCCGCGAGGCCAATGTGGCGGGCTGGTGGCACAGCTTCGGCGACGTCCTGCCGGGCTGGTTCCAGACGTACATCGGCCTCGAGGGGGCCGCCTCCCTCATCAGCGTCTACGAAGTGCAGTTCGTGCACGGCCTGTTGCAGACCGAGGCCTACGCGCAGGCGGTCGTCACCCGGGGAATGCCGGGCGCCCCCGCCGCCGAGATCGACCGCCGGGTCGCCCTCCGCGTCGAACGCCAGAAGGTCCTGGTCTCCGAGCGCGCCCCGCAGTTCCACGCCGTGCTCGACGAGGCCGCGCTCCGCCGCCCGTACGGCGACCGGGCCGTCATGCAGGGCCAGTTGAGGCATCTGATCGAGATCTCCGAGCATCCCGGCGTCACTCTCCAGGTCATGCCCTTCAGCTTCGGCGGGCACGCGGGCGAGAGCGGCGCCTTCACCATGCTGAGCTTCCCGGAGTCCGACCTCTCCGACATCGTCTATCTGGAGCAGCTCACCAGCGCCCTCTACCTCGACAAGCGCGAGGAGGTCGCCCAGTACCGGCGTGTCATGGAGCGGCTCAGGGAGGACGGGCCTGATCCGGCCGAAAGCCGTGACATCCTGCGGGGCCTTCTTCAACTCTCCTGACACATCAGTACGATGACGTGACATCAGTCAAGGCGTCACCTCTGTCGGCGCGCAGAGGTAGAGCGGGTAGAGGGGTCTCGATCCATGTCGCACTTCACCGACCTGGCCCACCAGTACATCGACGGCGAGTGGAAGCCCGGCAGCGGCTCGTGGGACATCATCGACTTCAACCCCTACACGGGGGAGAAGCTCGCGTCGATCACCATCGCGACCGCCGGTGAGGTGGACCTCGCCTACCGCGCCGCCGAGCGCGCCCAGGCGGAGTGGGCGGAGACCAACCCGTACGCCCGCAGGCTGGTCTTCGAGCGGGCCCTGCGGATCGTCGAGGACCGCGAGGCGGAGATCTCCGAGACGATCGTCGCCGAGCTCGGCGGCACCCGTCTCAAGGCGGCCTTCGAACTGCACCTCGCCAAGGAGTTCCTCCGCGAGGCCGTCCAGCTCGCGCTGCGCCCCGAGGGCCGCATCCTGCCCTCCCCGGTGGACGGCAAGGAGAACCGCGTCTACCGCGTCCCGGTCGGCGTCGTCGGTGTCATCTCGCCCTTCAACTTCCCCTTCCTCCTCTCGATCAAGTCGGTCGCGCCCGCGCTCGCCCTCGGCAACGCGGTCGTCCTCAAGCCGCACCAGAACACCCCGATCTGCGGCGGCACCCTCGTCGCCAAGGTCCTGGAGGAGGCCGGTCTGCCGACCGGGCTCCTGAACGTCGTCGTCACCGACATCGCCGAGATCGGCGACGCGCTCCTGACCCACCCGGTCCCGAAGGTCATCTCCTTCACCGGCTCCGACCGGGTCGGCCGGCACGTCGCCACGGTCTGCGCGCAGAACTTCAAGCAGGCCGTCCTCGAACTCGGCGGCAACAGCGCCCTGATCGTCCTCGACGACGCCGACGTCGACTACGCCGTGGACGCGGCCGTCTTCAGCCGCTTCGTCCACCAGGGCCAGGTCTGCATGGCCGCGAACCGCATCCTGGTCGACCGGAGCGTGGAGACGGAGTTCACCGAGAAGTTCGTCGCCAAGGTGAGGACCCTGAGCGTCGGCGACCCGGCTGACCCGGCCACCCACATCGGCCCGCTCATCAACTCCCAGCAGGCGGAGGCGGTCTCCTCGCTGGTCGACCAGGCGGTGGCCGCCGGGGCGACCGCGCTGCTGCACGGCGCGGTGGACGGCAACCTCGTCTCCCCCTCCGTCCTCACCGGCTTCGCCCCCGACTCCCCCCTCCTCGGCCAGGAGATCTTCGGTCCGGTGGCCCTGATCGTCCCGTTCGACGGCGAGGAGGAGGCGGTGCGGATCGCCAACGACACGCCGTACGGGCTCAGCGGCGCCGTCCACACCGGGGACGTCGAGCGGGGGGTGCGGATCGCCAAGCGCATCCACACCGGCATGATCCACATCAACGACGGGACCGTCCACGACGAGCCGATCGTGCCCTTCGGCGGCGAGAAGCGCTCCGGCATCGGGCGGCTCAACGGCGAGTCGATGGTGGAGGCCTTCACCACCCAGAAGTGGATCTCCATCCAGCACGGCCGCAGCCGCTTCCCCTTCTGACCCGCGCACTCGCGCCGACCTGCGCCGACCCGTGTCGTCACGCGCGCGCCGACGTCCCCCGAGGCGCACCGACGTCCGCTGACACGCGGAAGGAACCCGTCCCGCCTTGCGGACCGTAGCTGTCCGCAAGGCTCCGTAGCGTGAGCGGTGTCGAAAAGGTTCACGGACGGAAGGCGGACATCATGGTGGCACTCGTTCCCACGGAGGCCCACGGCGACGAGCGGGGCGCGCTCCTCAACTTCGTCGAGGCCCAGCGCGCCGCGGTCCGGCGCGCCGCGCATGGCCTCACCGAGGAGCAGGCGGCGAGCCGCCCCAGCGCGAGCGAGCTGAGCCTCTCCGGACTGGTCAAGCACGTCGCCGAGGTCGAACTGAACTGGCTCCGGCTGGCCCAGGAGCGGCCCAACGAGCGGCAGCGCACCCAGGAGACCTGGGGCGACGCCTTCCGGCTCGTCGAGGGCGAGACGATCCCCGCCGTCCTCGACTTCTGGGCGGGCGTGGCGAAGGAGACCGAGGAGTTCGTACGGTCCGTGCCCAGCCTCGACGACACCTTCCCGCTGCCCAAGGCCCCCTGGTTCCCCGAGGACGGCCGGGTGTCGGTCCGCTGGATGCTGCTGCACCTGGTCCAGGAGGGCGCCCGGCACGCCGGGCACGCGGACATCGTCCGCGAGTCCCTGGACGGCCGGACCTCCTTCGAGCTGATCGCGGCGGAACAGGGGCGCTGACCACGTCCGCGCACCCCCTCCGCGTAACCTGGTCGGATCGGAATCGACGGGGAGGTACGCGGGGATGTCGGCGATCCGGCTGCTCGTCCTGGGCGCGGTCAGACAGCACGGCCGGGCCCATGGCTACCAGGTGCGCAACGACCTGGAGTACTGGGGCGCGCACGAGTGGTCCCACGCCAAGCCGGGCTCGATCTACCACGCGCTGAAGCAGATGGCGAAGCAGGAGCTGCTGCACGCGCACGAGGTGGCGCCGAGCGCGGTCGGCGGGCCGCCGCGCGTCGAGTACGAGCTGACGGAGTCCGGCGAGCGGGAGTACTTCGCGCTGCTGCGCGAGGCGCTGACCACGTACGACCAGAAGATGGACGTCATGTCGGCGGCCATCGGCTTCATGGTGGACCTGCCCCGCGAGGAGGCCGTGGAACTGCTGCGCCGCCGGGTGCGGGCGCTCGACGAGTGGCGGACGGCGGTCACGGAGTACTACACGCCGGAGGGCGGCCCCGGGCAGCTCGGGCACATCGGCGAGATCATGCACATGTGGGTCCACTCGGCCGACGCGGGCAAGGAGTGGACGCTCGGGCTGATCGAACGGGTCGAGGCCGGGGCGTACGTCTTCGCCGGTGAGGGTGACCCGTTCGTGGGCGTCCTCGCCGAGGGCGAGGAGAACCCTTACGCGGACGGGAACCCGGCCGCGTAAGGGGCGACCTGTAGGGGGTCCGACCCGTGAGGTCCCTCGGCCCGCAGGGGGTGACCCGGCCCGTAAGGGTGACCCGGCCTGCAGGGGGTGACCCGGCCCGTAGGACAGGGACGGCCGGGGCGACACCGTGACAGCCGAGACCGGCGGCGACAGGCAACCCCCTCCGGCCAAGCCCTGGCCAAGACCCTGGCCAAGCCCTGGCCAAGACCCTGATCCAAAAAACATCTAATCAAGTTTGACCAATTCCTCCGGAGGGCATACCTTGCTCCGTCGGTGAGAGGTGGTCAAGTTTGACTACCCATATTCGGAGGAGCCATATGACGGCGGACGCGATCCTCGTGGAGGGCGCGCGCAAGCGGTACGGAGACAAGGACGCCCTGGCCGGGCTCGACCTGAGGGTCGGACGCGGCACCGTCCACGGTCTGCTCGGCCCCAACGGAGCGGGCAAGACCACGACGGTCCGCGTCCTGGCCACCCTGCTCCGGCACGACGAGGGCCTGGTGCGGGTCGCGGGCCACGACGTACGGACCGGGGCCCGGGAGGTGCGGCGGCGGATCGGCCTCCTCGGCCAGCACGCGGCCCTCGACGAGGAACTGGGCGGCCGGCAGAACCTGGAGATGTTCGGCAGGCTCCACCACCTCGGCGCCCGCCGCGCCGGAGCCAGGGCCGACGAACTCCTCGACCGCTTCGGTCTCGCCGACACCGGCCGCAAACCGGTCCGGCAGTACAGCGGCGGTATGCGGCGACGGCTCGACCTCGCCGCCTCGCTGATCACCGACCCCGAGATCCTCTTCCTCGACGAGCCGACCACCGGCCTCGACCCGCGCGGACGCGCCGAGGTCTGGGACTCCGTCCGCTCCCTCGTCGGCGCGGGCACCACCGTGCTGCTCACCACCCAGTACCTGGAGGAGGCCGACCGGCTCGCGGACCGGATCTCCGTCGTGGACCGGGGCCGGGTCGTCGCCGACGGCACGCCCGACGCCCTGAAGGCACGGGCGGGCGCGGACCGCGTCGACGTGGTCGTACGGGACGCGGCACGGCTCGACGAGGCCGCCGGGCTGCTGCCCGCGCCGCGCGCCGAGGTGACGGTGGACGCCGACCGGCGGCTGCTCAGCGTGCCCGTGACCGACCGGATGGCCTCGCTCGCCGAGACCGTGCGGGCGCTGGGGGCCGCCGGGATCGAGGCGGAGGACATCGCCCTGCGGCGCCCGACGCTCGACGAGGTCTTCCTGAAGCTGACGGACCGGGGCGTCCCGGAGGAGCGGGAGGTGGCGGCATGAGCGCCGCGTACGTGGTCGGGGACTGCTGGACGATGACCCGCCGGGAGCTGGCGCACTGGGCGCGCCAGCCGGTGCAGGTCCTCGTGGGGCTGGTGTTCCCGGTGATGATGCTGCTGATGTTCGGCTTCCTGGTCGGCGGCGGGCGGGGCGTCGACGGCGACTACGTCGACTTCCTGGTGCCGGGGATGCTGACCCTGACCATGGTGTTCGGGCTCGAAGGCACCATGACGGCGGTGGTGCGGGACCTGGACAAGGGGGTCGTCGACCGGTTCCGGTCGCTGCCGATGGCCGACGGCGCGGTCCTGGTGGGCCGGGCGGCGGCCGACATGCTCCAGTCGACGGTGGGGCTGCTGGTCCTGGTGGGGGTCGGTCACGCGATCGGCTGGCGGACCGGAGGCGGGCTCGGGAGCACCCTGGGGGCGCTGGGGCTGCTGCTCCTGCTGCGGTTCGCGATGCTGTGGGCGGGGATCTTCCTGGCCCTGGTCGCGGGGCGGGCGGAGCTGGTGCAGGCGGTGCAGATCCTGGTGTGGCCGGTGGGGTTCCTCTCCAACGCGTTCGCGGCGCCGGAGTCGATGCCGGGCTGGCTCGGCACGTTCGTGGAGTGGAACCCGATGTCGGCGACGGCGACGGCGGTCCGCGACCTCTTCGGGAACCCGGGCGGCGAGCCGGGGCACGTCATGGCGGCGGTGCTGTGGCCACTGGCGCTGTTCCTGGTCTTCTTCCCGCTGGCGGTGCGGAAGTTCGGCGGGCTCGGGAGGTAGCGCCCGGCAGGGTGGTGGCGGCGGGTCCTTCCGGGGCCCGCCGCCGGGTCCGTGAGGACGGGCTCAGTGGTGGAAGGAGGTCGCGGCCGCCCTGTCGTGGGTGAAGGGGCGCTCCTGGGCGCGGAGTTCGGGCAGGATGCGCCCGAGGTCCTCGATGAGCAGCCCGGCCAGGTCGGCGGAGAAACCGTTGCGGCAGACCACCCGGAGGACGGACAGGTCCTCGCGGTGGGCGGGGAAGGTGTACGCCGGGACGAGCCAGCCCCGTTCGCGCAGCCGCCGCGACACGTCGAAGACGTCGAAGGCCGTGACGTCCGGCGCGGTGGTGAAGGCGAAGACGGGCAGCTGGTCGCCCCGGGTGAGGAGCCGGAAGTCGCCCATCGCCTCGATGCGTTCGGCGAGACCCCGGGCGATGTCCCGGGAGGTCTGCTGGACCGCCCGGTAGCCCTCCCGGCCGAGCCGCAGGAAGTTGTAGTACTGCGCGACGACCTGGGCGCCCGGCCGGGAGAAGTTGAGCGCGAAGGTGGGCATGTCCCCGCCGAGGTAGTTGACGCGGAAGACGAGTTCCTCGGGGAGTTCGGCGGGGGAGCGCCACAGGGCCCAGCCGACGCCCGGGTAGACCAGGCCGTACTTGTGGCCGGAGGTGTTGATCGAGGCGACCCGGGGGAGCCGGAAGTCCCAGACGAGTTCCTCGTCGAGGAAGGGGGCGATCATGGCACCGGAGGCGCCGTCGACGTGCACGGGGACGTCGACGCCGGTACGGTCGCGCAGCTCGTCGAGGGCGGCGCAGATCTCGGCGACGGGTTCGTAGGAGCCGTCGAAGGTGGAGCCGAGGACGGCGACGACGCCGATGGTGTTCTCGTCGCAGAGCGCGGCGGCGGAGGCGGCGTCGAGGTGGTAGCGGTCGCCCTCCATGGGGACGAGCCGGGGCTCGACCTCCCAGAAGTTGCAGAACTTCTCCCAGCAGACCTGGACGTTGACGCCCATCACCAGGTTGGGGCGGGCGCTGCCCGGATAGCGGTCGGCGTTCCGCCGGGCCCAGCGGCGCTTGAGGGCCATCCCGGCGAGCATGCAGGCCTCGCTGGAGCCGGTGGTGGAGCAGCCGACGACGGTGGCCGGGTCCGGCGCGTTCCACAGGTGGGCGAGCATGGCGACACAGCGGCGCTCCAGTTCGGCGGTGCGCGGGTACTCGTCCTTGTCGATCATGTTCTTGTCCCGGCACTCGCCCATCAGGACCCCGGCCTGGGGCTCCATCCAGGTGGTGACGAAGGTGGCGAGGTTGAGCCGGGCGTTGCCGTCGAGCATCAGCTCGTCGTGGACGAGCTGGTAGGCGCTCATCGGGGGCAGCGGGCCGTCGGGCATCCGGTGGCGCGGTGGGGCCTGGTCCATGCCGCCGACCGGGTTGGCCTCGCCGAAGAAGGGGTTGAGCGCGAGCCGGCGTTCGGGCTCGGACGGGGAGGCGGTGGGACCCTGGTGGAGCGGCACGGTGGGACTCCTTCGGTACGGGACGGGTGCGGGGTCAGTGCAGGGACTTGCCCTGGGTGTCGAGTTCCAGCTGGGGGCGGCCGGTGACCAGCAGCCAGGCGGGGAGCGAGGCCAGGCAGAGCAGGGTGAGCGTGGCGGGGGAGGCGGCGAGCACGGCGGCGGTGAAGAGGCTGATCCAGCCCTGCCGGGTGGTGGCCAGGAGGATGCCGAGGACGCCGGAGGAGACGGCGACCGCCGGGTGCACCTCGGGGACGAGGGCCTGGCAGAACAGGCCGAAGGCGGCGCCGATGAAGACGGCGGGGAAGATCCGGCCGCCCCGGAAGCCGCAGGAGGAGGCGACGAGCAGGGCGAGCAGTTTGACGGCGGCCAGCTTGGCCAGCTCGCCGGAGGACCAGCCGCCGATGGAGGAGGTCAGTTCCTTGACCTCGGCCAGGCCCTTGAAGAGCGTCAGATGGCCGCCGAGGGCACCCAGGAGGCCCAGGACGAGGCCACCGGCGGGGAGCATCAGCATCGGGTGCCGCAGCCGGGTGAAGGCGCTGTGGACGCGGGGGAAGAGGGAGCAGGCCGCGAGGCCGAAGAGGGCGGCGGCGGAGGCGATGACCAGGGAGCCGAGGAGGTCGGTCCAGCCGGGGTCGGTGAGCGGCGGGAGCCCCAGGTCGAAGCTGGGCTCGGCGAGCAGCTGGGTGGTCATCGCGCCCGCGCCCGCGGCGAGCAGCGGGGCGAACAGCCGGTCCCAGAGCGAGCCGGGTCCCGGCTGGCCGGTGAGGGCCTCGGAGATGACGAGGGCGGCGGCGACCGGGGTGCCGAAGAGGGCGCCGATGGTGGCGGCGGAGGCGAGGGCGACCCAGGCGGCGCCGGGCACGGCGGGCGCGGCCCTGCGGCCGAGCCAGTAGGCGAGGGCGATGTTGGTGGCGATGATCGGGTTCTCGGGGCCGAGGCTGACGCCCCCGGCGAGGGCGAGGGTGCTCGCGAGCAGCAGCCCGGGGACGACGGCGGGGGAGAGCGGCGGCCCGCCGAGGCCCGTGGCGGCGGGATCGGGGCCCGCGTGTCCGGGCACCTTCCAGACGACGAGACCCACGGCGACGCCGGTGGCGGTGAGCATGGCGATGATCCAGAGGGAGGAGTAGCCGCCGATGCCGAGGGCGTCGGGCAGGTCGTTCCAGAGGACGTGCTGGAGCTTCTCGGAGAGGAAGCTGATCGCCAGGAACAGCAGGCCGGCGCCGATGCCGACCACGAGCGCGGGCAGGACCTGCGGGAGCAGGGTCCGCAGCGGGGTGACGCCGTCCGAGCCCGCCGGACCGGAAGCACCGGCGGACGCGGGCGAAACATGATCAGAAGCCACGGGCTCACCATAAAGGCGCATACCTGACTCAACACCCCGAAACGGTGCCGATGGCGGCGGCTCGGCAACCCGAAAGCCAGACCACCGGGCAGCGGCTCGGCACCCCCGAAGACCAGCCCACAGACACCTGGCGCCGGACGCCAGACGTCGGACATACGGGCAACGGGCCCCACCGCCCCCGGCATCCCCACGCCCCCCAGCACCCGCCCAAGGTCCGCTCACCCCCTGAAACGCCCCCACCCACAGCCCGGCAGGCACAACGCCGGGGCCCGGAGCGCGCAGGCCCGGTTCTCGGCAGGCGGGCGGGCGGCTGGTTCTCGGCGGGCTTCCCCCGGAGGGCTTCGGGCCGACTCCCGGTGGACGGGACGGCCCTTCCGGCCGTACCCCGCGAGATCGCCGTACCCCCGCGAGGCCGCCGTACGAGCGCGGGGCCGCCGTACGGAGCGCGGCCGGGTCGGCCGTACGGGTGCGCACCCCGCCCGACCGCTCCGGCCGAGGCCGAGGGGTCCGGCGGCCCGCCCGGCTCCGACGGGTCCGGCCCACCCGGCCCCGCCCCGCCCCGCCCCGGAACCGGAAACGGAACCGATTCAAGCCGCCCCGACCGGCACCGTCCACGCCCCGGCGGCGCGCCTTCCGCCGGAGGGGAACCCGGGCCCCGGAGCGTCGGCCGGCCCGTGATCCCGGACCGGCCGGACGGCCGAGGCCCAGGCCTCGGGCCCGTAAAATCCCAGGCCGGAGCAGTGACGGGCCTCGTCGGAGCACCCGCCCAGCCCCGTCGGGGCCCCGCGCGGGAGCCCTCAGGCGCGTGGCGCGATCACCACGGCAGTGCCGTACGCGCACACCTCCGTGCCCACGTCGGCCGCCTCGGTGACGTCGAAGCGGAACATCAGCACGGCGTTCGCGCCCCGTGCCTGCGCCTGCTCCACCAGGCGTTCCATCGCCTGGTTGCGGGTCTGCACCAGGGTCTTGGTCAGACCCTTCAGCTCCCCGCCGATCATCGACTTCAGCCCCGCGCCGATCTGACTGCCCAGATGGCGGGAGCGGACGGTGAGCCCGAAGACCTCACCGATCACCTGCCGCACCTCGTACCCCGGCACGTCGTTCGTCGTCACGACCAGCACGTCGGGCTGCGGCCCCTGGCCGCCTCCGTACTCCTCGATGCCCATCGGCATACACCTCCTGACCCCCAAGACTCCCGGTCCCGGGCCCCGTCCGCATCCCGTGGTGCCCGGGTGGAACCGGGTGCGCCCGGCCCGCGTTGGTAACTTGGAGGCAGCCGTCCCCGCCCCCACCGACCGCAGGAGCCCGGAAGCCCGTGAACACGATCGCCCTCGGACCGAGCTGGCTGGATCCGGACTATCTGATTCAGACCTTCGGTCTGATCGGAGTCCTCGTCATCGTCTTCGCCGAGTCGGGACTCCTCATCGGGTTCTTCCTCCCCGGCGACTCGCTGCTCTTCACCACCGGCCTCCTCGTCACCACGGGGAAGATCGACACCCCGCTGTGGCTGGTCTGCACCATGATCGTGGCCGCCGCGATCATAGGGGACCAGGTCGGCTACCTCTTCGGCCGCAAGGTCGGACCCGCGCTCTTCAAGCGCCCCGACTCCAAGCTGTTCAAGCAGGAGAACGTCGAGAAGGCCCACGTCTTCTTCGAGAAGCACGGCCCGAAGTCGCTGATCCTGGCCCGGTTCGTGCCCATCGTGCGCACGTTCACCCCGATCATCGCGGGCGTCAGCCGGATGAACTACCGCTCGTTCATCACGTTCAACATCATCGGCGGTGTCCTCTGGGGCGCGGGCGTCACCGTCCTCGGCGCCGCCCTCGGCAAGATCGACTTCGTGCACAAGCACATCGAGATGATCCTCATCGCGATCGTCCTGATCTCCGTCGTCCCGATCGTGATCGAGGTCCTCCGGGCCCGCTCCCAGTCGAAGAAGGCCCGCGCGGCGGGCGACCACGAGGTCCCCGGCACGCCCGGCGCCCCCGACCAGTCGCCCCCGGGACCCTCCCGGGGCCGCCACGCCAAGCGCTGACTTCCCCCCGGCCCCTCCCCGAGCGGAGGGGCCCGGACCGGGGGCCTCAGAAGCCCCTGGTCCGCTTCGCCGCCCGGCGCGCCGCGGCCGCGCCGGGCGCCTGCATGAACAGCCGCGCCAGCTCGCCGCCCAGGTTCACCCCGATCGCGATCGCGAGGGCCAGCGCCGCCGCCTTCGCCAAGGACGTGAAGCCCTGGTCCAGATTGTTCTGCGCGATGGCGAGGACCCCGAAGTACGTCGCCGAACCCGGCAGCAGCGGCCCGATCGCCGCCGTCACGTAGGGCAGCGACGAGGTGTGCTTGTACCGGGCGATCAACTGCCCGAAGAGCCCCACGAGGCCCGCCGCCACCGACGTCGCCATCACCGCCGAGCCCTGCGCCGTCACCGCGATCGACGCGTACACCACCCACGCCACCCCGCCGTTCAGCGTCGCGAACAGCACCGTCGCCCGCGACTGCTGCAGCAGGATCGCGAACGTCGCGCACAGCACCATCGACGCCAGGGTCTGCGTCACCGGACGCTCCACCGCCCGCAGCGCCCCCTCCGGATTCAGCTGCGCGTCGAACTGCACCGCCACGTAGAGCACGGAGAGCACGCCCACCACGATCGCCACGAAGAAGTACGCGACCTCCAGGAGCCGCGCCGAAGCCGTGATGTAGAAACCGGTCAGCCCGTCGTGCACCGCCGCCACCAGCGCCCGCCCCGGGATCAGCGCGAACAGACCACCGGTGATCACCGCGGAGGGCCGCAGATCCGCGTGCAGCAGCGTCAGCAGCACCCCCATCGCCGCCGGAGGCATCGCCGCCACCAGGAACTGGTAGAACTCCGGCAGCCCCCGCCCCGCGCACAGCCACGCCAGCCGGTCACCCAGCACCGCGCCCAGCGCCGCCACGAGGAACACCGTCGGCCCGCCGCCCAGCAGCACCGACGCCGCACCCGCGAGCACGCCCGCCGCCGCCGTCAGCACCCACCCCGGATACGGATGCCGGTTCCGCCGGATCTCCGCGAGCCGCCGGTACGCCTCCTCGGGCGTCACCTCGTGCGCCCGCGCGTGGATGTCCGCCAGCAGCGTGTACACCGCCGCGAGCCGCGTGTAGTCCGTGCCCCGGCGCCGCACCGTCCGGTTCGCCGTGATCGGATCGTCCACCAGCGAAGGCTGGTACGTCACCGACAACAACGTGAACGTCACCGTCGGCTCGACCCGGTCGAGCCCGTACGAACGGCAGATCACGAACATCGCCGTCTCGACGTCCTCCGCGCCCTCACCGCCCGCGAGCAGCAGCTCCCCGATGCGCAGCGTCAGGTCGAGCACACGGGGCACCGAAGGACCCGACTCGTCCTCCTTGCGCAGCGCCTCCGGCACCGGCCGCTCGCCCACCGGCAGCCGCAGCATCGTCCGCATCCGGTCCTGCCAGGGCGCGTCCTGCGACAGCCGCACCAGCGGAACCCCGTACACGGGTGTGAACACCGGCGGCGAGTTCCGCGCCGAATACGTGGCGGGCGTCGCGAACGCCGACCCCTCCTGCTCCGGCGGCGGCTCCGGCGTCAGCCCAGGCGGCAGGGCGAACTCGGACGTCGGATGCTCCTCCTCCGGAGGCGGGGGCCGCTCCACCCCGGCGGGCGCCACGAACGCGCTCCGCGACTCGTCCGACTGCGGCTTCCGGTCCTCCGGAGCCCCGTCCGTACCGAGTTCAGAACCGTCCGGCTCCGCCACCACACCGACCGCCTCACTCCCCAGGGAACCGTGGCTTCCAGTATGAGCATGAGACGGATGTGCGAAAGGCGGTGCACCCCAAGAGGTGCACCGCCTTCACACGCGGGGAACGGGAACGGCTCAGTGGCCGCCCTGCTCCTTGGCCCGCGCGTACGACTTCTCGATCTCCGCCTCGGCCTCGGCGCGGCCGACCCAGTCCGCGCCCTCGACCGACTTGCCCGGCTCCAGGTCCTTGTAGACCTCGAAGAAGTGCTGGATCTCCAGACGGTCGAACTCCGACACGTGGTGGATGTCCCGCAGGTGCTCCATGCGCGGGTCCGTCGCCGGGACGCACAGCAGCTTGTCGTCGCCGCCGGCCTCGTCCGTCATGCGGAACATGCCGATGACACGGCACTTGATCAGACAGCCCGGGAACGTCGGCTCGTCCAGGATGACGAGGGCGTCCAGCGGGTCGCCGTCCTCGCCCAGGGTGTTCTCGACATAGCCGTAGTCGGTCGGGTAGGCCGTCGACGTGAACAGACGACGGTCCAGGCGGATGCGACCCGTCTCGTGGTCGACCTCGTACTTGTTACGCGACCCCTTCGGGATCTCGATGAGAACGTCGAACTCCACGGGTGGCTCCTCCTGAATCAACACACAAGTGACTGCCCGCGACGACGCGCGGTGATTAAGTGTCCCTCACGCACGACCGTGATCGCGAAAGGGGCTGGTCGGCAATGCCCGAGCCGAGAACGTGGCAGCTCACGGCGGGCTCCGCCGCCCTCGGTCTGGCCCTGGCCGCCACGGCGGTGACCCTGGCAGGCCCGTGGGACTCCGGCCAGCGTACGGCCGAACGGGCACGCGCCGCCGCCGCCCAGTCACCGGGTGGCACACGTCACGCCCCCGCCCCCGCCCCCGCCCCGCCCCACCGCCCCGCGCCCGCGCCCAGCGCCCCCGGCGTCCTCCCCGCCCTGCACGGCCCGGCCCCCGCCACCCGCCCCGCCGACCTCGCGGCCGTCCTCGGCCCCCTCCTCGCCGACCCCGGCCTCGGCCCCCTCCGGGCCGCCTCCGTCGTCGACACCTCCACCGGACTCCGGCTCTACGGCGCGGGCGACACCACCCCCATGACCCCCGCCTCCACCACCAAGATCGCCACCGTCGCCGCCGCCCTCTCCGCCCTCGGCCCCGACCACCGCCTCACCACCACCGTCACCGCCGCCCCCGACGGCCGCGCCGTCACCCTCACCGGCGGCGGCGACCCCACCCTCGACCCCGGCCGTCTCAAGACCCTCGCCGCCGACACCGCCCGCGCCCTCACCGCCCGCGGCCACACCTCCGTGCGCCTCGCCTACGACACGAGCCTCTACACCGGGCCCGCCCTCCACCCCATCGGCCCCAACGAGAACCTCGCCCCCGTCGTCGCGCTCATGACCCGCGGAGGCCGCCTCGACGACAGCCGCGACGGCCCCGCCCCCCGCACCGGCGACCCCGCGGGCGACACCGCCACCGCCTTCGCCGCCCTCCTGGCCGACGCCGGGATCACGGTCACCGGCGACCCGGCCCCCGGCCGCACCCCGAAGGCCGCCCCCCTCGCCCGTACGTACTCCGCCCCCCTCACCGACCTCGCCGAACGCACCCTCACCCACAGCGACAACGACCTCGCCGAAGCCCTCGCCCGCCACACCGCCCTCGCCCACAAGGCACCCGCGAGCTTCGACGGCGCCGCCCGAGCCGTCCACGACGAACTCGCCCGCCTCGGTCTCCCCGTCACCGGCGCCCGCTTCGCCGACGGCAGCGGACTCGACCGCCGCGACCGCCTCACCGCCGCCCTCCTCACCGCCCTCCTCACCCGCGCGGCCGACCCCGCCCATCCCGCCCTGCGCCCCCTGCTCACCGGCCTCCCCGTCGGCGGCTTCACCGGCACCCTCGCCGACCGCTTCGGCACCGCCCCCGCGGGCGCCGGGCTCGTCCGCGCCAAGACCGGCACCCTCACCGGCGTCAACACCCTCGCGGGCACCGCCGTCACCCCCGACGGACGCCTCCTCGCCTTCGCCTTCCTCGCCGGCCGCACCCTCTCCCCGTACGAGGCGCAGCCCGCCCTCGACCGGCTCTCCGCCGCCCTCACCGCGCCCCGCTGACCCCGGCCCACCCCCGTCCGGCCCGCACCGAACCCCCACCGAACGGGCCCCGAGACCGTACGGTTGACGCATGACGAGCTTCGGTGGGGCGCGCACACCCGGGATGGTCGACTGGAACCTCGCGGTCGCGACCGCGACCCGTCTCGTACGGCCCGGACCCGAAGTCGGCCGGGACGAGGCCCGCGAGATCGTCGCCGAACTCCGCAGGCACGCCAAAGCCGCCGAGGAACACGTCCGCGCCTACACGCGGATGATCCCCGAGGGCGCCGAGCCCCACGACACCCCCGTCCTCGTCGTCGACCGGGCCGGCTGGATCAAGGCCAACGTCGCGGGCTTCCGCGAACTCCTCACCCCGCTCCTCGGCAAGATGCGGGACCGCAGGCAGGACACCCCCGGCAGCGCCGTCCTCGGTGCCGTCGGCGGCAAGGTCACCGGCGTCGAGCTCGGGATGCTCCTGTCGTTCCTCGCCTCCCGCATCCTCGGCCAGTACGAGACCTTCGCCCCCGCGACCCGGGACCTCCCCACCGGGACCGCAGGCGGCGGACGCCTCCTCCTCGTCGCCCCGAACATCGTCCACGTCGAGCGCGAACTCGAAGTCGACCCGCACGACTTCCGGCTCTGGGTCTGCCTCCACGAAGAGACCCACCGCACCCAGTTCACCGGCGTCCCCTGGCTCCGCGACCACCTCCAGGGCGAGATCCAGTCGTTCCTCGCCGCCACCGACGTCGACCCCGGCACCGTCGTCGAACGCCTCCGCGAAGCCGCCCAGACCCTCGCGGGCGGGCGCCCCGAGGCCGAGGAGGGCGAACCCGCCCCCTCCCTCGTCGAACTCGTCCAGACCCCCGAGCAGCGCGAGATCCTCGGCCGCCTCACCGCCGTCATGTCCCTCCTCGAAGGCCACGCCGACTACGTCATGGACGGCGTCGGCCCCCAGGTCGTGCCCTCCGTCGCCGAGATCCGCGAGAAGTTCCAGCAGCGCCGCGCCCGAGGCGCCTCCCGCCTCGACCTCGCCCTGCGCAAACTCCTCGGCCTCGACGCCAAGCTCCGCCAGTACCGCGACGGCGAACGCTTCGTCCGCGCCGTCGTCGACCAGGTCGGCATGGACGGCTTCAACCGCGTCTGGACCTCCCCCAACACGCTCCCCACCAAGTCCGAGATCGCCGCACCCGCCGACTGGATCGCGAGGGTGCACCGTAAGGCAGACTCCTGAGGCAGGTGCGGCGCACGACGCGAGAACACCTCGGAACACCCCACCAATCACCCATCCGAGGGACCCTGGACAAGGGGTGGGGCGTGCAATGCTCGGGTAACGGCCGGGTTTCTGTCACCATCGACGCACTCTGAGTGACCGAACCCCCCTCCGGCCGTTATGACTCCGACCGAGGCACCCACCCCATCACGAAGGGAACCGGACATGGGTCCCCATCCTGCGGTCGCGGCGATACGCCTGGCGGTCCGCCGCGTACTCCACGACATCCTCACCGAGCACCAGACCGACCCCACCGCCGACGACGGAACCCCCCTCGTCCTCGTCGCCTGCTCCGGCGGCGCCGACTCCATGGCGCTCGCCTCCGCCCTCGCCTTCGAGGCCCGCAAGCTCCCCGTCCGGGCCGGCGGCATCACCGTCGACCACGGACTCCAGCCCGGCTCCGACACCCGCGCCCACGAGGTCGCCGGACGCATGACCGCCCTCGGACTCACCCCCGTCGAGGCCGTCGCCGTCACCGTCGGCCGCGAAGGAGGCCCCGAAGCCGCCGCCCGCGACGCCCGGTACGCGGCCCTGGACGCCGCCGCCGAACGCCACGGGGCCACGGCGGTCCTCCTCGGCCACACCCGCGACGACCAGGCCGAGACCGTCCTCCTCGGTCTCGCCCGGGGCTCCGGCATCCGCTCCCTCTCCGGCATGGCCGCCGTCTCCGGCACCTCCCGCCGCTACCGGCGCCCCTTCCTCCGGCTCGACCGCCAGACCGTCCGCAAGGCCTGCGTCGCGCAGGAACTCGCCGTCTGGGACGACCCCCACAACAGCGACCCCGCCTACACCCGCTCCCGGCTCCGCCACGAAGGACTCCCCGCCCTGGAGAAAGCCCTCGGCAAGGGAGTCGTCGAAGCCCTCGCCCGAACGGCCCAGCTCTCCCGCGACGACGCCGACGCCCTCGACACCTGGGCCGCCGACGCCGAGACCTCCGTACGCGACGAGGCGGGCGCCCTCGAATGCGCCAAACTCTTCGGCCTGCCCACCGCGGTGCGCCGCCGCGTCCTGCGCCGCGCCGTGATCGCCGAGGGCGCCCCCGCCGGTTCCCTCTTCGCCCGGCACATCGAGGAAGTCGACCGGCTCATCACGGGCTGGCGCGGCCAAGGGGCCATCAACCTGCCCGGACGCGTCGAAGCGCGCCGCCAGGGTGGCAGACTGGTCATCCGGCAAGGCTGACGCACGCGCAACGAAAGTGACCCGGGTGAACGAGAAGGACATGGGCACCGACCTCCAGTCGGTGCTCATCACCAAGGAAGAGATCGACGCCAAGCTGGCTGAGCTGGCCGCGAAGATCGACGCGGAATACGCGGGCAGGGACCTGCTCATCGTCGGCGTCCTCAAGGGCGCCGTGATGGTGATGGCGGATCTGGCGCGCGCCCTTTCGACCCCCGTCACCATGGACTGGATGGCCGTCTCCTCCTACGGCGCCGGAACCCAGTCCTCGGGCGTCGTCCGCATCCTCAAGGACCTCGACACCGACATCAAGGGCAAGCACGTCCTGATCGTCGAGGACATCATCGACTCCGGCCTGACCCTGTCCTGGCTGCTCTCCAACCTCGGCTCGCGCGAACCCGCCTCCCTGGAGGTCTGCACCCTGCTGCGCAAGCCCGAGGCCGCGAAGGTCGCCATCGACGTCAAGTGGATCGGCTTCGACATCCCCAACGAGTTCGTCGTCGGCTACGGCCTCGACTACGCCGAGAAGTACCGGAACCTTCCGTTCGTCGGCACTCTCGCCCCCCACGTCTACGGCGGCTGAAGCCTCCCGCGGTACGGGGGAACCCGTACCGCCTTCCCCCCGTTGAACCACGGGAAGGCGGTCGCGGGCGACGATGCTGAGGTACCGTCCGAAGAACAGCTTTTTCACACAGCAGCTCTCACAGCAGCATTTTCCTACGGGCAGGAGGGACGGAGCGCCCAGCGCTCCGTATGGATGGACGTGAAGCGATACTTCCGTGGGCCGGTCATGTGGATCGTGCTGGCCGTCCTCGCCGTGGTCGTGCTGATGCAGGTCGTCGGCTCGTCCGAGGGCTACAAGACGGTGGACACCGGCAAGGTCGTCCAGGCGATCGACAAGAACCAGGTCAAGCAGGCAAAGATCACCACCGGTGACGAACAGATCGTCAAGATCGAACTCGTCGACGGCCAGAAGATCGACAACAGCAGCAAGGTCCAGGCCAGCTACATCGGCACCCAGGGCGCCGACCTTGCCGACAAGCTCCAGGAGAAGTTCGAGGCCGGACAGATCGAGAAGGGCTACACCGTCACGCCGACGAAGCAGTCCGCCTTCGTCTCGATCCTGCTCTCGCTCCTCCCCTTCGTCCTCATCGTGGTCGTCTTCCTCTTCCTGATGAACCAGATGCAGGGCGGCGGCTCCCGCGTCATGCAGTTCGGGAAGTCCAAGGCCAAGCTGATCACCAAGGACACCCCGAAGACCACCTTCGCCGATGTCGCAGGCTCCGACGAGGCGGTCGAGGAACTCCACGAGATCAAGGAATTCCTCCAGGAGCCCGCCAAGTTCCAGGCCGTCGGTGCCAAGATCCCCAAGGGCGTCCTGCTCTACGGCCCCCCCGGAACCGGAAAGACGCTCCTCGCGCGCGCCGTGGCCGGCGAAGCGGGCGTGCCGTTCTACTCGATCTCCGGCTCCGACTTCGTCGAGATGTTCGTCGGCGTCGGCGCCTCCCGGGTCCGCGACCTCTTCGAGCAGGCCAAGGCCAACGCTCCCGCCATCGTCTTCGTCGACGAGATCGACGCCGTCGGACGCCACCGCGGCGCCGGACTCGGCGGCGGCCACGACGAGCGCGAGCAGACCCTCAACCAGCTCCTCGTCGAGATGGACGGCTTCGACGTGAAGGGCGGCGTCATCCTGATCGCCGCCACGAACCGGCCCGACATCCTCGACCCCGCGCTCCTGCGCCCCGGCCGCTTCGACCGGCAGATCGCCGTCGACCGTCCGGACATGCTGGGCCGTCTGGAGATCCTCAAGGTCCACCAGAAGGGCAAGCCGGTCGCCCCGGACGTCGACCTCGGCGCCGTCGCCCGACGCACCCCCGGCTTCACCGGCGCGGACCTCTCCAACGTCCTCAACGAGGCGGCGCTCCTCACCGCCCGCGGCGACCAGAAGCTGATCGACAACGCGGCACTGGACGAGGCGATCGACCGTGTGGTCGCGGGCCCGCAGAAGCGGACCCGCATCATGTCGGACAAGGAGAAGAAGATCACCGCGTACCACGAGGGCGGCCACGCCCTGGTCGCGGCGGCCTCGCCGAACTCCGACCCGGTGCACAAGATCACCATCCTGTCCCGGGGCCGCGCCCTCGGCTACACGATGGTGCTGCCGGAAGAGGACAAGTACTCCACCACCCGCAACGAGATGCTCGACCAGCTGGCGTACATGCTGGGCGGGCGCGCGGCCGAGGAGCTCGTCTTCCACGACCCGACCACGGGCGCGGCGAACGACATCGAGAAGGCCACCGCCACGGCCCGCGCGATGGTCACCCAGTACGGCATGACCGAGCGTCTCGGCGCCATCAAGTTCGGCGGCGACAACACCGAGCCGTTCCTCGGCCGGGACATGACGCACCAGCGCGACTACTCGGAAGAGGTCGCCGCGCTGGTCGACGAAGAGGTCAAGAAGCTCATCGAGACCGCCCACAACGAAGCGTGGGAGATCCTCGTCGAGAACCGTGACCTCCTCGACAACCTGGTCCTCGCGCTGCTGGAGAAGGAGACGCTGGGCAAGGAGGAGATCGCCGAGATCTTCGCCTCCATCGTCAAGCGTCCGGCCCGTCCGGCCTGGACCGGTTCCTCGCACCGCACCCCGTCCACGCGTCCGCCGGTCCTCTCCCCCAAGGAGCTGGCCCTGACGAACACGGCGAACGGCTCGGCGGCTCCGGCGGTCGACACCACGAAGGGCATCGACATCGCCCCGGTGGACACCCCGGAGGACTGACCCTTCCCACCCCGGAATGGCTGCCGCGCCCCCACAGGTTTTAGCCTGTGGGGGCGCGGCTTTTCGCGCACTTCAGTTCGGACGGAACGAGGCACAGAGATGACCGACCCGGTGACGCTGGACGGCGACGGCACGATCGGCGAGTTCGACGAGAAGCGTGCCGAAGCCGCCGTGCGGGAGCTGCTCATCGCGGTCGGCGAGGACCCGGACCGCGAGGGCCTCAAGGAGACTCCGGCCCGGGTGGCGCGCGCGTACAAGGAACTGTTCGCCGGGCTGTGGCAGAAGCCCGAGGACGTGCTGACGACGACGTTCGACCTGGGACACGACGAGATGGTCCTGGTGAAGGACATCGAACTGACGGCGACCTGCGAGCACCATCTGCTGCCGTTCCACGGTGTGGCGCACATCGGGTACATCCCCGCCGAATCGGGCAAGATCACCGGTCTGTCGAAGCTGGCCCGTCTGGTGGACGTCTTCGCCCGTCGCCCGCAGGTGCAGGAGCGTCTGACGACCCAGGTCGCGGACTCGCTGATGAGGATCCTGGAAGCGCGCGGTGTGATCGTCGTGATCGAGGCGGAGCACATGTGCATGGCGCTGCGCGGGGTCCGCAAGCCGGGTGCGAAGACGGTGACCTCGGCGGTCCGCGGCCAACTGCGCAACGCCACCACGCGCGCCGAGGCCATGTCCCTGATCCTCGCCCGGTAGGGGCCGGGGCGGGGCGCCACGGGCTTGCGGCCCGGGGGTGCTGCCCGGGTGCCGATCGGCGGGCCGGAGGGGTCAGGCGGCGGCCGAGGGCTTCTTGTCGTCGTCCTCGGGGAGCTTGCAGACCCGCTCAAGGAAGAGGGCGGCCGCGATGACGCCGAGGCCCGCCAGGACCGCGAAGGCCGCGTAGAGGGCCTGGTCGCGGCGGGCCGGGACGTCGAGGTGGGCGAGGAGGAAGACGCCCGCGCCGCCGTACATTCCGGCGACGAGGGCGGCCACCAGGGCGCTCGCCTGGCCGAAGACCACCGCGCGGGCCGCCATCAGCGGCTCGACGCCCTTGGCGCCGGGCCGCCGGTCGCGCTGGGCCCTGAGCCGCGCGCGGAGGGACAGGGCGGTCGCGGTCAGGACGACCGCGATCACGGCGAGGACGACCGGCGCGGCGAGCGGCACGCTGGGGAGGGTGCCGACCGAGTCCCAGAGCCGGGCGGCGCCCCAGGAGAGCACGCCGGCCACGACGAAGAGTCCGGCGAGCACCTTCAGCCGCAGTTGTTTCACCGGGTGTCCTTCGTGTGGTCGCGGGCGGTCTGCCACGAGCCTAACGACTACTCGGGCAGACGGAGTTCCAGGTCGGCGCGGACGGTCACGCCTTCGTCGCCGACGGTCGCGAGGAGTCCGGTGACGGGTCCGTGGCCGGGCAGCTGGGCTTCCGGGTCGACGTCGTGCCAGGGGGCGAGGACGAAGGCCCGCTGGTGGGCGCGGGGGTGCGGGAGGGTGAGGACGGGGTCGTCGGAGACGACGTCGGCGTACGCGATGATGTCGACGTCGATGGTGCGGGCGCCCCAGTGCTCCTCGCGGACGCGGTGGAAGGCCTCTTCGACGGCGTGGGCCCGCTCCAGGAGGGAGGCGGGCGGGAGCGTCGTCTTCACGAGGGCGACCGCGTTGAAGTACGAGGGCTGGCTGCCGGGGTCGACGCCCCAGGGCTCCGTCTCGTAGACGGGGGAGACGGCCTTGACCCGGAGGCCCGGCGTGTCCGCGAGGGCGTCCACGGCCCCCTGGAGGGTCTCCAGGCGGTTGCCGAGGTTGGCGCCGAGGGCGACGACGGCCCAGTGCGGGTTGGAGAGGGTCACGTCGGCGGCGTCGACGGCTTCGACGACGGAGGCGGGTACGGGCTGGACGGTGGGGTCGCTCTGTGTCGGTTTCATCGTCGGCTCCGGGTGATCGTGACGGTCACGTCGTCGAAGGGCACGGTGATGGGCGCGTCGGGCTTGTGCACGACGACTTCCACCTCCTGTACCCCGGCGTGGCCGAGGCATCGCTGGGCGATGCGCTCGGCGAGGGTTTCGATGAGATCGACGGGTTCACCCTGGACGACGTCGACGACTTCCTCGGCGACGATCCCGTAGTGCACGGTCTTCGTCAGGTCGTCGTCGGCGGCCGCCGGACGGGTGTCCAGGCCGAGAACCAGGTCCACGATGAAGGTCTGGCCCTCCTCGCGCTCCTTGGGGAAGACGCCGTGGTGGCCCCGGGCCTTGAGGCCGCGCAGCGCGACACGATCCACGCGAATCACTCCTGCTGTCGTAGTTCGGGTGGTCACGCAGCCGGGTGCGGACGGCCGGGTGTCCGTCGTCGAATCTACCTGCGGGCACCGACAGCGCTTTGCCTTGGGGGGCGTGGGCGGGTCAGGTCGGGGGGTTCAGTTGTCGTCCGCGCCGGGCTCTCCGGCCTTGGAATCCTCGGTCTCGGCGAGGACGGGGGAGGCGTGGTGGGACCAGATCCGCCAGCCCTCGGGTGTGTGGCGGAACACATTGGTGGCGACGACGAGCTGGCCGACGAGGGGTCCGAGTTCGGCGCCGTCCTCGGCGGGGCCGCCGCTGAGGATGTTCTCGGTGCAGGTGACGACGGCGGTGTCGTCGGCGAGGGAGACGGCGAGGTCGGTGAGGAAGAACTGGATGTAGTCGGTGTTCGCCATGATCAGGGCGTACGAGCGGAGGACCTCGCCGCGGCCGGTGAGGACGGGCCAGCCGGGGTGGACGCAGGTGATGGGGGTGGCGCCGTCGTCGAGCCAGAGCGCGGAGACGGTGTCGAAGTCGCCGGTCTCCATCGCCTCGTAGAAGGCGGTGTTGACCGCTTCGACGGCGGCTTCCCTGGGGTTGCGGCTCACGCGGCTCCCTCGACGGCGCGGGCGACGCGGACGGCGTCGGCGGTGGCGCGGACCTCGTGGACGCGGACGGCCCACGCGCCCGCGTGGGCGGCGAGGGCGGAGACGGCGGCGGTGGCCGCGTCGCGTTCGCGGGCGGGCGGCGGGGTGGCGCCCTCGCGGGTGAGGACGTGCCCGAGGAACCGCTTGCGGGAGGCGGCGACGAGGAGCGGGCGGCCGAGGGCGCGGAGGGCGGGGAGGTGGGCGACGAGCGCGAGGTCGTGGGGGGCGAGCTTGGCGAAGCCGAGGCCGGGGTCGACGACGATGCGTTCGGGGGCGACGCCGCCGTCGACGACGGCGTCGAGGCGGGTGCGCAGTTCGCCGAGGACCTCGCCGACGACGTCGTCGTAGACCGCGAGGCCGTTCATGTCCTGGCTGAAGCCCCGCCAGTGCATGACGACGAAGGGGACCTCGGCGGCGGCGACGGCGGGGACCATGCCGGGGTCGGCGAGGCCGCCGCTGACGTCGTTGACGAGGCGGGCCCCGGCTTCGACGGCGCGGGCGGCGACGACGGCGCGCATGGTGTCGACGGAGACGGTGACGCCTTCGGCGGTGAGGCCGCGGACCACGGGTATGACGCGGCGGAGCTCCTCGTCCTCGTCGACGCGGCTCGCGCCGGGGCGGGTGGACTCGCCGCCGACGTCGACGAGGTCGGCGCCCTGGGCGGCGAGGTCGACGCCGTGTTTGACGGCGGCCGTGGTGTCGAACCAGCGGCCGCCGTCGGAGAAGGAGTCGGGGGTCACGTTGACCACGCCCATGACCGCGCAGCGGTCCCACTCCGGCAGGCCCAGGGCCGTACCCCGGTCGATCGTCGTACTCATGTGACCAGCGTAGGGCGTGGGGGCGGATTCAGGCCGCGCGGATCTCGCGCTCAGCGGGCCCGGGGACTATGTGGGAGCAGGGCCGGGGGGCGGGGGAGGGGCGGCGGCGGGCGAAGGGGCGGGGGAAGGAGAGGTTCACGAAGCCCTCGGCCTGCATGGCGGCGAAGCCGATGCGGGGGAGGTCGCGGCTGGTGCGGTAGACGACGAAGCGGGGTTCCCAGCGGGGCTGGAACTTCGCGTTGAACTTGTAGAGCGATTCGATCTGGAACCAGCGGGACAGAAAGACGAGGAGTCCGCGCCAGACGCGGAGGACGGGTCCCGCGCCGATCTTCTCGCCGCGGGCGAGGGCGGAGCGGAACATGGCGAAGTTGAGGGAGACGCGTTCGATGCCGAGGGCGGGGGAGGCCTGGAGGGCGGCGACGATGAGGAGCTCGTTCATGCCGGGGTCGGCGGAGCGGTCGCGGCGCATCAGCTCCAGGGACATGCCGTCGGCGCCCCAGGGGACGAAGTGGATGATCGCCTTGAGGTCGCCGTAGGGCGAGTGGGGGTCGGCGTCGTCGTCGGTCTTGTGGGCGGTCGCTATCACGGCGTCGCCGTCGCCGGGGGCTCCGATGCGGCCGAGGGCCATGGAGAAGCCGCGTTCGGTGTCGGTGCCGCGCCAGTCGGCTGCGGCGCGGCGGACCCGTTCCAGTTCGGCTTCGTCGAGGTCGCCGACGCGGCGGACGCGGGTGGTGTAGCCGTTGCGTTCGATGCGCTTGACCATCTGGCGGACGTTGCGCATGGCGCGGCCGGAGAGCGAGAAGCCGGCGACGTCGACGATGGCCTCGTCGCCGAGTTCGAGGGCGTCGAGGCCGGTCTCGCGGGTCCAGACCTGGCCGCCGGTCTCGGAGCAGCCCATGACGGCGGGGGTCCAGGAGTGGGCCTTGGCCTCGTCCATGAAGCGTTCGATGGCGCCGGGCCAGGCCTCGACGTCGCCGATGGGGTCGCCGCTGGCGAGCATGACGCCGGAGACGACGCGGTAGCAGACGGCCGCCTTGCCGCTGGGGGAGAAGACGACGCCCTTGTCGCGGCGGAGGGCGAAGTGGCCGAGGGAGTCGCGGCCGCCGTGCTGGTCGAGGAGGGCGCGGAGGCGCAGCTCGTCGTCGTCGGTGAGGCGGGCGGCGGGGTGCTCGGGGCGGAAGGCCAGGTAGATGGTGGTGAGGGCGGTGAGCATACCGAGGGCGCCGAGGGAGTAGCCGACGGTCCAGTCGACGCCCCTGGTGTAGCCGACGGGGCCTTCGAAGCCGAAGAGTCCGTAGAGGACGTGCTCCAGGCGGTCGGTGAGGCTGGGGTCGCCGACGACCCGGCGCGGGTGGGCGCTGACGATGACGAGGCCGAGGGCGATGGACCCGGCGCCCATGACGACGAAGTTGGCGAGGGCGCGCCAGCGGCTGCGGGGGTCGGGCAGCGCGGCGAACTGGTCGCGGTGCCGGACGAGGAGGGCGAGCAGGCAGAGGGAGAGGAGGGCTCCGGCGACGGAGTGGCGCCAGGCGAACTGGGCGACGGCGCCGAGGGGGAGGAGGACGACGGCGGCCCGCCAGGCGCGGCGCTTGTTGCGCTTGAGGCCGTGGGCGAGGAGCAGGAGGAGGACTCCGGCGCTGAGGGAGAGGGCGGCGGAGAGGGGTCCGAGGGTGCCGGGGAGGACCTCGGTGATGGTGTGGAAGCGGCTGGCGCGGAAGCGCGGGAAGACCCCGGCGGCGATGTCGATGAGACCGATGAAGGTGCAGGCGGTGCCGATGAGTGCGGGGATCTTCTGGGGTTCGGGGCCGCGGAGAATCCGGCGTACCCGAACCGGAACCAATCCTGATTTGTCCCCATCTACCGTGACAGACATGGCTTCCCGTGCTTCCCGTGGTCCTGCGGAGGGTCCTTGATTCCGGTCGGGACCCGCGGAGCGTTTCGGCGGGTCGTCCCGGTTGGTGCGCCTTCTAGGACGGAGCGGTACGGGCTCGGGTTCATCGGTTCACCGGAAATTCTCGGAAAGGCGGGGGTGGTCGTCCCATGGGCCTCACCAGCGGCAGGGTTCTCGTGGCGGCGGTCGTACTGGCCGTGGGGTTGTTCGTGGCGACGGTGTGGCTGTGGCCACGCCTCGCGCGCCGGGGGTGGCGGGCGTGCACCGGCAGGGTGGTGCTGCTCCTGGTGACGCAGGTGGTGCTGTTCGCGGCGGTGGGCCTGGCGGCGAACCGCTCGTTCCTGTTCTACGGCTCGTGGGCGGACCTGTTCGGGCAGGAGCAGGACATGGGGGTGGTCGTCGACCACGGGGCGGGTTCGAAGCACGTACGGGTGGTGGGGACGCAGCAGCTCGACGTGCCGGGCAGCGGGCGTCCGGAGGTCTCGGGGCAGATACAGAAGATCGTGGTGGAGGGGGCGCGGTCGGGGATCGTCTCCCCGGCGTACGTGTATCTGCCGCCGGAGTACTTCCAGGCGAAGTACGCGAAGCGGACGTTCCCCGCGTCGGTGGTGCTCACGGGGTATCCGGGGACGGCGGAGAACCTGATCAAGGGGCTGAAGTACCCGAAGACGGCGTACCTCCAGGCCAGGGAGGGACGGATGCAGCCGATGATCCTGGTGATGCTGCGGCCGACGGTGGCGCCGCCCCGGGACACGGAGTGCGTGGACGTGCCGGGCGGGCCGCAGACGGAGACGTTCTTCGCGGAGGACCTGCCGGCGGCGGTGTCGGGGACGTACCGGGTGGGGACGAAGCCGCGGAACTGGGGGTTCATGGGGAACTCCACGGGGGCGTACTGCGCGCTGAAGATCGCGCTGCACCACCCGGAGCGGTTCGCCGCGGGGGCGGGTTTCTCGGCGTACTACCGGGCGGCCGAGGACGTGACGACGGGTGATCTGTTCCACGGTGACGACCGGCTGCGCAAGCGGGCGGATCTGCTGTGGAGCCTGGACAACCTGCCGCAGGGGAAGTCGTCGTTCCTGGTGACGACGTCGAAGCGGGGCGAGAGCAATCTGCGGGACACGAGGGAGTTCATCAAGCGGGTGAAGAGCCCGGCGTCGGTCTCGTCGATCGTCCTGGACAGCGGTGGCCACAACTTCAACACGTGGAACCGGGAGATCCCCCCGGGCATGGTGTGGCTGAGCGGGAAGCTCAGCGCGGTCTGAGGTTCAGCCGGTGGTGGCCCGGCGCAGGGCGCGGTGGACGCCCGCCGGGGTGAGGACGCCGAGGGGGCGGCCGTCGGCGCCGGTGACGACGAGGCGGCCGGTGTCGTGCTGGAGCAGCACGGCGAGGGCGTCCTTGAGCGAGGTGCCCAGGGGCACGGGGGCGGGGGCGCCCGCCGGTCCCGGCGCGTGGGCCGCTCCGGGGCCGTCGGCCGGTCCGGAACCCTCCGCCGGTACGAGGTCCTCCGCCGGTACGGGATCGAGGTCGGCCTCGGTGACCGGGGTGACGGCGAGCCGCTTGAGGCCCCGGTCGCTGCCGACGAAGTCCGCGACGTACGGGGTGGCGGGGGAGCCGAGGACGGTGGCCGGGGTGTCGAACTGCTCGATGCGGCCCTGCCCGTAGACGGCCATGCGGTCGCCCATGCGGACGGCCTCCTCGATGTCGTGGGTGACGAGGAGGACGGTCTTGCGGACGGTGGCCTGGAGGGCGAGGAACTCGTTCTGGAGGCGTTCGCGGACGACCGGGTCGACGGCGCCGAAGGGCTCGTCCATGAGCAGGACGGGCGGGTCGGCGGCGAGGGCGCGGGCGACGCCGACCCGCTGGCGCTGCCCGCCGGAGAGCTGGGCGGGGTAGCGGGAGCCGTGGACGGCGGGATCGAGTCCGACGAGTTCGAGGAGTTCGGCGGCACGCGCGCGTGCGGCGGCCTTCTTCCACCCGAGCAGCGAGGGGACGGTCGCGGTGTTGTCGAGGACCGTGCGGTGGGGGAAGAGCCCGACCTGCTGGATGACGTAGCCGATCTTGCGGCGCAGGGCGACCGGATCGACGTCGGCGATGTCCCGGCCGTCGACCAGGACCCGGCCGGAGGTCGGCTCGACGAGCCGGTTGACCATCATCATCGTGGTCGTCTTGCCGCAGCCGGACGGCCCGACCAGGGTGACGAGTTCGCCCTCGGCCACCTCGAAGGAGAGGTCGTCGACGGCGGTGGTGCCGTCGTCGTACCGCTTGGTCACGTGCTCGAACCGGATCATGGTTCCCCATTCTGGCCCCTGGACGCCGGGGGTGTGTGAAGGGCGTGTTGCCGCATTGTGGCGGGTCCGGGGGATTGTCGGTGCCGGGGGTTAGTGTCGGCGGACAAGCGTTCGGGAAGGCTGACTGCCCGGGGGGAGGGACGGATGAGCGCATCGAACTGTCTGGTCACGAACGACTGGATCTGCGGGGAGTACCTGCGCACGCGCGCCGGGGAGCTGACCGACGCCACGCTCCAGCATGTGGGAATCACCGTGGTGTCCGTGCTGATCGCGCTCGTCGTCGCGCTGCCGCTGGCGCTGCTCGCGCGGGCCAGGCCCCGGTTCGCGGGCCCGGTCCTCGGTCTGACGACCCTGCTGTACACGGTGCCGTCGCTCGCCATGTTCTCGCTGCTGCTGCCGTTCTTCGGGCTGTCGGCGGCGCTCGTGGTGACCGGTCTCGTGCTGTACGCGCTGACGATCCTGGTGCGCAACGCGCTCGCGGGGCTCGACGCGGTGCCCGTGGAGACGCGGGAGGCCGCCCGGGGCATGGGGTACGGGCCGCTGAGGCTCCTCTGGGAGGTCGAACTGCCCTTGGCGCTGCCGGTGCTGATGGCGGGGATACGGATGGCGACGGTCTCCACGATCGCGCTGACGACGGTCGGTTCGGTCGTCGGCAGGGGCGGTCTGGGCAATCTGATCGAGGACGCGCTGCCGACCTTCTTCAAGGCGCAGATGCTCGCCGCCGCCGTGCTGTGCGTCCTGCTCGCCGTCGTCGCCGATCTGCTGCTCCTGGGCGTCCAGCGGCTGCTGACGCCGTGGGCCCGGATACGGACCGCGCCGGGGGGTGGGTGAGGTGGGGGTCGTGACGGATGCCTGGGGCTGGCTCACCACCGGCGCGCACTGGACGGGCGAGGGCGGGGTGGGCCGGAGGCTCGCCGAGCACGCGTACGTGAGCGGGGCGGCGCTGCTGATCGCGGGGGCGCTCGCGCTGCCGCTGGGACTCTGGCTCGGCCATCTCGGCCGGGGCGGGGCGCTCGCGGTGAACGTGTCGAACGTGGGGCGGGCGATTCCCGTCTTCGCGGTTCTCGGCCTGTTCATGGTGTCGCCCCTGCGGAACGCCGGATCCGTGCCGACGGTCGTGGCCCTGGTGCTGTTCGCGGTGCCGCCGCTCCTCACCAACGCGTACGTGGGGGTGCGGGAGGTCGACCGGGCGGCGGTGCGGGCCGCGCGGGGCATGGGGATGACGGGCGGGCAGCTGTTCCGCCGGGTCGAACTGCCCCTGGCCCTGCCGGTGGTGATGACCGGGGTGCGCTCGGCGGCGGTGCAGGTGGTCGCCACGGCGACGGTCGCCGCGATGGTCGGGCAGGGCGGACTCGGCCGGATCATCACGGCCGGTTTCGCCACCTACGACACCGCGCAGGTCGTCGCGGGCGCGGTGCTGGTGGCGCTGCTGGCCCTCCTGGTGGAGGGCGTGCTGGTGGGCGCCGAGCGACTCCTCGGCCGCCCGGGGCGTCACGGAGGACGTACGGATCGCCGGGGCGGACACACGGCCCCGGAGCCCGGACGCGCGGCGCGGCCGCTCGGACGGGTGCCACACCGGCGGGAAGCGCCGGAATCGAAAGCCGACTTGACGAAGACGAATGGGTGATCTGGTGAACAGGGTCTCGCGGATCGCGGGCGCGGTGCTGGGGACGACGGCGCTGGCCGTCGCGCTGGCCGCGTGCGGCGGTGACAGCCTGGAGCAGGGCAAGGGGAAGGGCCCCGGGGGCACGGCGGACGGCGGGAAGGGCTCGCTGGTGGTCGGTGCGGCGGCCTTCACCGAGGCCAAGGTGCTCGCCGAGCTGTACGCGCAGACGCTGCGGGGCGCCGGATACTCGGTGTCGATCACCACGGTGAAGAATCGCGAGCTGTACGAACCCTCCTTGGAGAAGGGCGAGATAGACATCGTCCCGGAATACGCGGCGACGCTCGCCGAATTCCTCAACGCCAAGGTGAACGGGCCGAAGGCGCCGGACGACAAGCCGGTCGCCTCGGCCGACGCGGCGGCCACGGTCGAGGCGCTGCGCAAGCTCGCGGGACCGCGCGGTCTGAAGGTCCTCGACGCCGGTGACGCGGTCGACCAGAACGCCTTCGCGGTGTCGAAGGAATTCGCCGCGAAGAACAAGCTGACGACCCTTTCCGATCTCGGCCGCGCGAAGCTGAAGGTGAAGATCGCCGCCGGTGACGAATGCGCGGTCCGGCCGTTCTGCGCGCCCGGACTGAAGAAGACGTACGGGATCGACGTGGCGGGCATCGACCCCAAGGGCGTCGGTACCCCGCAGTCCAAGCAGGCGGTGAAGGACGGGGTGGACCAACTGGTCCTGACGACCACGACGGACGCCACGATCGACAGCTACGGACTGGTGTTCCTCACCGACGACAAGAAGCTGCAGAACGCGGACAACGTCCTGCCGGTGCTGAACGCCGAGGACGCCGGAGCGCCCGAGATAGCCGCCGCCCTCGACCGGATCACCAAGGTGCTGACCACAGCGGATCTCGCCGAACTCAACCGCAAGGTGGACGCCGAGCGGGCGAAGCCGCAGGACGTCGCCAAGGACTATCTGACGGCGAAGGGGCTGCTCAACAAGTAGGAGTCCGGGCGGGGATGTCGGCCCGAAAACGGAACCGGAACGGGGGATATCCACTTCCCGTGACGAGAAGTGGCCAAGAGATTGCCGGGCCGACGCCCCACACGACACCTACGCACGGTAAATTTCAGGCCATGCCACGTGGACGCCACCGCCATTCCCCGCCTCTGCACAAGCTGCTGCCGCCCTCCGCGGTCGCCGGCGTCGCGGTCGTGTGTGCCGCGGCGGCCTGGCTGCCCGGCGATCCGCTGATCGCCCGCCTCCTCGCCGCGGCCGCCGCGGCCGCCGCCGTCACCGGCGCCGTCCTCATGCGCGGCTGGGACCGGAGCGCCGGGACGCGGGTCGCCGAGCTCGACCGCGCCCGCACCGCCGACCAGTGGAAGGCCGAGGAGCGGCTCGCCGAGCTGGAGTCCGACCTGGAGGAGTCCCGCGCGCTGCGCGCCCGCCTCGACGCCAAGCTCCGCGCCAAGCGGGTCGAACTGGCCGGACTGCGCGGTGAGCACGCCGATCTCCTGCGTCGCTACGCCACGGCCGAGACCGAGCGGGCCAGCGCCCTGGAGGGCCGCCGGATCCTGGCCCTGGAGACGCCCGCGCCGGAGGCCGACACCACCGGCGCCGCCAGCACCGCCAAGGCCCTTCCGGCGGGCGGCTCCACGCCCACCCCGGAGGCCTTCCGGAGCGCCGCCGACGCGCTCCGCGAGCTTCCGCGCAACGCCGCCGCCCAGCGGGCCCGCCGGACCGCCGAGGCGGCCCGCGCGCGGGACCTCGCCGAGCGGGCCCGTGAGACGGACGAGCCGCGGGGGAAGCACGCGGCGGCCCCCGGCGGCGAGCACGCCCGCCCGGCCGCCCTCGCGCTGCCCCCGGCCGCACCCGCCGAATCCGCCGCATCTGCCGCACCCGCCGACTCCACCGAATCTGAGGCCTCTTCCGCGTCCGCGGCCCCGGCCGTACCGGCGGTCCCCGCGGTTCCGGCCGTACCGGTCGCCGCCGCGATCGTCCCGTACGCGGCCCGCAGGCCCGTACCGCGCCCCGAGGGCGGCTTCGACTTCTTCGGTACGCAGAAGGCCGCGGCCATCGAGGCGGTGCAGCACACCGATCTCGCCGATGTGGTCGGCGAGGAGGTCCTCGAAGAGGCCCTGGCCGCACAGAACCTGACCGCACGGAACCTGACCGTGCGGAACCTCGGCGGGCTGGACCCGGCCGTGCAGGACCCGGCCGCGCGGGACGGGGCAGGCGCCCCGCCGCTCACACCGGTCAGCCCCACCGGCACCGCCGGGCCTCTCGCTCCCCACGTCCCCGCCCCGCCCCGGACGGTCGGTCAGGTCATCGACCTGACCGCCCACGACGAGACCGAGCAGCTGGACGTCGTCGAACTGCGCGGAGCGGTCAACTCATGACGTACCGCCTCGCCGGCCTCCCGGCCGGTGAGGCCACCGGCCGCCGGGACGAACTGATCGCCCTGTGCGCCCGGGCGTTCTGCGGCGCCCCCTGGCACGAGCCCCCGGCGCGCGCCGTGCGGACCGTGGACCGGCTGCTCGGCTCGGCCGCCGGGCGCCCCGGCTTCCTGGCCGTCGCCGCGTTCGGCCCCGACGACGGGCTCCGGGGCTTCGCGGCGGGCTGGACGGACACCGCGCTCTCCGGCGACGAACCCGCCTTCGAACTGGCCGAACTGGTCGTCGCCCCCGCCCACCAGGGCCTCGGCCTCGGGCGCGCGCTGCACGACGCCCTGCTCACCGCCCTGCCCCCGGGCCCCCGCCGTCTGATGACCCTCGACGTACCGGAACTGACGGAGCGCTACGCGCGCTGGGGCTGGGCCGTGGCCGAGCGGCGACGGCCCGGCACCACGGACCGGGAGTACGTGGTGATGCACCGGAACGACGGGACAGACGGAGCAGGCGGGACGGGCGGGGCGGGCAGGCCAGACGGGACAGGCAGGGCCGGAGGGGCTGACGGGGCTGATTGCATCCATGGGGCCGACGGGTCCGACGGGACGGACCGGGCCGACCTGACCGCGCCCGCCGTCTGACCCCGTACGCCCGGCGTCACTTGTCGATGTCGCCGACGACGAAGAACAACGAGCCCAGGATCGCCACCATGTCGGCGACCAGCGTCCCCGGCAGCAGCTCCGTGAGCGCCTGGATGTTGTTGAACGAGGCCGAGCGCAGTTTCAGCCGGTACGGCGTCTTCTCGCCCCTGGAGACCAGGTAGTAGCCGTTGACCCCGAGCGGATTCTCGGTCCACGCGTACGTGTGGCCCTCCGGTGCCTTCAGCACCTTCGGCAGCCGCTGGTTGATCGGGCCGGGCGGCAGCTCCGCGAGCCGGTCCAGGCACGCGTCCGCCAGGTCCAGGGCGTGGTGCGTCTGCTCCAGCAGGCACTCGAACCGGGCCAGGCAGTCGCCCTCCTGACGGACGGCGACCCGCAGGGTGTCCTGGAGCTCCCCGTACGCCAGGTACGGCTCGTCGCGGCGCAGGTCGAAGTCGACGCCCGAGGCGCGGGCGATCGGCCCCGACACCCCGTACGCGTGGACCGCCGCCGCCGACAGGACACCGACCCCGCGCGTACGGCCCCGGAAGATCTCGTTGCCGAGGACGAGCCGGTCGTACACGTCCATCCGCGAACGGACGTCCGCGACGGACCGCCGCGCCCGTCCGAGCCACCCGGCCGGCAGGTCCTCCTTGAGGCCGCCGACCCGGTTGAACATGTAGTGCATCCGGCCGCCGGAGACCTCCTCCATCACCGTCTGGAGCTCCTCGCGCTCCCGGAAGGCGTGGAAGACCGGGGTGATGCCGCCCAGTTCGAGCGGGTACGAGCCGAGGAACATCAGATGGTTCAGGACCCGGTTCAGCTCGGCGAGGAGCGTACGGGTCCACACCGCGCGCTCCGGCACCTCCATGCCGAGCATCCGCTCGACGGCCATGACCACGCCGAGCTCGTTGGAGAAGGCGGACAGCCAGTCGTGCCGGTTGGCCAGCATGATGATCTGCCGGTAGTCCCGCGCCTCGAAGAGCTTCTCCGCGCCCCGGTGCATATAGCCGATGACCGGCTCCGCCTGCCGCACGACCTCGCCGTCCAGCACCAGCCGGAGCCGGAGCACGCCGTGGGTCGAGGGATGCTGCGGCCCGATGTTCAGCACCATGTCGGTGCTCTCCGCCGCGCCGCCGATGCCGACCGTCGTCTCCGTCATGCGGTCAGTATCCCCCGTGCGCCGGAGCCCCCGCCCGCCCCTTCCGGGACCCGCCGGACCAGCCACAGGAAGTCCCCGAGGCCCCCGCGCGCGGTCAGCTCCGCCGCCTCGCCCGCCGAGGAGAGCGCCCGTACGTAAGCGGCGGGATCGGCCGACGCGAGCGACAGCGGCGGTCGCCCCCCGGACACCCCGAGCCTCCCCAGCGCCTCCCGCTGGGTGACGAGCCGGGTCAGCGCCCGGGGCCGGTCCGGCCCCTCGCTCCGGTCCCGACGTCCCGTCCCGTCCCCGTCCTGCTCCGTCGCGCCCCCCTCGTCCGTCGCCGCCGCGCACGCGTCCAGGGCCACGTGGGAGGTCAGGTCGCAGCCGCCGTCCGGGACCGGCGGGACCTCACGGCCCGCGCGGAAGCCGGTCAGCGAACCGAAGGGCGGCCGGGACGCCCGTACGTGCGCGTAGTCCACGGCCACCGCGCGACCCGCCGCCACCGCGCCCACCGCCGCCGCCCACGCCTCGTCGCGGGGCCGCCCGATCTCCGCCCGCGCGCCCGGCTCCGCCAGCGGCCACCAGCGGGCCAGCCACTCCGCGTCCGGGCCGTCGACCGGCCCGCCGAGCCGCTCCGTGCCGTCCGCGCGGACCTCCACGTACCGGACGGTCCCCTCGGCGTCCGCCTCGGCCACGTCCACCGGCACGTTGTCGAGCCACTCGTTCGCGAAGAGCAGCCCGCGCACCCCCCGGGGCACCTCGCCGGTCCACTCGATCCGGGGGTCGAGCCCCGGAGGGCGGGCCGCCCGCTCCACGGCGTACGCCCGCACGGTCAGCCCGCTCCCGCTCCCGTCCGCTCCCCCACGCGCGCCGTCGAGCGCGGCGAGGACCCCGGTGAGGAGTTCACCCCGGCCCGCGCCCACGTCCACCAGGTCCACCGAGGCCGTTCCCAGTTCCTCCGCGACCTCGCCGAGCAGCCGGGCCACCGCCGCCGCGAAGAGCGGGGAGGCGTGCACCGAGGTACGGAAGTGCCCCGCCGGACCCTCGGGCCGCAGATAGAAGCCCCCCGGGCCGTACAGCGCCCGTTCCGTCGCCGTCCGCCACCCCTGCCACTGACACGTCTCATCCGTCACGGGCCCCAGTCTCCACCTCGGGGAGTACGGGCCCCGCGCGAAGGATCGACCCCACGGTTGATCCGCGCACCCCTCTCCCTTCCCTACTCTGGGTGACGTGCAGCGCCTCTACGACTTCTTCCGCAGACACCCGACGGGCGTCGACACCTTCTGGGCCGTCGTCCTCCTCGGGTTCTCCCTGCTGTCCGTGGGAGCGACCTACCAGGAAGTCGGCCGCCCCGTCGCGCACGGTCTCGTCGCCGTGCTCTTCTGCCTGGTCGTGGCCCTGCGGCGGCGCGCACCCGAGAAGATGCTGCTGCTGGCGGTCCTCCTCGGACTGGTCCAGCTCGGCCTCGACCTGACGCCGACCATCGCCGACTTCGCCATGCTGGTGATCGTCTTCACCGTCGCCGCGCACGACGGGCCCCGCTGGGCGTCCCGCCTCGCGCTCGTCGCCGGGCTCGCCGCCTCACCGCTCTCCCAGCTGAGATGGCCGCTGGAGGGCTCCGAGTCCGGGGCCGCCCGGGTCTTCTTCACGATCATCATGACCGTGCCGTTCGTCCTCGCCTGGGTCCTCGGCGACTCGCTGCGCACCCGCCGCGCCTACTTCGCGCAGCTGGAGGAGCGGGCCTCCCGGCTGGAGCGGGAGCGCGAGGCCCAGGCCAAGGTGGCGGTCGCCGCCGAGCGGGCCAGGATCGCCCGCGAGCTGCACGACGTCGTCGCGCACAACGTGTCGGTGATGGTCGTCCAGGCAGACGGCGCCGCCTATGTCATGGACTCCTCCCCGGAGACCGCCAAGCAGGCCCTGGAGACCATCTCCACCACCGGCCGTCAGGCGCTCGCCGAGATGCGCAGACTCCTCGGCATCCTGCGCACCGGGGAGCACGAGGAGGCCGGGGAGTACGTGCCCCAGCCCGACGTGGGCCAGATCGAGGACCTCGTCGAGCAGGTCCGGGGCGCGGGCCTCACCGTGGACTTCGCGATCGAGGGCAGCCCCCGCCCGCTGCCCAGCGGCGTCGAGCTGACCGCGTACCGGATCGTGCAGGAGGCCCTCACCAACAGCCGCAAGCACGGGGGCCCCGATGTCGGTGCCAGCGTCCGCCTGGTCTACTTCGACGACGGGCTCGGGCTGCTCGTCGAGGACGACGGCCGGGGCGCGCCGCAGGAGATGTACGAGGACGGGGGCGCCGACGGCCGGGGCCACGGTCTGATCGGGATGCGGGAGCGGGTCGGCATGGTGGGCGGCACGCTGGACGCGGGCCCGCGTCCCGGCGGCGGTTTCCGGATCAGCGCCCTGCTCCCCCTCAAGTCCGCCCACTGACGACGAGCCCGCCCCCCCCGAGACCTCCGACCGAGAACCCGAAGGAACCCGATGTCCATCCGCGTGATGCTCGTTGACGACCAGGTGCTGCTGCGTACCGGATTCCGCATGGTGCTGGCCGCCCAGCCGGACATGGAGGTCGTGGCGGAGGCGGGCGACGGGGTCGAGGCCCTGGAGGTGCTGCGGTCGACGGCGGTCGACGTCGTCCTGATGGACGTGCGGATGCCGAAGCTGGACGGGGTGGAGACGACCCGGCGGATCTGTTCGCAGCCCGACGCCCCGAAGGTGCTCATCCTGACCACCTTCGACCTCGACGAGTACGCGTTCTCCGGTCTCAAGGCGGGGGCGAGCGGCTTCATGCTGAAGGACGTGCCGCCCGCCGAGCTGCTCGCCGCGATCCGTTCGGTGCACAGCGGGGACGCGGTGGTGGCGCCGTCGACGACCCGGCGGCTGCTCGACCGGTTCTCGCCGATGCTGCCGTCCTCGGGCCGGGAGCCGGAGCACAAGGAGCTGGGGCGTCTCACGGGCCGCGAGCGGGAAGTCATGATGCTGGTCGCGCAGGGCCTGTCGAACGGCGAGATCGCCGCCCGGCTCGTCCTCTCGGAGGCGACCGTGAAGACCCATGTGGGCCGCATCCTGACCAAGCTGGGCCTGCGCGACCGGGTCCAGGTCGTGGTCCTCGCGTACGAGACGGGCCTGGTCCGGGCGGGCGGCGGCGCGACCGGCTGACGGGGCCCGCGCCCGCTCCGGCACGGGCTCACCGGCCCCGGACGGTACGGCACGGGGGCCGACCCGCCCCGGGAGCGGTACGGTCGCCTCACCTCGCTCCGGGGGCGGTACGGCCGTGTCGGCCCGCCCCCGGGTCAGCGCAGCACGCTCTCCAGGAAGTCGCTGCCGAGACGGGCGACGACGGAGACGTCCAGCTGGTGCAGGACGTACCGGCCGCGCCGCTGGGTGGTGATCAGTCCGGCCTTCTTCATGACCGCGAGGTGCCGGGAGACCTCGGGGGCGGTGACGTCGTACGCGTCGGCCAGCTCGCCGGTCGTGCTCGCGCCGCGCGCCAGACTGCGGCAGAGCCGCATCCGCAGCGGATGGGCGACGGCCTCCAGACGCAGGGTGACCTCCCCGACGGAAGCGGCGCCGCCGAGGTCCCGGTCGGCGACCGGGTACTGGACGACGGGCTGCCAGCCGGGGGTGTGCAGGGCGAAGAGGTGCGGCCAGCCGAAGGCCGTCGGCAGGAACGTCACCGCAGAGCCCACCGCGCTGGCCCGGCCGTGGACCAGCTTGTCGACGACGATCCGGGAGCCCGCCGCGTCCTCCTCCAGGGACATCGCGGGGGAGGCGGCGGTGACCGCGGCGGCCAGGCCCTTGCGGCGCGTCAGCTCGGTCTTGTGGCGGGCGTCGGCGGCGAGCTGGACCCGGACGCGGCGCCAGGTGTCGGCGAAGAAGGCCTCGTCGCAGTCCTCCAGGAGCCGCCGGACCCACGCGCGCGTGCCGGGCGGATCGGCCAGCATCCGCTCGACGAAGGCGATCTGCCGGGGACCGCGCGCGGCGGCCAGGTCGAGGGCGCGGCGGCGCATCCGGGCGTCGACGAGCGGGGAGGGGGTGCCGTGGGTGTGCGCGCTGTTGCAGGAGATCTCCAGGGCGGCGCCCACGTACTTCTCGTCGTCCATGAGGTCGAGGTCGTCCAGCTCCTCCGCGAGGGTCTCCCGGGGCCGGGACGGCAGCAGGATGTCCGACCGGCTGCTGTTCCACATGAAGTCGGCCTCGTGGAGCCGGTCCGCGAGCTCCGGCCGCAGTCCCGCCGACGTGGTCGTGGTCCAGGCGTGGAGCCGGGCGTGGTGTCCGGGTACGGACAGGGCGTGCAGGGCGGCGCCCAGCTCGGCCAGGGGCGAGGGGCAGAAGGCGATCCGCTCGTGCGGCAGTCCGGTGATGTCGATGGTCACGCTCACCCGTCCATGGTGCGGGACGGGGCGGGGGTGGTGTCGCGTGGGTTGACCGGGCCCGTCAATCGTCGCGGCGGGCGGCCCGGGTCCGTCGTTTGACGGGGCTGGTCAATCGGCGCGCGGTACGGCGGGGGAGCGGCGCACGGTGAGGGCATGAACGCCATGCACCAGTACCTCTTCGACGCCTACCGTGCCGCCAAGCTGGGGGAGCCCGCGCCGCCCGAGCCGGGCACCCGGGACGTCGCCGTCCTGCGGGAGCTCCGGGACCGCCGCCGGTTCGAACGGGTGGTGGCGGGCCGCCCGGCCCGGGGCGGTCTCCGGCCCCGGCTCAGGGCCCTTCTGCGGTCCCGGGCCCCGCTCGGCGAGTGCCCCCGGCTGCCGTGACCGTGCCGGCGCCGACCCGGATCGGCGCGGTGACCCGGCCGTGCCGGCTCGGGCCTTTCCGGCCGCCGAGGTGACCCGGCGGCGTCCGCTCGGGCCTTCCGGCCGCCGCGGTGAACGGGCCGCTCCCGTTCAGGGCTTCCCGGCCACCCGGGCCAGGAACGCGCGGGCCGCCGTCCGGACGTCCCCCGTCGACCACTCCAGGCCCTCCGCGGCCACCGTGACCTCGGTGCAGGAGACGCCCGGCGGGCCGCCCGCGCCCGGCGCGGACCAGCGGCGGAACAGGGCCGTGCCGGTGTCCTCGGTCAGGGCGAGGGACGCCGCCGTCAGGACCTCGGGCGGGTACGGCAGCCAGACCTGGAACTGATGGGTGTGCGGCGGTTCCGGATGGATGCGGAACCAGCCCGTCCCGGCCTCCTCGAACGCCTCCCGCAGCGCGTCCGCCACCACGCGCGCGCGGGCCACGTACGAGGGCAGCCGGGGCAGCTCGACGGCCAGGCCCCGGAGCGCGGAGAGCACCGCCGGGTACTGCTGGAAGACCTCGCCCCCGTACCGGTGCCGCCAGACCCTGGCCTCCGCCATGACGTCCTCGGGTCCGGCGAGCGCGGCGCCCGACATGCCGCCCAGGGACTTGTAGAACGACACGTACACGCTGTCCGCGAGCCCCGCGACCTCCGCGAGCGGACGGCCGAAACGCGTCGGGCACTCCCAGAGCCGTGCCCCGTCGAAGTGGACCACCGCGTCCCGCTCCCGGGCCGCCGCGACGACCGAGGCCAGCTCCTCCCAGGTCGGCAGGACGAAACCGGCGTCCCGCAGCGGCAGCTCCAGCATCAGCGTCCCGAAGGGCTCCGGGTGGTCCCGCACCTCCTCGGCGGTGGGCAGCCGGGGCGCGCCGGTCGGGTGGACGGTGCGGAGCCCGGAGACGGCCCCGAGGGCGCCGTCCTCGTGGACCTCGGGGTGGGCGAGCGGATGGAGGGCGACGACCGGGTTCCCGGTCCGTCCGGCCCAGCAGCGCAGGGCCACCTGCTGGGCCATGGTGCCGGTCGGGAAGAAGACCGCGGAGGGCATCCCGAGCGCGGTGGCGACCCGCTGCTCCAGGAGCTCCACGACCCCGTTCCCGTAGGTGTCGAGGGGCTCGTCGCCGTGCCCGGCGGACTCCGTCCAGTCGGCCAGTCCGCGCAGGGCCGCGCCCGCCGTGCCGTCCGCCGAGGCACGCCACAGGGTGCGCTCGGCACCGCCCCAGATCTTCGCCCGGTACAGCCGGGCCGCTTCCTCGTCCACGGGATCCACAGGTTTCATGCGCCGATCATCACACTGCCGTCCCCACCCTGTGGACAGCCGTGGGACAGCCACGGGAGAGCGTGAAACGCTGGCGTAGCATGACCAGAAATCGTCCGGTACCCGCCGAGGACTGGAACGGAAGGCCGTCCCCACCGTGAACGCACCAGCAGCGCCAGAGCCCCGAGCCGAGGACCGACCCGCCCGGCTCACCGTAGGAGTCGTCGGCGCGGGCCGCGTCGGCCCCGCCCTCGCCGCCTCCCTCCGGCTCGCCGGGCACCGCCCCGTCGCCGTCTCCGCGGTCTCCGACGCCTCCCGGCGCCGCGCCGCCGCCCTCCTGCCCGACGTCCCCGTCGTCGAGCCCGCCCAGGTCCTGGCCCTCGCCGACCTGGTGCTGCTCACCGTCCCGGACGACGCCCTGCCGGATCTGGTCGAAGGCCTCGCCGACACCGGCTCCGTCCGCCCGGGACAGCTGCTCGTGCACACCTCCGGACGGTTCGGGGCCCGCGTCCTGGACCCCGCCCGGCGGGCCGGTGCGCTGCCGCTCGCCCTGCACCCCGCCATGACCTTCACCGGCACCGAGGTCGACGTCCAGCGGCTCGCGGGCTGCTCCTTCGGCGTGACCGCGCCCGAGGAGCTGCGGCTCGCCGCCGAGGCCCTGGTGATCGAGATGGGCGGCGAGCCCGAGTGGATCGCGGAGGACGCCCGCCCGCTGTACCACGCGGCCCTGGCCCTGGGCGCGAACCACCTGGTCACCCTGGTGGCCCAGTCGATGGAGCTGCTCCGCACGGCGGGCGTCGCCGCCCCCGACCGGATGCTCGGCCCGCTCCTGGGCGCCGCCCTGGACAACGCCCTGCGGTCCGGGGACGCGGCGCTCACCGGGCCCGTCGCGCGCGGTGACGCGGGCACGGTCGCCGCGCACGTGGCGGAACTGCGCAAGCACGCGCCCGGCGCCGTCGCCGGATACCTGGCGATGGCCCGTACGACCGCCGACCGGGCACTCGCGCACGGCCTGCTCAAGCCCGAGCTGGCCGAGGACCTGCTGGGTGTGCTCGCCGAGGGAGAGACCCGATGACCACACCGAGCCCGTCGGGCACCCCGCACCAGCCGAACACTCCGGCCGCTCCGATCGCACCGAGCCCGTCGACCGCGCCAGCCATGCCGACCGCGCCCCTCGCCCCCGTCCGCACCGCACACGAGCTGCGGGCCCTCGGGGCGGACGGGCCCCGGGCCGTCGTCATGACCATGGGCGCCCTCCACGAGGGCCACGCCACCCTGATCCGGGCCGCCCGCGAGCGGGCCGGGGAGCGGGGCACCGTCGTCGTCACCGTCTTCGTCAACCCGCTCCAGTTCGGCGCGGGCGAGGACCTCGACCGCTACCCCCGCACCCTCGAAGCCGATCTGGCGCTGGCCGTCGGCGCGGGCGCCGACGCCGTCTTCGCACCCTCCGTCGACGAGGTCTACCCGGGCGGGGAACCGCAGGTCAGGATCACCGCGGGCCCCATGGGCGAACGCCTCGAAGGCGCCTCGCGGCCCGGCCACTTCGACGGCATGTTGACGGTCGTCGCCAAGCTCCTCCACCTCACCGCGCCCGACCTGGCCCTCTTCGGCCAGAAGGACGCCCAGCAGCTGGCGCTCATCCGCCGCATGGTCCGCGACCTGAACTTCCCCGTGGAGATCGTCGGGGTGCCGACGGTCCGCGAGGACGACGGCCTGGCCCTGTCCAGCCGCAACCGCTACCTGTCGGCCGGGGAGCGCCGCACCGCGCTCGCCCTGTCCGGCGCGCTGTTCGCCGCCGGCGACCGGCTCGCCGCGCAGGAGGCGCTCCGCGCGCGTGCCACCGCCCTGCCCGGTGCCCGGGAGCGGGCCGGGACCCGCGCCGAGGAGCTCTCCCGGCTCGGCGAGGCACGGTCCGCCGCCGACGCCCACGCGGTCGCGCGGGCCTCCGGGGGCCACGGCGCCGGAGCCGTCCGGGCCGCCGCCCGAGCCGTCCTCGACGAGGCCGCGAAGGCCGAGCCGCCGCTCACCCTCGACTATCTGGCGCTCGTGGACCCGGCGGACTTCACCGAGGTCGCCGACGACCACGCCGGAGAGGCGGTCCTCGCCGTCGCCGCGCGCGTGGGCGCCACCCGCCTGATCGACAACCTCCCCCTCCGCCTCGGAGGCACCGCGTCCCCCGAGGACCCCACGTTCGGAGCGACCCCGTGACCGGAATACGGCTGCCCGCCCCCGCGCCCGGCTGGGCCGTCGACGCCGATGTCGTCGTGGTCGGTTCCGGGGTCGCGGGCCTCACCGCCGCCCTGCGCTGCACCGCCGCCGGACTCCGTACGGTCGTCGTCACCAAGGCGCGCCTCGACGACGGCTCCACCCGCTGGGCCCAGGGCGGCATAGCGGCGGCCCTCGGCGAGGGCGACACCCCCGAGCAGCACCTCGACGACACCCTCGTCGCCGGGGCCGGGCTCTGCGACGAGCGGGCCGTACGGGCCCTGGTCACCGAGGGCCCCGACGCCGTCCGCAGGCTCATCGCGACCGGCGCCGACTTCGACAAGGACGCCGACGGCGAGATCGCGCTGACCCGCGAGGGCGGCCACCACCGGCGCCGGATCGCCCACGCGGGCGGCGACGCGACCGGCGCCGAGATCTCCCGCGCCCTGGTCGGGGCCATCCGGGACCGGGGCGTACGGACCGTCGAGCACGCCCTCGTCCTGGACCTCCTCACCGACGCCGAGGGCCGTACGGCGGGCGTGACCCTGCACGTCATGGGCGAGGGACAGCACGACGGGGTCGGCGCGGTCCACGCGCCCGCGGTGGTGCTCGCCACCGGCGGCATGGGCCAGGTCTTCTCCGCCACCACCAACCCGGCGGTCTCCACCGGCGACGGCGTGGCGCTCGCGCTGCGCGCCGGGGCCGAGGTCTCCGACCTGGAGTTCGTCCAGTTCCACCCCACGGTGCTCTTCCTCGGCGCCGGGGCCGAGGGCCAGCAGCCGCTGGTCTCCGAGGCGGTCCGCGGCGAGGGCGCCCATCTGGTCGACGCCGACGGGGTCCGCTTCATGCTCGGGCAGCACGAGCTGGCCGAGCTTGCCCCCCGGGACATCGTCGCCAAGGCGATCACCCGCCGGACGCGCGAGCACGGCACCGACCACATGTACCTCGACGCCCGCCACTTCGGCGCCGAGATGTGGGCGGAACGCTTCCCCACCATCCTCGCCGCCTGCCGGGCCCACGGCATCGACCCGGTGACCGAGCCGATCCCGGTCGCCCCCGCCGCCCACTACGCCTCCGGAGGCGTCCGCACCGACCTGCGGGGCCGTACCACCGTCCCCGGCCTCTACGCCTGCGGGGAGGTCGCCTGCACCGGCGTCCACGGCGCCAACCGGCTCGCCTCGAACTCGCTCCTGGAGGGCCTGGTCTTCGCCGAGCGGATCGCCGACGACATCATCGCGGCCGCGCCGCGCGTGCCGGGCGCCCCCGTGCCGCACCCGTCCCCGGTGCCCCTGCCGCTCCCGGTGGCCGGGGCCAGGGCCCGTATCCAGCGGATCATGACCGCCGACGCGGGAGTGCTCCGCTCCGAGGACGGCCTGCGGGAGGCCGCCGAGGCCCTCGAAGCGCTGCACGGCGACGCCCTCGCGGGCGGCACCGACGACACCAAGGCCGGTGAGCCGGGCGTGGACGCCTGGGAGACCACCAACCTGCTGTGCGTGGCCCGGGTCCTGGTCGCCGCCGCCCGCCGCCGCGAGGAGACCCGCGGCTGCCACTGGCGCGAGGACCGGCAGGACCGGGACGACGCCGACTGGCGCAGGCACCTGGTCGTCCGTCTCACCCCCGAGCGGACCCTCGACGTCCGGGCGACCGCCACCCATGACTTCCCCCCCACCTCCGATGCCCCGAGGGAGCCGTAAGTGACCACGCCCGAGGAAGCCCGTCCGCAGCCCGTGGACGTCCCCCTGATCCAGATCGGCGCCCCTTCGGCGGCGGCCGAGGAGCCCGGCGGCTGCGGCGACGGCTGTGGCTGCGGCGACGCGGAGGAGTTCGAGTGCGGGCTCGACCCCGCGCTCGCCGAACTGCTCGCGGACGCCGGTCTCGACCCCGTACAGGTCGAGGACATCGCGCACCTGGCCATCGCCGAGGACCTCGACGGCGGAGTCGACGTGACCACCGTGGCGACCGTCCCCGAGGACGCCGTCGCCACCGCCGACTTCACCGCCCGCGAGGCCGGTGTCGTCGCGGGCCTGCGGATCGCCGAGGCCGTCCTGTCCATCGTCTGCGCCGACGAGTTCGAGGTCGAGCGGCACGTCGAGGACGGCGCGCGCGTCGCGGCGGGCGAGGTCCTCCTCAGCGTCACCGCCCGCACCCGCGACCTGCTCACCGGCGAGCGCGGCGCGCTCAACCTCCTGTGCCGCCTCTCCGGCATCGCCACCGCCACGCGCGCGTGGGCCGACGCCCTGGAGGGCACGAAGGCCGAGGTCCGCGACACCCGCAAGACCACCCCGGGCCTGCGCGCCCTGGAGAAGTACGCGGTCCGCTGCGGCGGCGGCGTCAACCACCGCATGTCGCTCTCCGACGCGGCCCTCGTCAAGGACAACCACGTGGTGGCGGCCGGAGGCGTGGCCGAGGCGTTCAAGGCCGTCCGCGAGCTCTTCCCCGAGCTGCCGGTCGAGGTCGAGGTCGACACGATGCACCAGGTCCGCGAGGTCCTGGACGCGGGCGCCGACCTGATCCTGCTCGACAACTTCACCCCGGGCGAGACCGCGGAGGCCGTCGCCCTCGTCGGCGGCCGCGCGGTCCTGGAGTCCTCGGGGCGGCTGACCCTGGAGAACGCGGCGGCGTACGCGGCGACCGGCGTGGACTACCTGGCGGTCGGCGGGCTCACCCACTCCTCCCCGATCCTCGACATCGGCCTCGACCTGCGCGAGGTGCGGGCCTGATGCTGCTCACCATCGACGTCGGCAACACCCACACGGTCCTCGGACTCTTCGACGGCGAGGAGATCGTCGAGCACTGGCGGATCTCCACCGATCCGAGCCGCACCGCCGACGAGATGGCGGTCCTGCTCCAGGGCCTCATGGGAATGCACCCGCTGCTCGGCGTCGAGCTGGGCGACGGCATCGAGGGGATCGCGATCTGCGCGACCGTCCCCTCGGTGCTGCACGAACTGCGCGAGGTCACCCGCCGGTACTACGGGGACGTCCCCGCGGTCCTGGTGGAGCCGGGCGTCAAGACGGGCGTCCCGATCCTCACGGACAACCCCAAGGAGGTCGGCGCGGACCGCGTGATCAACGCGGTCGCGGCCGTCGAGCTGTACGGCGGCCCGGCGATCGTCGTCGACTTCGGCACCGCGACGACGTACGACGCGGTCACCACGCGCGGCGAGTACGCGGGCGGCGCCATCGCGCCGGGCATCGAGATCTCCGTCGAGGCGCTCGGCGTCCGGGGCGCCATGCTCCGCAAGATCGAGCTGGCCAGGCCGCGCAGCGTGATCGGCAAGAACACGGTCGAGGCCATGCAGTCGGGCATCGTCTACGGGTACGCGGGTCAGGTCGACGGTGTGGTCGCCCGGATGAAGCGCGAACTGGTCGGCCCGCACGGCGACCCCTCGGACGTCACGGTGATCGCCACCGGCGGCCTCGCGCCGATGGTCCTCTCCGACTCCAAGGAGATCGACGAGCACGAGCCCTGGCTGACCCTGATCGGCCTGCGCCTGGTGTACGAGCGGAACGTCTCCCGCATGTGAGTCCCCGGGTGCGCCGCCCGCGCGCCACACCCGCCCCGGGGGCGTACGAAGGGGCTCCCGGCCCTGGGGAGCCCGTAGGCGGTGTGCCCTCGTCCGGGGAGCCCGCACGCGAGGGGCCGCCCGGTCGGGTACGAGACGGCCCGGCCGCTCGCGACCCGGAAGCCCGCGACCCGGAAGCCCGCGACCCGGAAGCCCGCACGGGGCGCCCGACGGCTCCGCGCGGGCGTCCCGACCGTCACCCCCGGGGCCCGCACGCGGGGGCGCCCGCTCCCGGGAGCCCGTACGAGCGGGCCGCGCGCGGACCAGCGCACCGGGCCGGGGCGAGCCCGGCCGGTGACCAGGCGCCCCGGTCCCGGCCCCTGGCCCGAGCTCCGGTCCGGTCATGGCCCGGCCCCGGCTCCGGCCCCCGGCCTCCGGCCCCGACCCCTCCCGGCCCCCGGTTCTCCTCGTCGGCCCGTCCGGAACCCCGCCGACGCGCCCGTAACACCCCTGAGGGAAATTTGTCCGATTAGCGCGTATCGTCGGCCCATGCCCACGCCATACGGATCCCGTGGCGGCATGGCGTTCAGCGCGGACGAACTGCGCGTGCTCCGCCGTGCCCTCGCCGTCGCCCTGCACCCCGCCCCGCTCCAGGACGAGGACGTCCGGGACGCCCTGCGCCTGGCCGAATCGGTGGATGAGGCCGCGCGCGAGGCCGGTCGCCTGCGCGCCTTCCTCCTCGACGACCTGGCCCGCTACCGCCAGGCGCTGCCCGGGTCCCTCAGCGGCTATCTGGGACTCCTCCGGGACGCCCTGGCCGCCGGGTACGACCCCGAGGCCGACGATCTGGCCGCCCTGCGCGCCCTGCGCGGCAACCCGCCCGCCGCCGAGCTGCTCGCCCGCTGCCAGGTGCTCGCCGAACGTTCCGTCCGCGCGCGGCTGGCCCGGATCTCCCAGGCCACCGCCACCCCCGCCCCCGGCGTCTCCCGGGCCCGGCTGCTCGCCCTCCCCGGCGGGCGGACGGCGCCCGACGACCCCCGGCCGAGGCCCCCGGCCCCGGCCGAGCGTCCGGTGCCCAAGCCGTCCGAGGTGTTCCCGCCGCGCCGGAGGCCCGTACCACCGCCCCCGCCCGAGGAACGCGCCGCCGGATAGCTAGTCTGGTCGCCATGGAATACGTATCCGCGCTCCTGCCCCCCGTCGTGATGGCCGCCTTCTTCATCGGCCTCGTCGTCACGATCGTCAAGAGTCAGGGCGGCTCGAACAAGAACAAGGAGGACGCGGCCGTGGACGCCGCGCTCGCGCGTGCCGAGGCGGCCCGTCAGCCGAACGGCACCGCCACCTCCTGAACGGCGACGGCGACCACGACAGCTGCGACGGCGACGGCGACTGCGACGTCAGGACACCGCAGCGACCGGGCGCGCCCGCTCCCGGTGTCGTCACGGTCTGATTCTCGCCGTCCGGACGTCGTGGCCCCGCCCGGTCCCGCGCCGGGCGGTCGGCCGCACCCGGGACGCATGACCTTTCACGGTCATGCGTCCTTTTTGTTTGGCTTCCTTCGTTTTGCATCGTCAATGAACACTTATTGGCGTTTTGCGCACTAAAGTGGCGCTGTGCCCCGTCCCCTGGGAGAGCTCGAAGACGCCGTCATGACGCGCGTCTGGCAATGGAACCGTCCGGTGACCGTCCGGGAAGTCCTGGAAGACCTTCAGCAGGAACGGTCCATCGCCTACACGACCGTCATGACCGTCATGGACAATCTCCATCAGAAGGGCTGGGTCCGTCGGGAAGTCGAAGGCCGCGCCTATCGATATACGGCGGTCTCCACCCGGGCCGCGTACTCGGCCGCACTGATGAACGAGGCATGGGCCCGGAGCGACAATCCGGCGGCCGCGCTCGTCGCCTTCTTCGGGATGATGTCGCAGGAGCAGCGCGAAGCCCTCGACGACGCCGTCCGCATGGTGCAGCGAGACACCTCGCCGACCGCCCCCACCCCGCCCGAGGAGGGCGCCGGGGGCCCCGGCGACGAAGAGCGATAGCGTCCCCCCATGTCGCCGTCCGCTTCCTCCCCGGCCGCTTCCCCGGCCCCCGCCAGAGCCGTCACCGTCCGCAGGGCCCGTACCGGAGACGTCGCCGCGATCCGCCGTCTCGTCGACCCCTTCGTGGACCGCGGCATCCTCCTCGACAAGGCCACCGTCACCCTTTACGAGTCCATCCAGGAGTTCTGGGTGGCGGAACGCGACGAGGACGCCGTCGTCGTCGGCTGCGGCGCTCTCCACGTCATGTGGGAAGACCTCGCCGAAGTGCGCACTCTCGCCGTCGACCCCGAGTTCAAGGGCGCGGGCGTAGGACATCACGTGCTCGCCAAGTTGTTGCACACCGCCCGTTGGCTCGGGGTGCGCCGGGTATTCTGTCTGACCTTCGAAGTCGACTTCTTCGCGAAGCACGGCTTCACCGAGATCGGTGAGACCCCGGTGGACGGAGATGTCTACAGCGAGCTCCTGCGTTCCTATGACGAGGGAGTCGCCGAGTTCCTCGGTCTCGAACGAGTGAAGCCGAACACCTTGGGCAACAGCCGGATGCTTCTGCACCTGTGACCGGAACCCGGCACGAGCTCCACCCGGAACCCTATGTCCGAATCGCGCACGTTTCCCGTGCCGCCGGGCTTCTGAACCTCTCCCAGGGGTTTGTGTTTTTCCGGGAAAAGCGGTTTCCTTTCCGCGTACTGCATTTTCGATGAAAGGAAATCCGGTGGCACAGAAGGTTCAGGTCCTTCTTGTCGACGACCTCGACGGCGTCGAGGCGGACGAGACCGTGACGTTCGCGCTGGACGGCAAGACCTACGAGATCGACCTCACCGCCGCCAACGCGGAAAAGCTCCGGGATCTGCTCGATCCCTACACCAAGAGCGGTCGTCGCACCGGTGGACGCACCACCGGTGGACGCGGCAAGGGCCGTGTGGTGGCGACGGGCGGCCAGGACACCGCGAAGATCCGCGCGTGGGCCAAGGAGAACGGCATGAACGTGAACGACCGCGGTCGCGTTCCCGCCGACATCAAGGCCGCCTACGAGGACGCGAACCGCTGAGGCGCCAGCTGCTGAGCAGACGGGCCCCCGGCCCGGACACTCAGCAGCCGCGCCCGGTGGCACTCCACGGCCGCGGCGGCCACGAGCCGTGTCAGGCACGGGGTGTCCGCCCCGCCCCAGGGCGTGGAGCGCAGGGCCGGAAGTGAGGACTCGACCTCACGGCCCGGCGCCGGAGGGCGCAGCCACACGGACGCGTCCGGTGCGCCGGATCCGCCCCGCCCCGGGGGAAGGGGCGCGGTCATCCGGCCTCCGGCGCCCAGCACCGTGAGGTCCAGCGCGATCCCGCCCCATTCCAGCCAGTCCAGCAGTCCCGGCAGCTCCTCCGCCGCCCCGGCGGCCACGAGCAGCCGCATCCGGCGGTCGGCCACGGCCACCGGCCCCGTCGCCGGTCCGGTCCGGCGCAGCACCCGGAGCCCCGCGCCGACGGGCAGTTCCAGGACGTCGAAGCGCAGCCCGGTGACCAGCCGCACCGGAGGGCCAGCCACCGTCGCCCAGCCGAGCTCCCGCTCGTACCACCGTGCCGTTCCGCCGTCGGGCGGCGTACGGGGCGGCGGCACGGTGAAGGACATGTCCGGGGAACTCCCGGAGGAGCGTGTTGGTTACGCCGCGGTGACGCACCGTCCCCCGCCGGACGCGCAAGGTGTCCGTGATGGGGTGTACGAGTGCATTCGGCAGCGCGAGGTTGTTCGCTGGTAGCGGAGGGGACGGGGGTCTCCCGCATGGAGTGTCCGTCACCACGGGTAAGACATTCCTAGTGGAGAGGGGCGACTCGCTGGCTTCGGGGTCTCACGTTCGCCATCGGCGTACTGATGGTGTGGGTAACTACTTGGCCTGCGGGAACATCATCTCGCACCATCGGGTTGGAGCATTTGTCGGCTGTTCGGCAGCAGGTCTCCCCATGCGAAGAGGGGTGATCCGGACGGATGTCGGCAGTTGGAATGAGCGGTCCCCGCTTGCGGGACTAAGCTGCGGAAGGACAGGGAGGGGATCGACCCCTAACTGACTGACCGCTCTGAGGAGCGATTAACGATGTTCGAGAGGTTCACCGACCGCGCGCGGCGGGTTGTCGTCCTGGCTCAGGAAGAAGCCCGGATGCTCAACCACAACTACATCGGCACCGAGCACATCCTTCTGGGCCTTATCCATGAGGGTGAGGGTGTCGCCGCTAAGGCCCTGGAGAGCCTCGGGATTTCGCTCGAGGCGGTCCGCCAGCAGGTGGAGGAGATCATCGGGCAGGGGCAGCAGGCCCCGTCCGGGCACATCCCCTTCACTCCTCGTGCCAAGAAGGTCCTGGAGCTCTCGCTCCGCGAGGCCCTCCAGCTCGGCCACAACTACATCGGCACCGAGCACATCCTGCTCGGCCTGATCCGCGAGGGCGAGGGCGTCGCCGCCCAGGTCCTCGTGAAGCTGGGCGCCGACCTCAACCGGGTGCGGCAGCAGGTCATCCAGCTGCTCTCCGGCTACCAGGGCAAGGAAGCCGCCACCGCCGGCGGTCCTGCCGAGGGCACCCCCTCGACGTCCCTGGTCCTCGACCAGTTCGGCCGCAACCTCACCCAGGCGGCCCGCGAGTCCAAGCTCGACCCGGTCATCGGGCGCGAGAAGGAGATCGAGCGGGTCATGCAGGTGCTGTCCCGCCGCACCAAGAACAACCCGGTCCTCATCGGCGAGCCCGGCGTCGGCAAGACCGCCGTCGTCGAGGGCCTGGCGCAGGCCATCGTCAAGGGCGAGGTGCCCGAGACCCTCAAGGACAAGCACCTCTACACCCTGGACCTCGGTGCCCTGGTCGCCGGCTCCCGCTACCGCGGTGACTTCGAGGAGCGCCTGAAGAAGGTCCTCAAGGAGATCCGTACCCGCGGCGACATCATCCTGTTCATCGACGAGCTCCACACCCTCGTGGGTGCGGGTGCCGCCGAGGGCGCGATCGACGCCGCCAGCATCCTCAAGCCGATGCTGGCCCGCGGTGAGCTCCAGACCATCGGCGCCACCACGCTCGACGAGTACCGGAAGTACCTGGAGAAGGACGCGGCCCTGGAGCGCCGCTTCCAGCCCATCCAGGTCGCCGAGCCGTCGCTGCCGCACACCATCGAGATCCTCAAGGGTCTCCGCGACCGGTACGAGGCCCACCACCGGGTCTCCATCACCGACGAGGCCCTCGTCCAGGCCGCGACCCTGGCCGACCGGTACATCTCGGACCGCTTCCTCCCGGACAAGGCGATCGACCTGATCGACGAGGCCGGTTCCCGGATGCGCATCCGCCGGATGACCGCGCCGCCGGACCTCCGCGAGTTCGACGAGAAGATCGCCGGTGTCCGCCGGGACAAGGAGTCCGCGATCGACTCGCAGGACTTCGAGAAGGCCGCTTCGCTCCGTGACAAGGAGAAGCAGCTCCTCGCCGCGAAGGCCAAGCGGGAGAAGGAGTGGAAGGCCGGCGACATGGACGTCGTCGCCGAGGTCGACGGCGATCTGATCGCCGAGGTCCTGGCGACCGCCACCGGCATCCCGGTCTTCAAGCTGACCGAGGAGGAGTCCAGCCGCCTGCTCCGCATGGAGGACGAGCTGCACAAGCGCGTCATCGGGCAGAAGGACGCCGTCATCGGCCTCTCGCGGGCCATCCGCCGTACGCGTGCCGGTCTGAAGGACCCGAAGCGTCCCGGTGGCTCGTTCATCTTCGCCGGTCCGTCCGGTGTCGGTAAGACCGAGCTTTCGAAGGCGCTCGCCGAATTCCTCTTCGGTGACGAGGACGCCATGATCTCCCTCGACATGTCGGAGTTCAGCGAGAAGCACACCGTGTCCCGGCTCTTCGGTTCGCCGCCCGGATACGTCGGCTACGAAGAGGGCGGCCAGCTCACCGAGAAGGTGCGCCGCAAGCCGTTCTCCGTCGTCCTCTTCGACGAGGTCGAGAAGGCCCACCCCGATATCTTCAATTCCCTTCTCCAGATCCTGGAGGACGGTCGTCTGACCGACTCCCAGGGCCGGGTCGTGGACTTCAAGAACACGGTCATCATCATGACCACCAACCTCGGGACCAGGGACATCTCGAAGGGCTTCAACCTGGGCTTCGCCGCCCAGGGCGACACGAAGTCCAACTACGAGCGGATGAAGGCGAAGGTCAGCGACGAGCTGAAGCAGCACTTCCGCCCGGAGTTCCTCAACCGTGTGGACGACGTCATCGTCTTCCCGCAGCTGACCCAGAGCGACATCCTCCAGATCGTCGACCTGATGATCGGCCGCGTGGACGAGCGCCTGAGGGACCGGGACATGGGCATCGAGCTCTCCCAGTCCGCGAAGGACCTGCTCGCCAAGAAGGGCTACGACCCCGTGATGGGCGCCCGTCCGCTCCGCCGGACGATCCAGCGGGAGATCGAGGACACGCTGTCGGAGAAGATCCTCTTCGGCGAGCTGCGTGCCGGTCACATCGTGGTCGTGGACACCGAGGGCGAGGGCGAGCAGCGCACCTTCACCTTCCGCGGCGAGGAGAAGTCGGCCCTGCCGGACGCCCCGCCGATCGAGGCCGCGGGCGGCACGGGCCCGAACCTGTCGAAGGAAGCGTAGGGCTCACGTCCTGACGCGAAGGGGCGGCCCCGGAACCTGTCGGTTCCGGGGCCGCCCCTCTTTCCGTGTGCGGGAGTCAGTCCCTGGCGATCTCCACGCCGGTCCCCGGGGACAGCCGGTCGGTCCCGGTCAGGACGGTGTCGCTCCACAGAGACGTCAGCCGCTCCAGGGCGGCCAGTTCCGAGACGTCCAGCCGGTCGACGGAATGGCCGGTCAGGGAGAGCGTGCGCAGGGAGGGGAACGCCCGGACGACGGTGGTGAGCGAGGACGGGTCGCTGAGGGCGAGCCGCAGTCCCGTGACGCCCGGCAGGACGAGGTCCTCCGGCAGCTCTTCCAGGTCCTCCTCGGCGACCGAGAGGGACGACAGGAAGGGCAGCGCGGCGAGCTGCCGCCACTCCTCCTCGCGGATGATGAGCGACTGCCACAGGTTCAGATCGGTGAGCGCCCCCAGGTGCGCCAGGGCCCCGAAGCCGCCGTCCGGCCAGGTGTCCAGGGTGAGCGAGCTCAGGGGCGCCGAGGTGGGGAGCACATCGGGGGACCAGGGCCTGTTGTGGGTTTCGAGCCGGAGGCTCTCCAGCCGGGTGAGGGACGACAGGCCCCTCAGATCGGATACGGGGTCGTAGGAGGCGAGGGCGAGGTGGACGGGGTCGCAGCGGCGCAGCAGCGCGGTCACCACGGCGGGCGAGACGGTGTCGTCGATGTCCAGGCGGGCCGGGCACAGGCCGAGCCGTTCCAGCTCGGCGGCGTGCTCGTCGCTCCGGACCGTGAAGTCGAGGCCGACCGGGTCGAGCCGGGCGACGATCCGCTCGGCGTAGGCGCGGGTCTCGAAGCGGGGCCACGCCCAGACCAGCTGGGAGCGGACGGACAGTGAGGGGTGCCCGGTGAAGCGGGCCAGATAGGGGATCGCCGCGTCGCCGGGGATCCGGGAGGCCGTGATCACGGACATCAGCGCCTGCTCGTCGTCCAGCCCGGCGGGCGGGGCGAGCAGGCCGAGGACGGTGGGGCCGACGGTGGCCAGGGCGCGCGCCTCGTCGGGCGTACGGGGCGGGATGACCCGGGCCGTACGGTCCAGCAGCTCCTCGCGGATCTCCGGGGACACCTCCGTCGCGTGGTCGAGGGCGGTCGCGGCGACGACGAGCAGCCGCAGCCGGGCGCCGGGCTCCTCGGCGCGGTCGGCGGCGGCCAGCAGCTCCCGGAGGATCTCCGCGCACTCGCGGGGCCGGGAGTGGCCCACCGCCATGCGGACGACGTCCTCCCACTGGTCGTCGGCGGCGTGGCCGATCAGGACGCCGATGTCCCAGCGGTCCACCAGGTGTTTGGCGGCCAGGTAGTCCTGGAAGGTGCGGTGGACGAAGTCGAGGGTGCCGGGCGTGGGCTCGCGGAGGAGACCGCTGCGGTGCAGCAGATGGTCGAAGACGCGGTGCGGGTCGCCGTGGGCCGCGGCCTCGGGGACGGCGGGCACGGCCTCGGAGACGATCGTACGGGCGTGGTCGCGGTCCATCTGCGTGCGCCCGTTGAGCGTGAGCCAGTACGCGAGGCGCTGGATCAGCTGGATCTGCGGGGCCTCGCCGAGTTCCACCCCGTACGGGGTTCCCATGTCCCGCTCGCGGTCGCGGCGGGTCAGGAGCATGGACAGGGCCGCGTCGTAGAGGGCCTTGCGGCCGCGGGGCAGGAAGCCGCGCCGGTCGCGGTGGAGGGCGCAGATCAGTCCGCACATCAGCGGGTTGGTGGCGAGCTTCGCGAGGTCGGGGGTGGCGTGCAGGGCGTCGACGAGGGGCTGCTCGTACGGGGTGGCATCGGGTCCCGCGGCCGTGTGCCAGCGGCGTACGAAGGCGGTGACCTCGGCGCGGGACATCTCGGAGAGGGTGAGTTCGGTGAAGCCGTCGGCGCCGAGCCAGTCGTCCTTGACGGCCGAGGGGCGTGAGGTGACGAGCCAGCGGTTGGGGCCGTCGTAGGCGTCGACGAGGTCGCGGAGCCAGCGGCGGGTCCGGGCCCGTTCGGGTTCGGGGACCTCGTCGATGCCGTCGACCAGGACGACGCCACGGCCCGCGCGCAGGACCCGGTCGGCCCAGCCGTCGGGCGGGGTGAGGGGACAGCCGACGGCGGAGAGGAAGCGGTCCGCCGGGGGCAGCGGGCCGTCGTGGCGGGTGAGGGTGCGCAGGGGCAGGACGAAGGGGACGGCGGCCCCGGTCGTTCCTGCCTGTCCCACCTGTCCCGCCTGTCCCATCGTTCCTGCCTGTCCCGCATGTCCTGCCTGTCCCGCGGGTCCTGTCCGTCCGGTGCTTCCGGGGGCTCCGGCGGAGGTGATCGCCAGCCACTGGACGAGGGTGGTCTTGCCGGAGCCCGCGACACCGCGCAGCAGGACGCGGGGGTGGCGGTGGAGGGCGCGGTCGGCGGGGACGCCGTGGCCGGGTGCGGCCGGGCTGTTCCCGTCGGACCGGGCGGTCTCGCGGCCGGTCGCCTCCAGGGAGAGGTACGCCATGTCGAGGGGCCACTCGTCCGGTGAGTGGTGCAGGTCGATGCCGTAGATGGTGAGGCGGCCGTGCTTCCTGGCGAGGTGTTCCAGGTAGCGCCGTTCGAAGTCCGCGTCCCGGGTGTCGGGTCTCGGCGCCCGGCGGACGAGTTCGTCGACCTTGGCGATGAGCTCGCTCTGGCCCCGGGCCTGCTCCACCAGGCTGCGGGCGACGAAGGTGGACCGGCGGGTGAAGAACTCCAGGACGTGGAGACAGGCCCACTCGACGAGGGTCTCCAGGTAGTGGACGGAGTCCGTGGAGAGGCCGTCGGCGGCCGGGGCGGCGGCGCGCAGTCGCCGGGCGATGGCGGTGTGGCCGAGGCGGACGGCCTGGACGTCGTCCATGTCGAGGTCGCCGAGGGCGAGGAGGGTCGCCGCGAGGGCGTCGGTGACCGCCTCGGCCTCGTCGGTGGGGAAGGGCCGCTCGCCGTCCCCGCCCAGGGACCGCTCGACCAGGGTCCCGGCGAGCTTGCGGACGTCCTTCTCGGTGAGGGTGCGGTGCTCGCCGCGGAAGGAGACCAGGGAGGAGAGCCGGACGGCGTCGGACCGTTCGACGAGACCCGCCCCGGGGCCCTCGCTGACCAGCAGTTTCTTCAGGAGCGGGCCGATCGCGGCCGAGGCCAGGCGAGTGCCGATGAGCGCAGGTTCCATAGGTGTCCCCCCGTGGGTCCCCGAGGATGTGTCCCCCCATGGGCCCCCGAGGCGGTCAGCGTAGTGCGGGACGCCTTCGGTACGTCCTCCGGGCGTCCTCCGGGCGCCTTCGCGGCGGGCCGGGCGCGTGACCCAGGTCGCATCGGGGCCCGGTGCCTGGTGACAAGGCGCACAGGGGTTTTCGGGGGTACTAGCCGGAATAGTGGCGGCCTTCGGTGCCGGTTCGAGGCGCCCGGGAGGAGGGCCCCGGGACTTTGGTCCCGGGGCCCGCGAAACGGGCGCGGGGCGGTTTCCCCGGCGGGTCCGGGCACCTCTGACATGCGGATAAACCGGTCGACTTATGCCGTTATGTTCCTTTTGAGGGGGTGGATTCGGGGGCGTTCGGGGTTGATCTCCATCGGAGATCGCTACGACGCAATGTCGTAGATGGGGTGTTTTGGGTTGGGCGGGGGTCCGGGTTACCAAGGTGGAGCAAGCCCGGTGCGGCACGTTCGCTTCGGGCTCCGCATCCCCCCGTTCGTCCCACCCGGAGGTTTTCCCCCGTATGTCGAAGCGCGTCATGAACCCCGCCGCCCGTGTCACCGTCGCCGCTCTCGCCGCCACGGGCCTGGGGGCGTCGCTGGTGGCCGGAGCAGGGTCCGCCTTCGCCGCCGAGGGCAAGTCCGTCGCCCCGGTCACGGTCACCGCGTCCGCCGCGGTCGCCGCCCAGGCCCAGACCCAGGCGCACGTCGCCGCCCAGGTGAAGGCCGCCACCGCGAAGGCGATAGGCGTCCAGCAGGCCGCCGCGAAGGCCGCCCCCGCCTGGGTCAAGCCGGTCAGCTCCTACACGCTGACCGCCGGCTACAACCAGGGCGGCGCCATGTGGGCCAGCAAGCACTCCGGCCAGGACTTCGCCGTCCCGGTCGGCACCCCGGTCAAGGCCGTGGGCGCGGGCACCGTCGTGAAGGCCGGTCCGAACGGCGGCGGCGACGGCCCCGCGTACGGCAACGCGATCGTCGTCAAGCACGCCGACGGCCGCTACTCGCAGTACGCCCACCTGTCGAAGGTCAAGGTGAACATCGGCCAGAAGGTCGCCGCCGGCCAGCAGATCGCCCTCTCGGGCAACACCGGCAACTCCTCCGGCCCCCACCTGCACTTCGAGATCCGTACGACCCCGAACTACGGCTCCGCCGTGAACCCGGGCGCCTTCCTGCGCGCCCAGGGCGTCACCATCTGATCCAGCACATCTGATCCAGCGCGCCTGGTCCAGTGCATCTGGTCCGGCACATCTGGTCCAGCGCGTCTGATCCGGCGCATCCGGCCCACCGCGAGGTGCGGTCAGTCGGCCCGGTGGGCCGCTTCCAGCAGATCGAGGGCGACCTCGAGGGTGGCTTCGTGCTTCTCCTCGGTGTCGCCCTCGACGTTCTGCATGAAGAAGGTGCCCGCGTGCAGGGTGAAGACCGCGCTGACGCAGCGGACCTTGTCGACCACCGCGAAGTCCGGCTCCTGGGTCAGGCCGACCAGGGTGATCATGCGCTCCTTGAAGGTGAGGCCGACGGACAGCTCGCGGACCGTGGCCTGGTTCTCCTGCATGAAGCGGTAGAGCGGGGCGGCGGTGCGCAGGGCCGTCTGGTAGCGGCGCAGCATCTCCCGGCGGGTCTCCAGGGTGGCGGGCTGCTCCTGGGCCCAGGCGATCAGCTCGTCCATGGGCCGGGTCAGGTCCTCGAAGATGCCGACGAGGATGTCTTCCTTCGTCTTGAAGTGGTAGTAGAGCGCGGCTTTGGTGACGTCGAGGCGTTCCGCGATCTCACGCAGCGAGGTCTTCTCGTAGCCCTGCTCGGCGAACAGGTCGAGGGCCACGTCCTGGATGCGCTGGCGGGTGTTGCCTCGGGCCATGGGTGGCCTCCACTTTCCAAAGAACTTACTTGACGACCGGCTAGTTCCGGGTCTACTTTCCCCAGTGTAGTAACTAGCCGGGCGGCAAGTAAGGGAACGACATGACGACGCAAGCAGCAGCGGTACCGGCGCAGGGGGAGACGGGGCAGCCACGCAGCGTCCGGGTCGTCCTCCTCGCCCTCATGATCGCGATGCTCCTCGCGATGCTGGACAACATGATCATCGGCACCGCGATGCCGACGATCGTCGGCGAACTCGGCGGCCTCGAACACCTCTCCTGGGTCGTCACCGCCTACACCCTGGCCACCGCCGCCTCCACCCCCCTCTGGGGCAAGGTCGGCGACATGTTCGGCCGCAAGGGCGTCTTCCTCACCTCGATCGTGATCTTCCTGATCGGTTCGGCCCTCAGCGGCATGGCCCAGGACATGGGCCAGCTCATCGGCTTCCGGACGGTCCAGGGCCTCGGCGCGGGCGGCCTCATGGTCGGCGTCATGGCCATCATCGGCGACCTCGTCCCGCCCCGCGAGCGCGGCAAGTACCAGGGCATGATGGCCGGCGTCATGGCCCTCGCCATGATCGGCGGCCCCCTCGTCGGCGGCACCATCACCGACCACTGGGGCTGGCGCTGGTCCTTCTACATCAACCTGCCGCTCGGCGCCGTCGCCCTCGCGATGGTCACCGCCGTCCTGCACCTGCCGAAGAAGCAGCGCGCCGCGGGCACCCGCATCGACTTCCTCGGCGCCGCGCTGCTCACCGTCGGCATCACCGCGATCGTCCTCGTCACCACCTGGGGCGGCACCGAGTACGCCTGGGGCTCGGCCACCATCGTCGGCCTCGGGGTCGGCGGCGCCGCGGCGCTCGCCGCCTTCCTCCTGGTGGAGACCCGGGCGAGCGACCCGATCATGCCGCTGCACATCTTCCGCAGCCGCAACTTCACCCTGATGTCCCTGATCGGCTTCATCACCGGCTTCGTCATGTTCGGCGCGGTCCTCTACCTGCCGATCTTCCAGCAGTCCGTCCAGGGCGCCTCGGCGACCAACTCCGGGCTGCTGCTCCTGCCGATGCTGCTGTCGATGATGGTCGTCTCGCTGGTGGTCGGCCGCCTCACCACCAGCACCGGCAAGTACAAGATCTTCCCGATACTCGGCGGCGTGCTCATGACCGTCGGCCTGTTCCTGCTCTCCACCATGGACACCGACACCTCGCGCCTGGTCTCCGGCGTCCACATGGCGGTCCTCGGCGCGGGCATGGGCTTCCTCATGCAGATCACCATGCTGGTCGCCCAGAACAGCGTGGAGATGAGGGACATGGGCGTCGCCTCCTCCTCCACCACCCTCTTCCGGACGCTCGGCTCCTCCTTCGGCGTCGCGATCATGGGCGCGCTCTTCACCAGCCGCGTCCAGGACGAGATGACGGCGAACGGCGGCTCCGGACTGACCGAGCGGACCGCGCAGCTCGACGCGGCCAGCCTCGCCAAGCTCCCGGCGGCGCTCCGCGAGGCCTACCAGCACGCGGTCGCCTCCGGCACGCACGGCGCCTTCCTGCTCGCGGCGGCGGTCTCCGTCCTCGCCTTCGTCCTCGCCCTCTTCGTCAAGGAGGTGGCGCTCCGCGGCGCGGGCCCGGCGCCGGGCCCGAAGACCGCGGAGGGCGACGGCACGGCGAAGGTCGCCGAGACGGTCTGACGCTCCGTCCCGCACCCGCTCGTACACCCGTGAAGGGGCCGGTCCCGTAGGAGGGACCGGCCCCTTCCGCCGTACGCGGGGGGTCGGCAGCCGTACGGGAGAGCGCTCGGCGCTACGGGACGGGAGAGCGCTCGGCGCCCGCACGGGACCGGAAGGCACTCAGCGCCCGTACGGGAAGGAGCCCGGCGCGGTGGGGGAAAAGGTGACCCCGCGCGGTACCCGGTCCTCAGTCCTGCGGGCGCAGGATCGGGAAACTGCCCGTGTTCGTCGGCGCGTGGTCCGGCAGCCACAGGACCGCGATGGCCCCGCCCACCCCGTTCGGCGCCGACTCCGACGCCACGTTGCGGAAGGTGAGCCGGGCGCCGAGGACCCGTGCCTGGCCCGCCGCGATGGTCAGCCCGAGCCCGTGGCCCTGCCCCGCCCGGTCGCTCGTCCCGGTACGGAAACGGCTCGGGCCCTCCTTCAGGAGCGCCTCGGGGAAGCCGGGGCCGTGGTCGCGGACCCGGACGACCCGCCCCTCGACGGTCACCTCCACCGGCGTCCCGCCGTGCTTGGCCGCGTTGGAGAGGAGGTTCCCGAGGACGCGTTCGAGCCGCCGGGGGTCGGTGTTCACCCAGGACTCGTGGACGACCCGGACGAGCACCTCGGGGTCCAGGGCCCGTACCCGCCGCTCCACGAACTCGCCCAGCGCGATCTCCTGGAGCTCCGCGCGCTCCGACGCGCTGTCCAGCCGGGCCACCTCCAGGACGTCCTCGACCAGGGTCCGCATCGCCTGTGCCCGGTCCCGCACCAGCTCGGTGGGGCGCCCCGGCGGCAGCAGCTCGGCGGCGGTGAGCAGCCCGGTGACGGGGGTGCGCAGCTCGTGCGCGATGTCGGCGGTGACCCGCCGTTCCGCCTCGATCCGCTCGTTGAGGGCGTCGGTCAGGGCGTCCACCGCCCACGCGAGGTCGTCGGTCTCGTCCCGTACGACCCCGCCGACGGCCTCCCGGACGCGGACGTCGGTGTTGCCCTGGGCGACCCGCCCGGCGGCGACGGCCGCCTTCCTCAGCCGCCGGGACAGCTGGCCGCCGATGAGCACACCGAGCGCGCAGCCGCCGAAGACCACCGAGACCGAGCCGATGACCAGGGCCCGGTCGAGGTCGTTCATGACGGTCGCGCTGCGGTCGGCGAACGGGATGTGCAGGGAGAGCACGTCCCCGTTGGCGAGGGGCACGGCGGCCCACACGTCCGGCGGCCCGCCGTGCCGGTGCTCCTGCACGTAGGTGCCGCGCCGCTTGTCCCGCATCAGCTGGTCCAGCTGGGGCGGCAGCGCGGGGTCGTTGAGCTTGGTGCCGAAGCGCGGTTCCTTGGGCTTGGAGGTCTCGTACATGCGCTGGGCGAAGAGCAGCCGCTCCATCTGCACCTCGCGCGCGTTGTCGAGCATCGAGATGCGGGCGGCGTTGTGGACGACCACGCTCAGGGTGACCGCGATGAGCGCGCCGACCGCCGCGATGGCGACGGCGATCTTCCAGCGGACCCCGGTACGGAGGGGGAGCAGCTTCACCGGTGCGGGCCCGTCCTAGCTCTTGAGCTTGTAGCCGAAGCCGCGGACCGTCTCGATCCTGTCCTGGCCGATCTTGGCCCGCAGCCGCTGCACATGGACGTCGACGACCCGGGTGTCGCCGCCCCAGCCGTAGTCCCAGACCCGCTCCAGGAGCTTGTCCCGGGACAGTACGGTGCCGGGCGCGGTCGAGAACTCCAGGAGCAGCCGCATCTCGGTCGGGGTCAGCCCGACGGGCACCCCGCCCCTGCGGACCTCCATGCCCTCGGTGTCGACCTCCAGATCGCCGAAGACGAGCAGCCCGCCGCCGTCGGTGCCGCCCTCCGCGCGCTCGCCCGCGCCGAGTCCCGCGTGGCCGAAGCGGCGCAGCACGGCCCGGATGCGGGCCATCAGGACGGAGCCGTCGAAGGGCTTGGTGACGTAGTCGTCGGCGCCCGCCTCAAGGCCGAGGACGACGTCGATCGAGTCGGCGCGCGCCGACAGCATGATCACCGGCACGGTCGACTCGTCGCGGATGCGGCGGCAGAGGCTGACGCCGTCCATGCCCGGCAGCATCACGTCGAGCAGGGCGATGTCCGGCCGCTGGGCGCGGAAGGCGTCGAGCCCGGAGAGCCCGTCGGGCATGGCGGTGACCCGGAAGCCGTCCCGCTCCAGGGCGAGCTGGGTGGCCTCACGGATGACGTCGTCGTCCTCGACGAACAGGACATGGGTTTCGGCCATCGTGCGGGTCCTTCGGGTCTGCGGTTCCGGGGCGGCCGGGACGGGAGGGGCGGGCAGGGCGGAGGGGGACGGACAGGAGCAGGGGTACGGCTCAGGTCGGCGGGCTCACGGCGGGCGCGGGCTCCTCGACGCCCGAGTCGCCGACCGCCCGGCTGTAGTCGTTGTGCACCCAGTCGTGCTGGGTGAACCTGTTCCCCGCCCAGCGGTACGTGATGACGTCCTCGCCCGAGGGGTACGCGACCGGGTCGCCCTTCGCGTACACCTGCTTGGTGACGACGAGCTCGCCCCGGTCGATGGTGCCGTAGACCGCCGCGTCCTCCGCCGTGAACACGTTCTCGTACCGGTCGCTCTGCTTCCGGTAGACGTAGGTGCCGATGCCGACGGCGTCTCCGCAGGTCATCACGTTGACGACGACATCGGGCGCGGCCGAGTTGGTGAGGTTGCCGTAGGAGGTGTCCACCGGGTAGGCGTCCGCGACGCACGGCTTCAGATCCGCCTTGAGCCGCTTGCCGATCTTCGGGTCGTCCTTGAGGAGCGCGATCGGGTCCACCCGCACGGCGGTCTCGGCACCGGCGGTCGCGGAGGGCGGGGGCGTCGGCGCCGCCGCGGCGACCTCGCCGGTGCGGGCCGCGCCCTCGTCGCGCGAGCCGGTGCCGCCGGTCGAGCAGGCCGCGAGGGACAGACCGACGGCGACGAGCCCGGCCGTCGCCGTGATGCCCGCCGCCTTGGCCGAGGGAAGCCCGCGTCGGCCGGGACGGTACCGGCCGGGACGGGTCCGGCCGCGGCCGGACCCGCCGGGGGCGACGGCCGGGCGCGGACCGTTCCCGGCGCGGTCCGCGCGGACATCGCCGCCGGGGCGGTCACCGTCATCGGTGCCGCCCCTTTGTCCTCTGCCGTCGGCTCCGCCGTCTAGGCCGCGCACCGCTCCCGCCCCCGCTCGTCGCCTCGTACGGTCGTCCGCTCCCCGGTCCGCCCCAGGGCACGGGCGTCGAGGTCACGGCTCTCCAGCTCCTGACGGAGCCGGGCGAGCGCGCGGTGGAGCGTGGACTTCACCGTACCGGTCGACATGCCGAGCGCCGCGGCCGTCTCCTCGGTACTCATCTGTTCCCAGTGCCGCAGGACGACGACGCTGCGCTGCTTCGGGGCGAGGACCTTCAGGACGTCCATGAGCAGGGCGCGGTCGGCGTGCTGCTCGGTCGGGTCGTCGACACAGGCGTCGGGGAGCTGCTCGGTGGGCACCTCTTCGAGCTTGCGGGAGCGCCACCACTCGGTCCGTGTGTTGATCATGACCCGGCGGAGGTAGGCGTCGGCCAGGGACTTGTCGGCGATGCCGTCCCAGCGGCCGTACGTCCGGGCGAGGGCGGTCTGGAGCAGGTCCTGGGCGTCGACGGGGTCCGCGACGAGACGACGGGCACTGCGCAGCAGCGCGTCCTGCCGCGTGCGGACGTACTCCTCGAAATCGAGCACCTCGCCATGCCTCATCCGAACCGCCTCCGAACCCCGTGACCTGCTTCGTTCCTGCTGTCGTGGACGACGCTACGGAGCGCGTGTCACGGGGCTGTGCGTGGCAGCCGTCGATGGACGCACGGCTGTCCATCGGTTGTGTAACGACGATCGGGGCGGGGTTTCGGCCGGGAGGGGAGGTGTCCCAGGGACGCGGGAGGCCCGTGGGACGGGTCTCGGGACCTGCTCCACGGGCCTTCCGATACGACGTCCGAGACCCCCGACGGCTACGGGCTCAGGCCCCCGATTCCTACGGGCCGGGGCCACCGGGAACCAGGATCCGCGACCCCTCACGGATCACGGACCCCACTGCGGGACGTGGCCCGCCGGGCGCCGGTGGCGGGGTCACCGCCCCCACCACGGGCGGGCGGGTCACAGCCCCCCACGGGCAACCGGGGTCACCGCCCCACCCACGGGCCACCGCCCCACCGGCTCAGGCCATCGGCAGCCGGTAGCGGCTTCCGGACAGCGGCTCGACCAGACCGTCCGCGACCAGACCGTCCAGGGCCCTGGCCCGCTGCACCGGCTCGTCCCAGACCGCGTCCAGGGCCGCCTGCGCCACCGGCTCCCGCGACTCCCGCAGCACCGCGAGGAGCCGTCCCCTGACCTGCCGGTCGGTCCCCGCGTACGTCTGGCCGCGCCGCGGCGGCCCCTCGTGCTCGGGCTTCCCCGCCAGCAGCCAGGCACACCGCCCGGAGATCGGGCAGCGCCCGCACTCCTCGTTCTTCGCGGTGCACACCAGGGCGCCCAGTTCCATCGAGGCGGCGGCCCAGCGGGCGGCCGTGGCCTCGTCCGCCGGGAGCAGCGCGCGGGCCAGCCGTCGCTCGGCGGCCGTGGTCGCGTTCGGCGGGTACCGCACACCGGTCGCCGCCCGCGCGAAGACCCGGCGCACATTGGTGTCCAGGACCGCGTGCCGCTGCCCGTACGCGAAGGAGGCCACCGCCGCGGCCGTGTACTCGCCGACGCCGGGCAGCGCGAGCAGGTGCCCGTGGTCGCTGGGCACGTCGCCGCCGTGCCGCTCCGTTATGGCCGTGGCCGCCGCGTGCAGCCGCAGGGCCCGGCGCGGATAACCGAGCCTGCCCCAGGCGCGGACCGCCTCACCGGGGGCGTCGGCCGCCAGATCGGCCGGGCGGGGCCAGCGCGCGAGCCACTGCTCGTACACCGGGAGCACCCGGACCACGGGTGTCTGCTGGAGCATGAACTCGCTCACCATGACGCCCCAGGCACCGGCCTCGGGGCGCCGCCAGGGCAGGTCGCGGGCGTGCCGGTCGAACCAGGCGAGGACGGGCCCGTGCAGCTCCGCGGGGGGCGTCGGGACGGCGGGGTCGCCTGCGGCGCGCGCTTCGCGGGCCGGGGGAGCGACGGGGACGGGGGGAGTCTCGGTGGAAGTCATGGCACCACCGATCCTGGCACGTCCCCGACGCGATCAGTGCGCGCCGTGGCGCGCGCGGCGGGCTTCCTCGGCGCGCCGGGCGGCGCGTCCCCCCGCCGGGTGCACGCGCGGTCCGCGCCCCGCGCACCAGACCACGGCCGTGTTTCCGCTCGACCTCGCCGTGTCCACCAGGTTGGCCACCGGCCGCGCCGCGGTCCGCATCACGAGGAAGGCGACCAGACCGCCGAGGAGCACGCCGACCGTCACGTCGTGCGGGTAGTGGACACCGACGAAGACCCGGGAGAAGGCCATGAGCAGGGCCATCGGCACGGTCAGCCAGACGATCCCGCGCCAGGACAGGGCGAGCGCGACGGCCGCGGCGCCCGCGATGGCCGCGTGGTTGCTGGGGAAGGACCAGTCGCCGTGCGGCGGGCAGGTGATCAGGGAGGCGGGCGCCCCGGCCACCGAGCGGCACGGGCGTTCCTCGTCGACCAGCGACTTGAAGGACTCGCTCACCACGTACCCGAAGGCGGTGGCGAGCGGGGCGAGCAGCGCGAGGGCCATCGCCCGGCTCGACCCCTCGCGGGAGCGCCACCAGCCGGCCAGGAAGAGAACGCCGAAGAGCAGCAGCCCGGCCTCGGTCCAGACCTCGGCGAGCCACTGGAACCAGTGGGGGGTGGAGTGCGCGAAATCCAGGACGTCGACATACAGACGGTCGGAGAGGTCGAGAAGGGTGTTCATGGTGCATGACGCTAACCGGAATCCACGGCGTCTCGCCCCGGGCCAACGGCCAGAGCGACCCCTGACGAAAGTGGGGGTCACCGGAAGGTGTCCGTTATCTTCTGTTTCCGGTCGGCTTGGGGGGTGCCGGAACGGGGGTCGGGGAAAAGTTCCCGGAACCGACGGATGTGATCATCGGCAAAACTTGATGGCTCGGGCGGCGGGGAGGGCGGGAGTTGGGCGTGATCTCTCGTAAGGTTCGGGTCGTGGGATCTTTGCGCAATCCGGTCGGGCCGCTTCCCTCCACCATCTACTGGCGACGGAGGGCGGTGGCGGCGTGCCTGGCGGCGCTTCTGGCGCTCCTCGCCTTCTGGGCCCTGGCCTCCGGCGACGGCGGCGGCAAGAAGCCGAACGACGCCGCCAACGGCGCCTCCCCCACACCCCCCTCGATCACCCCGGGCCCCTCCGGCAGCGGAACCGCGATCAGCCAACAGCCCGGCGGGCGCGACGAGTCGGGCGACTCCGGAGGCTCCACGGGCGGTGACGGCGGCTCGGGCGGCACCGGCACGGACCCGGGCGCGGCCGACGGCGGCACGGGCAGCGACGGCGGTGGCAAGGGCGGCAAGAACGGCGACACCGACGGCGCCGGTGGCGACGGCGGCGCGGGCACCGGCGCGGGCCAGCGCGTCCCCGCCGACTCCCCGCTCCCCAACTGCCCCTCCGGAGCGTTGCAGTTGACGCTCCGCAGCAGCAAGGTCAGTTACGAGACCGGCGAGAAGCCCCGTTTCCTGCTGGTCGCGAAGAACACCTCGGGCACCGCCTGCAAGGCCGATCTCGGGCCCCGCAACGCCGTTCTGACGATCAGTGACAGCAAGGACGACGAGGTCTGGTCCAGCGCCGACTGCCCCCGGCCCGGCGCCCCCGTGCTGCTGCGCGTCCCCGCGCGCACCACCATCACCCACACCGTCGAGTGGGACCGCGACCGCAGCGCCCCGGACTGCGCCACCGCCCCGGCGGGCCAGGCGGGTCCCGGCACCTATCTGGTGGAGGCGACGATGCCGGGCGTGAAGGTGCTCCCGGCCCCGTTCAGCCTGGCGAAGGACTGAGCCGGACCCCGTCCCGCCCGGGGGCAGGACGGGGCCCGGTCACGAACTGACGTATTCGTACGGGAACGGGCCCCGCAGGGCGACCGGCTCCCCCGGCACCCGCACCACCCCACGCCCGAGCCGCCCCCACCACCCCCGCCCCGAGGATCGGAAAGGCCCGCCCCATGGTCTCGGTACTGCGGAACGTGGCGATCGACTGCGCGGACGCCTACGGTCTCGCCCTGTTCTGGAGCGAGGTGACGGGCTGCCCGACGGCCCCGGACACCAGGCCCGGCGACCGGGAGACCCAGGTGCTCCTGGCGGAGGGCCCGGTCCTCTACTTCAACCAGGTGCCCGAGCCGAAGACGTCCAAGAACCGCGTCCACCTGTGCCTGCGTCCCGACACCTCGCGCGACCAGGAGGTCGAACGGCTGCTGGGCCTCGGCGCGAGCCTGGTCGCGGACCACCGCGAGCCCGACGGCACCGGCTGGGCGGTCCTCGCCGACCCGGAGGGGAACGAACTGTGCGTCCTGCGCGGTGACTCCGACCGGACGGGAACGCACCCCGGCCCTTCCTAGCCCGAGCCGGACGGACCACCCGGGTCCGGGGAGGACCGCTCAGGTTCCGGACGTACGGCTCAGGTTCCGGACGTACGGCTCAGGGGCCGGGCGTGCGCTCGGTTTCCGGGGGGTACGGCTCCGGTCCTGTCCGGGCGTACGGCTCCGTCCTAGACGTACCGCTCCAGGATCGAGGACTCCGCGAGCCGGGACAGGCCCTCGCGGACGCTGCGGGCCCGCGCCTCGCCGACGCCGTCGACGGCCTGGAGGTCGTCCACGCTGGCGGCGAGCAGCTTCTGCAGCCCCCCGAAGTGCTCCACGAGCCGCTCGATGATCGCGCCCGGGAGCCTCGGCACCTTGGCGAGCAGCCGGTAACCACGCGGCGAGACCGCCGAGTCGAGGGTCTCGGGCGAACCGCTGTAGCCGAGCGCCCGCGCCACGACGGGAAGTTCGAGCAGTTCGGTGTGGGACAGCGCGTCCAGTTCGGTGAGCGCCTCCGCGACCGTCCGCGAACGCTTCGCCGTCGGCTCGGGAACGTAGTCCCTGACCACCAGCTCCCGCTCCGGCTCCACGCCCGCGATCAACTCGTCGAGCTGGAGCGACAGGAGCCGCCCGTCCGTACCCAGCTCGACGACGTACTCGGCGATCTCGGTGGCGATCCGGCGGACCATCTCCAGGCGCTGGGCGACGGCGGTGACGTCCCGTACGGTCACCAGGTCCTCGATCTCCAGGGCGGAGAGGGTGCCCGCCACCTCGTCGAGCCGCAGCTTGTAGCGCTCCAGGGTCGCCAGCGCCTGATTGGCGCGGGACAGGATCGCCGCCGACTCCTCCAGGACCCGCCGCTCCCCGTTCACGTACAGCGCGATCAGCCGCATGGACTGCGAGACGGAGACGACCGGGAAGTTGCACTGCTTGGAGACCCGGTCCGCGGTGCGGTGCCGGGTGCCGGTCTCCTCGGTGGGGATGGAGGCGTCCGGGACGAGCTGCACACCCGCGCGGTGGATCTTGGTGATGTCCTTGTCGACGACGAGCGCGCCGTCGAGTTTGCAGAGCTCGCGCAGACGGGTGGCGGCGAACTCGACGTCCAGCACGAAACCGCCGGTGCACATCGAGTCGACCGTCTTGTCGAGGCCGAGCACGATGAGACCGCCCGTGCTGCCCCGGAGGATGCGCTCCAGGCCGTCGCGCAGCGCTGTGCCCGGCGCGACCGCGCTCAGGGCGGCGCGCATCAGCGCTTCGTTGCCGGAGCCCGCGCCGGACTTTCCGGGAGCTGCTGCCCCGTCCTTGGCTGCCACTGCACTCCTCCGGCTCGTACGGATGGGCGAGACCAGGGCAAAGTCTAGCGACACCACTCCGCCGCCCTCCGCCCCGACCGATCGCGGGGTGGTCCGAAAGGGGTCCCCACCCTGACAGGGGCCAAACCCTTCACACCTTTGCGAAGCGTACGGAGCCAATTCCCGGCCGGGGAACAACGAAAGCACCCGCCCCCGGACCGGGCACACCCCGAGGACGACCGAGGCCGCCCCGGACACCCCGGGACCCGAGCGGTCCACGCACGGCCCGGGGCGACCGCCCGTCCCGGCGACGGGCCGACCGCCCGGCCCCCGGTGGGCGAAGGCCCGGGGCCGGGCGGGGCAGCGGGGAGGCCCGCTACCCCTCCGCGTTCTCCGGGGCCTTCGCGCGGCGGCTGCGCGGCAGCACCCGCAGGGCCTCGCCCATGTCCGCCACTTCCGTCACCTTCATGCCCGCGGGCACCTTGCCCGGGTCCCCGGGGACCAGCGCGTGCGTGAAGCCCAGCCGGTGGGCCTCGGAGAGCCGCCGCTGCACGCCCGTCACCCGCCGGACCTCGCCCGCGAGTCCGACCTCGCCGATCGCGACCAGGTTCTTCGGCAGCGGGGTGTCGCTCGCCGCCGAGGCCAGCGCCAGCGCGACGGCCAGGTCGGCGGCCGGCTCGGTGAGCTTCACCCCGCCCACGGTCGCGCAGTAGATGTCCCGCTTGCCCAGCGCGCTGATCCGCCCGCGCTGCTCCAGGACGGCCAGCATCATCGAGACCCGGGAGGTCTCCAGACCGGACGTGGTCCGCCGGGGCGACGGGATCTGACTGTCCACGGTGAGCGCCTGCACCTCCGCGACGAGCGGACGGCGGCCCTCCAGGGTGACCGTCAGACACGTGCCGGGCACGGCCACGTCACGCCGGGTCAGGAAGAGCCCGGAGGGATCGGCGAGCCCCGTGATCCCCTCGTCGTGCAGCTCGAAGCAGCCGACCTCGTCGGTCGCCCCGTACCGGTTCTTCACGCCCCGGACCAGCCGCAGGCGCGCGTGCCGGTCGCCCTCGAAGCTCAGGACCACGTCGACCAGGTGCTCCAGGAGCCGGGGACCGGCGATGGCTCCGTCCTTGGTGACGTGGCCGACGAGCAGCGTGGACATGCCGCGCTCCTTGGACGCCCGGATGAGCGCCCCGGCGACCTCGCGGACCTGGGCCATGCCGCCGGGCGCGCCGTCGATCTCGGGGGAGGCGACGGTCTGCACCGAGTCCATGATCAGCAGCGAGGGCTTGACGGCGTCCAGGTGCCCGAGGACCGCCGACAGATCGGTCTCGGCCGCCAGGTAGAGGTGGTCGCTCAGCGCGTTGATCCGGTCGGCGCGCAGCCGGACCTGGCTGGCCGACTCCTCGCCCGTCACATAGAGGGTGCGGTGCTCGTCACCGGCGGCCTTGGCCGCGACGTCGAGCAGCAGGGTGGACTTGCCGACGCCCGGCTCGCCCGCGAGGAGCACCACCGCGCCGGGCACCAGGCCCCCGCCGAGGACCCGGTCCAGCTCGTCGACGCCGGTGGAACGGGCGGTCGCCTGCCGGACGTCCACCTGCGCGATGGGGACGGCGGCGGTGGAGACCCGGCCCGCGGCGGTCGTACGGACAGCGGGCGCGCCGTACTCCTCGACCGTCCCCCAGGCCTGGCACTCGGGGCAGCGGCCGAGCCACTTGGCCGTCTGCCAGCCGCACTCGGTGCAGCGGTAGGACGGCCGGTCCTTGGTCGATTTCGTACGGGCAGCCATGCCGCCCACCGTAGCGGCCACCACCGACAACGCCCCGGCCGCCGCCCGTCCGCCCCCGCCCGGGAAGCACGAGGGCCCCGCCCCGCGACTCCCCGACTCCCCGCCCCGCCCCGCGACTCCCCGCCCGGCCCCGCGACTCCCCGCCCCGCCCCGCTCCCACCGGCCCGGCCCGCACTTCCCCTCCCACCGGGTGCCGCTCCTCCGGCCCGCCCCACCGATGCGGGGCCCGTCCCCCGCCCCGCACCGCCCCGCACCGTCCCGCCCCTCACCCGCCCGGAGCGTCGTCCGTCGGTCCCGGGCGGCGGCGACCCGTCCGGAGCGACCGGCCCGCCCCACAGCGACCTCCCCGCCCCGGACCACGGCCGCCCGCCCCGAGCGCCCGGGTCGCCCCGGCGCCGCCCGCTCGTCCGGAGACGGCGGCGCGCCCGAGACGGCTCCCGTCCCGGCCGGACCCCTCGGCGCCCACCCAGGAAGCGCCGCCCGCCCCCCCCGTACGGCCGTCACCCGTCCAGGTGCCCCGGCCGTCACCCGACCGAGAACGGAGCCCCGTATTCCTGTCCCCTTTCGGGCGATAGCTTCACCCGTACGAATGAGAAGTCCGCGACCGGTACGAAGAGTGCGCTCCGCGCTGCCTACGGTCGACCGGTGACGAGCAGCAGGCTGGACTCTCCCGCACGCACCACCGGCGCACACCGGGCGCACCCCGTCGCGGACCACCGGGGAACCCGTGCGCTCGGCCGTCGGCCCCCCGCCCGCCACGAGGCCGCTCTCGACGGCCTCTTCACGTACTGCCTCTCCGTGCTCTGCGACCACGACACGGCCACCGCCGTCCTCGGTGACGTCCTCGCCGTCGCCGAACGGCACCACGGCCGCTGCCCCTCCGACGAGGAGGGCCGCACGGCCTGGCTGTACGCCCTCGCCCGCTGGGCCTGTCTGCGCAGCCTCGGCGAGCAGCGCGGCCGACGCCAGGGCGCCCACACCGGCCGTCCCGCCGTCGCCGCGCCCGAGCCGCCCCGGGTCCCCGAGCGGACCGCCGAGCGCCGCCGTGCCGAACTCGCCCGGCTCGCCTGGCCCGAGGCCGCGGGCACCACTCCCGAACAGCGCGAGGCCCTCGAACTGTCCGTCCGGCACGGCCTCAGCCCCCGCCAGGTCGCCGCCGTGCTCTCCCTCGACCCGCTCGCCGCCCGCGAACTCCTCTCCGCCGCCGCCTGCGAGGTCGAACGCACCCGGGCCGCCCTCGCCGTCGTCGGTACCGGCAGCTGCCCCACCGTCGCCCGGCTCACCGGCGACCACCGGGTGCTCCTCTCGGCGGCCCTGCGCGCCGAGCTCGTCCGGCACGTCGACGACTGCCCCCGCTGCCGCAGGGTCGCCGAGCGGGTCGGTGCCACCGCCCCCTGGCCCGGCACCGGCACCCTGCCCCCGGCCTCGCTGCCGCTGGTCGAAGCCCCCAGGGCCGCCGCCTGCACGGCGCTGCCGCACGTCCCGCGCGCGCGTGCCGGAGCCCCGCGTTTCGCGCCGACCGGCTTCCCCCTCGACCCCAAGGACCACGCCGCCCGCCGTGACCGGATGCGGGCCCGCGCGGTCACCACCACCGTGGTCGCGGCCGTGGTCGCCGCCCCCGTCCTCGCCCTGTGGGCCTCCTGCCGGGGCAGCTCCGACACCACGACGGCCGCCCACGGCGGCACCCGGATCAGCGCCTCCGAGGCCGATGCCGCCATCGGACCGGACGGCCGCCCCTATGACCCGTACGACCCCTACGAGCAGTACGAGAACGCGGGCAACGCGCGCGCCACCCCCGACCCCCGCTTCACCCGGGGCAGCCGTGCCCCCGACGTCTCCGTCGAGGTCCTCAGCCCCGGCGGTCCCACCGGCCCCGCGGAGCCCTCCCGTCCCGGCGAGCCCGCCCCCGGCTGGATCACGGTGAGCGCCCGGAGCCACGGAGAGCTCACGCTGCTCACGCTCATCGCCGCCGGGGGCTCCCCCGTCGACTGGTCGCTGTGGACGGACGCGCCCTGGCTGTACGTGAGCCGGGCCTCCGGCACCCTCGCCCCCGGCGCGGCGGTCACGATCGCCGTCCGGGTCGACCACCGGCGCGAACCCCGGGGTGCCTGGAGCGCGCGGGTCGGAGCGAACCCCTCGGGGGCCGTGGTCAGGATCGACGGGCGCGGCGAGCCCGCCCCACCCGTCGTCGAACCGGGCACCCCGCCGCCGACCACCGGTCCGACGGTCCCGCCGACCACACCGCCGACGGGCCCGCCCACGACGGAGCCGACCACGCCGCCGACCGGCCCACCGGCCACGGAACCCCCGACGACGGCCGACCCGGGGACCCCGACGGACCCGCCCACGACCGAGCCGACCCCGCCCACGACGGAACAGCCCCCGGCCACCACGGACCCCGCCACACCGGAACCGACGTCCCCGCCGACGACGGAGAACCCGCCCCCGTTCTGACCGGGGGACCCACGGGCCGGAGCCGTAGGGGAAGCCCGGTAGGGGCGGGCGCCGGACGGGGCCGTACGGGAAGCGCCCGTACAGCGAGCGCCCGTAAGGGCCGTGCCGTACGGGCGCTGTGCGGGCGATGGCCCAAGGCGTGGCCCGTACGGGCCCGGGGCCGCTACTTCTTCTTCGGACTCTTCGGGGTCTTCGGAACCTTCTGGCTCTCAGCGGCCACGGAGTCCCCCGCGCTCCCCGCGTTCCCCGCGCTCTCTGGGGTTCCCCGCTTCACCGGGTCCGCCGGGTGCGGGGCCACCAGGGGCAGTGCCGAGGCGAGCCGGGTCTCGCACAGCCCGACGAGGACCTCGTACGCCTCCTTGCCCATCATCTCGGTCAGCTCGGGCCGGTAGGAGACGTAGACCGGCTCACCCGCCCCGTGCGCCGAGGTGGCCGAGGTGCACCACCAGTGCAGGTCACGACCGCCGGGACCCCAGCCCCTGCGGTCGTACTCACCGATGGACACCTGGAGGACCCGGGTGTCGTCCGGCCGGTCGATCCAGTCGTACGTCCGGCGGACCGGCAGTTGCCAGCAGACGTCCGGCTTGGTCTCCAGCGGCTCCCGGCCCTCCTTCAGGGCCAGGATGTGCAGCGAACAGCCCGCGCCGCCCGCGAAGCCGGGACGGTTCTGGAAGATGCAGGACCCCTTCCAGCGGCGGGTCTGCCGGTCGCCGTCCTCGTCGAGCTGGGTCCAGCCGGACTCGCTGCCGACCTCGTGGAACTGCCACAGCTCCGGAGTGAGGCGGGCCACGTGCGACGCGACCCGCTTCTCGTCGTCCTCGTCGGAGAAGTGCGCGCCGAGCGTGCAGCAGCCGTCGTCGGCCCGGCCCGCCTGGATGCCCTGGCAGCCGCTGCCGAAGACACAGGTCCAGCGGGAGGTCAGCCAGGTCAGGTCGCAGCGGAAGACCTGCTCCTCGTCGGCGGGATCGGGGAACTCGACCCACGCGCGCGCGAAGTCCAGCCCCTTCTCGTCGGGCTCCGCGCCCTTGCCCCGCTTCCCGTCGCCCTTCACTGACACCGGAACCTTCACCTCCGCGTCCCCGCGACTGTCCTTGCCCGGCTTCGCCTTCTTCGTCTTTGGCACGAGTCCAAGCGTATGCGGGCGGGAGCAGTACCGTTCCGCCATGAGACTCGGAGTCCTCGACGTCGGTTCGAACACAGTGCACTTCCTGGTGGTGGACGCCCACCCGGGCGCCCGGCCGCTGCCCGCCCACTCCCACAAGGCGGAGCTCCGGCTCGCCGAACTCCTCGACGAGCGGGGCGCCATCGCGCCCGCGGGCGTCGAGCGGCTCACCGCGACCGTCCGGTACGCGCTGCTCGCCGCCGAGGACAAGGGCTGCGAGGAGGTGCTGCCGTTCGCCACCTCGGCCGTCCGCGAGGCCAGCAACGCCGACGCCGTCCTCGCCCGCGTGAAGGAGGAGACCGGGGTCGAGCTCCAGGTCCTCACCGGGGAGGAGGAGGCGCGGCTCACCTTCCTCGCCGCCCGCCGCTGGTTCGGCTGGTCCGCCGGGAAGCTGCTCCTCCTCGACATCGGCGGCGGCTCCCTCGAAGTGGCGTACGGCATCGACGAGGACCCCGACACGGCGGTCTCGCTGCCGCTCGGCGCGGGCCGCCTCACCGCGGGCTGGCTGCCCGGGGACCCGGCGGACACCGCCGACGTGAAGGCGCTCCGCCGCCATGTGCGCGCGCAGATCGCCCGTACGGTCGGAGACTTCAGCCGCTCCGGGCGCCCCGACCGCGTGGTCGCCACCTCCAAGACCTTCAAGCAGCTGGCCAGGATCGCCGGCGCGCCCGGCTCGGGGGAGGGCCTCTACGCCCAGCGGGTCCTGAGCCGGAAGTCCCTGGAGGAGTGGGTCCCGCGGCTTGCGGCCATGACGGCACCCGAGCGCGCGGCCCTGCCGGGAGTGTCGGAGGGCCGCGCGGGCCAGCTCCTCGCGGGCGCGCTCGTCGCGGAGGGCGCGATGGACCTGCTCGACGTGGAGGAACTGGAGATCTGCCCCTGGGCCCTGCGCGAGGGCGTCATCCTCCGCCGCCTGGACCACCTGCCGACGACCTGACGGACGGGCCACGGGGGAGGGCCGGGTCCGGAGACCCGGGTCCGGAGGTACGGGTCCGGCGGGGCGGCCCGGTGACCGGTACGGACCGGCCGCCAGGGAGGGCCTCGACGGGGACGGACCTTCGGGCGAGCGCCGCGCCCCGGCCGACCGGCCGCCGGATGGGCGTACGGCTCCTGTGGGTGGCCGGGCCACCAGGGTCACCCCGGCCGACCGGCCGCCGGACCGCCGGGGCCGGTGCGCCCCACCGGCCACCGCGCCGCCCCGCCACCGCCCCGTACCCCGCCCAGCCCCGGCCCATCGCCCCAGCCCCGGCGTGACCGGAACCACGCCCCGGCGTCCCGGCCCGCCCCGTACCCTGTCTGGATGGCAGAACCAGCGGTGCGCGTCCCGGGCGTGAAGGTCGCCCTGTCGACCGCCTCGGTCTATCCGGAGTCGACGGCGACGGCCTTCGAGATCGCCGCGCGCCTCGGCTACGACGGCGTCGAGGTCATGGTGTGGACCGACCCGGTCAGCCAGGACGTGGAGGCGCTCCGCCGCCTCTCCGACCACCACGGGGTTCCCGTCCTCGCCGTGCACGCCCCCTGCCTCCTCATCACCCAGCGCGTCTGGTCCACCGACCCCTGGGTCAAGCTCCAGCGCGCCAGGTCGGCGGCCGAGCGGCTCGGCGCGTCGACGGTCGTGGTGCATCCGCCGTTCCGCTGGCAGCGCCAGTACGCCAAGGACTTCGTGACCGGCATCTGGCGGATGGCGGACGAGACCGACGTGCGGTTCGCCGTCGAGAACATGTACCCGTGGCGGTACAAGGACCGCGAGATGCTCGCGTACGCCCCCGAGTGGGACGTCACCAAGGACGACTACCGGCACTTCACCGTGGACCTCTCGCACACCGCGACCGCCCGCACCGACACCCTCGCGATGATCGACCGCATGGGCGACCGGCTCGGCCACGTCCACCTCGCCGACGGCCGGGGCTCGGCCAAGGACGAGCACCTGGTCCCGGGGCGCGGCACCCAGCCCTGCGCCGAGCTCCTGGAGCGGCTCGCGGTCACCGGTTTCGACGGCCATGTCGTCATCGAGGTCAACACGCGCCGCGCGATGTCGGCCGCCGAACGCGAGGCCGACCTCGCGGAGGCCCTGGCGTTCACCCGGCTGCACCTCGCCTCGGCGGCCGGCCGCCCCACCCGGGTGCCGAGGCCGTGACCGCCCCGGCCCCGCGCAGGCGCGGCCGTCCGTCCCGTACCGAGGAGGAGAGCGGACCGGGCGCGCGGGAACGCATCCTGGAGGCGGCCCGCGAGCAGTTCGCCGAACGCGGCTACGACAAGGCCTCGGTGCGCGGCATCGCCCGTGCCGCCGGGGTCGACCCGGCGCTCGTCCACCACTACTTCGGCACGAAGGACGAGGTCTTCGCCGCCGCCGTCGAGGTCTCCTTCGAACCCGCGACGGTCGTCCCGGCGATCCTGGACGGCCCGCGCGAGGCCATCGGCGAGCGGCTCGCGCGCTTCTTCGTGGGGGTCTGGGAGAACCCGGCGAGCCGTGCCCCGCTGCTCGCGATCGTCCGCTCCGCGCTGACCCACGAGGCGGCGGCGAAGGTCCTGCGGGCGTTCGTGCTGCGACGGCTCCTGGAACGGATCGCGGACGAGCTGGACGTACCGGACCCGAAGTTCCGGGCCGAGCTCGCGGCCTCGCACATGATCGGGATCGCGATCCTGCGGTATGTGATCCGGGTCGAGCCGCTGGCCTCGGCGGACCCGGAGGACATCGTGGCCCAGGTGGCGCCGACGCTCCAGCGCTACCTGACGGAGGCGTGAGGGACACGACCGGGTGTCCGGCCGATACGACCCGGATCCTGACCCCGTACGACCCGGATCCTGACCCCGTACGACCCGGCTCCCGGCTCCGTACGACCGCGCGGTGGCCCGCCCCGGTGATCCCGGGACAGGGATCGCCCGTACGGGACTAGCGGGACTACGGGACTACGGGACTACGGGACCCCCTCCCGACCCCCTACGGGCCGACCCGCCCCTACGGCCCCGGCCCCCAGGGCCCGCCCCCGGTGGGACCCGGACCGTGCGGGTCCACCCGTACGGGACCCGTCCCCGTCCCCGTACGGCGCCGCTCGAAAGCTGAACACTCTGTCCGGCATACGGACGGGCTGTCCAGATCTTGGTCCACGGCGTAGGCTCGGCCGCAAGCACACCTGTCACTGAGGAGCGAGCGACGATGCCCGAGCTGAGGTCCCGCACTGTCACCCACGGGCGCAACATGGCGGGCGCACGCGCCCTGATGCGAGCCTCCGGTGTACCCGGCGCGGACATCGGCCGGAAGCCGATCATCGCGGTCGCCAACTCCTTCACGGAGTTCGTTCCGGGCCACACCCACCTCCAGCCCGTCGGCCGGATCGTCTCCGACGCGATCACCGCCGCCGGTGCCATCCCGCGCGAGTTCAACACGATCGCCGTCGACGACGGCATCGCGATGGGCCACGGCGGAATGCTGTACTCGCTGCCCTCCCGCGACCTGATCGCGGACAGCGTGGAGTACATGGTCGAGGCGCACTGCGCCGACGCCCTGATCTGCATCTCCAACTGCGACAAGATCACCCCGGGGATGCTGATGGCAGCCCTGCGCCTGAACATCCCGACGGTCTTCGTCTCCGGCGGCCCGATGGAGTCGGGCCGCGCGACCCTCGTCGACGGCTCGGTCCGCACCCTCGACCTCGTCGACGCGATCTCCGACGCCGTGAACCCGAAGATCTCGGACGAGGACATCCGTCGCATCGAGGAGAACGCCTGCCCGACCTGCGGCTCCTGTTCCGGCATGTTCACGGCCAACTCGATGAACTGCCTGACCGAGGCCATCGGCCTCTCCCTCCCCGGCAACGGCTCGGTCCTCGCCACCCACACCGCCCGCCGGGCGCTGTACGAGAACGCGGCGCGCACGGTCGTCGACATCACCCGCCGGTACTACGACGAGGACGACGACTCCGTCCTGCCGCGCTCGATCGCGACCCGCGCGGCCTTCGACAACGCCATGGCCCTCGACATCGCCATGGGCGGCTCGACCAACACGATCCTGCACCTGCTCGCCGCCGCCCAGGAGGCCGAGCTGGACTACGGTCTGGCGCACATGGACGAGGTCTCGCGCCGGGTCCCCTGCCTGGCCAAGGTCGCCCCGAACGTCGCCAAGGACCGCACGTACTACATGGAGGACGTGCACCGGGCCGGTGGCATCCCGGCCATCCTCGGCGAGCTGTACCGCGCGGGTCTCCTCAACGAGGACGTCCACACCGTCCACTCCCGCTCCGTCAAGGAGTGGCTGGGCGCCTGGGACGTGCGCGGCGGCTCCCCGACCGAGGAGTCCGTCGAGCTGTGGCACGCGGCCCCCGGCTGCGAGCGCTCGTCGACCGCCTTCTCGCAGTCCGAGCGCTGGGAGACGCTCGACGTGGACGCGGCGGGCGGCTGCATCCGCGACGCGGCCCACGCGTACTCGAAGGACGGCGGCCTCGCCGTCCTGCGCGGCAACCTCGCGGCCGACGGCTGTGTCGTGAAGACGGCGGGCGTCGACGAGTCGATCTGGACCTTCGAGGGCCCGGCCGTGGTCTGCGAGTCGCAGGACGAGGCCGTCGAGAAGATCCTCAACAAGCAGGTCAAGGACGGCGACGTGGTCGTCATCCGCTACGAGGGCCCCAAGGGCGGCCCCGGTATGCAGGAGATGCTCTACCCGACCTCGTTCCTCAAGGGCCGGGGCCTGGGCAAGACCTGCGCCCTGGTCACCGACGGACGCTTCTCCGGCGGCACCTCGGGCCTCTCCATCGGCCACGCCTCCCCCGAGGCAGCCTCGGGCGGCACCATCGCCCTGGTCGAGGACGGCGACCGCGTCCGCATCGACATCCCGAACCGCTCGATCGAGCTGCTCGTGGACGAGGAGACGCTGGCCGCCCGCCGGACGGCCCTGAACGGCGTGTACGAGCCGAAGAACCGGCAGCGCAAGGTGTCGGCGGCCCTGCGCGCGTACGCGGCGATGGCGACGAGCGCCGACAAGGGCGCGGTCCGCGACGTGACGAAGCTGGGCTGACCGGCCGGAACCGGCGGGCGGGGGCGGGAAGGGCGACGAGCCCGTTCCCGCCCCCGCCCGCTTCCCGAGACCCTCGGGCCGACGCCGTACCGCCGGATCACCGGATCAAGGCATTCACCGGCTCAGATGTCCCACCGGGTCACCGGCCCACCAGGTCGCCGAATCGCCGGGGCGCTGGTTCACCGGCCCACCGGCCCACCGACCCACCGGCCCACCGACCCACCGGCTCACCAGGTCGCCGGGTCCCGCGCGTCCACCGCGAAGACCGAGCCGTCCGGGGCCGAGCCGAACACCCGGTCGCCGACGATCAGCGGCGCGGGCACGAACACCGCGTACCCGAGGCGTCCGTCGAGGAGCCGGGGCCGGGTCTGTCCGATCATCGCCCCGCGCGCGGTGTCCACGGCGATCAGCCGCCCGTCCTGGACGGAGAAGTACAGCCGGTCGCCGGACCCGAGGACCGGCGTGGACACGTTCCCCGCCCCGGTCTCCAGCTCCCACAGCACCCCGGCGCCGCCCTTCGCCGTCTCGACGGCGGTCAGGCGCCCGCTCGCGTCGAGCACATGGACGACCGTGCCCCGTACGGCGAAGCCCCGGGCCTCGACCCGGTAGGGCAGGGGGACCTTGCGGACCGCGCCGCTCTCCGGGTCAAGCAGCAGAAGCCCGTCGAACAGCGAGCCCTGGTAGCGGGAACCGAGCAGCAGCGACCCGTCGCCGGTGCGGCCCAGCGCGTCGAGATAGCCGTCGAGGTCGTACTTCCGCACCACCTTCCCGGTGCGCGGGCGGAACTCCCCGACCCGGGTGCGCGAACCGTCGTCCGACACCTCGAAGACCGGCATCAGCCCGGACCCGGCGTCGTACGGCCCCGGCTGGGGCACCCCGAAGCCCTTCAGCGCGTGCCGCCAGAGCTGCTTCCCGGTCCGGCCGTCGACGGCCCGGATGCCTCCCGTGCCGTCGGTCAGGACGACCGCGTCACCGGCCGGCCAGTGCGGCTCGGGCAGGCCCGGCGCGTCGGCGCGCCAGCCGGGGACCCCGCTCCCGGTCGCGTACGCGCGGAGCGGACCGATCGCCGGGGCGGCGCCGACGAGACCGGGGGCGAGCAGGAACGGCGTGCTCGGCGGCTCCTCCTCGACGGGGGCGGTCCGTGACCAGACGACCCGGCCCGTCACGGGGTCGAGCCGGGAGATCCCGATGCCCCGGGCCGTGCAGTACAGCGCGCCACCGCTGTGCGCGCAGGCGGGCGCGGCGATCTCGCCCCGCTTCTGGAGCGTGGTGTGCCAGCCGGTGAAGGCGGTGGCGACCTCGGCCGAGCGCTCGGGCCTCTCGGGTCCGCCCCGGGCGGTCGGGGTCAGGACCGCGTACGCCCCGGCCCCCGCCACCACGAGCGCGGCGACGACGGCGAGGGTCGGGCGCGGACGGAGCCGCCCGAGCCGTCCGAGCCGACGGAGCCGCCCGGACCGACCGGGCGGCGGGGCGGGCACGGCGAACCGGACCGGGGTGTCGGCGTCCCACGCGGCACCGCCGTCACGCCCACCGGACAGGGCGTTCTGCCCCTCGGGCAGTGCGGGGCGCCGCCGCTGCGCCGGTATGAACGCCTCCGCCGCGTACGAGGGCGGCAGCAGCGCCGTCATGATCTCGGCCGGGGTGGGCCGGTCCTCCGGCTCCTTGGCGAGACAGCGCGCGACGAGCGGCGCGAGGTCCCCGGGGACGCCGGTCAGGTCCGGCTCGTCGTGGACCACCTGGTACGCCACGATGTACGGGCTGTCGGAGTCGAACGGGCCGTGCCCGGTCGACGCGTGCACCAGGACCGAGCCCAGCGCGAAGACGTCGGCGGCGGGCCCGACCTCGCGCGGGCGCTGGAACTGCTCGGGGGCCATGAACGGCGGCGAGCCGATGAGCTTCCCGGTCTCGGTGTGCAGGTCGCTGTCGACGGGCCGGGAGATGCCGAAGTCGATGACCTTGGGGCCGGTGTCGGTGAGCAGGACGTTGCTGGGCTTGAGGTCGCGGTGGACGACCCCGGCGCGGTGGATGTCCCGCAGTGCCTCGGCGAGCCCGGCGGTGAGCCTGCGCAGCTCGGCGGGGGACAGCGGACCGTTCCGTTTCACCTGGTCGGCGAGGGTCGGACCGGGCACGTAGAGGGTGGCCATCCAGGGGAGTACGGCATCGGGGTCGGCGTCCACCACGGGCGCGGTGAAGGCCCCGCTGACCCGGCGGGCCGCCGCGACCTCCTGGCGGAAACGCGCCCTGAACTCGGGGTCCTCCGCATACCGTGCGTGTACGACCTTGACCGCGAGCCGCAGTCCCGAAGCCGAGGCGGCGAGGTGTACGACCCCCATGCCGCCCGCGCCCAGACATGTCTGGAGCCGGTAGTCGCCCGCGTACTCGGGGCCCTCCGCTTCCCGGTCGGCACCTGTTCCGCGCAACGGTGGCATCGCCCACCCCCGTGTGATTCCCCGTCACCTCGCGCGCACGTGCGCGGCTCTCGGAGCCTAGTCCATGACCCCCGGGATGTCGGTGGAGCTTGCTAGCCTGCGCGTCGCGGAGAGTGAAACTCAGCGGAGTGCTTTTACGCCACACGGGGGAGAACAGATGGGCACCGACGAGAACACCACAGGACGTACGGCCACGGTCGCGCAGGTCACGGCGACGGCCGCCGCCGCCGCGCGCTATCCGCTCGCCCCGGGCTACCGGGTGAACGTGCGCTCCGGCCCCAGCACCCAGCACCCGGTCGTCCGCCAGCTCGCCGCGGGTTCCACCGTGGCGATCTCCTGCCAGAAGAACGGCGAGTCGGTCACCGGACCGTACGGCACCAGCCGGATCTGGGACGCCATCGGCTCCGGCGAATACGTCTCCGACTCCTACGTGCACACGGGCAGCAACGGCTTCGTCGCACCGCGCTGCGCCTGAGGCCCCTCGCCTCCGGGCCGGGGATAATCGACCTCGTGAGCGACGACGAGCAGACCCCCCGCACGGCAGGCGCCCCCGAGCCGGGCGCGCCCGACGGCACCCCCGCCGGGCCGCGCCCCGAGGAGATCCGTTTCTTCGGTACGAGCTGGGTGGATCACACCAGCCACTACGCGCTGCGCCGTGCCGGTCTGGCGGTGGGCTCGATCGCCGCCGCCGTCGCGGCCTGCTTCGTGCTGCGCTTCGCGTACGAGGGCCTGCAGATCGCGGACGTCGGCGGCATCGTCAACGTGCTGGTCGTCCTCATGTTCGCGGTCTGCAGCGCCATCGCCTTCAGCCGGACCTGGGAAGGCTTCCTGCGCCGCCCCGCCGACCCGGCCCGCGAGGAGTCCCTGCGCAGCCTCAAGGCGATCGGCTTCATCGGCTCGCTCCTCGCCTACGGGCTCCGCTGTCTGGTCGAGGCCCCCGGCGAGAAGCTCCGCCGCGCCGAGCACGAGACCGCCCGAGCCCAGTACGAGAAGCGCCGGGGCAACCGCACGGGCAACCCGGCGGCCCGCAAGAAGCCGAAGCGCAAGTAGCCGCGGCGCGGCCGAGCCGCGCCCCCGCACACGGGTCCGGACGCGCGATGTCACGTCCGGGGACACCCGCTTCGTCGTATCGGCATGAAGACGACACCGCAGCCCCGCCCCGCCCACCGTGTCCTCGTCCTCGGCGCGGGATACGCCGGACTCATGACCGCCCTCCGGCTCGGCCCGCACGCCCAGGTGACGCTCGTCGATCCGGCCGACCACTTCACCGAGCGCGTACGGCTCCACGAGCGCGCGGCGGGACGGCCCGACGTCACCCACCCCCTGGCCGGCTTCCTCCACCGCACCGGCATCACCCACGTACCGGCCCGCGCCACCGCCCTCGACACGGCGGCCCGCCTGGTCACGACCGACGACGGCCGGGCGCTCCCGTACGACCGGCTCGTCTACGCCCTCGGCAGCCGCACCGGCCTGCCCACCACGACCACGGCGAACCCCCGCGCCTACACGGCGGAGACCGCCGACGCCCTCCACAAGCACCTGCGGGACCGGCCCGGCACGGTCGCCGTCGTCGGCGGCGGCCTCACCGGGATCGAGATGGCCGCCGAACTCGCCGAGACCTACCGCCCGCTCGGCACCTCGGTGCGCCTCCTCACCGGGGGCCGGGTCGGCGCCGGACTCTCCCCGCGCGGCGCGTCCCATGTGCACCGGGTCCTCCAGGCCCGGGGCGCCAGGGTGGAGGAGGGGCACCGGGTCGGATCGCCCGACGAGGTGGACGCGGACGTGGTGGTCTGGGCCGCCGCCTTCGTCCCGAACGCCGAAATCGGGGCCGCCGCGGGCCTCGCCCTCGCCCCCTCCGGCCGGATCGCCGTGGACACCTCGCTGCGCTCGGTCTCCCACCCGGAGGTGTACGTCCCCGGCGACGCGGGCGCCGCCGCCCACCCCGGCGCGGACGGCGAACTGCGGATGGCCTGCGCCACCGCGCTGCCCACGGGGATGCACACGGCCCGCTCGATCGTCCGGGAACTGCGCGGCGAGGAGCCCGAACCGCTCTCCTTCGGCTACCGCTTCCAGTGCGTCAGCCTGGGGCGCCGGGACGGGCTCATCCAGTTCGTCCACCCGGACGACTCCCCCCGCGACCGCCTCCTCACCGGCCGCCCGGCGGCGGCGTTCAAGGAACTGGTGGTGCGCGGAGCGACCTGGTACATCCGCCGCTCGGCGCACCGCGGCTGACGGCCGCCCGCCAGGACGGGTGCGCCGAGCGGCGCTTGACGGCGGGTACCCCCGGGAGGACTATTCATCACATGATGAATTCCCCGCCGGGACCCGCCGACAACCCCCCACAACCCCCCACCCCCACCGCTCCCGCCCCCGTCTCCGATCCGACTCCCGGCTCCGCTCCTGGCCCTGCCGGACCAGCCAAAACTCCAGCCCCAGCCCCAGCCCAACCCCAAGCTCCGGCCCCACCCACCGCATCTCCCGCAGAGCCCCCGGCAACCGCCGTCTCCGCCGTCTCCGCGCACGGCCTCACCGTCGTCCGCGGTGGCCGCCCCGTCCTGCGCGGTCTCGACTTCACCGTCGAGGCAGGCCGCATCACCGGACTCCTCGGCCCTTCCGGCTGCGGCAAGACCACGCTCATGCGTGCCATCGTCGGCACCCAGGCCAAGGTCGACGGCACTCTCCGGGTCCTCGGCCGCCCGGCGGGCGACCCCACCCTCCGCTCCCGCATCGGCTACGTCACCCAGGCCCCCTCCGTCTACGACGACCTCACCGTCCGCCAGAACCTCGACTACTTCGCCGCCGTCCTGCTCCCCGGCCGCTCCCACCGCCGTGAACGCCGCGCCGCCGTCGACCGGGCCGTCGAAGACGTCGACCTCGTCTCCCACGCCGACGCCCTCGCGGGCAGGCTCTCCGGCGGCCAGCGCAGCCGCGTCTCGCTCGCCGTCGCGCTCCTCGGCACCCCGGACCTCCTCGTGCTCGACGAACCCACCGTCGGCCTCGACCCCGTCCTCCGCCGCGACCTCTGGGACCTCTTCCACCGGATCGCCGCCGACCGGGGCACCACGCTCCTCGTCTCCTCCCACGTCATGGACGAGGCCGAACGCTGCCACCGCCTGCTCCTCATGCGCGAAGGCGAGGTCCTCGCCGACGACACCCCCGAGAACCTCCGCCGCCGCAACGACACCACCACCGTCGAGGAAGCCTTCCTGCACCTGGTCGACGCGGCTGCCGCCCGCGCCACCGCGGCCCCCACGACCCGGCCCGCCCATGAGGAGAACCGGCCATGACGTCCGCCCGCACCCTCGCCACCGCCGCCCGCGTGCTGCGTCAGCTGCGCCACGACCCCCGCTCGATCGCCCTGATGCTCCTGGTGCCCTGCGTGATGCTCGTCCTGCTCCGGTACGTCTTCGACGGCAGCCCCGGCACCTTCGACAACCTCGGCGCCTCACTCCTCGGCATCTTCCCGCTCATCACGATGTTCCTGGTCACCTCGATCACCACCCTCCGTGAACGCACCTCCGGGACCCTCGAACGCCTCCTCGCCCTCCCCCTCGGCAAGGCCGACCTCATCGGTGGGTACGCCCTGGCCTTCGGCCTCGTCGCCGTCGTCCAGTCCCTCCTGGCCACCGGCCTCGCCCTCCGGGTCCTCGGCCTCGACGTCATCGGCTCCCCCTGGCTCCTCCTCCTGGTCGCCCTCCTCGACGCCCTCCTCGGCACCGCCCTCGGCCTCTTCGTCTCCGCCTTCGCCGCCTCCGAGTTCCAGGCCGTCCAGTTCATGCCGGCCGTGATCTTCCCCCAGCTCCTCCTCTGCGGCCTGTTCACCCCGCGCGACCGCATGGCTCCCGCACTCGAAGCGGTCTCGGACGTCCTGCCCATGTCGTACGCCGTCGACGGCATGAACCAGGTCCTCCGCCACTCCGAGGTCACCGGCGCCTTCGTCCGCGACGCCCTGGTCGTCGCGGGCTGCGCGCTCCTGGTCCTCGGCCTCGGCGCGGCCACCCTCCGCCGCCGCACCGCGTGACCGCTCCTCGGACACCCGCACACCACCCCGCCCACCGGTGCGAGGATGACGGCACGTACCCCCTCCGGCGAGGTGAACAGAGCCATGACCAAGACCGTCGCAGTCCTCGGCACCGGCAAGATCGGTGAAGCGCTCCTCAGCGGCATGATCCGCGCCGGCTGGCGCCCGGCGAACCTCCTGGTCACCGCCCGCCGTACCGAACGCGCCGAGGAGCTCCGCACCCGCTACGGGGTGGAGACCGTCACCAACGCCGAGGCCGCCAAGCGCGCCGACACCCTCATCCTGGCCGTCAAGCCCCAGGACATGGGCCGTCTCCTCGACGAACTCGCCCCCCACGTCACCGCCGACCGTCTGGTCATCAGCGCCGCCGCGGGCATCCCCACCTCGTTCATCGAAGACCGTCTCACCACCGGCACCCCCGTCGTCCGTGTCATGCCCAACACCCCCGTCCTCGTCGACGAGGGCATGTCCGTCATCTCCGCGGGCAGCCACGCCACCCCCGCCCACCTCGCCCACACCGAGGAGATCTTCGGCGGGGTCGGCAAGACCCTCCGCGTCCCCGAGTCCCAGCAGGACGCGGCCACCGCCCTCTCCGGCTCCGGCCCCGCGTACTTCTACTTCCTCGTCGAGGCCATGACGGACGCGGGCATCCTCCTCGGTCTGCCCCGCGCCCAGGCCCACGACCTCATCGTCCAGGCCGCCATCGGCGCCGCCGTGATGCTCCGCGACAGCGGCGAGCACCCCGTCAAGCTCCGCGAGGCCGTCACCTCTCCTGCGGGCACCACCATCAGCGCCATCCGCGAACTGGAGAACCACGGCGTACGGGCCGCCCTCATCGCCGCCCTGGAAGCCGCCCGTGACCGCAGCCGCGAACTCGCCTCCGGCAACAGCTGAACCCCCGAGCAACCACGGCACCGCCCCGAGCAACCACGGCCGGACCAGAGCAGTCACCCACGGCCACCCCGAACCGCCACGGCCGTACGCGCACAGCCGCCACAGCCGCGGCACACGGGCTCGACCCCTACCGCGCCCCCGCTCCCTTCACCACCTCCTCCGTGCTCACGACCCGGGCGAACCGCCCACCGTGCAGCGACACCGCCGTCGCCCGGGTCAGCTCCTCCGCCGTCTGCGACCACCCGAACGGCCCCTCCAGGTCGAAGGTGTGCATCGCGTCCAGCGCGAACAACACCTCGTACCCGAGGTTCCCGCCCATCCGGGCCGTCGTCTCGTTGCACATGTTGGTCTGGATGCCGACGATCACGATCTGCGCGATGTCCTGCCCCCTGAGCCACTCGTCGAGCGACGGCTCGCCGTAGAACGCCGAGTTCACGCTCTTCGTCACCAGCAGCTCAGGCCCGTCCCCCTTCCCGCGCCGCTCCTCCACGAAGTCCTTGAACGCGTTCCCCGCGTATCCCGCCCGCAGCGGCGACCGCGCCCCCGACGAGTCATGCCGTACGAAGACGACCGGCCGCCCCGTCTCCTGCCACACATCGATCAGCGCCGCGATGTTCCCCTCGGCCGCCGGATTGTTCCGCCTCCCCCAGTACTCCTCGTCGAAGCCCTTCTGCACGTCGACGACGACAAGGGCCGCGTTCTCCGCGATGTTCTCCGTGCTCTCCATGCCCCCGATCCTTCCCCGGCGCCCACCCGCCTCCCAGAGGGGCAAATGACAGCGATCGATGATTTACTGCCATGCGTGCCGCCCACCCCCACCCCCACACCCCGTCTCCAACGCGTCGCCCTCCTCTCCTTCCACGGCATCCGCGCCTTCGACGTCTCCGTCGTCACCGAGGTCTGGGGCAGCGACCGCACCCTCCGCGGCGTCCCTCCCTTCGAACTCCGCAGGGCCGCCGCCGACCCGGACACCCCCGTCCCCCTGCGCGGCGGCCTCACCCTCACCCCCGACCGCTCCCTCGACTGGCTCGACGGCCTCACCCCCACCGACCTCGTCCTGGTCCCCGGCGTCGAGGACCCCGACGCCGACGTCCCACCCCCGGTCCTCGACGCACTCCGCCGGGCCCACACTCGTGGAACGCCTGTCGCCTCGCTCTGCGCCGGCGCCTTCGTCCTCGCCCGCGCCGGACTTCTCGACGGCCGCCGCGCCGTCACCCACTGGCAGCTCGCCGGAACCCTCGCCGACCGCCACCCGAAGGTCCGGGTCGAACCCGACGCCCTCTTCGTCGAGGACACCGGCATCTGGACCTCGGCGGGCACCGCCGCCGGTATCGACCTCTGCCTCCACCTCGTCCGCACCGCCCACGGCGCCGAAGCAGCCGCCGCCATCGCCCGCTCGATGGTCACCGCCCCCTTCCGCACGGGCACCCAAGCCCAGTTCATCGAGCACCCCACCCCCCGCGCCGACCGCGACGCCGACGCCCTCGCCACCGTCCGCGCCCACGCCCTCGCCCACCTCGACGAGCCGCACACGATCGCGACCCTCGCCGCCCGCGCGGGCATGTCCCCACGCTCCTTCGCCCGCCACTTCCAGGCCACCACCGGCACCACCCCCCTGCACTGGCTCATCACCCAGCGCGTCGCCGCCGCACAGAAACTCCTGGAACTCACCGACCACCCCCTCCCCGAGGTGGCCCGCCGCGCGGGCTTCGGCAGCGAGGTCACGATGCGCCAGCACTTCGCCTCGCACCTCGCCACCAGCCCGCGCGACTACCGCAACGCCTTCCGTCACCCGGCGGGCAACAGCCCGATCGCCCCATAGGCCCGGTCCACCAGAGGCCGTGCCACCACCCGGGCCCGCTCGGCCCCGTCCCGTAGCACCTGATCAACGAAGCCGGGGTCCGCCGCCAACGCGGTATGCCGCTCCCGCAAGGGCCTCAGCAGCTCGACGACCGCATCCGCCGTGTCCTTCTTCAACGCTCCGTACGATGCGTATGCCCCGGCCAGAACCGAGGGATTCCCCCCGGTCGCCGCTGCCATCAGATCGAGTAGATTTGCGATTCCCGGCTTGACGTCCCGGTCGTACTCCACGACCTGCCCGCTGTCGGTGACGGCCCGCATGATCTTCCGCCGCACGGTCTCCGCGTCGTCCAGCAGATAGACGATCCCGGCCCCGTTCACGTGCGACTTCCCCATCTTCGACGTCGGGTCCTGCAGGTCCATGACCCGCGCCGCCACCTCGGGCCGGACCGCACGGGGCACTGTGAAGGTGTACCCGTACCGCTGGTTGAACCGCACCGCCAGGTCCCGGGTCAGCTCCACGTGCTGGGTCTGGTCCTCACCCACAGGCACCTCGTCCGCCCCATAGGCCAGGATGTCCGCCGCCATCAGCACCGGATAGGTCAGCAACGACAGCCGAACCCCCTGACCCGCCTCCCGCGCCAGGACGCTCTTCTCCCTGTACTGGATCATCCGCCGCAGCTCGCCGTCGGTGGCCACGCACTCCAGCAGGTACGACAGCCGTGCGTGCTCATCCACGTGACTCTGTACGAAGAGGGTGCACAGCTCCGGATCGAGCCCCGCCGCCAGGAGCAGCGTCGCCGCCTGCCGACTGAGCCGCCGCACCCGCGCCGGATCGTGTTCCACGGTCAGAGCGTGCAGATCGACGACGCTGAACAGCGCCTCAGCCCGGTACTGCTCGACCTCGACCCACCGGCGTACGGCTCCGAGGTAGTTGCCCAGCGTCAGGTGCCCCGTGGGCTTGATCCCGCTGAAGATCCTTGTCATCGCGTTCCTTCTCCCTCTTCTCCTGGCCGCCGATCCGACGGCCAGGCTCCCGGAGGGGATACGCGAACGGCCGCCGAAGCGGCGGCCGCGTGGTCATGCGCGAGTGGTGGGGCGCCGGCAGGCGGCCCACCACTGGGTGGTGTGCGCACGCGTAGTCATACGGAGAGCCTACGCCGCAGGACCCGGGTTGACATGGGATTCCAGGATCCGTAGTGTTCTCCGAGTTGTCCGACGTGAGCACCGACTCCGGTCGGCCCCGGACAGCCACTCCGCAAGATCCTCAGAAGCTGATGGTGCTTTGTTGTGCCGTTCTGCTTTCCGTGCGTTTTTGCGAAATGAGGAATCCGTGTTCGAAGTTCGGACGCAGCCGCCCGATTAGCGTCGGAGGCAGGGAATCCGCTAAAGTCTCACTCGTCGGAACGGCCCAACAGCCGGAAAGACAAATCCCGCTGACTGGGAATCAGACGCCGAAAGGATCTGATAGAGTCGGAAACGAAGGAAGCGCCCGGAGGGCCTGGGAACAGGAACGAAGGAAGCGTCCGCACCTTGAGAACTCAACAGCGTGCCAA